>JAFUQP010000019.1 GCA_017472305.1 Clostridia bacterium | reverse complement strand
TTCTTACCTAAAGTGCTGAAAATTTGATGATATTTTTTGAAAGGGAGCGAAGCCAAGTGCGGACTTTGCAAGTGAGCTTTCGAGAAATAGCGCGGATTTTCGGCACTTTAGGCGGGTTCGATTTAGGTTGGTATTGGCTAATCGGGCAAAATGTAATTTATTGTGCTGGGAAAGTATACTTGCCCGACCAAAGACTTTTTAGTTCATAAATTCGCTCCATATTTGGCTTTTAGCCTTCGGCTCGACTGAGTTTACAGAGGCTTTTTCGATATCTGAGCGTAGGGACGGGGATAATTTGCGGGCGTCTTTTCCTTCTTGTCAACTATGATAAGAGGGTGCGAGAGTGGCTCTCCCTCACCGTCGGTCAGCTTGATTTCTTCGACCGTGGTGTTCCTTCCGCCGAGGGTAGCTATAGCGCGGCGAGCCGCCGAAAGCTCAAACTCAGCGTTTTCGCCCTTCATAGCGATAAGCTGACCGCCTATCCGCACGTATGGGAGCGTCAGCTCCGCAAGCACACGAAGCTCGGCAACGGCACGGGCGGTTGCGTAGTCGAAGCGTTCGCGGTACTCGGGATTTTTTCCACCGTCCTCGGCACGCATTGCGACAGCCGTAACGTTTGAAAGCCCGAGCAGCTCTGCCGTCTGTTTAACGTAATTTATACGCTTCTCGGTCGAGTCGATAGCAAGAATTCTGAGGTCGTCGCGAAGGATAGCAAGCGGCAGAGTCGGGAAGCCCGCACCACAGCCGATGTCGGCAACCGTCGCACCGCGCTTCAGCCTACCCGCGAGAGTGGCGCAATCCGCGTAATGCGCCAGAATAATCCTGTCCGGGTCGGTTATCGCTGTGAGGTTGTATTTTTCATTCTCCTCGAGCATTCTCCTTGTCAAAAAAAGGAGCTTATCGCAGCGCTCCTGTGAGAGAAGCGAGGAAAGCGAGTTCTCTGAAAAAACCTTTGTCAGCCTTGATTTGAATGTCTTCTCGTTAATCGTTATCGGCATAATATGCTCCGTTCGGTTTCTGTGTTTTTTGCGTAGCGCTTTCGGTATAGCGGCGCTTTTCAATATTAATATTATACATTCTTTTTTCGCGTTTGTCAATCGAGTGAGGAGCTATTTTAATATAAATAAAGGTTGACTTTTTCGCCCTGTAGAGCTATAATAAATTATCATAGTATGATGTCGTACTGAGCTTGATTTAGGCTTCAGACAGCATTATCCGATAAACGAAAGGAAGAAGCAATGGCACAACTGAAAGTTTACGATAGAAATATGCTCGGCGGTCCTGCACCCGACCGAGAGGGAATAGTATTTTACAATATCGACGACGAGCCCTTCAGGATTTACGGAGTATGGCGCGAGGGAGAATATTATGCCAGAATCCCGAAGACTGTGGCAGAGAGCGTCAGCGAGGGAATAGGCGCGGAGTATCACACCACCGCAGGCGGCAGGGTGCGTTTCGTTACCGATAGCCCCTACGTTGCGGTAAGCGTAGAGCTCGACGGGCTTTATACCTTCGTAGGAATGAGCAAAATAGGCACCTGCGGTATGGATATATATGCCGACGGCGAATTTGTAACAAGCTACCGTAACTTTGTCGGAGAGGCTGAGGACAGGATTTCCTCTCTTGCGGCTATGCGCCAAGACGGCGAGCATCTGATTGAGATTAATTTCCCACTCTACTGCAACGTTAAGAATATGTATGTCGGCATCGATAAGAACGCATCTCTTAAGTCAGCTCCAGACTACACCGTCGAAACTCCCGTTGTATTCTACGGCTCCTCGATAACTCACGGAGCCTGCTCCTCACGTCCCGGACTGACCTATCCCGCGCGTCTGTCAAGAATGCTCGATATGAATTTCCACAGCCTCGGCTACGGCGGACTTTGCAAGGGTGAGGTCAATATGGCAAACTACATAGCGAGCCTCAATATGTCGGCGTTCGTTCTTGACTACGACCACAACGCACCGACTCCCGAGTACCTTCGCGAAACTCACTCGCGCTTCTTTAATATAGTAAGGGAGAAAAATCCCGACCTGCCGATACTTATTCTCACCTGTCCGCGCTATACAATGAACGAGCGCTGGAGCGTTCGTCGGGATATAATCAAGGAAACCTACGATGCGGCAGTGGCAAGAGGGGATAAGAACGTCTATATCCTCTACGGCTCGGAGTTCTTCTCTGAGATAGGAAACGAGTACTCGGTGGACGACACTCACCCGACAGACGAGGGCTTCTACTATATGGCGAGGGCTATAGCGCCGACGCTTCGCAAAATGCTTGAAAAATAAAGCCGCGCACTTAATGCGTGCTCTCCGTCAAGGATAACACCGTGGTTTGTGCCACAGCTTTTAGACGGCTCTCCTTTTACGGGCACTTTTTTGCTATAGAATGAGGTCTTTCTTTGCATAGAATTGCCCTGATTGCATATAATCTGCAAACAGAAAAAAATCAGACTTATCTTACCCGATGACGGTAGGAAGGCCTGATTTTTTTGTTTTATGCGGTTTGTATAGTTGACGGTTGAAAAATTGTGCACCTTGACAGTCAGGCTTTTCGAAGCGGTGCATTTTTACCTAATGAGCCTACAAAAAATATCAAAAAATCCACCAAAATGCGGTTGAATTGCCCCCGATATAATGATATCATAATATTGACGAAAGAAAATGCAGCCGTTTTCATTATCGGCGTGAGAAATAAAGGAGGAGCTATGGAAGGGAAAAGAATGTTAGGTAATTTAACAAGAACGATTTTGATATTATTGATTTGCCTTTTGACGCTCGTCTCCTGCAGTATCGGCTCGGGTGGCTCGGGCGATTCCGACACCTCAGACGGTGGTAATAGCGGCAACGGCTCCGACAATTCACAGGCAGGCTCCGGCGGCGATAGCACGGGCGACGGCACTCAGGACGGCTCGGACAGCGCTGAGCCCGAAGGAGAGCTTTTCTGGTTTGAGGGTGCAGAGATTTCGTTGCTCCGCTCGAACGATTCAGGCTACGAGTGGGACGTAAACGAGGTGTTCAGCCGCATCTATGAGATAACCGGAAAGTATCCCGTATACAGCGACCCCGAAAACAAGGGCGACAAGAAGGAAATTATAATAGGCAATCACCCGAACCGCCCCGCCTCGAGGGCAGCGTACCGTAAGCTTGAGGAAATCGTTGACAACAGTGACACCGCAGGCTACGTAATCTATGCGAATTCGTCGAGCATTGCTATAGCGTATTCCTCGGCTCTTGCCTACGACGACGCTATGACGGAGTTCTTCTCAATGTACGGCGCGAAGGAAGAGCTTCCGGTAATGCGTGGAATTCTCGCTTCACAGTCCTACGGTATAGACACGAGAATTGAGGCTATCCGTAACGAATACAGAGAGGTAAAGTTCAAGGCGCTAGAGGAGAAGGTTGGAGTTGAGCTTGCAGACGGACTGCGCGCCCTGTACAGAATGTTCGGCAGCGACTGGTATCTCTGGATGGCTAACCTCTACGCCCCCGATATAGGCGGCTTCTATTTCTCAAACTCTGCAAGAGATACTATAGGCTACTATCCCGACCTCGAGTCTACCTATCAGGTGCTCGACAGCATATCCTGGTCAGGCGCGTTCTCGCACTACGACATTCCCTCGGGCAAGAAGGCGTATGGCGTCTTTATGCAGGGCGAGCTTGGCGATGCTCTCGCAAGCTTCATACTTAATATGCAGAGCCCGAACGACGGCTTCTTCTATCACCCACAGTGGGGAACCGACATAACCGTAAGCAGACAGGGCAGAGACCTTAACTGGGCTACTATGATGCTAAGCGAGATTGGCGTTCAGCCCTATTACGATACTCAAAACGGCTATAAGGGCTCAAGGGAAGGGCTCGCCACTCCCGTGTCAAAAAGAGGCACAGCTCTTGCCGTGTCAAAGGTTGTTCTGACCGCAACAAAGCCTTACCTTAAGAGTCCCGAGGCATTCCTTGAATATCTTAAGTCGCTCGACTTCCCGAATGACTCCTACACCGCAGGAAACGCGGTAGAGTCGCAGGCACCGCAGATTATAGAGCTCGACAAAAAGCTTTGGTTATCGCAGAACCCCGGTGCAAAGGCGGAGCAATACAGTGTAAAATCTCCTGCTAGAGGCGGATATATCGAGGTGTTCCGTGACTATCTGAACTCGCTTATCAATCCCGAAACCGGCTTCTGGCAGGTGGTAGGCCCGGGTCAGGATAAGGACGGTGAGGACGACGGACTTACCTACGAGGGTGTCAACGGTCTTATGAAAACGACGAGCTGCTATAAGAAGTTCGGTATTAAGTTTGACTATGCACTTGAGGCAGCCGAGAGCGTTATTACTGTTACAAAGTACAGGGACGACGAGCACGATACTCACGTTTGCTCGATATACAATCCTTGGCAGAGCTTTGGACATCTCTATGAGGTTATTGATTCCGAGACCAAGGACAAGGTGCAGGAAATGCTTCTTGAGCACGCTCCCGAGATGCTCGCAGCAACCGTGGAGAAGATTGCAATTCACTATCAGCCGGGCGGCGGATTTTCGTATTTCGAGAGTACACCGTGCAATACGGCGCAGAGTGCTGACGTAGCTTGTGCTCTCACGCCCGAGAGTGACGTAAACGCAGCGGGCATTGCAAGCCTTGGACTATCCGCGGCGATATTCACGGCCATGGGAGAGAGCTTTATATATCCCTACATACCCGCCGACGGCGACAGATTCGTTGACGTTATTTCAAACCTCGGCGTAGCGCTTAAGGATGATATACCCGAGCTTCCCGAGGGCGACTTCTTCGCATCGTATCTCGAGGGTAACAGATATAGCTTTGAGGACTCCTCGGAGCTTCCCCCGATAAACATCTGGCCCGAAAATAAGAAGCCCGACGCGACCGTAGCGCTCGAGGACGGTGTGCTCGTGTTCACGAAGGCGCAGGCGGTGGGCGACGAGGTTCACCCTGCCGACAGTGAGGAATATATTTCGGTTCCCTGCACGAGTAAGCCCCCGAAGAATATGAGCGGCGTGCAGTGCCTCGAGCTTGACTTCCTCGCGGGTGGACTTGAAGGCAAGAAGGGCAGCTTCTCGAGAATCAGAATAGACGGCGGCGGACTTCGTGTTGCTATAAATCTGAAGGTTAATTCCGCAGGCAAGATTTGCTTCGTAAACTCGGCAGGCAGAGCCTATAAATCAACGCCATACCTCGACTGCGACAAATTCTACAAGCTCCGCTTTGAGTTCCACTACAACGTTGACGGCGGAGTCGTCAAGCTCTTCGTAAACAACGAATATGCGGTTTCGCTTACGGGTCTTGAGATTGTAAATCAGTCGGGACATACGAGAGGCTTCCTCTATATGCACCAGGGCTATGACGGCGCGTACGTCAAGATTGATAACCTGTTTATGGGTTATATTCAGCGTGAATATAAAGAGGAGTCTGACGTGGTGAAGGGCATATACGACCCACAGAAGGGCTACTACAACTCTCAGGTATCGACGGGTAATATCTACGATTACTACGATATCGACAGCGAGGTGCCCGCTATTCAGATATGGCCTGACAACAAGATAGCAGACGCGACTATTGAAAAGGAAAATTCAAGGCTGAAGTTCACAAAGAAGAAGGCGATAGGTGATACGGTTCACCCCGACGACTCCGAGGAGTACTTCACCCTCGGATATGCCTCAAGCCACGTTCCCGCGGAAAATCCCTGCCAGATATTCGAGCTTGACCTCGAGGTCGGCGGCCTCGGCGGCACGACGGGAAGCTTCGGTAAGTTTATGCTCTACGGCGGTATGAAAAAGGTTCTTATCGGTATGTCTGCGACCTCTGACGGACAGATATACTTTATCGACGAGAACGGCATAGCCATAGCAGGTACTCCGTATCTTAAGGAAAACAGAACCTACAAAATCCGCATTGAGTATTATTACGAGGAAGATAACGCACCGGTTAAGCTCTTTATAAACAACAGCTTTGTGACCGAGCTTACGGGTCTTGTGCAGGGCAGCATTACTACAAGCAACAAGCGCGCTTTCGTATACCTTCATAAGAACTTTGAGGGCGTGTATATGCTTATCGACGACGTGTTCTGCGGTTACGACTCGATAGAATACGCCTTTGCCGAGAGCGTTCCTCTCTATCCGAAGGACGAGAGCGGAAGCACAGAGCCACCGACGGGCGGCGAGGGCAGCGGAGATAACACCGACCCACCGACAGGCGGCGAGGGCAGCGGAGATAACACAGACCCACCGACGGGCGGCGAAGGCAGCGGAGATAACACCGACCCACCGACAGGCGGCGAGGACAGTGGAGATAACACCGACCCGCCGACGGGCGGCGGAGGCGGCGGAGATGATACTCCCACCGAGGATACGTCAGCACCCTTTGAGCCGGGATTCGTTAGCCCGGATAGCAGCCAGGACGACGGAAACCATATTGCCGACGGCTGGGTGATAATCGGCTGATTTTGAAAACCAAACATTACATTTTCAAGCATTATGGATAGTTTAGAAGCAAGAAAACAGGAAAGAGAAGCTCAGCGCGAGGCGGGATTCGCGCGTGCTGAGGAGGTTATTGGCAAGGAAGCCACAGACGCGTTACGTGACCTCTATAAGCTATACGACGAGGGCATATACGTATGGATGGCTAACCTCTGGGACAAGGATATGGGTGGCTTCTACTTCTCAAATTCCGCCCGCGATACAGCGGGATATTTCCCCGACCTCGAGTCAACCCTTCAGGTGCTCGACAACATATCCTGGTCGGGTGCTATGGACGGATATAAGAATCCCGACAAGCCGAATATCAAGAATTATGCAAACGCGCTTTCGGCAGAAACCAAGGCGAAAATAGTTGAGTTCGTTAACGGAATGCAAAATCCCGAGGACGGCTTCTTCTACCATCCGCAGTGGGGAAAGGGCATTACCAACTCCCGACGCGGAAGGGACCTTAACTGGGCAACCTATCTTCTCTCAAACTTTGAGGTTAAGCCTCTTTACGATACACCCTCGGGAGTTAAGGGCTCGCTCGGCGCGCCTCTGTCCTCTATGAAGAAGGACTCTGCAAAGGGTTCGTCACAGTCGCTTCCACCATTTCTCAGAAGTATTGATAATTTCAAGAAATTCCTTGTAAATCTCGATATTCCCCATAACTCGTATCTGGCGGGCAACGAGATTGAGTCGCAGTTCTCGCAGATTATGAATGCCGACAGGAAGATGTGGCTCAAGGAGTGTGCGGGCAGAAGGGAAGCCGACTATGACGTAAGTCGTCCTGCTAAGGGCGGATACATTGAAACGCTTATAGACTTTCTTAGCGGAATTCAGGACCCCGAAACCGGGTTGTGGGAAAAGAGCGACAACGCCTACCGCAATATGAACGGACTTATGAAGGTGTCGATGTCCTACGTTAAGGCGAAGGTGCCGCTTCCCAACGCGCACGCCGCGGTAAGAAGCGTCGTATCGGTAGCAAGGCTCTACGATGCCAACGCAGATACGCACGTTTGCTCAATATTCAATACCTGGAGAACAATCGGCGATATGCTCCGTGCGTTCAACCCCGAGGAGAGTGCCGAAATCAGAAAAATAATCGCGCCCGATATTACGCTTATGATACGGGCGACGATAGATAAGCTCTCAACGCACAAGCGAGCTGACGGCGGCTTCTCCTACTTCAAGGTTGCGCCCTGTAACAGCTCTCAGGGAGCTCCCGTAGGCTGCGTGAGCATTGCCGAGAGCGACGTAAACGCAACGACCATTTCGACTATGGGTATCCCGGGCTCGCTCTGCGCGGCTATAGGAATTCCCTTTATCAAGCCCTACTCACCGCTTGACGGAGAGTATTTCTTAAAGCTGATAGCCAACGCGAAGCCCATAACGAAAAAGCAAAGGCATATCGGCGACCTCTTCACCTATAGAAACGGTGAGCCGAAGCCGCTGATTGCCGTATGGCCGGATATCAACAGAATAGCCAACGCGACAGTCGAGCTGGACAAGGGCGGCAGGGTTGTATTCAGAAAGCAGTTTGACAGACAAAACACCGCAGACTGCGACGAGAATATCCGCTTTGAGATAGTTAATTCGAGAAGGCACGACAACGGCTATCAGGTCTTTGAGTGCGATTTCCTTGCAGGCGGTCTTTCGGGACGCTCGGGCAACTTCTTAACTATCAGAATGATAAGCGGCGACGAGCGCAAGGACGTCAGGCTTTACGCGGGCGAGGCAGGGGAGATATACTTTGCCGACAAGGACGGTACACCCGTAAGCGGCGCGTATCTTGAACAGAACAAGAACTATAAGCTTCGCCTTGAGTACTACTACGTCAGCCTTGAAAAGGAGATTAAGCTCTATATAGACGGCAAGCTCTTTGCAACGCTTATCAACCTTGATACGGCGTCGTCGTCTGATAAAAAGAACGTAAATCTTTCTCTCTCGGCGGGCTTTGACGGAGCGTTCGTTTCTCTCGATAATATATATGCCGCGTTTGTTGACGGCCCTATGCTTGTCAAACAGGATTAATTAAGGCAATTTTGTAAATAATACTTTATATTTTGGGAAAGGAGGGACAGCGGTGAAGGAAAAATACAATCCCGCAAATCTAGTGCTCGTTGCCTTTGACAGTACTGACGTAATAGCTACCTCCCCGGTGGACGCAGAATTTGGCGACGGAAACAACCATTCACCAAGCACATGGGTACCGAGAGTTTAATCTGCTTGGAAAAGGACTTTATAGCTTGACTTAATCAAATAGCACAAAGCAATCCCACGGGCATGTGCCCGAAAACACATTTGAAGAGGAATGAAAAATGAAAAACAACAGAAAAACAAGCCTTATTGCATTTCTTATCGCGTGCCTGCTTCTTGTGGGCGGTGCTGTAGGCTTTATTGCAGGAGCAGAGGGCGACGGTCAGACGGTTGGAATCGTCGGCAGAAACCTTTATTACGGTGGCGAGCTTTCGATAATGTATGCGGTTGATAATTCCGAGCTTACCGACGGACAGTACGTTGCAATGCGTATTTATGACGGCTATCCCGGAGCCGAGGGCGTTACCGAGTACACGGTCACGGATTATGAAATAAGCACCGACGAGGCGGTTCTCGGCGCGAAGGTGTTCTATTCCCCCGAAATTCCCCTGAAGCATATGACTATGGTTATCTTCGCACAGGCAGTTATCTTCAATGCTGACGGAAGCGTTGCGGCAGAAAGCGCAGTTGATAAATACAGCGCCCTTGAGTACATATACGAAAGACAGTTCAAGTATGACTCCGAGAACACCGCTGCTATGAAGGCGTTCTACAGCCACCTCTACTACACCGGCGAGTACGCACAGCAGGTGCTTAACTACGCGACAGGAGAGTCGCCCGACGATTACTGCTACGTTACCGCAACCGACGGTAACTATATGGGCTTCACCGCAGGAACGGTTAAGCGCGGCACGGAAATTCAGGTTGCTTACACGGGTTCTGACGAAAATATCGTCGGCTGGTCGGTAGTAGGTGTGTACGTTGACGATGACTTTGCGGTTCAGTCCGGCGCACCGATGATTTACTCGCTTACCGATACAATTCCCGTAAACGGAAACCTCATATTTACTCCCGTTGACGCGTCTGTAATGCCTACCGACTACCGCGGAAACGGCATTTACTACAACGACGCCACCAAGGAAGGTCAGAGATTTGACTGCTCGACAACAGGTACCGCGTACAATGATAATTGGGGAAGCGGAACAATTTCTGACGGAGCTCTTGCTGTTGATAACACTGCGGGAAGCTTATACGAGCTTCATTGGAAAGAACTTGCTAATGAAAAGAACGGTGACAAGACCAAGGCTGTAGTTGAGTTTGATGTTAAGTTTGATACAGTAAACAGCACGGAAAGCACCTACGGAACACGCTTTAAGGTTATTTTTGATGGTGGAAGAACATCGGGTACCCCCAGAGTCGTTCAGTTAGTCTACAAAAACATTGACGAGGACACTCTTGATTTCGCAGGAGTAACCTTCAATAAGCATCTTTGGTATAATATAAGAGCAGAAATTGATCTTGATACAAACGAACTCAAGTTCTATGTTAATGGAAATCTTCAGTATACAGCAGGTGCTTCGAGCGGAATGCACTCCGGAACATTTTATGGTGAAACGACGGGTGACTATATGTGCAGAGTTCAGTACGTAACCGATAATGCAACATATAAAGACGTTCTCTATATGGACAACGTATACGTTCACTTCGAGTAATTTCCGACTGAATAATTTAAAGGGCTGAACCTCGGTTCAGCCCTTTTTCTTTGCTATTTTTGGAAGCTGTGTTTCGCTTTTTGCTTTTGGAAGTGATGGCTCGTTGTTGCTTTTAGATTAAGGCTTCTTCTCCACTGATAGCCTCGGACGTTAAGCCTTGTTAGCTTTGATTTGTTCGAGTATCATTTTAAGAAGGTCCTCGGTCGTGGGATTTGCCTCGCGCTCGAGCCTTGCCTTCTCGGCTGCCTCTTCTTCTGCCTTTTTTGCCGCCTCGTCTGCTATGCGCTTCTTTTCCTCAAAGTACACCTTGACAGCTTCCTTGTCCCTGCGATTTATGCCGGCCTTGCGAAGCTCGCGCCTCTCGGCTCTTGTAAGCCTTCCGCGCATAATGCTCTCTGCAAACTCCTTGCGCTCCTCGCGGAAGCGGTTGATAATCTTGACTATCGTAAAGAGTACAAAGGCAACTATTAAGAAGTTGAGCACCGCGTTAATGAACGCGCCCCAGTCAATGTAAATCGACTGCGTAAGGTCGATAGCGCCTGTGTCGTCTGTGACCTTAATAAGGAAGGTGTGTATCTCTGCGAAGGAGTTCTTGCCGAAGATAAGGGCAATAAGCCAGTTGATTATCGGCTTCAGTATGTAGTTTGACATACCGTTTACAATCGCCGTGAACGAGCTACCGACGATAACACCGACTGCCATATCGACGACGTTTCCTCTTGTAATAAACTTTTTGAATTCCTCAAAGAATTTTTTCATTTTTTCTTTCCTTTCTTTTCGCTTTTTGAAAAATTTTCAGAGGTATGAAAAGCTCGCAGGGGCTTGCGGTCGTGTAGCGAGCGTTATCCCTGCCTTGCGGAAATAAGGTGTCCTATTCTGTCGATAATCATAGCGGTTGCCACCGCGTTTTCGCCGCCCTCGGGGACTATTACGTCGGCGCGCTTTTTCGAGGGCTCGACGAACGCCTCGTGCATCGGCTTGACGGTTGTGAGGTATTGCTTGATAACAGAGTCAAGCGTTCTTCCACGGCTCTCCATATCCCGTCTGATACGGCGGAGAAGCCTTACGTCGGGGTCGGTATCAACAAAGATTTTCATATCAAAGAGCCTTGAGAGCTCCTCTGACTCAAATAGCAGAATTCCCTCGACAAGTATGACGGGGGCAGGGTGTATAAGCCGTGTTTTTTCACTACGGGTGTGAGTTTTGTACTCGTATATCGGTGCCTCGACAGCCTGCCCCGAGCGAAGCGCCGCAATATGAGAGAATAGCAGCGGCATATCGAATGAGTCGGGGTGGTCGTAGTTTATCTCGTCGCCGACTCGCGGCATAGCGGTGCGGTTTCTGTAATAATCGTCCTGGCGGATAAGCGCAATAGACTCTCCGAAATGCTCGGCAAGCTTCCTTGCAAGGGTGGTCTTTCCGCTACCCGTACCGCCTGAAATTCCAATAAGTGTTGGTCGCATCATTCCTTTACCCCGAGTATCCTTAATATTGCGTCACCGACCTCAAAGAAGCCTATGCGCGTGCCGTAGCTTCGAGGCTCAATGCCGGGCGCAACTAACAGAAGCGGCACGTACTCGCGTGTGTGGTCTGTGCTCTTATCGCCCGGGTCGCAGCCGTGGTCGGCGGTGATAATCAGAACGTCATCGTCCCTTAGCATAGGCAGAAACTCGCCGAGCGCTCTGTCAAACTCCGAGAGTGCCGCAGCATAGCCGTCTACGTCCTGCCTGTGACCGTAGAGCATATCGAAATCGACGAGGTTGATAAACGCAAGCCCCGAGAAATCACGCGAAAGAAGCTCGCGCGTGACGGCAATTCCCTCAGCGTTCGAGTGAGTTGTAATTGACTCGGTAATGCCTTGCCCTGCAAAGATATCGTTTATCTTGCCTACGGCAATAACGTCAAGTCCCGCGCCCTTTATGCGGTCGAGCGCACTTTCTGTCGGGGGCTTAATCGAGAAGTCGCGGCGGTTTGCCGTGCGAGTAAATTCTCCCGCCCTGCCGACAAACGGACGCGCGATAACCCTGCCTACTCCGTGCTCGCCGACGAGCAGCTCACGCGCAATCTCACAGTAGCGGTATAGCTCCTCGGGAGGAACTATATCCTCGTGCGCCGCAATCTGAAAGACACTGTCTGCGGAGGTATAGACGATAAGCTTTCCCGTCTTTATATGCTCAGCTCCGTAGTCGCGGATAACCTCTGTTCCCGAGTAGGGCTTGTTGCAGAGGACGCCTCGCCCCGTCAGCTCGGAAAACCTTGAAATAATAGACTTCGGAAAGCCGCTCGGGTAGGTGGGGAAGGGCTTTTCCGATACTATGCCCATAAGCTCAAAGTGTCCGACCGTCGTGTCCTTGCCACAGCTTACCTCGCGAAGCCTCGCGTATGAAGCCTTCGGAGCATCGGTTTTCGGAAGATAGCCGACCCCGTCAACAAGCCCTAGTCCGAGCGATATTAAATTCGGTATTTCAAGCTTCTCAGAGTGCGAAATCCGCTCAAGCGTGTTAGCGCCCTCGTCGCCGTATCGGTGCGCGTCGGGCTGATAGCCTATGCCGAGTGAGTCAAGCACAATGAGAAACACTCTCTTGTAATTGCTCATAAATGTACCTGTAATGTAAAGTGTTGTTGACTTTTATAGCCTAATCGCGGTATTGAGCGCGATTTCCATCATCTCCGTAAAGCTTGTCTGCCTTAAATCGGCATCAAGCGACTCTCCTGTAATAAGGTGGTCTGACACGGTGCAAATGGCGAGAGCGCGCTTGCCGAGCCTTGCCGCGTTCATATAGAGCGCCGCCGCCTCCATCTCAACGCCGAGCACGCCAATCTTCGTCCAGCCGAGCCTTGCGTCGGGGTTGTCGTTGTAGAATACGTCGGAGGACAGAAGGCTTCCAACCGAGTATCTTACGCCGAGTTTTTCTGCTTCCTCAACAGCGGTCTTTAGCAGCTCGTAGCTCGCAATAGGCGAGAAGGTTCCCTCAAGCCCGTACTGACCTGCATATCCGCCGACGTAGGAGGCGCCCATTCCAAAGAGAATATCGCGGATTTTCACACTCTCGGAAAGCCCTCCTGCGCTTCCAACGCGGATTATATTCTCAACGCCGAAGAACTTGAACAGCTCGTAGGAGTAAATTCCCATAGAGGGCATTCCCATTCCGCTCGCCATAACCGAAACGCGCTCGCCGCGGTAGAGTCCCGTGTAGCCGCCAATGCCACGCACGTTGTTTACGAGCTGTGCCGACTCGAGGTAATTCTCCGCAATGAATTTTGCCCTCAGGGGGTCACCGGGCATAAGCACGGTTTTAGCGAAATCGTCGGGAGTTGCTTTTATGTGCGGTGTGTAATATTTTTCCTTATTCATATTATTTTTCTTCCTTCTTTATAAGCTTCACAATTCTGCTTGTTCCAAGCCTGTCTGCGCCGAGCGAGATAAAATCCTCCGCATCTGCAAGCGAAGAAATACCGCCTGCCGCCTTGATTTTCTTTCTGCCCTTCATAATAGAGGCAAAGAGGCTTACGTCCTCTCTTGTAGCGCCGCCGCCCGCAAAGCCTGTCGAGGTCTTGATGTAGTCGGCATCGGAGGCGAGTACAATCTCGCAGATTTTCCTCTTCTCGTCCTCTGTAAGAAGTGAGCATTCAACGATAACCTTGACAATTTTATCGCCAACGGCAGCCTTGATGCGGTTAATTTCGTCGAGAACGTAATCATACTCTCCCGCGCGGAGCATACCTATATTAATAACCATATCAATCTCGTCCGCACCGTCCTCTACGGCACATTTTGCCTCGTAGACCTTCGATTCGGCAGTCGAATTTCCGTTCGGAAAGCCTATAACCGTGCAAACAGGAACTCTGCCGCCCGAGTATTCTGCCGCCGCCTTAACGTAGCAGGGCGGAATACATACCGATGCGGTCGAATATTTTATTCCGTCGTCCACCACCGAAAGTATTTCCTTCTTTGTTGCCGTCTGCAAAAGCAGGGTGTGGTCGCATCTGTTCAGTATTTCCTTAATATCCATAATCTCACTCCCAAATCCGGCCGTAACGGGGTCGAAAAATACGCCCTGCCGCAATACGGCTCTACACTTATTTTACCATAAAACAGTAAAAAAAGAAAGAGGCAGAGAGGAAAAAACCAAAATAATTATGAAATTTGAAAAAGATATGGAAATTTGCATAAATCTATGTTAAAATATATAATGTGCTGTTTTACTGAAGTCAAAGCGGCATACGGCAATTAATCGCTTGAAACTGTCAAAAACACGGAAAGGGGGAGTGCGGTGTGGTACTTATCATAGCTGAGAAGCCGAGCCTTGCAAGGAATATTATTGCAGGCATAGATGAGAAGTTTGATAAGAAGGACGGCTATTATATAGGAAAGAATTATATTGTCAGCTGGGCATTCGGACACCTGTTCTCCCTTGCTGATATAGAGGCGTACACCGGCAGCACCGACACGCGCTGGACGCTTGATAATCTGCCATGCTTCCCGAAGGAATTCAAGTTCGAGCTTCGTCGCACCGCCGACAAGAAGAAGGTGGACTCGGGTGTCAAAAAGCAGTTCTCGACTATAGAATATCTTTGCAACAGAGATGACGTTGACACTATTGTAAACGCGGGGGACGCCGACCGCGAGGGCGAGATTATTGTAAGACTGTGCGTCGGGAATGCATTGAAAACCGAGAAGAGCCAGAAGAGACTCTGGCTACCCGACCAGACTCCCGAAACGGTTAAAAAGGCGCTCCTTGAAATGAAGGACGAGAACGAATACGACAACCTTGCGGGCGAGGGCTATGCCCGCACCTACATTGACTGGCTCTACGGCGTGAACCTTACGCGCTATGCGACGATAAAGACGGGAAAGCTCTTGCGCGTAGGCCGAGTAATTGCGCCGATAGTTCGCGCGATATATGACCGCGACCTTGAAATCAGGAATTTCAAGCCCGAGAAATATTACGTGAATTCAAGCTCCGCCGAAACGAGAGGCGAGAAGGTTGAGCTTACAAGTAAAGAAAAGTTTACAAAAGACGAGCTTGACAAGGCAACCGCCACTGCCGAGCTATATAATTCGACGGGCGCTGTCGTTACCTCTGTCGAGAGTAAGAAGGACAATATTTTCCCGGGTAAGCTCTATTCTCTCTCTACCTTGCAGAACGTTCTCGGTGAGAAATACAAGATGTCGATGACCGACAGCCTTAAGATTATACAGAAGCTCTACGAGGAAGGCTACCTTACCTACCCGAGAACTAACTCCGAGTATCTTGCAACCGCAGAGAAGGACAAGATGCGCTCGATTATTTCAAACATATCGAAGCTCGGCTATCCCGTGCGCTTCAAGGACTCGAAGCACATCTTCGATGACTCGAAGATAGAGGCACACTCGGCGCTTACCCCGACCTACAAGATTCCGCCGAAGGAGAAGCTCTCGGCAGAGGAGTCGAAGGTCTATTCCACGGTGTTCCGCCGCTTCGTTGCGGTATTCTGCGCCGAGGAGTGCGTTGCCGAGAAGAGCGAAATCAAGATAAAGGTCGGAGAGCTTGAGGAGTTCTCGCTTAAGGGAACGGTTATTCTCGAGCGAGGCTGGACGAAGTACGACGATTATACAAAGAAGGATAAAATTCTTCCCCGTCTTGCGGTAGGCGACGAGGTGAATATCGCCTTTGCTCCGACAGAGAAGCAGACGACACCCCCGAAGCACTACACTATAACTACCCTCAACAACTACTTGAAGAACCCCTTCAAGGACGACAAGGCGAAGGCGAAGGAGCTTGAGGAGTCGGGCGAGGTTGACGATGCGGAGGACTACCGCGCAATCTTCGAGGGACTCGAGCTTGGCACCGAGGCTACTCGCTCGGGAATTATTGACAACGCGAAGAAGAGCGGCTATATTGAGCTTAAGAAGGACGTATACACCATTCTTCCGGGTGGCGAGCACTTTATTGAGTCGCTTGGCAGGCTCTCAATCAGTATGGACAAATACAAGACGAGCGAGCTTGGCAAGGCGTTAAAGAAGGTTTACCGCGGAGAAATGAGCGTATCGGACAGTGTAAGGCTTGCCGAGGCGGAGATTTCCGAGGTCTTTAAGCGCGGCGGCGCAGACGTGAAGGCTGTCGAGGGCGTTGACACAGGAAAATACGGTGACATAGTAGGCAAGTGCCCGATTTGCGGCAGAGAAGTTGTCAGAGGCAAATACAGCTATGGCTGCGTGGGCTTTGATGCGGGCTGCAAGTTCCGTGTTGGCATTAACATTTGCCGCCGTGACGTACCGATACTTGAGGTAAAGCGCCTGCTTGAAACAGGCTCAACTGCGCCTCTTGACGGTTTTATATCGAAGAATGGCAAGCGTTTCTCGGGAAGGTTGGCGCTTGACGGAGAAACAGCGGTCTTTAAATTCGACTAAACGGCGATTTTTGTGTATTACTGCAGAGAAAATCCTTGTTAATATTCGTATATTAACGTCGGATTTTTCTTTGTCCTACGCAAAAATCGCACGTTTAGTTTTTTTCTTTTTTGTATTATCATACAAAATAAAGCACCAAAATTATCCTTCGGCATAATATGATATTGAGCATATCGAATGCTCGAAAGAAAAATCCGGAGGAAACATAATGAACAACAATTGCTTATGCCACATCTTTGACGACAACTGCACCTGGATTATTATTCTCGCAATCATAATCGTGTTCTGCTGCTGCTGCAATCACTAAGGTTGTCACGTCCCTTTTATAGGTAAGCAATGCGAGGCGAGCCGCTTGACGGCTCGCCTTTTTATTTTTTTTTGGAATAATCCCTTCCACTCCCGAATATATTCGAACAGAAGCAAAAACCGTATTGGCCGCGGTAGCGGCAGAGGGGAGAAAATTATGTTTGTGTGTTCGGTGCGCGCGTCAACGGTAAAGCTGTTCGGCTTTATGGCTCTGACGCTTTTGTTAATAGGGCTGGCTGTATTTCTCGGGGGCGGTGAAAGCGTTATGGCGGCGGCAGATGCTACGCTCGTTGACTATAGCGGTATGAAAACCAACGAGGACAGGGTTGCGTTTATCAAAAGCTTCGGGCTTGAAATCGAGGAGGTGCCCGAGGAGTGCGCCTTTACTATGCCCGAGGACTTTGACCGGGTTATCGCCGGATATAACGAGCTGCAGAAGAAACAGGGGCTCGACCTTTCAAAATATGCGAAAAAGCGGGTAACGCGATACACCTACAAGGTAACGAATTACGACGCTGAGGGTGAGGTTTACGCCAGCCTCTTTATATACCGAAGCAAGGTTGTAGCCTGCGATATCGCAAGCGCAAGCCCCGAGGGCTTCGTCGTGCCTTTGACACTTGTTGATAGAGAAAAGCTCAAATAAATGTAAACTATAATTAACAAAAATAGCAAGAACAGGAGAAAAAACCCTGCTCTTGCTATTTGTTTTTGTTAAAAGTTTATTATAGAAGGAACGAAAGGAAGCCGAGAACGCCGTAAGAGGCAAGGCACATAATTACTCCGCAGAGCAAAACTCCGAGGAAAATTGAGAGGAAGGACCACTTCTTCGGAAGGTCGAAAAGCGACGCTATGAGCGCACCCGTCCAGCCGCCCGTGCCGGGCGCGGGGAGAGCTACGAAGAGAAGGAGTGCTATGAAGATTGCCTTTGACATTTTGCGTTTTTGCTTTGTGCGAGGCGCAGAAGGAGTGCTTGCTTCCACCGTATCGGCAGTAGTCTCACTCTCTTCTCCGACTGTGTCAACCGCTTCTACACTTGTTTCGACTGCCTCGGCAACTGCATCGACTGCCTCTGCGGTTACGGCTTGTGCTTTTTCGGTTACAGCCTGTGCCTCTGCGGTTGCGTCTATAGCTTCTGCGGTTGAATCTGCCGCGGCTGAAGCTTCAATGCTTTCTGTAGAGGGGCGCGCTTCATCTCCGAGCACCTTTGAGCTATGCTTGTTTGCTTTCTTTCTTAACCACTCGACCATAGGACGGAAAATCTTGAATCTCGCAAGAAAGTCGAGTATCTTGGGGATAAATAACAGGATAAAGGGTATCGGCAATATATTTCCGAGCACAGACAGCGCGTAATTTGTATAAAAGGGAAGCCCGAAGATAGCGCCAATCGGTACTGCTCCGCGAAGCTCTATGATTGGGAGTATAGATATCAGAAATACAATAAGCTCCTCGGGGAGATTTTTCAAAAAGTCAAGTATGGCTTCGGTCATTATTTGTTCCTTTCGCGTGGGGTTTCTGTATCTTTTGCTTGAGTATTTAAATAAACACGGCAGGCTATAGCAAAGGCGGGTTATATCCGCCCTTGTGTCAAGCTAGCCGAATTTCTCGCCGAGAAATACCTCTCGGTTTGTTCCGTAAAAAATGTCGTCGTGTCCCGATAGCAGCCTGCAAAGCTCCTCAAAGACGTGCCAGTCCCTATGCCAGTCAAACTCGTAGGCGTGTCCCCATATCGAGAGAATTTCCGGCTCCTGCGGCTTCGATTCAATAAATCTCTCGACAAGCTCAAACAGCCCCTCACCGAAGTTCCTCGTCGAGAAATTCAGTCTGTAGAGGTCTCTGTTGGGCTTGAAATCGGCGGTCACGTTAACCGTTCGCGCGTATCTTATTCCCGTGCGTGTCTTGATTATGTTAACCACTCTGTCGTCAACGTATCCGCAAGGATAGGCAAGACCGAGGATTTCATATCCGCACAAATCCGATAGCCTTTTTCTGTCCTCTTCTATCTGATAAACGATATCCTCTTCAGAAAGGCGTGTGAGGTCGGGGTGATTTACCGTGTGAGAGGCTATCTCGTGCCCCTCGTATATTCTCTTTACGTCGTGAGCGAAAACCTTGTCGCGGTATACAAGAGTGCCCTCGATGTCCCTTGACTCTCTTGTGCCAAATCCGCCGGAATTCAGGTTGAAGGTTCCCTTCAGTCCGTAGCGATTGAACATCTCGATAACTCTTAAGTCCTGTGTAACACCGTCGTCATAGCTGAATGTTACCGCCTTCATTTTTCCGAAAAACATTTAAACACCTCTTTAGCTTAAGTGGGAAATTTATACTGATAAATCGCTTGACTGCTCTTTATGTGGGGCGATTTTGTCAGAGATACCTTACAAAATACAAGCGCTGTGGGGCAAGCCTATCAAAACATTTCGAAAAATGCGAGTGATGTGGGTCGAGCCTATCAAAAACACTTCGAAAAACGCGAGTGCCGTGGGGCGAGCCTATCAAAAACACTTCGAAAAACGCGAGTGCTGTGGGGCGAGATTTTTGTTAGCTTTTTGTGCCGTCTGCACTGCTGTCGGGTACCGTCGATATCTTGGCTTCCGCTCTGGAGGCGTCTGTGTTCATATCGGATTCTTTAGCCGGTGCCGATTCTTCGTCGGGAAAATCCTTATCTGCAAGAAGCAGGGTGTCGGCATAGTCCTTTCTGTGCGTCCACTTGTCGAGAAGGTAGCCGACCTCAAGTCCTATCGTCAGAACGGCAACAACTCCGAAATAATACGCGCACAGAGTTGCGGGGAATGAGCCGAACAGGTCGAACATATAAATCGACGCGCCGTTATAGGGGTCCATACCGAAGTAGGAGCGGTGGAATACTACGTTGAGAATAACGCCGAAGGTAATGACCGACAGCATAAATACGATAGAGCGCAGCCAGTTCTTGAAGGTAATCTTTACCTGCCTTGTAAGTATCAGATAGATACCGAAGAGTGAGCAGGTGGCGTGGCAGAGAGCCTCGCAGGTATAGACGAAGCTTGCCTCGTCGCGGTAGCTGAACAGATATGCAAATTCGGGTGAGAACAGCATAGCAACGAACATTCCCGCATTGAGAAAGGCTATCGCAGAGAATGCGGCATCCTTTATTCTGTCCTTGACTATGTAGGTCAAGGGCATAACCGTGAACATCAGGGGAGAGATGTTGTCGAGTGTTATGAAGCCACTGTCAAGCCAACCGATAAGATAGTAGGCATAAGTCCACAAAAAGAAGAAAACAACGTCGGCGGCTATGAATATGAAGTTGCCTATCTTCGGTGACAGCTTGTCCCGATAGAGGCATATAAGAACGAGTGTGACAAAGTAAAACAGAGTTACCAGTCCCACCATTTGTATCATATGCATATTTTGTCCTTTCGCCCGAGGGCTGAAGAGAGGTATGAAGCAGCATTGTAAAAAACGCCGCAGTGCATCTGATAGCACCTTTTCACACTCTGCCGTCGGGCATTGAAGCTATTGAAATTACTGCCAGAATCCACCCTGGATTCCGGAGCCGTCGGGCTCCTCAGGCTCGGGTGCGGGCTCGGGCTCGGGAATGAACTCCCAAACGAATTCTGCATCGGTCGGGCAGAAGCCCAGAGTCCAGCCCGCGGGACGCTCGGTTTCCTTTATAGGTGTTGTAATCTTGATTTCGGGGGTTGTGAAGGCAGAGTAGCCTATATCGGAAACGCTCTCGGGAATATGAATTTCGGTGAGAGCCGTGCAGCCTCTGAATGCGCCTGCCTCGATTTTTTCAAGTCCCTCGGGAAGTGTGACCTTTGTAAGCGACTCGCAGCCCTCGAATGCTCCCGCGGGAATTACCTTAACACCCTCGGGAATTATTATTTCGGTAATGCTTTTCAGCCCCTTGAAGGCGTAGTCGCCTATATATTCAAGGTCATCGGGAAGCACGAGCTCCTCTAGCTTATCGCAGCCCGCAAGGGCATACGCGCCGAGAGTTATGGCGGTAGAGGGAAGGCTTATTGCCGTCATTTCGGTGCAGCCCTCGAAGGCACGGTTGCCGATATCGAGAATTCCGTCAAGCATATATATAGCGGTGATGCGGTTGCAGTCTCTAAACGCGCCGTCCGCAATTCCGAAAACTATCTTCTCGTTGTGATACGCGCCGACGTAAACGTCGCCCGAAATACCCGGGTATGAGCCGATAATCTCGCAATAGTTTGCGTCAACTCCCTCGGCGGACGTGGAATAGACTATACCCGGTGAGGTTTCGTACTCCCAGATTGCCTTAATCGTAACGTCGTGGGTAACCTCTCTGTAGGAGCCGCTCCAGCCACGCAGATAGTGACCTTCCTTCGTTACGCTCGGGGGAGTGGCGTTGTGTCCCTGGGTGATGCGCTGCTCTACCTCTCCAGAGAGGAGAATTCCGCCGTTCAAGTCAAAGGTTACGGTGTGCGTTTTCTTTCCCGCGAAGAATATCATAACGAGTACCAGCGAGATAGCTATGAATTCTATGCCGAGAATAATAAGTATTTTGAGTTTGTCCTTATTTTTCATTTAATTCCCCTGTAGCACCCTCTGTGTAACCTTTGGCAAAGCTATGCCTTGCTCTCTGATTTCGGTTACCGCGGTGCAATGAAATAAATATTAATCCCACCGAATAATAAGCCTACCGAATCCGCAGGTGCAGATTCGGTAGAAAAGCCAAAGCAGATATTACCAGTACTTCTTCCACTCGGGATTGAGATAGCGGAGAAGTGCCTCAAGATAGAAGTAATCACCGTAAACCGCGCACTCGTCAATGCCCTGTTTCTGGGGCTTTGCGTGAGTAACGTGGCAAATGAGTCCCTCGTAGTCTACGCCGATGTCACCTGTGCAATTGTCTATAATTGCCTCGAGCATCTGGTTTGCCGCGGAGGTGTAGAGTGCCTTGTCGGCAGAGTCATCGGGGAGCATCTTACACATTTCGTTAAGACCGCAAACCGAGATTGCGCCCGCAGAGCTGTCGCGGGGCTCGTCGCCGTCTACGAAGTCGTAGTCCCAATAGGGAATCATATCCTCGGGGAGGTGGTTGAGCATAAAGAGCGTTATGTTTCTATGCGCCTCGCGCAGAACCTCGTCGCCTGTGTAGGAGTAGGCGATAGGCAGACCGTAAATGCCCCAGGAGTGACCTCTTGACCAGCAGGAGTCATCGGAATTGCCCTGAAGGGTAAGACCTCTTACGGGAGTTTCAGGACCGGGCTCGAACATATAGTGGTGGAAGGTCGACGCGTCGTCGCGGAGAAGATACTTAACGGTGGTCAGCGTATGGTCGTGAGCCGCCTTGAAGTACTCCTCGTTGCCGGTAACCTTGCCCGACCAGAAGAGAAGGGGCGCATTCATAAGCGAATCCATCATAGTACGGCAGCCGCCGGTGTTTCCTCTGCTTCTATGAGAGCGGATAATGAACTTACCCTTATGCGAATAGCTGGTACCGAAATAGTAATCAACCGCCTCAAGCGCGTATGCCTTCGCGGTTTCGTTGCCGGTAATCTTGTATGCCGCAACGCAGGAGGGGGTGAACACGAAGCCTACGTCGTGGTCGTCCATACCGATTTTCTCGTCGATACGCCTCTTGTAGCTTGCAAGCTGGCTCTCTGCAACCTCGCGGAAGAACTTGTCACCCGTAAGCTCGTATGCAAGCCAGAAGCAGCCGGTATACATACCGCACTCCCAGTTATCGTTCTCGAGTCTGTTGTACTTATAATCCTTTGAGGAGGTTCTCGGGAAGCCGTAGCCGTGAGCCTCTGCCATAGCCTTAAGCTTATCTGTTGCCGCCTTAGCTGCCTTCTCAATCTTTTCTCTCGGAATTTCATGAGGAGCCTCAAAGCGCTCGGGGTTGTTCAGTGTGATTTTCTGTGTTACCATAGCGGGTATCAACCTTTCGTTTTGTCTGTCTTTTCGGTGAGGAGAGTTTATTTGTCTTGCCTTTTCCCGTGTAAGAATGAAGGCAAGCCTCACCGTTCTTCTTTACCATTATAACTTATTTTATTAAATTTGTAAATACAAATCGGGAAAAAACTTAAAATATATTATTTAAAATAATTTTTTATTTGCGCCTGATAATCTTGTAGCCCGATTTCGTAAGAAGCCAGTACGCGTCGTCAAGAAGCTGATAGTCGTACCTTATGACGTCTGCCGCGTGCTCGCTTATGCCATCTCTTTCGGCTATCATTTTTCTGAACTCAACGAGTCCCTCGAAGGTCGTGAGATTTCCGTGACGGCGAAGCTTGTAGCTTTTGCCGTTGCTTTTTACGTCGGAGAGAATTTCCCGCTTCTTTGCGGGGATTGTGCCCTTGCTTATCATATAAGAGTTCCAGCGGTAATGCTCGTGAATAGCCATTGCCGTGCGAAGACTCTCACCGAAGGGCGGGAAGTCAAGAGGATAATCAATTATTTTCTTGCCGTCTGCAAGCGCGTCCGTGACAGTGGGGAGCGACTCATCTCCTGCGTAAATCTTAAGATACTCGCTCTCGGTGAGAGCCTCGCCGTCTGCGTCTGCCTTCACACAGTCAAGCCCCATGAGGTTGAGCTTTGAGCGAAGCGAGAGCGTGCCGTAGGTGTTCGACTCGCGTTCAATCTGCGTCTTTTTCGTGCTCCAGGAGAAGTCCGCCTCGCGGAAAATTCTGTCGGCCTCGCCGTTTGTAAGCTCTCTTCCCGAGGCGATAGCATACTCGAGAGAATATGCGCGGTTGCGCATTCTCGCCATCTCCTCAGCGGCGGGCTTGAATATTGCAGAGGTATTGTATGCGATTTTTTTCTCGTCGCCGATAACGTGGCAGTCGTCACGCTCGAAGATATCAAAGCGGTCAAGTCCACTTCTTACCTTGACAAAGAGATTGAGGCATTCGACACCCCACTCTTCCTTCTTTTCAATAAGCTTGTGAGCGAGGTCAATGTTCTCAAGGTCTGTGCCGAAGGCAATGACGAAGAAGGTCGCGTCGTGCTTGCCGCGTGTGGCAATGTAGCGAAGGTGATTGTAGAACTCGGGATTGTTTACGTCAAGGACGTGCGACTCTACCTCTGCGGGGACCTCGGGAAGAGGAAGGTAATCCTCGGGGTTCTTGTCGCGTGAGAACTCGTTTTCGTATCTTGAGTAGTTGTGATTGAGGTTCTTGTTGTTCTTTGCGTTAATCTTGTCGTAAACGTAATATTTGACCTTCTTTATCTCGGGCTTGCCCGCACAGCTCTTAAGAAAGACGTTGTTTGCCACCGAGGAGAGGAATATCTGCATATTCGTCTTGCCAAATCCTATAAGCGCAACGTTCACGTCCACTCCGTCGCGGATAAGAGAGGTTCTGTAGTCTATCTGCTTTTCATTCATAAAGCGGGTTAGCGGATACTCGTCTATGAAATTCATAGCAATTTGTCTATATTTGTTTACATAAATGATAGAACCGAAGGATTTGTCCTCGATTTCGGTATAAACCGTTTCGTACTTCGGGTTACCGAATACGTACACCGAAAGCCCCGAGTAAATAAGCTTTACGGTAGCTTCCTTATCCTCTGAGGAGTCTATAATATCCTTAAGTCGGGTGTATAGCGCATAGGCGCACCTGATGTTTTCCTCGTCCTCGCCTGTGTTGACGATAATAACGAGCTTGCCGCCCTCTCCCTTTGTCACGCCGTCAACAAAAGCGGCTACAGAGTCTGAATAATCCTTGGTCTGCCTGTAGGCTATGCCCTTTGCAAATAGCCTTTCCTTTGCGTCGGATTTCATAGGACGCGTAAGCAGGAGCGCGGGCATTTTCTTTTCCGACTTGTAGATGCTCTCGCAGTCCCCCGTATCTCCGACAACGAGGAGCTTATTGCCCTTTTCTCTGTTCCAGGCTCTGTTCTTGATTTTCTCAAACGCCCAGATGTAGAACAGCGATATACTTAATAATACGGCACTTACGACGATAAGCGTGAAGGTGTAGTAAACCGCGACGGTGAAGGCTACAGAGCTGTTCATAAGCTCACGCAGAGGACCGAAGTCAAAGCGGAGCGTGACAATCATTGTGGTCTTGGCAATTCCGTTGAAGATAGCGTCGGCAATATTGTCACCGCTGTAGAAGTATGCTACGGAATATAGAGGAATTGCCGCTGCGAATACCTGTAAAAACTTGCCGCTTTTGTAAGAGCGAATATAGTCAAGGCGCTCTGCTTTATTTCTTTTTGAAAGATTGTATGTTATATGAAACGCTATATAAGTAAGTATAAGACAGATAATTATAGAGATAACCGTGTAGAATAACATATTAAGTCCTCTCTTATTCGTAATCCTTCAGCACCTCGGAAAGGAGCTTCGGGTTATCGGTCATAATGCAGTCGCAGCCAAGCTCAATAAGTCTACGCATTTCGTCCTCGTCGTTTATTGTCCAGTACTGAACGGCAATATTACGTCTGTGCGCGCGACGGATAAAGGTTGCTCTGTCGAGCGAAAGCTCTATTCCTACGTCGTAGCTTGTCGGTATCTGCAAGCAGGCAAAGTCACCGTTGTCAAAGAGGTTCACACCGAGAAGCTGGGTAACGATAAACTTCGCAGCCGTTCCGGTCGGAGCGCCGCGCATAAGGCTCGGGTACTTCGTCTTAAGCTCGGTTTCTATTTCGTCGTGGAAGGTGCCGACGACTATTCTGTCGCGGTAGGCGGGGTACTCGTTAAGAGTATCGTTCAAAATTCTGCACGCCTCGTAGCCGCGCTCGCCCTCGTCCTTGATTTCAACTATAAAGAGTAGGTCGGGGTTAGTTTCGTAGAACTCCTCAAAGAGCTTGTCAACCGTCGCAATCTGAAGTCCCAGCTCGGCGATATCGGTCGCATTCTTGTATATTCTCTCGCCCGACTCGTCCTCAAAGTAGTAGCCGAAGTTGTAGCTCTCAAGCTCGGCAAGTGTCATATCCTTTATGTAGTGGCGCTTCGTCTTGTCCTTGCATAGCTCCTCTACCTCGTCGAGTGTGAGGTCGCCGTTTGCGTTTGAGGTTTCGTCAATATATGAGTCGTGGTTGTATACGAGTGCGCCGTCCTTTGTGAGATACAGGTCGCTTTCAATTATGTCAACGCCCATCTTTACCGCCTCGCGGAAGGCGAGCATTGTGTTCTCGGGGTTGTTCTCACCGCCGCCTCTGTGCGCGGCAATCATAGGAAGCTTGCCCTCTCCGACAACGAAGGGGTTGCTCTCAATATTTTTCTTTGGCGGAATCAGATTTACCGCGAGGAGGAATACGGCAACGGTGACAAGCACCGCCGCGAGCACGCGAAGTGCCGAGCCGCGCTTTACCTTGAGAGAGCCGTTTTTCTTGAATTTGATTTTCATAGTTTTACTCCTTTTTTATTTTGACCGACCGTTTTTCGGCAGGTGGGTTTGTAGTATTACCGAGCGGTAAGCCGTATTGACGATTGTGCTTAGAATCCGATAGTGTCCTTGGAGTATTTCTCGGGCTCGAAGGAGTCGAGATTTACCTCGCCCGCCTCAATTCCGAGCTCGCGGCAGATAACCGACAGCACCCTGCCGCCGATAGCCTCTGTGCCCTTGTCGGTGTAGAAGTGCACCCAGTCGGAGTGATATTCGCGAGGGAGATTTTCGCTCAAGGGATAGAGGTCGTTTATAATCTCGTCGGTGCCCGAAAGAGCCTCAAGGGCGCGCTCGTTGTATTTTCTTATAGTTGCGTTATGACGTGCAAAGTCCTTTGAGGAGCTGCGCTCAATCACCGCCGTCGAGGTGGCAAAGACGAGCTTTGCCTTTGGACAAATGAGCCTCAGTCTTTTGTGAATTCTCGCTATAGCCTCGCCGTAGTAGTCGAGCGAGGTCAGCGGCCCGTCCTCAAACAGCTCAAGCACGTCCCAGAGCCCTGCGTTCCAGTGTATGAGGTCAAGCTCAGAAGAGCCTGTTTTCTGTACCCATTCGTGAGCAAATCGCAGAACGTTCTCCGCGTACATGCAGTTTTCGTTCTTCGGGTAGTACACCTCGGCTACGCCCGAGAGCGCCTCCTTTACGTATTTATCGTAGCCCATTCTAATAGAGTCGCCAATAAGTAGAATTCTTTTCATCTTTTTCTCCTTTGTTTTGTGTGTGATGAATTTATAAAAAGCCTTGACAGGACTAATTAACTGTGTTAAAATTATTTGAAAAACGTTTTGAAATATATTTGAGGTGAAAAATGTTTTCTGAGCTTAATGATTTTCTTGATAGCTTTCTTGAGAGAGGAACTCCCGGTTACGACCTAGCTGTGTTCCATAAGGGCGAGTGCGTGTACCGCCGCTTCAGGGGATATTCTGATTATGAGAATAAAATACCAATGAACGGTAAGGAGAGATACAATCTCTATTCCTGCTCGAAGGTTATGACCGCTACTGCCGCTATGATGCTCTGGGAGAGGGGACTGTTCCGACTCGAGGATAAGCTTTCCGACTATATGCCGGAGTTCTCCGAGATGAAGGTCCGCGATGGCGACGGAGTAAGAGCCGCCACCCGTCCGATACTGATAGAGCACCTCTTTACAATGACGGCGGGCTTCGACTACGAGCACGACGCGCCTGAGCTTGTCGATTTTCGCCGCGAGACGGGTGGGGTGTGCAAAACGCGCGATTTTGCAAGATATATTGCCCGCCGCCCCTTGCTCTTTGAGCCGGGCGAGATGTGGCACTACAGCTTTTGCCACGACGTGCTTGCTGCATTCGTTGAGGTCATCTCGGGCGAGAGATTCGGTGAGTTCGTGCGCAAAAATATATTCCTGCCCTGCGGTATGACCGACTCGACCTTCTATCCTGCCGAGTGGGACCACGAAACCGTCGCGGCGCAGTACCGCTTTAACGAAAACGGTGTTAGGGAGAGAATATCTAAGGATATTATTTTCTATAATTTCGGCAGTGAGTATGAGAGCGGGGGCGCGGGCTGCGTGTCGAGCGTCGACGACTGTATGAAATTTATCGAGGCGCTCCGCAAGGGAGAACTTCTGAAGCCCGAAACGCTTAAGCTTATGACTACCGACAGAATTGAGCACAGGCGAGGCGACAACTGGATAACCGATTACGGCTACGGCCTCGGTGTAAAATGCGCGCGCCCGGGCAAGAGCACGGGTATATTCGGTTGGGGCGGTGCGGCAGGCGCTGATATGACAATCGACGCGAAGAACGGCATAACCCTTTACTTCGCACAGCACGTGCTGCGCAGTCCCGTAGCCGCTATGAAAACGAGGATAATATTCCTCGTGCAGAAGCTGCTAGGCTACAAGCCCGACGGCGTAATTTGCCACGTGGCAAGCAAGAGGGGCGAAGAGAACGCAAAGAAATTCGGTCAGTAGCCCTATTTTGTAAACTATTATTTACTAAAGCACCTCTTCAAACAACACACTGGTGTAACCCCACTCCGAAAGAAGACCGAAGGCAAGCTCGAGCTTTTCTTCGAAGTTTGGCTGATAGCGCGGATAATCGGGGTAAAAATATTGCTCGTGTATCATAATCCTGACACACTCCCTGGCTTTAAGGCTCGCGAGTGCTGTCGGGATTTTTTCTATATCAAGGGTGTTGAGGATAAGGTCGATTGACGCGTATTTTGTGCCGTCGCACTCAACAATCTCGCCGCGCCGTGCCCTCTCTGCGAGAGCCTCGGGGAGAGAGTAGGAGCTACGCGGATTTTCCTCTGTACCAAAGAGCCCGAGAAGCCCCCTGACCCCGAGGTCGTAAAGCGCGCGCCGCCCTTCCTCTGTCGTTCTGCAATAATGGACTGTGGTGGTTTTTGCAAGTGAAGGCTCGCCCGCAAATCTCTTTATCTCACTATGTACTCTCGCAGTGTCGCCGTATACCTCGGAGTAGTCTGACTGCTCGTACGGCTTTACGTTCTCGAGCTTTGAATGAAAGGACATTTTGAGCCAATCCGAGGCTTCAAGAAGCTCTGCCTTAAAGCTCTCGGGCATATAAGAGAGGTCAAAGCCCTCGCACTCGTAAAAGAGGTTGAGCTGCACCTTAACGCCGTACCTCCCGTGTAGTCTTTTATACATCTGCATATACGGGTGCGAAAAAATGCTCGGGTATTCTCCCCGCGCGCACTCCGCAAGAAATCTTATATTATCGTCAACTGTAAAAATGTAGCTTTTCATTATTTTGCCTCGGTAGTATGATTTTGCTTTTCGAGATGAGCTTCGCTCGGAACGTCCTGAAACAGGCTACCGACAAGCGCTGCGCTGATTAGCTATGCGCCGCGACAGACTACAGTCGCAAGCGCTGCTCGCTACCAGATAAACGGTATCAGTCTGTATTTAACCTCTGCCTTGTATTCGGCATAGCCCTCGAGCCCCTCAGTGAGAACCTTTTCCTCGTTTATAATTCTGAAAACGATTATGACGGGGTAAATGAGAAACGGAATAACACCCCAAAGCGAGCCGAGAATGAGAGGCATTGGCAAAAACATCAGCAGCGTTGCAAGATACATAGGGTGACGGACTATACCGTAGAGTCCCGTCTTGATAACTCTTTGGTTTTCCTGTACCTCAACCGTTCTAGAGAGATACGCGTTCTCACGCATAACCTCGGCATACATTCCGTAGCCTATAAGGAACAGCACTGAAGCAACCGCAACGCACCATAGAGGAACGCTTGACCACCCGAAGCGGAAGTCGAGCGCCGAGGTAACGAACCCAACAGGGAACATAAGCCCCGACAGGGCAACGACACCTCGCTGTGCCTTCTCCTTTTCCTTGTTATTGAGGCGCTTTTCCAAGAGTGACGGTGCTTTTATAAACAGCACGGCACCCACAGCGAGCATAGGCACAAACAAGAGGCAGATAAACAGCCACGCCCCGGGATAGAAAAGCGTCCACGCGGGCAAAAAGAGCATTGTACAAACGAGCAATATTCCCATTACGTATTTTATCAGCGCATTAAGTAAAAGCTTCATAAGAGAGTCCTCTTTGTAAAAATGTTTTCGGAGAGAGAGGGGTGCTTTGGCAAAAGGTACAATCTATTTCAAATAAAAAATTTTATTATATCCCGTTTCTGCCTCTTCTTTGAGCAGCGAAAAATCACTTCCAACGAGTATTACCGAGCTATACGAATTGTCTAAATATCGTAAAGCGTCAGAAAGAGGCATAGTCACTCCGTCATTTTCGCCCCACGAAATTATATAGACCGTTTGGTCCTTTTCCTGAAAGCCGTCAGGGCTTGTAAGTACGTTCTTTCTTACACTCTTTTTCAGAATTGCTTCGGCGTTATGAGAAAAGCGCGAAAGAGCGTTGACCCTCTTTTTCGGTGAGCCAAATTCATATAATAAACGCTCTTGATAATCCTTGTCAATATACCTTTTTACAAACTGCCTCTCAATCTCAATATCCATATTATCTCCGTTTAGTACGTTATACCTTACTGCACTAAAGCGAACCTACGGGTTTTCTTCGTCCAGCACAAAGCTGTCGATTTGGCCGTCGAGGAGCGTAAGTGTACCCCTCTGGCCCGCTTCAAACGCAAAATAGTATTCCTCGCTCACCTGAATGTCATAAATCTGACCGTCATCGTCACGGAATTTTACGAAAAAATGCTTTTCTGCTCTAGGCTGCTTGTACGACTGGTAACCAACCGACACTGTGTCGCACGCCATATCAACAACCTCGGCGTGTGTTTCAAAAATCTCGCCCTCGGCATTAAGTCTTTCGTCCTCTTCGGCCATCATTTCTTTCTTGGACGGCTTGGCTTTTAAAGCAAAGACCAAAAAGATTATAACGAAAGCACCTATAATTCCTATACCAATAACAAATATATCCGTACTGTCAAGCGGCATACTATAAAAGCTCCTTTCTTGTAAGACAAACGACGTTTTCAACACGGGTCATAAGGTCAAAAAGTGTATTTATTCTGTTTCCCACAAAGGAATATCCTTTAATTTGCTCCAGACAAAGTTGCCCATATTTTTTCCACCGAGCTTGTTCAGATGTATGTTATCCAGCTGGTATTCTCTCGATTTCACGCGGGCGTAGCCAAAGCCTGCTTCGCAGAAAACGTTTATGACGGGAACGCCGTTTAACTTCGCCACGCGATCTATTGTTTCTGCAAATTCAAACGGGGTTATTTTTCTACCTTCAACTACCGTTTCGGGTGTCTTGTCGTTCCCACCGATCATAATAATAACAACTATCTGTGCCTTGGTGTTTTCCTGCAAGTACCTTAAACATTGGTTAAAGCAACCGCAGAAGGATTTATCGTCCGTGTCATAGATGTTTCCTATCAATGCTCCCTCGTTCGGTAAAACCTCAAGTGTGATAAGGTCCGCATTTTCCTTTCCGTCATCCATATTCATCACAGCACGCTTGTTGTTGCCCTTACCGTAACCGTCAGGTGTCAGACATCCGCCGGGAATACCGAGATTTACAACGGTCATACCCGAAAGCTTTTCAACAATCGGGACGTATTCTCCTTGCTTAATACTTGTCATCGAAGTGCCGTAAGCATACCATAGTTTACCGTTCCAATGATTCATTTTGTTCTCCTTTTTCTCAGATATATTATATCGTACTGCTTTTAAATGAACGTTTGAGTCTTACTCAAAACTTGCTTTTGTCCTTATCCGTTTTCTTTTGCGGTGGTGATGGATGAGATAAGTCTGCGCCGTATCGAGCCGCATTTGTTTCGTAAATCCTTATATGTACTCTCGCCCATTTTTCCTTTTTTGAAAATCAGTTCAAGCCAATATTCTGTTTCCGAGCACTCTTTCAAGGAAATTTCAAGCTTGTTTATAAAATCCGCTTTACTTTGAGCGTACTTTGCTTCGTGAATATTCGCTCCAATAGACGAAGAAGAACGGACAATTTGATTGATGTAAACCGAGCAACCTTTAATCTCATCGCACAAGTCAGATAATTGGATTGCAAACTCAATTGCATCTTCTCGCAGTTTGTTCTTATTGTCGGTCATTAGAGAAAGCTCCTTTTATTTTTGTCTATATGTTGCTTCGCAACTCGATACCAAATACCTTAGGTGTGTCGATATGTCGCTTCGCAACTCGATATTTGCTCGCAATGCGAGCAATCGATATATGCTCACTCCGTTCACATTCGATATGCTGCGCTGCGCGCAACGAGTGCCGCTATGCGGCTGCCGCGCGTTCCCACAATCTCGTTTTGCCGTAAGGCAAAACATATCGAGTCCCCGCATGGGATATATCGAGCCGCCGCAGGCGGCATATCGAGCGTCGCGTCAGCGGCGCATATCGACGTCGCGTCGCTGCGTTAAGCACGCGACCGACTCGACGTGGCCCGTAAGCGGGAAGAGGTCAAAGGGCTCGACTGTATCGGTAAAATAACCGAATTTATTCAGCACGACGATATCTCTTGCGAGCGTTTGAGGATTGCAGGAAATATAGACGATTTTCTTCGGTGAAAGGCGCGATACGTACTCGAGAAGCTTCTCGTCACAGCCGCCTCTCGGTGGGTCGAGTATTACCGTGTCGGGCAGAATTTTCTCCCCGCGTTCGTCCTCGGCTCGGGCAAGAAGCCCCTCGGTGTTTGCCGCATCGCCAACGTAGAAGCTCGCGTTTTTGATGCCGTTCTCCTTCGCGTTGAATTTCGCGCACTCAACCGCCGACGGAACAATTTCAACTCCGATAATCTCGTCTGCATCCTTCGCCATCGACAGACCGATAGAGCCTGCACCGCAGTACAGGTCGAGGATAAGCTCGTCGGGCTTCGGCTCGGCAAGCTCGCGCGCCTTTGCGTAGAGCAGCTCCGCAGCCCCTCTGTTTACCTGATAGAATGAGGGCGCGGTAATCTTTAATTTTACCCCTGCAAGTGTGTCGAAAATGTAGTCGCGTCCGAAAAGAGTGATAAACTCGTCACCGAGAATTACGTTCGTGTCACGCTCGTTAACGTTCAGAAGAATTCCGCATATCTCGGGGTATCGCGAGGTGAGAGCCCTGACGATTTCCTCGCTGTGAGGAAGCGTTCTTCCGCATATTACGAATGTGAGAAGAATTTCACCCGACACCTCGCCGCGGCGCAGATATATGTGACGGAGAAGCCCCTCGCGGCGCTCCTCGTCATAGACGGTTATTTCGTATTTTTTGAGTAAAACTCTGACCGTTTCAAGAATTTCACCGAATTCAAGCGGCGCAAGAGGACAGCCCGCCGCCTCGGTGACTCTGTGGCTCTTCGGAGCGTAGAAGCCGATGATATATTCGCCGTCCTTTGTACGTCTTACGGGGTACTGAGCCTTGTTTCGGTATCCTCGCTCGGTGGGCGAGCCAACAAGCGGAAGAACCTTGACGTCGCCAAGCCCGCATTTTTTGAATGCCTGCCTGACAGTTTCTTTCTTCAGCTCCTTTTCGTAGGAGTAATCGATAGCCTTGTACGCGCAGCTATGGCAGGCGGAATTTTTGCACCTGTCCTCTGTACGGACCGCCGAGCGAGCCTTGTACTCTGTAACCTTGCCAATGGCGTAGGACGGGGTGGATTTTATGACCTTCGCCTCAACCATATCGCCGGTGACCGCATCCGAAACGAAGATTACCTCGCCCCCAACGTGTCCGACACCGAAGCCGAGATTCGTTATTCCCTCTATTATTACAGTTACAGTTTCGTTTTTCTTTAAAGCCATTGCGTCACCTTTCGACAACAAAAGTTTACTTTATATGAAATCTTCCTTGAATTTATTGCGGTATTCCTTTGGGGAAAGCCCGTATGCCGCCCTGAAGGTCTTTGCGAAATACGAGGCATCGGTGAAGCCGCACTCCGCGGCTATATCGGCAGCGCTCCTGTCGGTCAGCTCAAGCGCGCGGCACGCCAACTTTAGGCGGTAGCCAATGATGTACTGACGGAGAGTAACGCCGCGCCTGTCCTTAAGCACCTTGCTCACGTAGAAGGGGTGATAGCCGAAAACCGCGCCGATTTCGGTATTTGAAATTTCCTCGCCAACGTTTTCTCTTATGTATGAGTCAAGCGAGGATACGAGCCGCCTCGGCAGCGCCGCCTCGTCAGAAGATTCCGCCACCGAAAGCAGTATCAGCTTCAGCCGTGCAGACGCCTCTGCGCGGTACGCGCCCTCTCTTGACGTAAAGGCGTGCGCCATATCGGTAAGGCTTTCTCTGAACTCCTCGCGCTCGGTAAGAAGCATAGGCTTGTCGAAGGGAGGGAGAATAGAGGCTGTGTGGGCGAGTGAAGGTTCGTAGTCCTGGCGTGCGACGGGAGGAATTTTGTCCTCGGGCAGGGGCTCTGTGTCGGTCGTGTCAAAGGTTACCGCAACCGCGCGAAGATACTTACTCTTAAGGCTGTACGGAACACCCGCGGGAATGTAAAGAAGAGTCCCCGGGGACAGATGGCCGAGCTTTTTGCCGTCAACGGTTGCCGACAGGTCGCCCGAGAGCATATATATAATTCTTGAATCGTATCCCACGCACTCGTCAGTGCGCGAAACCCTCTCGTAAATCGAAGCCGAGCGCACGACGGGATTCAAGCGCGTAAAGTCCATTATTTACACCTCGCCATATAATTTAAATATATTTTATCATTTATATAGTCTAAAATCAACATAATTAAAGAAAAAAGTAATGACGAAAAGCGAAATAAATACTCCTAAAAGCGTCGCCTCGAAAAATAAAAACAAAAATCGAAAAAACTTTTGAAAAACCACTTGACAAACGGCAAGAAATATAGTATAATAGTCGGGCGAACAAAACACGGCTCGTTGGTCAAGCGGTTAAGACATCAGCCTCTCACGCTGAAAACATGGGTTCGATTCCCGTACGAGTCACCAGAAAAACAGGCAGGCACCCACAAGGAGTGCCTGTCTGTTTTTTGTGCTTCGCACAACCTCGAACCCACTCACGCTATGCATATACGAGCAAGCTTGAATGGAACATAAAACGCGTGAGAGGTATTGGCGCTCGCGATGTAATTTGTAAAATTTGCTAGGTGAGGCATATGATGATAGCATCTATCTGCTCGCTTGCCAAGATACCGCTTTGCGGTATGCGTATACCACCAAAAGGTGGTATTGCGGTAGCGCGGAAAAGTATGAACAAAGCGGAAAGTGGGTTTATCACAGATAATTGTCCCGCGCACCGCATTCCCGTACTTGTTTGCCGCTCGGGATATAATTTCTTCTTATTACACTTGTTCTGCTGATTGCAAGTAACATCTCCTCGCCTGGCAATATTCCGCTCCGCGGAATGCACCTGAAGGTTAAACAGATTAAGTGCAGACACCCGAATGGGTGGTGTTTTGTCGTTCTGGTGGCTCGTACGAGGAATCTCACGCAGCGCCTAGCGCAGAGCGCGACGGCGCATAGGTTCGAAGCATTGCTCAGTCGCTTCCGCGTCGGAAGCTTTACAAGACGGAGCAAATTCCCGTACAAAATCCCGACGGCTCGATACCGTCGGGATTTTCACTCACGCTATGCATATACGAGCAAACTTGAACGGAACATAAAACGCGTGAGGGGTAGGGGCGCTTGGTGCTCGAGCAGTGGCGTGCCCTATGCCATTTAGCTTTTGTCGGCGTGGATTGCGTAGATCAATAGTAAATAATCTCGGGGGCGCGGTCGTCGTAGAAGGTGAGGGCGCCGTCGGGGATTTTTATGCCGCGGGGGAGATAGAGGCGGCGAAGGTGCTTTGGGTAGTAAAAGGCGGCGCGCGAAAGCGAGCGCACCGTTGCAGGAACGCGGAATTCTTCCTCGGGGCGGAGCCTTGCGTAGGAGATAAGGAGAGTTTTGTCCTTGTTATACATCACGTTGTTATCCGAGGTGAAGGCAGGATTGTCACCGTCAACCCAAAGATATCGAACGGCAGAGAAGGGATAGAAGAAGCCGTCGGTAAGCTCTCGGAAATCCTTTCCGAAGAACAGCGCCTTTACGTGTGACTCGTCAAGAAACATCGCGTTTGCGCCGTAGGAGTTTAGTATAAGCGCCTCAACGTCGGTGCGAAGAGCGAGCAGACCGTCGCGCGCGACGGTTTTTCGGTTATCCCGAAACGGCTCGTCAACGAGCGCAAGCCCGCGCTTCTCGAGTGCCTCGTCGATAGTGAGAACACCGTCCTCAATTTCCAAAGTCTGAAGAGGCGAGGGCTCGTAGGGAATAACACCCGTCGCGACTCGCTTTGTGAACTTGTAGAGGTTGAAAAGCCGCCTTGACTCGTAATCCCGAGAAAGCTCCGAGCACTCATATATCGGGCATTCGACCCCCTCAAATCCGCAGGCGCATACCTTTTTCGGACTGTCATATTCTCTCTTGCATATCGGGCAGCAGCATCTGTTCATTTTGCTCTCCTTTGCATAAAATGTAAACTATAGTGTTCAAAACACGGAATTTTGAGTGATTTTTAGAAAAAATACTTTCTGCGGTTCTGGTTATTTGTTTTCGTTTAGCACCTCGACAAGCTCTGTCGGCTCGTCTGACATAATTCCGTCAGCACCGACTGAAATAAGATGCTCCATCTCCTCGCGGTCGTCGATTGTCCAGTAGTGAATAGCAAGATTATGCCTGTGAGCGGCGGCAATGATTCTTTCGGTCGCGAGGTTGTAGCCGAACTCCTCCATAGGTAAGTGTATAGCCGCGCCGCTTGTGAAATAGAGCGCGTCAAGCCCGAAGAACTCAAGCACGCAAAAGACTATAGAGGAAGGGAAGGACACGGTGTAGAGAAGGTTCTCGGGAGCCTCACCGCGCTTAACCATTCTCTTGCATTCTCTTGTCACCTCGGAGATAAACGAGGCTACCAGCACGCGCTCGGCGGCACCATGCTTCTTGATTACACGGATAAGCTCGTGCAGGGTTTCAATTCCGCGCTCCTCGTCCTTGATTTCAACGCTTATAAAATTATCGGGGAAGGCTATAAGCAGCTCCTCGAAGGTTGTAACGAGGAAAATCTCCTCGTCGCGCGCCGTAATTCCCTCGGGATATCTTACGTCGGTCGGGCGCTTCCCGTTACCGTAGTCGTCTGTGAATTTTTCAAGCTCCCCGACGAGTATTCCGTCCTCGGTGTCGTTATCATAGCCAAAGTCAATTCTCTGCGAGATGAGGTCGGTATAATTCCAGTCGGCAATATTTCCCTGCACGTTGCAGGTCGAGTCGAGAGTGCCGTCGTGAAGAAGGATAAGCACTCCGTCCTTTGTCAGCCTGACGTCGGTTTCGAGGACAATATCGGGAGATATGCTCACCGCGTTATAGTATGCCTCGAGAGTGTTCTCGGGGAACTCGTCGGAGCCGCCTCTGTGCGCGAAGGCGAGGGGCTTGCCGTCCCTTTGCATAAGGGGATTTTCACTCTTGTAGCTTTGATATCTTGGACACAGGAATATTATCAGCCACACGAGCGCTATGCCGACAATTACGCTGACAAAACAAATCAGTCTTTTCTTTGCTTTAGTCATTTTACACCTCAAAAATTATTAACAGATATATTCTATCACAAGATGCCCGGCTTTTCAATAGCAGTAAGAAATTTGCCCCGAATAATCTTCTTGACAAGAAAAGTCGGCTGTTATATAATAAATGTAAAAAGGGCGGTCGTCTTTTAGGCGACGGAATGGAGTTTAATATGAAAAAAGTGAGATTATTAATATCCTTACTTCTTCTTGCTATTCTTACACTCGGGCTTTCGTCCTGTAAGTTTTCGCTTGGGTCCTTTGAAAAAATTCAGTATAAGAATGCCGACAAATACACCGTCGGTGACGGAGCGCTCGAGAGAGAGGCTTCCCGTATTGAAATAGATTGGATTTGCGGAGATATAAGGATTGTCCGCGGAGAGGTAAGCGCTATTACGTTTAGCGAGCAGTCGGCTGCGACACTTGACGAAAAGCATAGACTTCACTACTACCTTGACGGCGATACTCTGCGACTAAAATGTGCTAAAAGCGGTACCCGTGCATTAAATTTCCCACTGAAAACACTTACTGTTACCGTGCCCGAGGGGGTTGAGCTTGATATAGTTGAAATCAATAGCGTGTCGGCAAATATTAGGGTAGAGGAGCAGAAAATAGACAACCTCTATATAGATACGGTATCGGGAAATGCAGAGATAGGTGTCAGCCTCTCGGGTACGCTTGATTTAAAAACCGTGTCGGGAAACACCGCAATCGCGCTTGACGGGACGGCAAGCAAGGTAGAGCTTGAGAGCGTGTCGGGCGACCTGGCGCTTGTTGGCAATACGAAAAATCTCTTCTCGGAGAGCGTGAGCGGAACACTCGCCTTGATGCTTGACGGCTGTCCGCAAAATCTCGAGTGCGAGAGCGTATCGGGAAACATTCACCTGTCACTGCCCGAGGACTCGGGCTTCAGGCTTGAATACGATACAACCTCGGGCGACCTTGATTGTGAGATTTCAACGAGGAAGGTCGGCGAGGAATATATCGCGGGGGACGGGCTGGCCTCGTTTGAAATAGAAACGACGTCGGGAGATTTAAAAATCACCGCCCGTCGGTGATGTCAATATTAGTTTACATTTTTAAAAAGGCGGAAATTAACTTGAAAAAAGAGTTTAATTCAAAATGCTATGAAAAAACCGACCCCGTGTCGGTATTATCCTATCAGAGCTACGACGAAAAGACGGCAAAGGCGGCACTCCAAAGGCTGCTCTCTCCGCTTGGGATACTCGAGAAAATTTCCGAGGGCTCGCGCGTTGTAATCAAGGCAAATCTCGTATCGGCTATGAAGCCCGACGAGGCGGCAACGACACACCCAACATTGCTCGTCGCCCTGTGTGAGATGCTGATTGAGCGCGGATGTGAGGTTGTGGTCGGCGATAGCCCCGGGGGACTTTACAACTCTGTGTTCGTTGGCAGGGTGTATAACGCCACGGGTATGCACGCCGTAGAGCGAGTGGGTGCTCGGCTTAACAGTGACTTTTCGCAGCGCGAGGCAGAGTTTCCCGAGGGAAAGGTTCTGCATAGCTTCACCTACACGGGATATCTCGACAATGCTGACCTGATTATCAATTTTGCAAAGCTGAAGAGCCACGGAATGATGGGAATGTCCTGCGCCGCGAAGAATATGTTCGGAACGGTCCCCGGGGTTATCAAGCCCGAGTATCACTTCCGCTTCCCACGCTACGAGGACTTTGCCGATATGATTGTTGACCTCGACGAATACTTCCACCCAATACTCTCGATAGCAGATGCTGTTGTCGGAATGGAAGGTAACGGCCCGACGGCAGGCACACCGAGGCAGATTGGCTGTCTTCTTGCCTCTCACAACCCGCATAATCTTGACCTTCTCGCCTCGAAAATCCTCGGCTTTGCCCGTGAGGAGCTGCCGATACTCAATGCCGCGTATCTTCGCGGTATGACACCCGGCTCTCCCGAGGAGCTGGAGGTTATCGGAAGCACCGACGGACTGTGCCTTTCCGACTTTGAGAGAGTTGTCGAGCGCCGCTCGCTCGCCTTCGCGGGCGACGGTAAGAGCCCCATAAAAAGACTGTTCTCAAAAATCGCGGGAGCGATACTAAAAACGCGACCCGTGCTTAAAAAAAGCCTCTGCGTGGGCTGCGGAATTTGCCGCGATATCTGCCCCGCGAAGGCGATTGTTATCAAGAACAAAAAGGCGGTTATCGACAGAAAAAGCTGTATTCGCTGCTTCTGCTGTCAGGAGTTCTGCCCCAAGAGCGCAATGAAGGTTCACAGAACAGCCCTTGCCTCGCTGTTCCACAGGAAGAAAAGATAGGCACGGCGATAGCGTTAATAGATTTCTGTATCGAAGTAGCAAAGCGGCTTTGCCGTGGAGAGTTTAATTAAAAAATATAAGAGCAAGAATAGAAGGATTTTCCGTCCTTTTACTCTTGCTCTTTTTATGTACTGAACTTATCCTATCGGGAATTTATTCGATAAATGCGGTGCTTGGTTTAGCCGAGCTTTCTCTCGAAAATCTCCATAAAGCATTCTTCGTCAATACCCGAGGTTTCGTAGGGCGAGGAGCACTCGTCGCCGAAGACGAGAAGTCCGCCGAGAACGTTTTCGTGGTCTGCGCCGCCCATCTTGTAGAGCTTGTGCTCGTTGCAGTAATTGGTGAAGAACTCGCGCGCCTCCTCGTTAATCATAGAGTGCCTTGTTTCAAAGCCCATAGCACCTATTGAAAGCAGCTCGTCGGCATATTTTTCATAGCCCTGCGGGTGAGCGATAACAGGTACGCCGCCCGCTGCCTTAATTCTCTTGATAACGTCGGCAGTTTCTATGTCGTTATAGGACTTTTTCGTAATCTCGTGTACGCGCTGCTCGCGCTCTGCGTCGCGGTAGGAGAAGAATCTCTTTACGAAATCGTCGTACTCGTCGTAGCGGTAAATGCCGCGCTTCATAAAGGACGCGAACACCTCGTTGTTACAGAAATAATTATGGTTGGGGTGGTCTGCAAGCACGTCCTCCCACTCAACTCCCTCGCGCATCTCGCCGCTTTCCTTCGCAAACCGGAAGAGTATCTTCGAGCGGTCGGTCTGCATGCCTGCCGCATAGGGAATAAAGTCACGGAGCGCCTCGTGCTCGGGGTCGAAATCGAAGCCGAGAAGGTGAATACCGCGGCGTCTGCCGTCGGGCATTGTGTGGTAGGTAGTGAACTCAGCACCCATCATAGTCTTAAGGCCGTATTTGTCGCAAGCCTCCTTCATAAAGGGATAGCCCTGAACGGTGTCGTGGTCGGTGAGAATTATGCCCCCGTGTCCGAGATTTTTTGCTATTCTGGCAAGGGTGTCGGGCGTGTATTCTCCGTCGGAATAGGTGGAGTGGTTGTGACAGCTTGCAAATACTTTGAAATCTTTCATTCTGTTTTTCCTCGTAGCTTTCCTTTGTCCGCCACACGTGGTTTTGGCGGAAATGATTTGTCTGTTTCGGATATTTTTGGAGAGGCTTTTTTGACCCGAAAACGTGGGGATTTACCCCTTTGGTTTAATTATAAATCCGCGCTCCGAAAAAGTCAAGAGATTATTAGAAATAAATACAAGTATTATTTATTAAATAAAAATCAAGATTTCCTAAACGCCGATTTAAGCAAAAAATGTCCTATTCGGAAAATAGAAACGGCGGCAATCGCCGCCGTTTCGGTTGAAGTTTGAAATTATTTCTCAACGATACCAACAAAGAGGTTATCAATGTGGGTTTCTGCAACAGTTCTGGGCTGCCAAGTGAACTTGAACGAGGTTGCTGTATAAATATCGTAACCCGTTGATGCTCCTATATTGAAGTTTGTAAAATATTCTCCGTCAATGTAGATTGTAACTTTATTATAAGTTGTATCTTTCTCTAATATTTCAATGCATAAATTATACCATTTGCCGTATTCGAACTCCCCAGAACCATTAATATTCCATATATCGCCACCTAAAGGGGAATCTGCAGAAAGAGTACCACTTGTTTCTACACAATTGTGATTCCAATTTGAAATGCTTGTTCCGCTTCCATTAAATATGTCTAGCCTATTCATTGCCGTGGTTCTGGATGAATACTCGCTAGCAGAATTATAGTTAGTATAAGTAAGGTCAATCTTGATATCCATCTCGATAACAAGCGTATTTCCGTTTTCGTTAGCCTTGTCGACAATTGTTGCTGTTAACGCGGGAGAGTTTACGTCGCCGGATACCCAAGTGTAATCGGTTTTGCCTACAACAAGAACGTTTCCTCTGCCGGTATCTGCAATGATTTTGTGGTATCCGTCTTTAGGCGTGGTTGTCGTATTAAGAGAAATTGCATTGGGTACAGACTCCGAGCCGTCAAATGCAAGAGCATCGTCACCGAGGTCGCCAAAGTACTTACCGGGGGTCTTGCCTTCTGCCCAGCCGGGAACTACGACGGTGTTGCCTGTGATTTCGATAGTAGAGCCGAGTGCTACGGTTTCAACTGTATCAAGCGCGCCATTTGTGCCGTAGGTGTAAACCTTCCAAGAGGGGTCGGTGAAGCCTGCGTCCTCGGTGAGGGTAAGGCTGTCGCCGATTTCAACGAAGCCGTAGGTGCCTGTAAGGTCGCCTGAGAAACTGCCCTTCGTGATTGCTGCGTAGGAGTACTCGTTTGCAAGTCTTTCGGGAGTAGCGCCTGCTTCAAGCTCTGCGTTAACGAGAAGGTCCTGCGCGGTAGAGCCTACTGCGAGGATAGAGAGGTAGAACTGCTTCTGACGGTACTCGTAGGTGCCGCCTGCCGCGAGAATGGTCTGGTCCTTGTAAAGACGCTCGAAGGCGTACTCTCTTACACTGTACTTTTCGGTGGTGGAAAGGTCGCCCGACTCAACGGTTATGTACCACTCGTCGGCGATGTCCTTTGCGGCAACGCCCTTGGTGGTGAACACGAGAACGTCGGTTTTTGCGGTTTCCGGATTGCCGTCAAGGTCCTCGGGCTGGGTGTCGGTCACAGGCTTTGTGATGGTCTGCACGGTAGCGCTTGCGAGAGCATCACCTTCAAGGCCTTCGGGGTTGGTGTTATAAACCGTAAGGGTTACGTCCTCGCCTGCACAGGTTGCAGGGTCAACTGCGAACATAAGGCAGAAGTTGCCGTCTGCCGCAACGTTTTTAGAAAGAATAGTGGGGGCTGTAGCTTCGTTTGCGCTTACTGCAATTCCGACAGCCGAGCCGATAAGAAGCGCGAGAGAAAGTGCGAGAATAATAAGCTTTGAGGTTTTTCTCTGTTTCATTTTTCTTTTCCTTTCAAATATTATGAGTTTTTCTTTTTGGTGCGAGGCTGCTTTGTCAAGAGCTTTTCCTTGCTTTGCAACCGCTTGCTTTGTCTAATAAGCTCCGCTTCCAGTCCAGCCGCCACCGCCGCCTGAGCCGCCGAGAGTGCCTGTGTCATCGTCGCCGCCGCCAATGGGCGAGGTTCTGATTACGTCGAGGGAGTCAATTGTAATGAGGGTTACCTTTGGCTCTCTGTAGGGGAGTCTTTTCGATTTTTCGCTCATACTGTTCTCCTTTCTTTCTGAGGTTTATGTTAATAAAAGTGCGCTTAATGTAAGGTATAGTTTACAAAATCACTTGTTTCTGACGCTTTCCACGCCTGCGAGGAACTTCTCGTAGCCGCTTCTTCCGAAGAGGGGAACGAAGCTTTCTTCAAGGTCAAGCGCCTTCAGTGAGTTGTGGATAATGCCCGTGCAGTTGATAACAGTCGCGTTGACGTCGCCTTCCTTAAGTCCGAGCGAAACTCTCGCTGCCTGCGAGGTCGAGGACGAGAAGCCGGGGGTGTAGGAGTACGCACCGTCCTCGCAGAGGAAGGGCAGACACTTCTTTGCCGAGGAGCGAATAGCCTCGGGCGCGCGCCTTAAGCACTCAGCGACAATCTCTGCCGCCTGTCTTTTTCCTGCCTCACCGCCGAAACGTCTGAGGTTATCGGTTATATTTCTTATGGAGTACCACGCGTTATACTGCCAGACGACAGCCTCGCACTCAACGTCAAGGTTGAGGCAGTCCATAGCAGTCATCGCCGTGTTAAGTGCATTGGGAATTGCTCTCTTTGCCTGCTGGTATACGCCGGTTATCTTGAGTATGCCGTTAACAGCCTCGTAGCCGTCGTACTTGCCCCAGCTGCCGCTTTCGGGCCTCTGTATCGAGTTGAGGAAATCAACCGCCACGTCGGCAAGCCCTGCCGCAACAATCTGCGTGCCCTGTGCCGTTACGGTGTTGCCCGAGGGATATGCCTTGTTCTCCCAATCGAGGGAGTTGAGGTACTCGAGGAAGGCTTCCTTTGAGTGAAGGTGCTCGGGCATATTCTCCATTATTTCCGCCTTCTTGTCGGGGTTATCTCCGCTTTCGCGAAGCCTCTCAATTGCCGTGGGGTAGGGGAGCTTGAAATCGAACTTGCCCTGCATCTCTATAGCCCAGTTGAGGTCCCTGCCGCGCCTTGAAAGCCTTATGTTTTTGCCCCATTGCGGGTGGTAGATGTAGCCGTCCTCGGGGGAGAGGAGAGAAGAGGTAAAGCTAACAATCTTTTTTCGCATCCATTCGGGAAGCTCCATACAGCTCTCTAGCATACCCGTGCTGAGCAGCATATTGGTCGCCTGGTTTGTAGACTCAATGTCGGGAAGGAAGTAATGCTTCTCGCCACCAATCTCCACGTACTCGTTATCCCTTGCGGAGTTTGAGTAGTAGAAGCCACCAATCTCGGGCTCAAAGAGCGCACCGAGCCAGGAGCAGATTTTCTCGCTGTGTACCGAGTATAGCTCCCTGTAAGCATCTACGATTGCGTTTCCGTCGCCGCCGAGGCGTGTCGCCTCCTTTGCGAGCCTTTCCCATTGCATTTCGCGCGTGTCCATTGTTTTTGTCCTTTCGGGTTTTGGAAAATAATATTTTTGTGAGGCTGACCTTAGTCTTTATTCGGGACAGCCTCTTTTACTTGTGAGACTTGGCAGGGCGTTCTGTACTAGCCTTATGCCAATTGGCTTTTTGCGTGCCAAAGCACCAAGTGGCTTCCGTTAAGGCTTTGTCCAGCCGCTGCCGTCGTATATAGGCGCGTCGTCGGGCTCCTCGGGGATTTCTCCGATATTGTCGAAGCTTCCGTCACCCTCGGGAAGCACAGGCTCCTCGGGTACTATAGGCTCCTCGGGTGTGCCGCCTTCGCCGGTGTTGCCGCTTTCGCCGGTATTGCCACCCTCGCCGGTGTTTCCGCCTTCGCCGGTGTTACCGCCCTCGCCGGTGTTTCCGCCTTCACCGGTGTTTCCGCCTTCGCCGCCCTCGTCCTCGTTTTCAGTCGAGGTTAGCTCGGTTGCGTGGTAGAGCTTTACGTTGTCAAGAAAGATAGTTCCGACTGCCGCGCTGGTAGCGTAGAAGCGTACCTTAGTTATACTCTCGGGCGAGTAAACCGCGGTCAGCGAATAGGGGTTGGTGCTTGTTGCCACGTATTTTCCGTTAATAAATACGTTAAGGAACATACTGCCGTCCTCGGCCTCTGCATATTCAATGCGGAGCTTTATGAGCGTTCCTTCGTCGGCAAATTCTGCGCCGATTGTGCCCTTGCTGTTCATCCAGTCGCTGATATGAAGCCTGCCCTTGTTCTTGCCCGAGCTTTCGGCATCGTTGAACTGGAGGAGAAGTCGCCAAGCGGAATTTCCGCTTGCACCGTCCTTAAGGTAAAGCTCAACGGTGGTTGTGCTTGACGAAGGATTGCCGTCGAAGAGCATATCAGCCTCGAACACACTGACAACCTTGCCCGAAAGCTTATTTGCCTCCTTCATATTGAACTCGATATAATCGTTACCGCCTATCGTTGTGGTCATAGTAACGAATTTACTGTATATCGGGTTGCCGTCCTCGTCCTTACCTATCTCTACGCCCTTGACGTCAAACTGACCGCCCGTCGAGGAGAGGTCTGTAACAACGCCCTGCGGGAGCATATCGCGGTAGGAATTCTCGAAGTCCCAATCGTTCTCACTCGGGGTGATAACGCCTTCAACCTTCGACTTTTTGTAAACAATAAGTGACTTTTCAAGCACTATGTTGTCGAAATACACGGCTCCCGAGCCACCGACCTGCTCAATTTTCAGCTTTGTGGGAATGAGGCTCTGGTTTTCGTAGGAGTAGGTCAGAGTGTTGATGCCTATCAGCACTCCGTCAAGGTAAATCGTAGTGATTTTTCTGTCGTGGTAGTAATTGAAGGACAATTCTCCCTCGCCTGCGGTAAGGTCGGTATGGAACATATCGCTTCCTATGCCGCCGGCGTAATACTCGCGAAGGGTGAGTGCCTTCTTGCTTCTGTCAAGCTCGAAAGAGGTTATTGCCTCATCGGTGTCTGAGAGAAGGGTGAAGCGGTGGGTGCCGAGCGTGCCTGTGCCAAGCTTCATAAAGGTTCTGAACGAGGTCGCGGTGTAAACGTCGCCTCTCGTTTCGGAATTAAGCGAGAGAGCTGCGCCCTCTTTAGAAAGCTTTGCCATCTCGCGCTCGAGCTTTGCGCCGCCCGAGAGGGTGATGCCTGTGTCGTTCTTCGAGAAGTCGTGGTTAACCTCGGGAAGGGGCGGTTCGGTTGCTGTCTTGAAGGAGCCTTTCGTGCGCTCGAAGATAAGGTTATCGAGGTAGGCTTCGTAGCCGTTCTGCTTTGTCACACCCGTGATTTCAAGCAGTCCTGCCGTATACTTGTCGGCATAGTTGCAGATTGTTCCGCTCGCACCGAGGAGCTTGCCGTTGACGTAGATAAGCGTGGTAAGCTCTTCCTCGTAATACTCGAGGCGAAGCCTGAAGCTGTTCTCTATCGGGACTCTTATTCCCTCGAACGCCGCCGCCTGGCTGCCGTTTGGAGCATCGTGAACTCTGATGAAGGTGCCGTCTGCCGCCTTCTCGACCTTCAGGTCAAAGCAGACTATATCGTTTCTTGCCGTGTTGTTCTCTCGAATGTAGATGCGAAGCGCCGTAACCGAGCTGTCTGCTACAATCTTTACGTCGCTCTCGAGGACGATAGTCCTTGCCCCGGGGCCTCTTACGTTAATCGGGATAAAGACGCTTGAAGGCGTGGGGTCTACGTCCTTGCCCTCCTCGTTTTTGACCTTGTCCTTGCCTGTGCCGACAAGCTTCAGGGAATTACTCGAGGTTTCGGGGTTTGTCGCAATCTCGGGGCTCTCTAGCGCGTTATTCTGATTTATTTCAAGAGAATCGGAGCTGTCGAAGGTGTGAACCAGCTCGCCTCTTTCGGGCGGGTCTATATTAATGAAGGGCAGCTCGTCTATCGGGGGCGTCTTATAGGACGCATTCGTCTTGTAAGCTGCAAGGTTGTCAAGAAGAACCGTGAAGTTATAGTCATTCATACCGATAATCGATACGTAGTCGAAGGACTCCGATGGAGTGCCTAATCCCGAGAGCTTCTCGCCCTTAGGGTCGTAGTAGTTGTCGGTGATTGCTATAAGCTCGCCGTTGAAGTAGACCATAATTCTTACCGAATCGCGGTCACCGACGTAGTATTCAACTCTTACGTTGAACCACTCGCCGAGGGCTGCCGATACGCCGAGGTCAACCTCCTTTGCGTACTTCCAGGTTGCAGAGGACGACTCAAGCAGTCCGACTCTGCCGTTCGAAACCTTAAGACCGAGCATATAGGTCTGGGGCTGAAGAAGAAGCTGCATAACGTACGCCTCGTCGCTCTCTACCATATTAATATCAGCCTCGAAAACGAAGCAGGACGCGGTGAGAGAGCCCGACTGCGAGTTGAGCCTCAAGGTGTCGCTTGACTTACTGACGGTGGTGAACTCTGCCGCGAGGTTGCCCTGTGTCTCACCGTATTTGTCTTCAACGACGGTGAGCGTGCCGAGTCCGGTCTTGCCCTCTTCCTTGGAGAGAATCGAACCCGTGGGAGCGTTGCCGACTGTGTCGTCGTCAAAGGTTAGATAGTCTATTACCGTTTCCGACTCGTCCTTGATTACGGGGCCGAGTCCCTCGAGAAGGTAAATGTAGTAGTACATATCGGCTCTTGTGAAGTAGCTCGGAGCAGCGCCCGAAAGCCCGAGCGCGTCAAGGCAGTTGCCTATAGTACCGCCCATGGCTATGGTGGTTGCGTTGATGTCGCCCTCGTTCGTTCTCGGTACGGCGACTCTCATACCCTGGCTGGTCGTTGCCGTTTCATTAGGCATGTATGAGAAGGAGCCGTCGTTCTTCTTGAAGGTCAGCTGCTTTCTTGCCGATATTTCAATAGTTGAGGGAGCAGACTCAAAGAGCTTAGCGCGCGAATCCGCGACAAGCTGCGCGTTCTTCGGGTCGCCCTGGGCAAAGCTTGACGAGAGGTTCTTGAAGATATTGTCAAGAGCCATCCAGATGTTGTAAACGTAAACCGTAGCCTCTACGGGGGCGGGGGAGGAGAGCATCTCGATGCAGGAGCTTATAGCAAGGTCTGCGTTGGGGAAGAGCTTGCCAAGCTCGGTGTAGGTGCCGCATATCTTAAGGAGCGCGTTTGTCGCGTCGTAGTTTACACCCTCGTCCCAAAGTCCTGTTTCCTTGTTCTGATGCTCGTTATACCACTCGTAGAGTATCATGCCGAGTGAGTAGTTAGCGCCTGCCGCCTTAAGGTCGGCGTCGCGCTTCTTTATCTGCGAAATCTGCGAGCCTATCTCGTTTCCTATCGCGTAGAAGGAGCGGTGTCCCGACTGACCTACGGGAATGGCGTTTGCCGCCTCGCATTCTGCAAGATATGCCTTGAAGGCTACGTCGTCAACCATATGAGAGGGAATTGCAACGCTGGAGGCAACCGCAACCACGCGCGATGCCGCGCCGTATGCCGAGGAGCCGAGCCTTGACGTGAGCTTTGCCGAAACGGCAGAGGCTTCACCGCCTGTGACGGGTGTGCCGTCGGCGAGAATTCCGTCGCCCTTGTCACCCTCGGGTGTGTCGTAGGTCGGGGCAGAGCCGAGCGCGCGAAGCGTGCTTACGGATTTTGAAAGGTCGCGGGCGCGGCGAGAGAGATGGCTGTCAACCTCCTCCTTTGTCCACTGCGGGTGATAGAAATAACCCGTCTTAGGGTCCTGCAGTCCCTTAAGGAAGGCTATCATTTGAAGTCGCATCCACTCGGGAATCTCGGAGTAGGGGCTCGGTACGCCAAACTTCTCCCACAGACCGAGCGCCTGAGAGGTGCTTTCGGCATCGGGAAGATAGCCGACGTTGTCGCGTGCCGAGTTCGAGTAGTAGTAGCCGCCTATCGCGGGGTCGTAGAGGTTTGCAAACCAGGAGATTACGTCGGGGGTGCAAACCCATTCGTAGTAGTTTTTGACCGCCTCGACGATTTCAGGTGCGTTATCGGGGCTGATTTTTTCTATTTTTTCCTCGAAGGAAACCCATTTTTGGGCGCGTTCAAGCTCGTCAATTGCCGCCTGGTAATCTATGGGGGTGGTTTGCTCCGAGCAAACAGTGCCCTTTCCGGGGGCGAGGGTGCTGCTGCCGAGAAGATTTTCTCTTATGTAAGCGATAGCGGTATTCTTTGCCGCCTCAAGGTCGAATTTATCCTCGTGGTAGGCTACGGCGAGCGAGGTGCCCGTGGAGTAAATAACGTAGCCGACGTGAAGGTCGTCCGAAAGCTCCACTCTCGAGAGCCTGCGATAGGCTGCCGCGGAGCCCTCTCGGCTTGACTGACCTATTATAATCTCGTGGTCGGCAGGAGATGTAGCAGTACCGACGACGCTGACCGTAATGCCGAGCTCGCGGAGCTCGGCTGCGAGAGCCGTTACCGCCTCGCCCGATGAAGCGCATACAATGTTAAGCGTGCTACCCGACTTGAATATGTAGTCCCCCGTGGCTGTGTCGGAGCCTGAGTTTCCCGAGCCCGATGTGCCCGAATCACCCGACGCGCCGCCCGAGTTGCCTGAATCTCCTGAGGAGTCACCCGAGCCACTGCCTCCGGAGCCCGAGTCACCGCCATCTCCGACCTGGCACGAGGCAAGGGTCAGACAGAGCGCTATGAGTAATGTTATAAGCCAAGAGAATTTTCGTTTCATATTACTATTCCTTTCCATAGAAATAATACGAAAGTATAATTTTTAACAAATACTATAAATGATTGTATCAACCTTGACACAATTATCAATTTAATACAATCCGAAATAAAAATATATAAGACGAATTTGATATATGTGCAAATATATTATACACGCGCAAAAAAGGAAAGTCAAGATTTGGGTATGTAAAATATTATTAAGTCTTATTTGTTACTTTTGCCTAAAATATCTTCTGTTGACAAATTTGACATATACGGTGCCGTTGATGCCGTGAACGAATTTTGCTTATCTCCGACATCGGCGGGGCGTAAGCAGATAACCGCAAGCACGGAGCCTGTATGGCGAACGGATAGAAAGCTTCGTCGCAGTTGTGACATAACAGAAAAACCGCGCTATTTTGACAACTCTGATTTACAAAAACAGCACTTTTACGACCTTAATCCGTTTGACCGGCTGTCAGTATCGAATGAAAAAACAGTGAGAAGAACGGGGAATATTGAACGAATTTTCAGCTATAGCAAACCGTTTTTAACTCTGTGCGCCCCCCTTGCTTTTTTCAGCGATTCTCGGCTTTTTTATTGACATATTATACCCTTGTGAATACAAAATTTAACAAATTATGATAGTTTGGTATTGACTTTTTATTAATATAGGAGTATAATTATTAAGAATTACACCTAGCGCGTTAAATATTTTAATTCGTGATAGGTTATTTTGAAAGGGCTTATTCAATGCAGTTTAAAAAACTGAAGGCGAGGCGTAGCTTGCTCGTTCTTCTCGGGGCGTTGCTTCTCGGGCTTTCCACAGGAGCCGTTACCGGCTCGCTCGTTGCCATAGTACAGAAGCTGACCGTCCGTGAGGTTGACGGTGGCAGGATTCTGGTCGCCTCTGTCGGAGTGCTTCTGGCGGTGTTTGCTTTCTATACCGTCCTGCGATTCCCGACGGAGCGCCGCCTTGCCAAATATTACGATGAAAAATTCGGGCTCGGCGAGAGAGTCCGTACGATGATAGCCTTCAGCGGTGCTGACGGCGAAATACATAAGGCTCAGCGAGAGGACGCTGACAAGCGTCTTGGGGCGGCGGTCAGAGCGAAGGGAGCTTCGCCGAGGCTTCTTCTCCACCTCGTAGCACCGATAATTGCTGCGGCGCTTGTACTCGTGGCAATTTTTCTTCCCGTACATACCGAGGACGGAGGCGAGCCCCCCGTTACCGACCCCGATTTCAACCTCTCCACCTGGCAGGAGCAGGCGCTGCTCGACCTTATTGAAACGGTTGAGGCATCTGCGCTTCACGAGTCCCCGAAGGCCGGGGTTGTAGAGGAGCTTCGGTCGCTGCTTCTTACGCTTAAGTCGGTAAAGAAGGTCAGCGCAATGAAGAACGCGGTGATTTCCACGGTAACCGCCGTAAATAAGGAAATCAACGACCACAACGAATACGACCTCATAGGCGAAAAAATGAGAAATACCGTAAATCCTGCCGTAATTCGGCTCGGTGCTGCGGTTGCATCGCTTCGCGGCACGCTCGTCGGAGAGGAGCTTGATGCGATAGAAAAGGCACTCTCGGGTGACGTGGCATATTCGCAGGCGGCGGCTATTGCCTCATCGGTAGGCTCGGCTCTCACCGGCTCGGGTGCGAGGACCGACGGCGCGCTTTATCTTGCGCTTCTTGCATTTGCCGATGAGCTTGACGCTATAGCCGATTCCGAGGCTACCTTCTCCGAGACCGAGCTCACCGAGGCTGTGAAGGTGGCAATAGGACACGCAAAGGACACTGTAAGCACGGCGCTTCTTGCCGAAAGCACGAACGAGGGCGTCAGGAACACTGTTGTCAGAAGGCTTTTGCAGATATTCGGCATCACCGAGGATGAGCTTCCGGCAAGCGAGCGCCCGAAGGATGCAGGCGCAGGCGGCTCTGACGGTGGCTATGACGGTGAGGACAGTGACGAAGAGCTTAACTCGGGCGGTCTTGGAAGCGGCGATATGGTTTACGGAAGTGACGATACCGTATACGACCCCGAGAGCGGAGAGTATCTCACCTACGGTGAGGTTATTGACAGATATTTTGCCAAGGTTTCCGAGCACTTTATGGACGACAACGTTCCCGAGGAGCTTGAGGAGCTCGTAAGCGCGTATTTTGCGGCGCTCTATAACGGCGATAAATAAGAGAATTTGAGAGGTTCAGAGAAAATGGATATACAGAATAACACAAAGGCTTCGGAAAACGTAAGAGTCAAGGAGTTCGGCGAGGCGATAGCAAGAGTAAGAGCTGAGCTTGCCCGTGACGTGGTAGGTCAGAGCGACATTATCGACAACGTTATAACCGCTATCATTGCAGGCGGTAACGTGCTTCTTGAGGGCGTTCCCGGAGTTGGTAAAACACGTCTTGTGCGCTCTCTCGGAAGAGTGCTTTCGCTCCCCTTCTCGAGAATTCAGTTTACCCCCGACCTTATGCCCTCGGACGTTACCGGTACCGTTGTGGTAAAGAAGGACGCCTCGGGAAATATGGTGAACGTATTCCGCAAGGGCCCGATTTTCTCGAGCCTTGTCCTTGCCGACGAGATTAACCGCGCAACCCCCAAGACGCAGTCTGCAATGCTTGAGGTAATGCAGGAGCATAAGGTGACGGTTGCGAATCAGAGCTACGTTTTAGACGAGCCCTTCTTCGTTCTCGCTACCGAGAACCCGATAGAGCAGGACGGTACGTATCCTCTTCCCGAGGCGCAGATGGACCGCTTTATGTTCAAGCTTATAATGAAATTCCCCGCGGCAAGCGAGCTTGTTGATATCGTTAAGATGACGCAGGTTACTATGGCGGAGACCGCCTCTGCGGTTCTTGACGGCAAAACGATTCTCGAGATGCGCGCTCTTGCTTCCAGCGTTCCCGTTATCGACGAAATTCTCGATTACGCGGTAAGACTCGTGTCGGGCACTCACCCCGAGCTTGACTCCTCTCCCGCGGCTACCAAAAAGTACGTTAAGTACGGAGCATCTCCCCGTGCGGCACAGGCAATAGTTACCGCGGCAAAGGTGCGTGCGCTTATGAACGGCGCCTTCAACGTTTCCTACGCCGATATAGATGCTCTCGCCCGTCCCGTTCTCCGTCATAGAATCAAGCTTAATTACACCGCTGTAAACGACGGACGCACGGTAGACGACGTAATTGATATGATAGTTTCCGAGACTAAGAAGAAGTAATGGGCAAATTTGAGATAACCGAGGAGCTTCTCTCGGAGCTTGAGCTTCTCGAGTCTGTAATAAAAAACAACGTTGCAGGTATGTTCGGCGGCAACCGAAAGAGTAAGAGCTTCGGCTCCTCTCCCGAGTTTGCCGATTACCGCGACTATGCCGACGGCGACGACGTCACCAAGATTGACTGGAACGCCTACGCGCGCTTTGATAAGCTTTACCTGAAGCTCTACCTCGACGAGAGGCAGATGCACACGAGAATATACATAGACGCGAGCCGCTCTATGTCCTACGGCGACGTTGGCAAGGACGTGCAGGCGCTGAGGATTGCCGCAGCTCTTGCGTATATATCGGTGTGCGAGATGGATAAGGTATCGGTCTATGCCATCAAGGGCGGAAGGCTTGAGCCTGTAATCTCGGGTATGGTCGGAAAGGAAGCATATCTTTCCGAAATAGGTAAGCTCTCGGGAATAGTCTTTGACGGCGAGAGCCTTATCAGCGACGCGATAGCTCCGTCGAATGTCGGATACGGCGACGGAATGTCGGTGATAATCTCCGACTTTCTTACCGATGCCGATTACGAAACGGCAATAAACACTCTCGCCGACAAGAAGCGCGATATATTCTGTATTCAGGTGCTTTCGCGTGAGGAGCTTCTTCCTCTCTCTCGCGGCAGAGTTCATTTCTTCGACTCCGAGGTGCAGTCTAAGAGCTACAGAAAGAATATAGACCGCGCTGTAGCGAAGGCATACAAAGAGGCGCTCGTCTATGCGACCGAGCGTATTAACCGTGCGGCGCAGTCGCGCGGCGGCAGCTATATTCTCGCATCTGCCGAGGATACACTCGGCGAGGTATTATTTGGAAAAATGGCAAACGTGGGGGTATTGAAGTGACCTTCTTATATCCTTTGGGATTACTCGGACTTATCGGAATTCCGATTCTGGTATTCATTTATATTATCAAAAGTAAATACACCGAGCAGACGGTTTCTTCTACCTATCTCTGGAGTCTTAGCGAGCGCTTTCTCAAGAGAAAGAGGCGGCCGAGCATGCTCGCTGGAATGATAAGCCTTATTCTGCAGCTTCTGTGCGTTACGGCGATATCTCTCCTTATAGCTCACCCTGTGATTACGGTTCCCGATTCGGCGAACGAGTACGTGTTCGTTCTCGACGGCTCGGGAAGCATGCACTTTGAGTCGGACGGCGAGAGCCGCTTCGAGCGCGCAAAGAGACGTATAGGCGAGCTTATCGGGGAATCGGCAGACGGCAGCGTTTATTCGCTTATTTCGGTTGGTAACACCACGAACGTGGTATACGAGAGGCTTGACGACAAGGATAGAGCGCTGCTTCTGCTCTCCGACCTCTCGGCAGACTACCGTACGGCAGATTATACCGATGCGCTCGGCACGGCACAGGGCTATTTTGACGAGAACCGCGGAGCCCTTACATATCTTCTGACCGACACCGACTATTCGGGCGCAAATGGCATCAGGGTAGAGAACGTTGCCGTAGGCGAGAAGAATACCTCGCTTCTTGACGTTGTCTATCACCGCTCGTCAGGTAAGCTTACGGTAAGCGGAAACGTTATTTCGCATACCGAAGATAGAGCGGTAAGCGTCAGAATGTATCTTGACGGCTCGGACTCCGAGTCGGCTGTAGAGGTGCTCAGCCTCTCGGCAGGGGAGCTTACCCCATTCGTTCTAGAGTGCTCCTCGGGCAGCTTTTCCTCTATTCGCGTTGCGCTTGACGGCGAGGACGGACTGGCTCTTGACAACGAATACCTTCTTTACGACGTAAGGAGCGAGAGCTCTTATAATACGCTTATCGTCAGTGAGCGTCCCTTCTTTATCGAATCGGCTCTCTCTGAGGCAATCAGCGCGAAAATTGACGTGCTTTCTCCCGATGAGTATTCGGGACAGACGGGCTACGGTCTGTACGTGTTCGACAGCTGCACGCCCGAGAGCCTGCCGCGCGACGGCGCAATCTGGCTTGTAAATCCCCAGGGAAGCACCGAGGGCGCAGGCTTCAGCGTTCAGGGAGAGGTTTCCTTCTCCTCGTCGGCAGTTCTCGAGAAATCGGGCTCGTCGTCAAGTGCCACAAAGGCGCTTCTCTCTGAGCTTCGCGGAGATGAAATTCACGTAACCAAATACGTAAAGTGCGCCTATTACCGCAGCTTTACAACGCTCTACTCGTATAAGGGCAACCCCGTAATTTTCGCAGGCTCGAACTCGGGCGGCAACCGACAGGTAACGCTTGCATTCGACCTTCATAACTCGAATTTCCCTCTCCTCTACGACTATATGGCGCTTATCTCGAATCTCGTGGATTATTCCTTCCCCGAGATGATAGACAGGACCTCGTACGAGTGCGGTGAGGAGGCAGAAATAAACGTCGTAGCCAACTGCGACAGCATAAGGGTAGAGAGCCCGCGCGGCGTTATCTCTTACCTGAATACCGATTCAGCGAGCGCCACCGTAGCGCTTGACGAGGTCGGCGTATATACCGTGACCGTGACGGTCGCGGGCTCACCGAGGCAATTTAATATTTATTCGTCTATGACCGATGCGGAATGTATTCCCGCACCTACGGGTGAGGGGGTTATGCTCGTCGGCGAGCCGGGGGGCGGCGGCTTTGACGGAAAATACGATGCGCTGACTGCGCTCTTTATTGCGCTTGCGCTTCTATTCACGGCGGATTGGATGGTGTACTGCTATGATAAATATCAGCTTCGATAATCCGCTCTTACTTCTCGTAATAATTCCTCTCCTTCTTCTGGTGACAGTCCCCCACCTTGTCGCCATAAGACACGAGAACAGAACGCGTGCGACGACGGTATCGCTCGTCCTGCATATTCTCATAGTGCTGCTCGCATCGCTTGCCCTTGCGGGTATGAGAATGACCACCGTTATCACAAAAACCGAGGTTTACGTCGTAGCCGACGTTTCCTATTCATCAAACCGCACCCTCGACGAGGTTGACGGGTATATTTCCGAGATTGAGGAAAACCTGCCGAACAACTCGAGCCTCGGTGTCGTTGCCTTCGGTAAGGACTTCAAGATTATTACCGAGCTTGGCGGCGAGCTTTCCACAGTGAAGGACTCGGGAATTGACGATAGCGCGACCGACCTTTCCTCGGCGCTGGATTACACGGCAACCCTCTTTAGCGAGGACACGATAAAGCGCATAATCATAATCAGCGACGGTAAGGAAACCGACACCGACGGCAGAGGCAGACTTATCACCTCTATAGAGGCACTCTACTCCGAGGGAATATACGTTGACGCGATATACGTTGACAATAACCTCTCGGCAGACGTTTCCGAGGTGCAGATTTCCGACGTGGGCTTCACCCCCGCAACCTACAAAAATCACGAGGCATCTGCCGACGTGCTCGTCCGAGCAAGCTATGAAACCGAGGCTATCGCCTCAATATACAGAAACGGCGAGCTTCTTGACAATCAGGCGGTAGAGCTTGTTAACGGCTTCAATATTGTAAACTTTAGTTTACCTACCGACACCTCGGGTGAATATGACTACGAGGTTAAGATAGCTGCCGAGGGCGACCTCTCGAGCCATAACAATTCCTACAGCTTCACCCAGAGCGTCGAGGGCGAGGTGCGTGTGCTCCTCATAACCGACGACAGAGATGACCTCGAGCGCGCGAAGGCGCTATACGGCGAGGAGGCGGTGCTTGACGCCTACGTCGGCAGACGCCGCGCGGGCAAGATGAGCTACACCTTCGTTCCGAGCGAGGGCAAGGAGCAGTCGGGCGTTCTTATTCCCTCGAGCGTTGAGGAGCTTATTGAGTACGACGAGATAATGCTATCGAGCCTCGACGTACGTGAGATAAACAACTACACAGCCTTCATAGGCGCGATTGACACCGCGGTATCAAAGTTCGGCAAGAGCCTCGTTACCGTCGGCGACCTTAAAATACAGAACAAGACCGAGGACGTACTCAAGCAGCTTGAAAATATGCTGCCCGTGCGCTTCGGCAACAGCGACCAGGACCCGAAGCTTTACGCTATAGTTATCGACTCCTCACTCAGTATGGACCAGGCATCGAGGCTGATTATCGCAAAGCAGGCGGCGTGCAGGCTGCTTGACATTCTTTCGGATAACGACTACGTAACGGTAGTTAACTTCTGGGGCGAGATAAACGTGCTCCAAGCCCCAACGAGAGTAAAGAACCGCGAGGACGTAAAGAGGCTTATAAACGGCATTCGTCCCTATCAGGGCACGGTTATCGGTACTGCTCTTGACAAGGCGGGCGAGCTTATAGAGGCGCTTCCTTATGAAGAGAAGCAGATAATGCTGATAAGCGACGGAATGTCCTACACCTATGAATCCGATAAGCCGACCGACGTTGCCACCGACCTCTTTGAAAGGCTGAACGTCAAGACTTCGGTTATAAACCCCTACAACTCCGAGAAGGAGGGTACCGAAACACTTCGCGATATTGCCTCGGCAGGCGGCGGTGAGTATTACTTCCTTGACAGCGAGGAGGCACTCGAGGAGCTTATGTTCTCTGAGATTGCCGATGACGTCACCGAGTCTGTTATTCTCGGCAAAACCGCGATAAATATCGACAAAAGACAGGACCCCGTGCTATCGGGCGTTGCGGCTCTTCCCGATATTTACGGCTATGCATACGCAAAGGCAAAGGCGAGCGCCACAACTCCCCTCTCGGTAGATTACGAGAAGAATGCCGACACGGTTATAAAGGCTCCCCTCTATTCCTATTGGAATTACGGAGAGGGCAGGGTATCAAGCTTTATGAGCAGCCTCTCGGGCGAGTGGACTGCTGACTTTGTCGGCAGTGCGGGAGATATATTCCTCGGCAACGTTTTGACCGAGAATATCCCCGACGAGAGAATAGCCTATCCCTACACTGTAACCACCGAGTTTGACGGAACCTATTCCTACGTTGAAATAATCCCGACGACTCTGAACCCCAAGGCGACTATGATTCTTAAGGTCACCTCACCCACAGGAGCTGTGTCGGAGTACACTCTGACCTTCGACTCCGAGAAGTATTCTCACAGATACAGAGCCGACGGAATAGGTAAGTACGTAATCGAGATTACATATTCCTACGGAGAAAGGTCTTATACCTCGGAGCTTGTGCATAACGTGTCCTATTCACCCGAGTATGACAGCTTCGCAAGCTTTGACCCCTCGGAGCTTCACGCGGCAATCAGAAACCGCGGAACGGTAAACGAGGGACGGCTTCCCTCGCTCGAGAACGACGAGCGCGAGGTCGCAACCTACGAGATGTACTTCACCGTACCTCTTATGATTCTTTCGGCGGTGCTATATATCGTCGATATAATAATAAGGAAGCTTAAGTGGAGCGACATCGTCAGCTTCTTCGGTAAAAAACGCGCAAAGGGAGGAGCAAAATGAAAAAAACAAAATTCACCAGAATAACGGCGCTTCTCCTTCTTATACTGACGCTGCTTTCGTCCTGCGGAGAATACAATCCCGCAACAGGCGGCCACCCGTCGGGCTCGGGCACAGGCTCAGGCTCGCAGGGCTCGGGTAGCTCGGGCGCAGGCTCGGGCACAGGCTCATCGGGCGAGGAAAGCCCCTTCACAGTCACCCTCGTATACGGAGGGCAGACCTATATTCCTGCCGAGACTATCGAGGCAAGATGGAACGACGGCTTTTCCTACCACACGGCAACTGTCGGCAGTGACGGCAAGGCAAGCATAGAGGGGCTCGACGGCGACTATCAAGTCACCCTCTCGGCGGCACCGACGGGCTATGCCTACGACCCCAACGCCTACGTCGCAACCAACGATAACAGAAATATCGAGATTGAGTTAAAGAAGCTCGTGTCCTACAAGGATAAAAAGACGCAGCTCTATAACTGTATTCCCATAAAGTCCACGGGACTTTACCGCGTTGAGCTGGATAGCGCAAAGCATGAGGTGTTCTTCGAATTCGCCCCGACAAGAAGCGGTATGTATTCGATAACCAGCTGGGTTGATACAACCGAGAACACCGTTAACCCTAAGGCAAATTACTACGGCGCAAACTTTGCCTTCAAGCAGCTTCAGAGTGTCGCCGACGACGGCGCGGCAGCCTCGACCTATACCAAGAACTTCAAGCTTGACGTCGATATTGCCGACGAGATGATTTCGACGGGCGGTCAGGTGCGCTTTACCTTCGGTATTATGGCGGAAGAGAAGAACGCGGAGTATCCCGCCGAGGTCTATTTTGCGATAACGCTTGACGGTGAGTTTCCTATCAACCGCGAGGAGGCTGAAATTATTATTCCCGAGGAGGAGCTTCGGCACCAGCTCGGATATTCCGATGAATACAGCTTCTATTATCCCGAGAGGGCAGAGGGCACCGCAACCGTCTTTGACGGCTCAATGTATTCCTACTGGGAGAGGGACGCGCTCGGTATGCCCCTCGTTCGCGACGGTGTGGGAGCGACTCCCGCCGATAAGCTCTCGGGCAGCTATTCTATGGACTTCTACAATGCGAAAACCGATATAACCTTCACTCCCGACGCAGTCGGCTCGACTCGCGGCACGGTAACGGTTGACCACTATATTCCGGGTAGCGTAAGGCAGGATATCGAGTATTCGGTATATTCCTACGAGCTCGTCGGTGAAAATGTCGTCACGGAGTATCTCTCGGGCGACGTAATACCCTACTTTGCTCTGGCACTTGACGGCGACGGCTCACTCTTCTACGGCAAGGGCGACGGATATTACCACCTCTACGACAAGACTACGGGAGTCTATGGCCCTATCCTCTACGCCAATATATCAAGCCCCACGCGTTTTCTTGGCGAGGGCGGAAACACTCCCTTGACCTCTATCGAGGAGGCGGGTAACAAGGCGCTTACCGTTTCTAACGGAACCGAGAACTATAAGCTCTTTATTCAAGGGCTTCCCGCACTGCTTATAGACCCAGGTCTTAATAACCCGACGGCAACGACCGGTGCGTATTTCTGTGACAGAAGATGCCCCTGCCGTAACGCCTACAACGAGCCTACCGATATACCGACCTGTATCGGAGTTTGCGGTGAATCCTGCGAGAACTGTCACGCCGATTGCCGAAATCTTCCCGACGAGGCAATGGCGCTCTTTGAGGCGGCGGAGCGCGGAGAAATCCCCGCAACCGACGTTGGCGGCATTCTGGTGCCGAACGTGATGCTTGGCTATTCCGCCTTCTGTAACTCCGACGGCAATTATGCGGTCACAGCCGAGCTTCAGGACTTCCTTCAGAAGCTCTCGGAATCCCAGCGCTACTTTATGGACGGCAACGGCTGGATAGAATCGCAGAAGAGCATCTATTCAGAGCACGCCGACCAGTGGCTCTTCGGAGTCGGCTTCTACGCGAAGGTTGCGTATTTCCGATAAAACCCGCGAGAGCGGACTTCATCGCAGAGCGACCTTCTCTGACAAGCTCAGACTTCACCCGCGAAGCGGATTTAATTTTCCACTTCGCCCCTAATTAATTTGTTCGAAACCAAAAAATATATAAGGAGGATTTTCAAAAATGAAAAGATTTTCAATTTTGGTTTTGGTGTTTACGCTCGTAGCGCTTATGCTCGCTTCCTGCGGACTTGGCGGACATGAACACACCTTCAGCACCGATTGGTCTAAAGACGAGACCAATCACTGGATAACCTGCACGGACGAAGCATGTGCCGACGTGAAGGTTGCCACCGAAGCTCACAAGGATGTCAACAATGACAAGCTTTGTGACGTTTGTGGATATGACTACTCTCATACCCACACCTATCAGGCAGCAGACGCATGGACGTCCGATGCTACCAACCACTGGCACGCAGCAACCTGCGGCTGCTCCATCGCAGTCAAGGATTCCGCTGCACACGCAGATGCCAACAATGACGGTGCCTGCGACACCTGCGGATACAACGCAGGACACACCCACACCTACGCAGATGCGTGGGAGACCGACGCAACCCATCACTGGCACGCAGCTGACTGCGGACACACTGTAGCGCCCACCAAGGAAGCACACGACCTTGATGCACTCGGCTTCTGTAAGGTATGCGACAAGGCAGTTTCGGTTGACGTTTCTACTGTTGATAAGGCTATTGCGGTAGGAGCTCTTAAGGATGCTCTTGTTAAGTATGGTACAATTGTGGGTAGCGCAAATACTAGCAGCGGTGATACCGGAGAAAACGTCAACGTCGACTATGCTATGGTTGGAGAGGTTCTTCATATCATTGAGGTGATTGAAGAATTCTATCCTGAATATAGCGAGTGGGGAAGCGTTATCGGTACAGAGTATGATACTACCAAAAAAGAGTACTTATATTCTCTTTACGGAGAGGATTCCATTCTTGCTCTCGTAAAAGAGGGCGTGGGTGCTTTTGAGAGAGAGACCTATGATGTTTCTACCGGAATGTTTGGCGGATACGATTTCGGACAGGAGTATATCGCTATAGAGTATGGCGAGGAGTACTCTCCTTACGGCATTATAGGTTTGCTTACCGAGCTCTATACTCGCGCTATTCTTAATGAATATGATGGCTTTGAGCAGTCTGTAAGTGAAGATGGCGTTTACTCCTTCAGCTTCTTGAGCTATGGCTATTATCTTTACAGTATTACCGTTGAGTTTACTCTTGACGAGAATTATGTTATCGACACCTTTAATATGACGTCAAAGGCTTATGGTGAGTACCAGTTTGACGAAAACTATGATGTGATTGGAACCAACTTCACAATTACATATAAGACTGATGAAAACGACAATCAGATACTCGACGAGGAAGATAATCCTATAGTTGAGAGCATTGCTCTTTCTGACGATGCTGTAGCATCGACTACCTACGTTTACGAGGTTAAGCAGTATACTGACGATAGGAATTATGACGAGTTTGGCGCAGTTGCAAATATTCTTCTTGAATATGCACTTAAGATTGGTAATAATGTTATAGATGACTCCTTCTCTGCTGTTCAGGGCGAGGAAACTAAGATTTATTTCGCAAATACCGTTCCTGCAACCGCAAATCCTGCTTACAATATCTTTGAGTTTGTTGTTCTTGATGAGGACGGCGAGGAGATGGATCTTGATGCTTGGGATTGCCCGATTAGGGTTTATCATAACGGCGATTACATTTCGTTGACTAGCACCGCGACCGGAGATTATACTCTCGTGATTTCTTCTGAACTGACAGAGGCGAAGGAAATTGACTTTACGGTAACTGCACCCGAACTTACTTCTATGAAGGCTCAAACTCTTGGAAGTGAAAGCGCACTTTTGTGGGGCGAAAATGTTCCTTATAGCGTGTGGACTGATTTTACCGGAGACGAAAGCGTATACACCGGAGTTGATTTCGTGTTTGGTATAACAACGAATAGTATTTATGCAAACAATGCATACACTCTTACTGTTACTACAGTTAACGGTGATGCTACAAGCGTTACTTTTGGTACTACAACTATTGAAATAGGTAAGTTTAACGAGGAATATGCATATATCGATTTCTCTGATGCTGATGCCGCAACCTTCAATGCTACCGTTGCAGGTACATACGTTGTGACAATTACGTCTGTCGCAAATGCAGAGATTTATGATAGCTTTACTATCGTAGTAGAAGAAGCTCCTTCTTCGGATTCTCCTGCTCTTTCCGGCAGTGGAACTGTAGACGATCCTTACGTTATCACCGAGAGCGGAACATATACAGCGATTGTAGGAAGCGATTACGTTTACTATACCTACGTTGCTACTGTTGACGGAGATGTAGTAGTTGCCTTTGACGAAACTAGCGATTGGAGTTATGATTACGGTACTTTCGGCTTTAATCTCTGCGATATGGGATTCCAGCCTACCGTAACCAAAGCGGTTACCGCAGGTCAGACCTTCTATCTCAAGGTTTCGACTTATAGCGGAAATCCAGGTAATATAAGCTTTACTATTACTCTTCCCGGTAGCTCGTCGGGTTCGGGTGATTCAGGCAACGGAGATGCTACCGAGGTTGTTGGTTCTGAGAATATTTATGGTGCAGCTGCACCCGAGACCACTCTCGAAGCAGGTACCTATACCGTTAACGTTGCGGCAGGCTCCGCAGCTTGGTTCTACGTTGCATGGCCCGGAACCGAAATGACTGACGCTTATAACGTTCAGGTTACCTTCACCGCTGACGTTATGCTTCAGACAGGAACTCCTATGTTCCAGAACACCATCGCTTCCGGCGATAACATTACCAACGATGCTAATTCTAACGGTTGCTTCTTCGGCTTCCTTAACAACACCGGAGATGCAATCGAGGTAGAGTTTACTGTTACTATTACACAGGTATAATTTAATATCTACCCTTCCGGAACCACCCTTCGGGGTGGTTCCTTTTTGCCTTTTTGTAGCTTCTTTCGGTCGCTTCACTTCGCGCTTTTTACTCGGTACAGTCCCTTTCGTTTGTTAATTATTACTAAAAAATCTTCTTTTTAATCCGGATTTATTCTATAACCGACTATCCTTAAATGATAAAGTAAATACTTTTTTCATATCGTATATTAGGGTAGTTTAAAGCGGCAGTGTTGAGTAAGGGTTTAACCTTTAGCCGCTTGTCAACAATAAAGTCAGACAATAGCTCGACGTATACTCGGGCATTGCTGAAACGAATAAAAGGAGATTTTCTTGTATATAATAAAAAGTTACCGTTTTTTTAAATTTTTACTAAAAAGGTTGAATTCGTGCCTAAACTGTGCTATAATGAGTATGGAAAGAAGTAATCCGTATTCATTATCTTATAAAAGAAGTATGAATCGGAGGTGAAAGGAGATGCATTGGTTGGAACGACGTGAATTTGACGAAGCTCGCAGAATTGCCAAAAACGTAAGCGAGCAGGTTAGCTATAAGTACGGCGAGCTGGTTCCTACTGCCGACATAATGAAAATAGTTGAGAATATGACCGGCATAGACGCGAAGTTCACTGAGCTTGATTTCGGTCTGCTTAAGGACGTAGACGGTAACACCGGTGCATTTGACAACTACGGAGCCGCTATGTACGTTTCCGAGGAGCAGAATAAGACTGTTGCAAGGATTATCCTTAACAGCAGGGAAAATCCGAAGAAGCAGCGCTTCTCTCTTGTCCACGAGCTCGGTCACCTCGCTCTTGAAAATATGAACGAGGGTGACGGCTACCTTTTCAGCGCGCATATTGATATGGACCTTACGTCCATTTCCGATGCCGACCTTGATGCCGACCCCACGCTTGTAGACGAGCAGGCGGCAAATATCTTTGCGCTGATGGTTCTGATGCCCGACGACGTTTTCCGCACGGCCTTGAAGAGAAACGACTCCCTTGACGATATAGCCCAGCTGTTCGGTGTAACGAAGGACGCAGTCCTGTCGAGAATTATGCTTGGATATAAGAAGGAGGCATAATGGCAGACGCTCCGAGTATTGACCTCGAAAAGGTAAACGAGGCTCTCTGCGCTGATGGCAAAGCAGCCTCAAGCGACGAAAAGACGAAGCCCGAAATGTCGCTCGGCGAAAATGACAGCGTGGAAAAGGACAGCTGCGAAGAGGCAGGTACCGCGGAGCAAAAGACCGAGCAGAAGCCCGCACCAAGACAGGCTCCTTCGGTTCCTGCCAGCGACGTCCCCTTCAGAGAAACCGTCAACGAGTCAGAGGCTCTCGGAAAGCTTGACTCCGAGCTTATGGCAAACTCCGAGGCAGACTATCGCGAGATTGCCAAGAGCATAGTTAACGCCTCGCTTGATCAGCTTGACGAGCAGAACGACTCGAAAAAGGACTTGAAAAACAAGTTTTACGAGTTCTTTACAAACTTTATAGCCGTACAGTTTGCTATTCTTGTTGCTATGATATTAATCAGAGCAATTTTCGGCGCGGGAAGCCTCTCCGACCAGGTTATTATAGTTTATATAGCCTCGGTTTTTGTCGAAACGCTCGGCGCGATTATACTTATGATAAAATACGCCTTTGATTCCTCGCAGGAAACAAGCGTTCTGAAAATTCTTAACGGAGTAATAAGCAACTATCAGAAGTTCAGAAATAGCGACGGTGAGGAGGAAGGAAAAAAGAAGAAACGCAAATAACCTTGCTTTTGCTCGGCATTGGCTAAGCCGCGGTAAAGCTCGGAGATACACAAGATACAAAACCCTCGGTATTGACAATCCGAGGGTTTTGTGTTACAATTAAGAGGTGAAAATTTTAGGGCGTATGCTCTTAACTTTTTTGGAGGAAATATGAGCTTTAAGAAAATACTTTCGATGCTTCTTTTGACCCTGGCGCTTGTCTTGACAGCGCTTCTCGCGGTGTCCTGCGGCGGCGGTGACGACGGCGAGGGAGGCGAGCCCTGCACAAAGCACGTTGACGCAAACGGCGATTCAAAGTGCGACGTGTGCGAGGAGGACTACACCTGCCCGGGACACAGAGATGCAAATTCCGACGGCAAGTGCGACGTCTGCACGGCAGCGTATACCTGCCCCGTTCACCTCGATATCAACGAGGACGGCAAGTGCGACAACTGCCTCGCTCCCTACACACAGCCGAAGGCAACCTACACTGCGGTAATTGTTGACGAGGACGGAAACGCTGTATCGGGTGTTACGGTAACCGTCCGTGACCTCGAGGGCGACGAGGTTGATTCCTTCGTTACAGACTCCGAGGGCGAGGGCTCGCTTGAGCTTTCCGTCGGTGAGTACAGAGTGTATTTCGAGGGACTTGCCGAGATGTGCACAATCGCCGAGGACGGCCACCTTATGGAGATTACGGAGAATTCGAGCGTTGAGTACACCGTTATCGACCTTACTCCCGACGGCTCAGAGGACAAGCCATTCTATATCAGCGAGGAGGAGATGACCTTCGACTTTGCGGCTGGGGAAACTCTTCATTTCCAGATGCGCGGCGAGAGCAGAACTCTCTCTATTGAGGGCGAGAGCTTCAAGGTCAGCTACGACGGCGAGGATTATCTTCCCGAGTCGGGCGCGCTTTCTGTTCTTCTCGAAGGCCCCGAGTCGATTTACCAGGTGACGTCCTTCACGGTAACCAATACCGCGGCGACTGCGGTAGAGCTTGACTTCGTATTTACCTCGCTCCCCGGAACGCAGGGCAACCCCTACGTGGCAGAGCTTGGAACGCTTAAGACCGCGACTGTCGCAAAGGAAGGCACCGTATTCTACACGGTAGAGATAACCGAGGCAGGCTATATCGTTGTTACCACCGAGGACGACGACGCGGTTATCACTATTCAGAACCGCACAAAGAGCACAGTTACAGACTACAACCCCGGTGCAGTCACGCTTTACCTTGCGGTAGCTGTAGGTGACGAGGTGCTAATCAACGTTTCCTCGTCGGCTGACGACGTGACTGATATTTCCTTCACAGCAACCTTCTCGGAAACCGCGGTTGACATTCCCGACTGGACGGTTACTGTTATCGACCCTGACGGCAATGCCATAGCAGGCGTCGTTATTCAGATGTGCTCGGGCTCTAACTGCTTTATGCCCAAGACCACGGGTGCGGACGGCAAGGTTGTCTTTGCTGATTTCGTAACCGAGGAATATCACGTACAGATTAATTCTATTCCTTCGGGCTACGGCTACCCCGAGGGAAAGGATGCTGACGACTACTACTATTTTGACGGCGAAACCTCTATAACAATCACTCTTTCGAGAGCTAACTGAACAGATTACCGAAAAACGACGTAGAAGGTGTGTACTCTTAAGCACAGTTTTAAAATCTCGTAAAATACGATACCTACCTACAGGAAAGGGACGAAGAGTATAAAACTCCTTGTCCTTTTTTCTTTGCAAGAAAAGCCCGAAAGTGCTTGAAAATGCTTGATTTTTGGTAACTAAACGGTGAGTTTTTGACATATTGAAAAAATCTTAAAAAAACGCCTGTTTTGCGATAAGTTTTTTTGATTTTCATATTGACAAAAGTGTACTCAAGTAGTATAATTTACGTATCTTAACTTTAGTTAGCTAAATTTTTATATATGAAAGGAATTACCCGCGGGTAATCAAGGCACGAAAAATGGACAGAGTTTATAACTTTTCCGCAGGTCCCTCCATGCTCCCTCTCGAGGTTTTGGAGAAAGCACAGGCAGAGCTTCTTTGCTATGGAGATTCGGGAATGTCGGTTATGGAGATGAGTCACCGTACTCCCGAGTTTGAAGAAATACTCCACTCGGCAGAGGACTCACTCAGAAAGCTGATGAACATTCCCTCAAACTACAAGGTTCTCTTCCTTCAGGGAGGCGCCTCTACGCAGTTTGCGGCTGTTCCTATGAATCTTCTCTCGGAGCACAAGTGCGCTGATTACATAGTATCGGGTCAGTTCTCGAAGAAGGCTTCTATGGAAGCGAAGAAGTACGGCGATATTGCTATCGCGGCGTCCTCTGCGGGCGCAACTCCTACCTTCTCGACCATTCCCGAGACAAAGCGCGCGGATTTCCGCCCCGATGCCGACTACGTGCACATCTGCTTTAACAACACAATCTACGGAACTAAGTTCCACTATATCCCCGACACAGGCAATATTCCGCTTGTTGCCGATATGTCCTCTTGCATCGTTTCCGAGCCTGTTGACGTATCAAAGTTCGGACTTATCTATGCAGGAGCGCAGAAGAACGTTGCTCCCGCAGGCGTTACCATAGTTATAGTACGTAACGACCTCATCGGCAACGCTCGCCCCGACACTCCCGCTATGCTTGACTACAAGCTTATGGCAGAGAATGACTCTATGTATAACACTCCGCCCTGCTGGTGCATCTATATGGCGAAGCTCGTGTTCGACTGGATTCTTTCCATTGGCGGACTTGAGGAGATGAAGCGCAGAAACGAGAAGAAGGCGAGCCTTCTTTACGACTATCTCGACAGCCAGACCTACTATGCAGCACCCGTTGACAAGAAGTGCCGTTCTATGATGAACGTTGTATTCGTTACAGGAGATGCCGAGCTTGATAAGAAGTTCGCAAAGGAAGCCGCAGAGGCAGGCCTCAAGAACCTTAAGGGTCACCGCTCGGTTGGCGGTATGCGCGCATCAATCTACAACGCTATGCCCTACGAGGGAGTAGAGAAGCTCGTTGAGTTTATGAAGGAGTTCGCGCTTAAGAACCCCAAAATCGGCGAATAAACAAAATAACCGTCGCCCTTAGGCGACAACTGGAGATTGCGTGAAATCTCAGTACCAAAAGACTTAACGTTCAGTGCGTTTCACGCCTTGAATTTTCGCATTTTGGAGCCTTGTTCCAAAATGCCGCCGATGCGGCGGTACCGAAAATTCGTTAAGTATTCTTTCAAGCGACAGAATGGAGTTAAAAATGAAAATCAAGTTAATGAATAAAATAGCCGCAGTCGGCACAGACGTTTTCGACAGGACGGTCTTTGAGGTGTCTGACGCGGTAGAAAATCCCGATGCGATAATGGTGCGCTCGGCGAACCTTCACGATATGGAGCTTGGCGATAACCTTCTCGCTATAGCACGCGCAGGCGCAGGCGTGAACAATATCCCCTGCGACGAGTGTGCAAAGCACGGTGTCGTTGTTTTCAATACCCCCGGCGCGAATGCCAACGGCGTTAAGGAGCTTGCTATAGCGGCTCTCATACTCGCCTCGCGCGATATCGTAGGCGGTATCGAATGGGCTAAAACTCTTACCGACACCCCCGACGTTGCAAAGGCTGTTGAGGCCGGCAAGTCGAAGTTTGCAGGCTGTGAAATTCTCGGTAAGACTCTCGGTGTAATCGGTCTTGGCGCTATCGGCGGACTTGTTGCGAACACCGCGCGCTCGCTCGGTATGAAGGTTACGGGCTGCGACCCCTACCTTACAGTTCACGCGGCTTGGAGCCTTTCAAGAGCCGTCCACAACGCGCAGAACTATGACGAAATCTACGCGACCGCAGACTATATCACCCTTCACGTGCCTTCAACACCAACCACTCGCGGAATGATTAATAAGGACACCCTCGCGAAGATGAAGGACGGTGTCAGAATTATTAACCTTGCGCGCGCCGACCTCGTTAACTCCGAGGATATGAAGGCTGCGCTCGAGTCGGGCAAGGTAGCAAGCTACGTTACAGACTTCCCCACAGAGGCAACTCTTGGTCTTAAGAACGTTGTGAACATTCCTCACCTCGGTGCGTCTACCGCGGAGAGCGAGGACAACTGCGCTGTTATGGCGGCGCAGGAGCTTGTTGAGTTCCTCACAACGGGTAACATCAAGAACTCGGTGAACTATCCTGCTGTTTCTATCCCGCATACAGGAGCGGCAAGAATTTGCCTTATGCACCTTAACGCACCCAATATGCTCTCGCAGATTACCTCTATCGTATCCGGAGAGGGCATCAACATTGAGAACCTCTCTAACGGCTCGAAGGGCGACTATGCCTATACGATAGTTGAGATGGGTGTTGCGGCTCCCGAGGGCATTGTACCGAAGCTTGAGGCCATCGACGGAATGATTAAGGTCAGAGTAATTTAAGCGGTTATTGTTTTTTGTGGGATAGCGTGTTCGAGCGCTATCCCTTCTTTTTTTTGTAAATCGTAATTTACAAAACAAGTGCATCTTGTGTATTTTTTGTCTATTTTACTAAAGTCTTGCAAATACTATTTTTATCTGTGAGGTGACGTGAAAATGAAAATTCTTGGAAGAGAAGTATCTAGAGAAAAGCTTCTTAATACTCTTAAAAACACGCTTCTCGTAATAGTCGGAACGGCAATTCTTGCCTTTGGCACGGCGGTATTTCTTATCCCCTTTGACCTTGTCGCGGGAGGAATGTCGGGCATTGCCATAGTGCTTGATAAGCTTATACCTTTTGAGTGGTTGACGGTTGACCTGATAATCACCATCGAGACCTGGCTGCTCTTTATTCTCGGGGCAATTTTTCTCGGCAGAGGCTTTGCTGCAAAAACCCTATTGTCAACAATTGTTTACCCACCGTTAATATCGCTTTTTATGAAGCTCGTCTCTCCCGACGTGCTTTCGGGCTATTTTTATCTTGTCGGGTATGAATTTGCCGACGTTGCCCTGCTTGTCGCGGCGGTATCGGGCGGTGCTCTTATGGGTGCAGGCTGCGCTCTGTCGTTTCTTGGCGGCGGCTCAACCGGCGGAACCGACGTTCTCGCCTTTATGATATCTAAGGCAGTGCCGAAATTCAAAAGCTCGTATGCGGTTTTCACTGTCGATGCGACTGTCGTTCTGCTTGGCGTTTTCGTTATAGGTGATATGATTGTTTCGCTTCTCGGTGTAGTCGCCGTCTTTATCAGCGCTGTTGTGATTGATAAAATTTTCCTCGGCGGCACTCGCGCCTTTGTCTGTGAGATTGTGTCGGACAGATATGCTGAAATCAACAGACAGATTATCGAAAAAATGCAGCGTACAACCACTGTAATAGAGGTTCTTGGCGGATATTCGGGAGAGAAAAAGAAGATGCTTAAGGTTTCCTTCACTATGCGTGAATACGCGAGTCTTATGTCGGTTATCTCGGGCTGTGACAGGGGCGCATTCGTCACAATTCACCGCGCACACGAGATAAACGGCGAGGGCTGGACCTTCTGAAAGATATATTAATATACACTAAAATATATTTTTATTTAAAATATTGCATTTTTTCTCTGTTTGTGCTATAATACTAGGTTGTAAAAAGCAGAAAAAGTGAAAGGCGACGAATATGAAGCGTACCGATTTAAGAAATATTGCAATAATTGCCCACGTTGACCACGGCAAGACGACGCTCGTAGACGAGATGCTTCGTCAGGGCGGTATCTACCGCGAAAACCAGGAGATGGCTGACCGCGTTATGGACTCGGGCGACCTCGAGCGCGAGCGCGGTATTACCATTCTTGCAAAGAATACCGCAATCCACTACAAGGGAGTCAAGATTAACGTTATCGACACTCCCGGCCACGCTGACTTTGGTGGCGAGGTTGCACGTATACTCAAGATGGTTAACGGAGTTATCCTTCTCGTTGACGCGGCGGAGGGTCCCATGCCCCAGACGCGGTTTGTGCTTGAGAGGGCTCTTGCGCTTAATCACCGCGTTATCGTCGTCGTAAACAAGATAGACCGTCCCGATGCCCGTCTTGACGAGATTGGCGACGAGGTGCTCGAGCTTCTTCTCGAGCTTGATGCGACAAACGAGCAGCTTGACTCCCCTATGCTCTTCTGCTCGGGCAGAGCAGGCACTGCTTCCTTCGACCCCCACACCCCCGGCACCGACCTTCAGCCGCTTCTCGACACCATACTTGAATATATGCCCGCGCCCGACGGCGAGGAGGACGAGCCTCTTCAGCTTCTCGTGTCCTCGATAGACTATAACGAGTTTGTCGGAAGAATAGGTATCGGCAGAATTGAGCGCGGCTCGATTAAGCAGGGACAGGGCGTTGCAATTTGTAACTATCACGGCGACGGTAAGTCGAAGCCCGCGAAGATAGTTTCGATTTATCAGTTCGACGGACTTAAGCGCGTGCCCGTTGAGTCGGCAGAGGTTGGCGACATTATCTGCTTCTCGGGCTGCGAGGATATATCCATAGGTGACACCGTTTGCTCTCCCGCGAGAGTTGAGCCGCTTGAGTTTGTCAAGGTCGGTGAGCCTACAATGGAGATGACCTTCTCGGTAAACGACTCTCCCTTTGCAGGCAAGGAGGGTAAGTTCGTTACCTCGCGTCACCTTCGCGCAAGGCTCTATAAGGAGCTTCTCCGCGACGTTTCTCTTCGTGTGACCGACGGCGACACCACCGACTCCTTCCGCGTTGCGGGCAGAGGAGAGATGCACCTCTCGATACTTATTGAGAATATGCGCCGTGAGGGCTACGAGCTCTGCTGCTCGAACCCCAGAGTTCTTTACAAGGATATTGACGGAGTCAAGTGCGAGCCTATCGAGAACGTTATCGTAGACGTTCCCGAGGAGTACGTTGGCTCGGTAATGGAGAAGCTTGGCGCGAGAAAGGGTACTCTTACCGATATGCAGCTTCACGGAAAGCGCCAGAAGCTCTTCTATACAATTCCCACCCGCTGCCTCTTTGGCTACAGAAGCGAGCTGCTTACAGATACTCGCGGAGAAGGTCTTATTTCCTCGATATTCGCAGGCTACGAGCCCTACAGAGGCGAGATAAAGACACGCTTCACCTCCTCTCTCGTTGCTTCCGAAACTGGTACTGCAACCACCTACGGACTCTATCAGTCGCAGGACAGAGGACCTCTGTTTATCGGCCCCGCTACCCCCGTTTACGAGGGTATGATTGTCGGAGAGAACCCGAAGCCCGATGATATCGAGGTCAACGTCTGCAAGGAGAAGCACCTCACTGCGGTCCGTTCCTCGGGTGCTGATGAGAAGCTTACGCTTATTACTCCCGTTCAGCTTTCTCTCGAGGAGGCTATCGAGTTTATCACCGACGAGGAGCTTATCGAGGTAACCCCGAAGAGCATCAGACTCCGTAAGGTAATTCTCGACACTCCCGCACGTAAGCGTATGCAGGCTCAGAAGCGCGCCGCTCTTAAAGAGGGCAGATAACACTCGCCCTCGGTTAAAAGAGAATAAGGCATAACTTAAATTTGCTTTTGCAATTTAATTTTTGTATGAGAGGAGCTGTTATTATGACTAATTTAACTAGGCTGGAGCTTGCACATAAAGCGTGGCACAGCGAGGTCGCACAGCTCGTTTCACCCCCGTATACAGGAACGCTTGAAGAGCTTGAGATGATAAAGCCGCTTTTAGAAGCGGGACGGGAAAAATTTCGAGAAGAGCTTCTCAGGAACAAGGACGAAGCAATCGAGTTTCTTAAGAGGAACCGACTTGAGGTTGAGAACTTCTTCGGGGAGCTTTACGAGAGGTATAAGTGCCAAGAAGTATACGACACTCTGTATAACTACTACGCGCGAAATTTTCCTAGCTGGCCGAAGGAGAAAATAGAAGAAATTCTCAAGCAAAAATGCGGCATTGGCTAGCGCACAGGCAAATAATCAAGCGAGAGGGAAGCCTTCGGGCGACCCTCTCAATTTTTACATCTATCGGCAAAATAACTCTTAAAAATAATCATATAAACACTTGATATTTTGCCGATAATGTGGTAAAATAGTATTGTAAATTGCCGATAACGGTTTTTGAGGTGATATTTATGAAATATATTTCGGTTGCCGAGGCGGCTCTGAAATGGGGGATTTCCGAGAGGAGTGTCAGAAATTATTGCAGTGAGGGGCGAGTTGCCGGGGCGCGCCTTGTGGGTAAGACTTGGGAAATTCCCGATGTTGCACAGAAGCCGAAAAGGGCTGTGCGTTCGGACAAGAAGCGCACACTGCTTGACGTTTTGCGTGAGGAAAAGACGGCTCGTCTTTCGGGCGGAATTTACCACAGAGTGCAGATAGACCTGACCTATAATTCTAACCACATCGAAGGCTCTAAGCTCACTCACGACGAAACGCGGTATATCTTTGAAACGAATACCATAGGTCTTTCCGAAAAAGCGGTCAACGTTGATGATATTATTGAAACGTCAAACCATTTCAGATGCATTGACCGTATGATAGATAACGCCCATCTTACACTTTCGGAAAAATATATCAAAGAACTCCATTTTCTCTTAAAAAGCGGAACGAGCGACAGTCGTCTTGATTGGTTCAAGGTTGGCGAATATAAGAAGCTTGCCAATGAGGTTGGCGGAATTGATACAACCGCACCGAGGGCGGTGGCAAAGGAAATGAAAGCCCTGCTTGATAGCTACAACTCAAAGAAAGAAAAAAGCCTTGAGGATATACTCTCCTTCCACGTAGCATTTGAGCGAATCCACCCCTTCCAGGACGGAAACGGTAGAGTCGGCAGACTCATTATGTTTGGCGAATGCTTAAAGCATAATATTGTCCCTTTCATAATAGACGAGGAGCATAAGCTCTTTTATTACAGAGGGCTCAAAGAGTGGGATACCGAGAGAGGCTTTCTTACCGACACCTGCCTTTCAGCTCAGGATAAATTCAAGATACTCTTGCAAAAATTCAATATTGAAATATGAAAAAAAAAGAGGGCGGCGCCCTCTTTTTTCTTCACGCCGCCTTCGGCTGCGCCTGATTTTGCACCGCAAAGGAGTATAACGTGCGTCACCGCACCCACGAGCTTGCCGTTCTGGATAATACTCCATTTCGGCGCAAGTGCGCTTCGCGCCCTTGGCACTTCGTGCTATGCTCGATTAGTATCGAGCCGCCGAGGAGCAATCTGCGGCATTCGCCCTGATAAGCAAGCTTATCGATGCGAATGCTCTTGATTATCGGGCTGCCGCTCACGAGTGTGGTGGGTAAAGGACAACAGATTTGAAAAATATTATTTCGGATTTTCATATTTTAATTGAATCTTTTTCGCATATTCCCGCGGAGTGAAACCGTTTTTCTTCTTGAAGGCATAGCTGAAATAGGATTGCGATGAAAAACCGCACTCGTAGGCGATCTCTGCAAGTGTCATATTGGTAGATATGAGCAGGCTTATCGATTTTTTGATTCGTTGATCTTCTACATACTCGTGCAGCGTTTTTCCTGTGGAAGCTTTGAAAAGCTTGTGAAAATATATTGCATTAAAATTTGCCGCGCTTGCTAGTCTTTCAAGTGTAAGATCGGCAGACAGATTGTTGTTGATATATTCCAGCGTCCTCTCTATTGTTTTGTGATTGTTACTTTTCGGAGCGGATTTTATGACAGATACCGAGCTTTCACCTAATATATATATGAGTTTTAGAATTAAGCTTTGAAGCAGTATATCATCGTTTGAAATTCCCGTATTATAGTGCTCATATAGCGATATAAATATCTTTTTTATCTGCTCTGTGTCTGAAAAATCAATATAGTTTGGAAGCGAGGTGAGTATGTCTCCAAGATACCCATCGGTTACGATCATATGAATATAATAGCACTTAAACGGTAAACGGGTATGTCGGATCTGCCCGGGCTTGGCACAGATGACCATATTCTCATGGATCGGGTAGGATTCGTCATTGATATATGACAATCCACCGTTGCCAATTGGCAACTCAAGCTCAAACATCGTCGTTTTTCTGTTTTTGGTTATCGATCGTTTTTTTATTCCGATTTGGGCATTGTATATTCCGATCGCTACTATCTGCGGCAAAACAATTTTTTTCATGGTCACTCCAAAATAGCAAGATATCTAATAAATATGACAAGTAATATGTAGTTTTCGAGCAAGATATATTATATAATAAAACAAAAACGATGTCAATATAAAGGAGGAACTTTTATGAAAATAACATGGCTTGGACAGGCAGGACTTATATTTGACAACGGAAAAGTAAAAATTATGGTGGATCCGTATTTATCGAACAGTGTGGAAAAGGTGGAGCCCTTCAATTACCGCAGAGTTCCCGTAAAAGAAGAATTTTTATCCGTTACTCCCGACGTTATGATATTTACACACGATCATCTTGATCATTACGATCCCGAAACGGCACCGATTTTTTTAGAAAGAAAAGAAAAACGAATGACTGTTCTCTCGCCCTCGTCAGTATGGCAAAAGGCGAGAGCGTTTAAGTCACATAACAACGTGCTGTTCAACAGAGGAACGTCGTGGACGGAATACGGCTTTCGTTTTACCGCGGTCAAGGCAGAGCACAGTGACGTTCATGCTATCGGCGTGCTTATCGAGGAGCTTGACACCGCAAAAATATTCTACGTTACGGGCGACACTCTTTACAACGAAGCAATTTTTGCCGATCTTCCCGAAAACGTAGACATTATATTTCTTCCCATAAACGGTGTTGGAAACAATATGAACATGGCAGATGCGGCAAGATTTGCAAAAAATACAGGCGCAAGATTCGTCGTGCCGATACACTTCGGAATGTTCGACGAGCTTTCTCCCGAAGAATTCAACCTTCCAAACGCAGTCATTCCCCAAATATATCAAGAAATAAAAATAAAGTGAGGTAAAAAATGAAAGTAACTGATATTAAAACATTTGTTGTAGACTGCTTCCGCACAAACTGGGTGTTTGTAAAGGTTTACACCGACGAAGGAATCACGGGCGTTGGAGAGGGAACGCTTGAATACAAGGAAAAGGCACTTGTAGGCGCTATCGAGCACATCAAGAGCTATCTTGTGGGTAAAGACCCCAGACAGATTGAAAAGCATTATCACGACATTTACCGCGATGCCTATTGGCGTGGGGGCGCGGTGCTGATGAGTGCGCTCTCCGCTGTGGAAATGGCACTATGGGATATTCTCGGAAAATCTCTCGGCGTTCCCGTATATCAGCTGCTTGGCGGCAAGGTCAACGAGGATTGCCGCATTTACGTCAACGGTTGGTTTGCAGGCGCGAAGGAGCCTGAGGAATTTGGAGAAAAAGCGGCGGAAGCGGTCAAGCGCGGTGTCACCGCGATGAAGTGGGACCCGTTTGGAAAGAATTATTTACAGATCTCCAACAAGGATCTCGACAAGGCGCTTCGTTGTATTGCCGCCGTTCGCGAGGCGGTGGGCGACGAGGTCGATCTGCTGATCGAGGCACACGGACGCTTTGACGTTCCCACGGGTATCAAAATCGCGCAAGAGGTGGCTCAGTTCAAGCCGATGCTTCTGGAAGAACCCGTGCCGCCCAACAATCTCGAAGCACTCGCGGCAGTTCGTGAAAAATCGCCCGTTGCCATTTCGGCAGGCGAGCGACTTTATACGAGATTTGACTATAACGAGCTATTCCGTCGTCGTGCCTGCGATTACATTCAGCCCGATATTTCGCACGCGGGCGGTATTATGGAACTCAAAAAAATTGCGGCGATTGCCGAAGCGAACTATATTCCGTTCGCCCCCCACAATCCGTCAGGGCCAATCGCCAACGCTGCAACGCTTCAGCTTGCCGCGTGCTGTCCCAACTTCTGCATACTTGAAATTATGTATAGCGACGTTGAGTACAGAAAGTATATCACCGACGAAAATCTCATTTATGAGAACGGTCGCATCAAGATAGGCGACAAGCCGGGACTTGGCATAGAGCTTAATGAGGAGGAGTGCTTAAAGCACCCCTATGTAGAGCATAATCTCCGCCATTACACAGGCGCGCTTACCGATATAAGACCTGCAAAAACCAAGTTTTATTTTTGAGGAGAACAGAGATGTACAGACTTAAGGAGATAGGAAGAATAAAGACGAAAAGCGCATCCGAGGTAGCAAAATCCAGACTCGGAATAGGCTTTGAAAAGCTTGACCGTGATGCCTTTAATCCCGAAAACGCCTACGATAAAATTTCAAAAATAGGCGTAAAATGGGTGAGAATACAGTCGGGTTGGCAAAAGACCGAAAAGGAAAAGGGCGTATACGATTTTGCTTGGCTTGACAGTATCGTTGACAACATTTTGGCAAGAGATATGATCCCTTGGATGTGCGTTTGCTACGGAAATAAAATCTACGGCGGTATGGCTGAAGAGGTTTTCGGTGCGGTCGGATGTCCTCCTATTCACACAGAGGAGCAAAAGTCTGCTTGGCACAATTATTGCCGCGCTCTCGCTGAGCATTACAAGGGCAGAGTCCATCATTTTGAAGTATGGAACGAGCCGGACGGACTCCACTGCTGGAAGCACGGTATTTGTGCCGAAGAGGTTGGCGTATTTAACATTGCAACAGCAAAGGCACTGAAGGAAGGAAACCCCGATTGCTATATTATCGGCGGTGCTCTTGGGTCTATTTACATGCCCTTTGAGAGAGATCTTTTCAAGACGGGAATGCTTGACTATGTCGATGCCATATCCTTCCACGCTTATATTTTCGATGATACAAGACTTAAAGGCAATATCCGCGCCCTTCGTGCGGCTGTTGATATGTACAACCCAAAAATTGAAATAATTCAGGGCGAATCGGGAGCTCAATCCCGCCCCTACGGTCACGGTGCGCTCAGAACGGGTGCTTGGACCGAAAGAAAACAGTGTAAATTTATGCTCCGCCATCTCGTTACCGACCTCGGTATGGGGTGTAAATTTGCATCCTACTTCTCCGCGCTTGATATGATGGAAGCACTCAAAGGCAAGGTTGGAGATGCGGGAAGCTACAAGGACTACGGTTACTTCGGTGTGCTTGGAGCGGAGTTTGATGAAAACGGTGTGGCTGTGGGCAATTATTTCGAAAAGCCCTCATATTATGCACTTTCGAACCTCTCTTCGCTTTTGAGCGGAGAAACCACCGCCATCGACCTTCCCGTCACCGTTTACCTTGACATGGCACCGCACTGCGGAAACGCTCCCACTCTGAAAGCAAGCGGAGTTGAGATGTACGGATTCCGCCTTGACAACGGTGCACTCGCGCTCGCCTATTGGCATCCTTCCGATTATATGACAACCGATTACGAGGGCGCTGTATCGTTTCACTCGGCAATCGACGGAAATCCGCGCCTTCTCGACCCGATGGACGGCAAAATTTATGAGCTTTGCGAGGATATGCTGACAAAGGATGAGTGGGGTGTTGACCTTCTGAAGCTTCTTCCCATAAAGGATTATCCAATGTTCTTGATTTTCGGAGATTGTGAATTATGAAAAAAGCTACTCTTATAACCGGTGCTTGCGCCAACACAGGTGTTGACATAGTTGAAAAATTTGCAAGCGAGGGGCACAATATTATTTTTACGGGCAGAAGTGCCGAAAAGGTGGCTGACAAAGAGGCGGAATACAGAAAAAGTTATCCCACCCTTGAGATTATCGGCTGTTCACTTGAGTCGCATACCGAGGAACAGACGGTTAACGAGGAGGAGTGCTTAAAGCACCCCTATGTCGAGCACAATTTGAGCTACTACACGGGTGCTCTGACCGACATTCGTTCCGCGAAGACTGAATTTTATTTTTGATTTATGGGTGAAACATGAAGGGACTTGAAATTTTTGAGTATAATGGCGTGGGGTATAACCCTACGATGAACTATGGAGAGTGGCGCGTTGCCATAGCCAACTTCGGTGAGTATTTTGACGAGGAGAGATATAACTATCTTGAGGCGCATAAAGAGACTGACGAGGTTTTCGTTCTTGTTTCGGGGAAGGCGAGGCTTGTTATCGGTAAGGAATTTTCCGAAACGCCACTTGAGATGGGGAGACTATATAACGTAAAACGCGGCGTCTTTCACGCTCTTCTTATGGAGCGCGACGCCAAGGTTATTATTGTTGAAAATCATAACACAGGTAGAGAAAATACCGACTACTATTATTTCAGGTGAGGTAAAGAAAATGAAGAAGGCTGTACTTGTAACCGGTGCTTGTATCAACACAGGCGTGGCAATCGTTGAAAAATTCGCTTCCGAGGGATATAACGTCATTTTCACGGGCAGAAATGCAGAGAAAGTGCACGCAAAGGAAAGAGAATACAGAGCGCACTTCCCGAATGTGGAGATCATCGGTTATCACATCGACTCGCTGCTCGATGAGCGAACGGTTGACGAGGCTTCGGTAGAGAAAATATTTGCGGATTTGGACGCAAAGGGCATTTTTGCGGAAACCCTCGTGCTCAATGCCGCCGATCAGGGACTCGGACAGAAGATATTTGAAAATCCCCTCACCGATTTTATGAAAGTGATTAATACCAACGTTGTTTGGAATTACTGCATTTCCGAGCATGCCGCAAAACGAATGAAGGAAAATGGCGGTGGAAATATCGTGTTTGTCAATTCCAACACCGCCTATCGCGCGATCCCCGACAGAATCGCATATGAAGCCTCCAAAGGTGGTCAGCTTGGTATGATGCGCGGACTTGCACTTGACCTCGGAAAATACAATATCCGCGTAAATGCGGTACTACCCGGAATGATCAAGACCAACCGTTGGGAAGAAAGACCTGAATTTTATGATACTGTACCATCACGATTTACTCCAATCGGTGATGTGGCGGTTGGCGAGGACATAGCAGATGCAATCTACTACTTTGCCGCCCACGCACGTAACACCACAGGAGCGGAGCTTGTTGTTGACGGAGGAAATACGATCCAACTTTATCCAATTATTCCTAAAGGATAAATATCAAAAAGGCAATATCAAACCGTTTTGGAATGATATTGCCTTTTTCTCTATGCCGCCTTGGGTATTACTTGATTTTGCGCGGCATTCAACATGTTCTCTATGAATATACCGTAACCTTCCGTAGGGTCGGCGACCATTACATGAGTGACCGCTCCAACAAGCTTGCCGTCCTGTATGATAGGAGAGCCGCTCATTCCGCGGACTATGCCGCCCGTGAGGGCTATGAGCGTCGGGTCGGTGACGCGAATTCGGAAGGATTTCGAGCCTTCGCTCGTTCTGTCGATGTCGTAAATTTCGACCTTGTACTCGCCCTTCATACCGTTCTTCAGGGTAGAATAGACGGTCGCCTCGCCCTCGTGAAGCTCATCTCTTGTGCCGACGGGCAGACACTCGCCGCCGAATGCCTCGGGATTGTCAACAACACCGAAGACGCCGCACTCGCAGTTCTCGGTGAGGTCGCCCTTGTCCTCGCCTGTCAGAATTCCCGAAAGCTCCCCGGGCTTACCGCATTCGCCCTTGTGTATGCCGCCGAGAATTACCCCCGATATATCTCCTGTATGAAGCTCGACGATGTCACCGCTCTCGGCATCGCATATTCCGTGTCCAAGACCGCCAAAGAGCCCCGTTTCGGGGTCTACGAAGGTGACAGTACCGATTCCCACCGCTCCGTCGCGAAGCGAAAGCCCGAGCTTATACTCGCCGTCGATAAGCGTAGGACGAGCCTCGAGGGTAATCTCGGAGCCGTTGTGTATTGCCTTAATCGTTATACTGCTGCCGCCCGAGCGCTCTACGGCGCTTTGTATCTCCGATACCGTGGATACCCGCTTGCCGTTTATCGCGAGAATTTTATCCCCGGGGGAGAGAAGCGGAATTGATTTTGACTCGGTGACTGTGACGTTCTTCTGCTTGATTTTCACGCCGAAAACTCCGCCGCCGACTGAAAGCAGCTTCTCTCTTGCCGCTCCTTCCTTGCCAAAGAGCAGCTCCCAGAGCCTTGAAGAAACCTTAACGCTGCCGACCTCGGCATAATCCTCACCTAGTTCATTTGAGAGAAGTGCGCCCTCTTCTGTTCCGCATATATTCTCGCAGTCCGACTCTTGAATCTCGCTGCCCACGTTATCGGCAGACGAGTGCTTCCCCCCGCACCCGTTCTCCTGCCCGTGTGAGCATTCCGCCGCCCCGACGGATAGTGGAAGCGAGAGCGTATATATAATTGAAAGGAGAAAAAGAATTCTCCCCGCTACTTTTCTTTTCATCTTAATCCCTTGCCTTTTGTTTATTAATGTAAAGTGTGATTTACATTAAGCGCCCATATTTGCACTGATATTAATTTGCTCACAAAGGACTTTGTGTATGAGTAACAAAAATAGGAAGAAAAAAGAGCTCGGGAAAACCGAGCTCACGGATAACATATTATTACTTGCTAATCAAAGCTTTTGCGCTTTATTATTTGATTTATTATATATTAAAATGGGGGTAATTACTTTTTCCTGCTTTTTCTTTGGTCGTCGGATTTTTTGATATTAATAAAGAAAATTTCGTTAAGAGCATAAAGCAGCTCGGGCACCGAGCAGCTCCTTGCGAACACCTTCATTCGGTAGTCCTCTGTATATTTTACACGGAGCTTGTATCCCGACTCTGTGGGCGTAATCTCGTAGCCTGCGTTCCTCGCCGCTCTGATAATATCGGTGCTCTCGCGAAGCAGAAGCTCCACGGGGCGGTCTATAGTGATAGATATGCAAAGCTCGTCGGATAGGTCAAGCACGGCGACCCGAATAAACGCTCTGGCTCTTATGTAGTAAAGCATAAGCTTGAAGAAAAAGGCGGTATACTCGGGAGATACGCTGATTTTCTTTGCTATCCTTATATCGGTTGTCAGCTCTATCAGCTCCGAGAAGTTCTTGCCAAAGAAATCCTCAAGAGCCTCTGCGAAACCGTCGGTATTCAAAAGATATTTTTCAGGGGAGAAGGGGGTTGCGTTCTCAAACTTAAATCTTTTCTCAAATTCGCTCTTTTCCATTGTCAATCCATCGAAATGTCCTTGTGTGAAATATCTCCGTACGCGTCCTTTTTTGTAAGAGAGGAAAGCAGTGTACCCTTGATTGTGCTTACCGACTTGCCTATCTCGTTGTCGATATAGGAGTTAAGCACACTGTCAAAGCATCTGTCAAAATGCTCGCTGTCCTTATCGAGCTTATAAATGAGGTAATTTACCTTCGTGCCGTCGGTGACCGTGATAACGTCGCTGACGCTGCCTGCCGCAAGGCTGAAGGCTGCCGCGGTGTACTCCGAGTAGGCTCTCAAGTCAAGGGTATACCTACCGAGCATAATGCCGGTTACGCCCTCGTCAAGAAGCAGGTCGGTGTAAACTATATGCGGCGCGTTCTGGATTATATAGAGCGCTGCCGAAAGGTCGTCAGATTTGCCCTCAAGCCCCGCCTTGTAGGTGGACATAGGATAAATACTTTTGCCGTCCTCGAAGTATATATGGAAGATTCTTGCACAGTCGTCACTCTCGTAATATGCCTTGACGTCCTCGCGCTTTATCTCTATATCTCCCGGGAGTCTTCCAAGAGCCTTATCCTCTGTACCCTTGTAGTATTCCTCGATTTTCGTAAGGACTATCGAGTAGCGGTAAAGAAGGTCGTGAACAGAGTAGTTGAGTCCCTGCTTCTTCAGTGCCTCGAGGTATTTGTCGTAGCTTCCGTGCCCCTCTATATCCGCGCCGTTGCCCTCGACGCCAACGCGTACAAGCTCGCGGATTTGCTCGTCGATTTCCTTTGAGTAGGCGTCGATTCCAAGCTCGCGCCCGAGACTTATCACCGCGTATATTTCAGCTGCGCGTTCAAATATTATCTCGTTTATTCTGTCGATATATTCGTCCTTGTTTTCGCCCGACCACACCGACTCGTCACCGCCGTCAACTGCCGCCTTGTTACTTAAGAACAGCGCGCGGTAAAGCTCGTATTTTATATCGTACCTCTCGCCCTCGACGGTCACTGTAGCGACGACTCTTGACTCTTCCTTCGTGCTTTTTTGCGGCTCGTATTCGTCCTTGCAGGCAACAAGGATAAGAAGCGAGAGAATTATTACTATCGGTAAAAGCAGCTTTTTCATTGTTACCTCTTCTTTTTTGGCTACCTTTGATAGCCTGTGGTATAGAAATATTTTAACAGATATATATTAATAAATCAAGACAAAAGAGGAAATTTTGCCCTTCGGACGAAAAAAAGCCGAAATAATTGTTGCAATTAAGGAAAAAATGTGGTATTATCTATTTATCACCGGCACGGGGAAAAATCGGAAGCCTAAGACACTCGGCTTTCGGTGCAGACTGTAATGCGACCTTTTTCCTTCGCACTCTGCCGCCCCGAGCTACCGTAGCCCATCACAGCTACAGAAAGGAACTGAAAATGGAAGAATCATATACCGTAACTATGGAGAAGGTAATAAGGGAGTTTGATCTTGAGTGTGTTTATCTTCCCGACCTTCCCGAGAACATAAAAATTTCCTGCACGAGGGTAAACCGCCCGGGACTTCAGATGGTCGGATTCTACGACCACTACGAGCAGGCGCGCGTGCAGATTATCGGAAAGGTTGAGAATCTCTTCTTGAAGAGCCTGCCTACCGAGGAGCGCCGTCAGCGGCTTGAGGAATTTTATCGCTCAAAGCCTGTCGGTGTAATCTACACAACCTCTATCGAAATCAGCGACGAAACCGTCGAGCTTGCGGAGAAGTACGGCGTTCCGCTGCTTCGTACCTCGAAGTCATCCTCTGACTTCATGGCGGCGCTTATCGCCTTTCTTAACGTTGAGCTTGGACCGAGAATTACCCGTCACGGCGTTCTCGTCGAGGTTTACGGCGAGGGTATTTTGCTGCTTGGTGACTCGGGTGTCGGCAAGAGTGAGACCGCTATCGAGCTTCTTAAGCGCGGACACAGGCTTATTGCCGACGATGCGGTTGAAATCAAGCGAGTTTCTGCAACGACGCTTGTCGGACGCGCCCCCGAGATAATCAGACACTACGTAGAGCTTCGCGGAATAGGTATCGTTGACGTGCGAAGGCTCTTCGGTATGGGTGCGGTTAAGGAAACCGAGAAGATTGACCTCGTTATCAATCTTGAGCCCTGGCAGGACGGCAAGATGTACGACAGGCTCGGTCTTGACGAGGAAACCACCGATATTCTCGGTATCAAGGTGCCGAGCATAGTTCTACCGGTGTGCCCCGGCCGTAACCTCTCGGTTGTTATCGAGGTCGCGGCAATGAACAACCGTCAGAAGCGTATGGGCTACAACACGTCGGTTGAGTTCAACAAGCGTCTTATGGAGTCTATGGGCGCAGGCTCGCTCTAAGCGGGGAGCAGATAACCTTAAAAAAATTAATAGCTTTTTCTCGGAGAGGTCGTTTTAGTAATAACGGCCTCTCCTTTTGAATATAATCAAGTGAATAATAATGCCCGCGCTATCGGGCGAAAAGAGGAGAAGCTATGCAACAGAAGAAAACCTGCGAATTTTACAGAATTGAAAGGCGGCCCGAGGCTTATGCCGAGAGCGCTGCCGACTACTCGCTCCCCGACTATAATTCCGACGTTAGAAAAATACTCTTTACCGATGCCGAGGTGAGGCCCGCGAGCAAGTTTGTCGGCGACGGAGAGCTTGAGCTATCGGGAATAGTTGTCTATACGGTTGTCTACTCAGACAACGAGGGAAGGCTTGAGAGTGTCAGCTTTACGTCGGACTACGACCTTACCTCAAAGTGCAACACAGAGGGGCTTGAAGAGGTTATTTTTGATACCCGTGTGCAGAATTTCGCAATACGTCCGATAGGTCCGAGGCGGATTAGCGCGAGGTGCTCGCTTGCAAGCTCGATAACTCTTTCCTATAAGGAGGGGTGCGAAATTGACGGCGACGTGTTCTCCGGAGAGGAGGAGCCCGAGCTTTTGCGCGGTAAAATGAATTACGAGAGGGAGTGCGCCACACAGACACTCGAGAGGGAATATGCCGAGCCTATTGTAAGGCTTGACGGTGCGATAGCAGACGAGGTAAGCGTGATTTTCTCGGATGCTGAGGTAAAGATAAACGAGCTCACGGATGCCGAGGACGGAATAGCCGTCAGCGGCGAAATTCTTCTCTCTGCGGTAATAAAAAGCTACGAGGAGCCTGCCCGCCTCTATACAAAGACACTTAGCTTCAGCGAAACGCTTCAAACCCCTGATAAAAAGGAGGGGGCGGTGTACTTCCCGACGGCAACGGTCACCTCGCTGAGAGTCAACGTAAATGCGGAGGAGACGGGAAGCGAGGTTGTCGCTGATTTTATAGTGGAGCTTGGGGCGGTATGCAAGTATAACGAGAGCGTTGAATATGTTAAGGACGCATATCTGAAGTCGCGCGCGACCGAAAACGGCTACACAAAAATTTCCTCGGGAGAGCTGCTTTATGCCTCGCGTGAGAGCGAGAGCTTTGCGGCAGAGCTTCCCCGCGCGGATATTCTTGAGGACGGCATACGGGAGATAGTGTTCCTGAAGGCATCGCCGCGGCTTAACTCTATTGATACGGGAGAGGGAAGTATGACTCTTTCGGGCGAAATTAAATACACGGGTGTAGCTTCTGCGCTTTCCGAGGACGGCGAGCCGAGCTATTCAGCGGTAAAATTCACGGTACCATATACGCGTACTGTGAGTGTTTTAAAGGGTAGGGAAAACATGAAGGCAGATGCCAAAATCAAGGCGGGGGCAGTCGGTGTGACGGTAGATGCGGGAACGGTGTACGTCAGCTGTGAGCTCGAGTGCTCTGCTACCGCTGTCGGATACAGTGAGTACATGCTGCTTTCCTCGTCAAATACCTGCGAGGGCGAGAAATTCGGCGGTCGCTCTGAGATTGTAGTATACTATCCCGAGGCAGGCGAAAGCCTCTATTCGGTTGCAAAGAAATTCCACACCTCGGAGAGTAAAATTGCTCTTGATAACTCTCTTTCGGCAACGGCATCTGCCGACGGAACGGAGGGCTACTCTCTCTCGGGTACGGAAAGGCTTATGATTTTCTGATTGTTCTTTCTCTCTAAAAATCAGCACCGCGATGCATTTTGTTTGAGGAAAAGTAATCCAAAACCAAAAATGTAAAGTATAATAGTCAAAATAACCCAAAATCAGCAAAACAAAAAGAGAGAGCTCCCGCGAGAGCCGTCTGATATAAGCGTTATGCAATCAGACTAAGACGCGGTGTTCTCTCTTTTCTTTTGTCAGCTCTGCTCAAGCCAATTCTTGCCCGAGGTGACGTCAACCGTCAGGGGAATAGAGAGTGTTGCTACTCCTTCCATTTCCTCACGGAGAATCTGCTTTGCAAGCTCTACCTCGTCGTCGCGTACCTCGAGAATAAGCTCGTCGTGGACCTGCATTACGATTTTTGCGTCAAGTCCCTCGCGCTTGATTCTTCTGTAAACCGCGAGCATAGCAAGCTTCATTATATCCGCCGCCGCACCCTGTATCGGTGCGTTCATGGCAATCCTCTTGCCGAAGGCGCGAAGAGCGGCGTTCTGAGCAGAAAGCTCGGGAATGTATCTGCGCCTGCCGAACACGGTTGTAGTGTAGCCCTGCTTCTTGGCAAGCTCAACCACGTCCTCAAGATACTTGTCGATAAAGGGGTAGTTGAAGAGATAATTCTTGATATATTTTGTCGCCTCTGAAACAGACGTGCCGATATCCTTTGCAAGCGAGAAGCCGCTGATGCCGTAGACTATACCGAAGTTTACCGCCTTCGCGCGCTTTCTCATCTCATCTGTGACGTACTCCTCGGGCATACCGAATACCGCCGCCGCGGTCTTTCTGTGAATGTCCTCGCCCGAGCGGAAAGCCTCGCACATATTGTAATCGTCGGAGATATGGGCGAGAAGCCTTAACTCAATCTGCGAGTAGTCGGCATCAACAAGGGTGTAGCCTTCCTTTGAAATAAAGCTTCTGCGAAGCTCTCTTCCCATCTTCGTTCTGATAGGAATGTTCTGAAGGTTCGGGTCTGCGCTCGAAAGCCTGCCCGTAGCGGTGAGTGCCTGCTTGAAATCGGTGTGAATTCGGCTCTCGGAGTCGGCAGCCTCGGGAAGGGCGCGAGCGTAGGTGCCGAGGAGCTTTGTAACCTGGCGGTATTCAAGCACGTCGTCAACTATCGGGTGCTCCGAGCGAAGCTCCTCGAGGGTTTCGGCATCGGTGGAATATCCTGTTTTCGTCTTTTTCTTTTTCGTCGTAAGCCCAAGCTCGTCAAAGAGAACGGCACCGAGCTGCTTTGGCGAGTTGATATTGAACTCCCTGCCTGCCTGAATGTAAATTCTTGAGGTGAGGTCGTTTGCAAGCGCTTCAAGCGCGTCGCCGTACTCCTCGAGCTGCGACGGGGAAATCATAAAGCCCGCGTCCTCGATTTCGCCAAGCACGGGTAAGAGGGGAATCTCTATATCGAATAGGATTTTTTCAAGCCCGTCGGCTATTATTTTCTCGCGCATTTTTTCTTCAATCTCGAAGAAGAGATGCACCGAGGGCTCCTCGGGCAGAGGAGTTTTGCCAACGAATCCCGATGCAAGAGAGGCGGCAGTCGGCGCGCCCCTGCCGGGATTTAAGACGTAGGCGTAGAGCTGAAGGTCGTAAAAGACTGTGTCCAGAAGATTTAGTCCGGCTCTTTTAAGCCTGTGCCAAAGCGCCTTTCCCTCGTGGCAGATTATCTCCTTTCCATTGAAGAAATCGGCAGGGAAGGAAAAGCTCTCGTCGAGCTTGTAGCAGCAAAAACCGTCAAAAACGTAAACTATACCGTTCAAAATCTCGATTGCAATCCGCTTTTTGTCAATCTTAGCAATCTCGGAGCTCGGCAAATTCTCAATGGAAGGAGCGCACTCCGAAGCGGAACAGTCGGCTTCACTGTCGGATGCACTTTCTTTGCAACCGTTGCCTTCTGCGGCGGTTTCCTTTGCGTCTTTATCGGCTGATGCCGTTTCTTTGTCTGCCTCCATGGGGTGCTTGGCGGTGCTATCCGACTTTGCGGTCAGCTTGAATTTCGCAATCAGGGAATTAAGCTCAAGCTCTGTGAATTTTCTGTATAGCCCATCGCGGTCAATGCCCTTGTAGGCTATGTCCTCAAGGGTAATTCCGAGGGGAACCTCGGTGTTGATTTTCGCAAGAGTCCTCGAGAGGTAGGCGTTTTCCTTATCGTTTTGGAGCTTGTCGCGTACTCCCGCCTTGATGCTTTTGTCCTCGATATTTTCGTAAATTCCCTCGAGAGTGTTAAAGCTCTGTATTAGTGTTGCGGCGGTCTTTTTTCCTATTCCGGCAACACCGGGAATGTTGTCCGAGGAGTCGCCCATAAGCGCCTTCATATCTACGAATGACTCGGGGGAAATGCCGTATTCAAGGCTGAACTCCTCGCGCCTCATAGCCTTCGTGTCGGAATTTGTCGCAAGAAGAACGGTTACCTTGCTGTCAATAAGCTGGAGCAGGTCGCGGTCGCCCGAGAGAATATATGCCTCGGTGTCGGGGTAGCTGTGCGCCATTTTTGCAACAGTGCCCTGAATATCGTCTGCCTCGTAGCCCTCAAGCTCAAGCACGGTCATTCCGAGGAGCTTCAGGCACTCCTTTGCATCAGGGAACTGCGAGAGAAGGTCCTCGGGGGTAGGGTGGCGGCCTGCCTTGTATCCCTCGTAGAGCTTGTGGCGGAAGGTCGGCGCCTTAAGGTCGAAGGCGACTGCCGTGTAGTCGGGAGACAGCTCGTTTATCTGCCGCCATATAATATTTATCATGCCGTAAACCGCGTGCGTTGATTTTCCGCTTTTGGTGGTCAGAGGGCGCATACCGTAATAGGCACGGTTGATTATACTGTTTCCGTCTACGACGAGTATTTTCTTCATTCTTCGTTCTTCTCGCTTTCGCTTATTTGCAGCTCGGGAATGTCAAGCGTTTGCTGGTAGGGCAGAACCTCGGACGCTTCTTCATCCTCTCTGTCGGTGTCCTCCTCGGCGCTTTCTACCATAATATTATTATCGCGCGCGCGAAGCTCCTCGCGCCGTTCGAGAATCTCGGACTGCCTTTCGTTTGCAATAGCCTTTATTGCCTCTGTCACCGGATTGATTTTGTCCTCTCCCGAGAAGAGAAGCATACAAAGCCGCAGAAGAATATAAACGAACAGCGAGAGCGTGAGAACGCATTCGGCAAGCGAGTGCGAAATCATACTGCCCTTAGAAAGATAGACGATGAGTGTCGGGATTGAGGAATAAGCAGAGAGAAGCATTGCACAAAGACCGAATGACACGTAGGCGCGCATAAGCCGTCTGCCAAGCGATATTCTGGCTTCGTAGAGGAAGAACACCGCGGCAAAGAGATAGGTCATCTCGTCAACAATTCTCGTCGGCGCGTTTTTCGGGAGCGAGGGGTCAAAGTAGAGGAACGCCGCATAGCCACAAAGAAACAGGGCAGAGAGAATTGAGAAGGAGGCACGGGCGGTGCTTCTGACCTTTTCGGAAAAGAGGTTCAGGGAGAAATTGACCGCTGCCGCGATGCCGAGTACGGCAAGAATTATAAGGAGTATATTCGGGAAGGTGAGAGCCTCTCGCGAGATTAGCGAGCCGGAAGCCTCCTTTGCCGTGTAGAGCATATTCGCCGAAATGAATATCAGTGCTGTGGCAACCGCACCCGACGGAACGTATGTGAGGGGGCTGTCAAATGATACTCTCGGGTTGAAGCTACGTGCTATGAAAATAAAGCCGAGGGAGAGGACTATTGCCGCGACGGCGGTCCAGTTGGCAATACCGATAAGCGCTCCCGATTTGTAATATATAAGCCCTGCCGTACCTGACTCAAAGTCAAAATCCGAAAGGGTTGCGACCGTTCTGAAGGCGACGGCGAGAACCGTTGCTGTAAGTATTAGCGGCAGATAGATGCCGAGCTTTGTGGAAAACCTTTTCATATCGTTGTTTCCTTCATTAATTAAAATACGCGCGCGAGAAAGCGGTGCGCCCCCCGCAAATTTGAGTTTATTTATATTATTCTACAACATAAATGTGGACAAAATGTAAACAAATACGGAAAATAGCAAAAAAATATCCCGCGAGGGGCTTTTTCTTCGGCGAAAAATGCGGAAAAATTTAATAATTGGTAATTATGCACAAAAAAACCTTTTAAAGTTCGTGAAAATTTTAAGAAAATATTTTTTACTTTTTTTTCGAAGCCTCTTGCATTTTTGCTACTCTTAATGTATAATATATAGGCTTGATATGCGTTGAAGCGGGAGGTGGCTGCCCATAGAGGCAGGGAATTTCCGTGGAGTATGTCCGATATTTAACCGGGCGAAGCAAGAGTGTTGCCGATTTAGGCGCACTGCATTACTTTATTCGGTTCGTTTGCCGCTGCGGAGGCTTTACGAACTGATTTTGTTGGGTGTAAAAGAAACACCCGAGGCAGTGTAAAACCTCATCGCCTTCTTAAAACGGTTCAAAGCAAAACCTAAAAGGAGGAAAACAAAAATGGCACAGAGCAAAATCAGAGTACGTCTTAAGAGCTATGATTCCACAATCATTGACGCCGCAGCAGCAAAGGTTGTAGACGTTGCGAAGAGAAACGGCAGCAGAGTAAGCGGTCCTATTCCGCTTCCTACCGACAAGGAGATTGTAACTATTCTCCGCGCAGTACACAAGTACAAGGATAGCCGTGAACAGTTCGAGATGCGTACGCACAAGAGACTGATTGACGTTCTTGACCCCTCGCAGAAGACTGTAGAGGCTCTTATGAGCATCGAGCTTCCCGCAGGAGTAGAGATCGAAATCAAGGCTTAAGCGGATTAACCCACCGCGAAACGGGAGCTTCAAGTCCCGTGGGGCAGGTCCCCGAAACACCACGGCCTCGTGGTCAAGTTGGCGGAGCGCTTATGCGTAAATTCAAAGCCGTCAACCAATAACCTTCAGGAGGAAAAAATGAAAAAAGGCATTATCGGTAAGAAGCTGGGAATGACCCAGATCTTCGACGAAAAAGGCAACGTGATACCCGTAACCCTGATTGAAGCAGGTCCTTGCGTGGTAGCACAGAAGAAGACCGTCGAGTGCGACGGCTACAACGCTGTTCAGCTTGCTTACGAAGACGTTAAGAAGAAGAACGTAAACAAGGCACAGCTCGGTCACTTTGAAAAGGCAGGCATCACCCCCAAGCGTCATCTCAAGGAGTTCAGACTTGACGATTGCAGCGGTCTCGAGGCAGGCGCGGTAGTAACCGTCGATACCTTCGCCCAGGGCGACAAGGTCGACATCACAGGTATTACCAAGGGCCACGGATACACCGGTGCTATCAAGAGATGGAATCTCCACAAGCTCAGAATGACTCACGGCGTGGGCCCTGTGCATCGCCAGTCCGGCTCGATGGGTGTTATCGACCCTGCGAGAATCTTCAAGAACAAGAAGATGGCTGGACAGTACGGTAACGAGCAGGTTACCATCCTTAACCTCGTAGCGGTTAAGATTGACGCAGAAAAGAACCTTATCGCAGTGAAGGGTGCGGTTCCCGGCGCAAAGGGCGGCATCGTATTCATTCGCGATTCTGTAAAAGCATAACGGAAGGAGGAACGTAAAATGCCTAATATGAAAGTTGTTGATATGGCGGGCAAGGAAGTCGGCGAAATCGCCCTCTCCGAAAAGGTCTTCGGCAGAGAAGTAAACGAAGCAGTCCTCCACACCGCAGTAAGAGCATTCCTTTTGAATCAGAGACAGGGCACCCAGTCCACTCTCACCCGTACCGAAGTATCCGGTGGCGGTAAGAAGCCCTGGAA
>JAFUQP010000018.1 GCA_017472305.1 Clostridia bacterium | reverse complement strand
TATTGTCTTAGCTTCTTCTTACTTTTTGAGTTATCTCAATGTGTTTCTTGACAAGATAGCACTTCGTAACTTCCGTTACTCTGTGCCGCACAATTTGTGCTTTTCTTCTTTTCGTGTTGTTCAATTTTCAATGAGCAATTTGCCTCCCCGAAAGTCGGCTCGTCTATTATACTACATTCTTTTTTAATTGTCAAGAGGTTTTTTGAAAGATTTTTTGATTTTTTTAAAAGTTTTTTAAACCTCTGCACAATTTTACCAAATCGTAGCCTCGCGCTTCCAATATTAACCATATATGCACGCGCGTCATTATATATAATAGGAAGAAAAAGCAAAAACAATTCAGCAAAACGCAAAAAAAACACACGTAAAATATTTATTAAAATATATTGACAAAGGCACAATACGTGTGCTATACTCAAATCGAGGAGCAAAACAGCAGGCTTATTCAAGACTTCTCTTAAGCGAAAGGATAACTCTTTAATATGACACTTTGCGAAGAACTTTATTTTGAAATCACACTGACCGGTGCAAAATCCGACCTCAAAAAGCTCGTGAGCTTCTTACGCTCAGGGGGACTTGACGATTTCTTCGAGTTCAGCACCGACTACATTACCTACGACGACGATTTCGATGCCGCAGAGCCCGATGCGGAAACCACCGTCACCTTATCCAACGACGACTACGGCATTGAAATTTCAGAGCTTGATACCGACGAGTTTCTCGAGGTATTCTGCCGCGCTGCAAAGGCGCTTGACGTTGTCGGTCAGCTGTACGACATCGACGACGAGGAGTACAGCTTCAAGAGCGACAAGGGCGACTCGTACTACGTTAACGCAAGAAGCGTCAGCCGCTTCAACGAGGACGACGACCTCGCAGAGGACGACGAGGACTAACCCTGCCCCATTCTTCAGCTCGCGGGCACCCCGCGTAAGAGCAACCGAAAGCACCGTTTTCACTAGGCAAAAAAGAGCAAACTCACGTTTGCTCTTTTTGTTTTTTCGTATTTTGCGTAGTTTTGCAAATTCTACTTTACATTTTAACCGTTTTTTCTAAAAATGCGCGTTCGTACTCTCTCGGAGTAACGTCCATTCGCTCCTTGAACGCGGCGCTGAAATATGCCTGTGATGAAAAGCCGCACTCATAGGCAATCTGCGTTAAGGTATAGCTTGTCGTAACTATCAGGTCAGCCGCCTTCTTTATCCTCTCGCTCTTGACAAACTCGCCAAGGGTGGTAGAGGTGGCACGCTTGAAAATTTTGTGGAAGTAGGCAGGGCTATAGCCCGCATAGGCGGCAAGGGTTTTGAGGTCAAGCCTCTCGGAGAGGTTCTCCTTGACGTAGTTGATTATCGCGTGAGTCTTTTCGGAGAAGTCGCCCTCAAGACCTCGCTCCTTGTCGGCTTCCATTATTGCGGCGTGCTCAGAGCCCTTCACAATGTAGTAAATCAGCTCCAGGACGAGGCTTTGAAGCAGTATAGAATCAGCGCCCTTCGCCGAATCGAAGTTTCTACAGATTTTCGAAAACAGCTCGCGGTATTTATCTGTTTTGCCCGATTCAAAGAAATTCGGCACGCGCATAAGCTCGTCGTAAATCTCGCCCTTCTCGACTGTAAAGTGCATATAGTAGCATTTATACGGCAGAATTCTTCTTCGAAGGCTGCCGGGCTTCGCGCAAATTATGATGTCCGACTTCTTCGGGATAGGCTCTCCGTCGATATACTCCATATATCCCGAGTTTATGTCAAAATTAAGCACCCTGCGCCCCTCTCTGACGGGGTCGGGCTGAACGCTTATGGTTGACCTTATTCCGCGGTCGAGCTTTGCCCCGCGAACCTCGGCGGCACCTATCTCGTAGCCGTCAAAGACTATTCGCTCGGCACTGTCGGATATTGGCACCGCACTCTCGGAATATTCGCACTTAACCGATGCGGCGCATACCGCGTCAAGCGAATATCGGAAGCTTGCGGAATAGGTTGCATAGAAGGACGCATACAGGAAGCTGTCGGTACTTGCCGAGGAGAAATTCGTCTTATATTCCCCGACAAGATTGCGGTTGTAAAAGAGCCTTGCCGTCTCCTGCGCGCCGTAATACTCAACACGCAGATTAAACCACTCGCCGAGCGGCACAACGCAGGCGGTAACGTCGCTGTTATAATTGCCCTTGTCGCGAACGCGCACTCTTGCAACGCCGTTGGTCATAAGAATATTGACCGAAAGGAACGCCTCTTGGTGAGCGTTTCGCATATAAATCTCGAGGACGTTGGAGTAGGAAGCCTCGCCCCATTTTTCAAGCAGAATGTCAAAATCGAGAATATGGCAGTCTGCGCCCGTCTGCGACGGCGAGGCATCGAAATCAATCCTTCCGCTGATTTCGACAGGCATCTCGACCTCAAACATATTGACCCTGCGCTCCCCCGAGTCAAAGCCCTCTTCAAAGGAAGCGTTTGATTTATGTATTCCGACTGAAACGATTTTTCCAAAAACGGTATTCATATAGCCTCCCGAAAGTTTATCACCTTTATTTTAACATATCAAGACGGATAAATCAATACAAGAATTGTCACCAAAAAATGCAATATTGTCCTACAAAGGAAATAGGGCGGCTCAAAAGAGCCGCCCCGATTAACAACCGATATGATTTAATTATTACCCGGCGTGTATTCCTTTACAATGGACTCACAAACGATGTTGTCGATGTAAACGTCCATTCCGCATTCGCCGGCTGTGTAGAACTGAATGAAACCGAACGAAGATGCATCGGCACCTGTGATAACCGCATTAGTGTAACCCTGATACTTGTCACCATACCACATCTCAACTATACCTTCAACGGAATAATACTCAAGACGAACATTCATCCATTCTCCATACGTTTTTCCTGTATCGTAGGTACCAGCGGTATCAGTACCAGCAGTATTTGTTTTAACTATAGATACATTGTCCGACTGATACATATATTTAAGTCCTACGCCTGTAAACTTATTACCCGAAGAATTGTAGAACCAGAATTGAACTGGTGAGTTGTTTGAATTTACAGGATTAATCATAAGAATATCAAAATCAACAACATAGCAATTCGCATTTACTCCGCCATCAATCGGTGTTACCTTTACACTGACATTTCCACCGTCATAGCTCGGAGCACTACCGTTAGCATCAATGAAGATTGCCTTGTTATCGCTATTCTTGGGGTCTATTGCAATGGAAACAGAGGACGCAGCGTCGATTGCCGTAGAGGTCAATCCGTCTATGCCGGTAACTGCTCCTACGCTTGCATTCTCAAAGTTAATTATCCTCTGCTCAAGAGGCGTGATAACCGAATGTCCCGAGATAGAAACGGTATTAGTATCCTTATATTCGGTAACGGTGGTTGTGCCGTCGGCGTTGTAGGTGGTAACAGTCCAGCCGATTGCTTCTGCGGGGTAGTCCGCATTCTTTGTGAGGGTGACGTTGCCGTTCTTTGCGGGGAGAAGAAGCTCGCGCGCGCCGCTCTCGTTTATGGTAGCGTACGCCGAATATACGTAGCTGCGCTCGGTGATAAGAGTTCTGTCGGTGTCCTCAACGTCATTCCAGAGAGCCTGCTGTGCAGCCGCGCCGTAGGCGATGTGCGCCTCGTAGAGAGCCTTGAGGTTCTTGTCGGTATCAACCGTCGCGTTAACGTAGCCCTGCGCGTAGAGCATATTGTAGAGGTATTCGGCAATAGATACGTTGTACTCTACAGGGGTGTAATCTACCGCGCCCTTTGCATGAGCCTCGGCGATTATGTCCTCACCGATGTCCTTCGGGGAAATGCCGTGGGTGTAGAATACAGGATATGTCACCTCGTCGATTACAACGGTGCTTGTGCCGTCGTACTCTGCAACGTAGTCGCTGCCGCCGTAGCTGTACTTAACCTCGATGCTTGCAGCATCTGCAACAGGTGCGTCAACAGCCATAAGAACGTAGGTTCTGTCGCCGTGTGAAATGTTGATTTTTGCAATTTCATAGGTATTCTCTCCCTCGGCGCTAATTGCAATTCCTAAAGCGGAGCCGATAAGGAGAATAAGAGAAAACGCGAGAATTAAAAGCTTACTTGCTCTTGAGTTTTTCATTGTCTTAAATCCTTTCATTTTTTTGTATTTTGGAAAATTACTGCGGGTCAATCCAACCGCCTGCGGGTATGTCGCTTGAGGTCGGACGGTCTGTGTCACCTACGGGTGAGGTTGCTATAACGTCGGAAAATTCAAACAGAACCACCTCTGCAAAAGCTGCCTCGTACGTAGCCTTTTGATTTCCTTTAATCACCTTGTTCTCCTTTCCGAGCCACAGGCTCTTGTCTTTTTGTGTTGTTTTTGTAAATAGTTCTTTGCTTTTGAGTTTTCGGTCGGGCGCGCGGAGTTGAAATGCGAGAGTATCAACTCCGCGACTTGTCTAGCGCTAACCGTTAGGGTCAATCCAATTGCCCGTCATATCCCCGGGGCGCGGTGCTCCGTCGCCGACGAGCGACGTGTCAATCGAAATTTCGCCGCCCGAGCCCTCGGGAGTTATGGGTGTATCGGGTGTCGGGGTGTCGGGTGTTGGATTTTCGGGTTCTGTGCCTTCACCGCCCTCGCCGCCTTCAGGCTCCTCGGGTGTCGGAGAAACGTATTCCTTCACTATTTTCTCAGCCGTGATGTTGTCAAAATAAACGTCGGCGCTGCAATCGTAGCCGGAGTAGAATACCGCAACGTTACTCTCGTCATAGAGATTCGACGGAGTTCCTACAACGTTAGTGCCCTTTCCGTAGAAGTGAGTCGTTTCGTATACCGAGCCGTCAACGTAAACGAGTATCTTCACCGTTTCAGCCGTACCGCAGTAGTACTCAATGCGAAGCGTGTGCCACTCGTCCTCGGTAAGCTTGTGACCCTTGCCGAGTATGCTCTCTATTCTTCCGCTGCCGTCGGTGGGGTTAGAGGACTTGGTCAGAATTCGTAGCGTTGTCGAGCCGCGGAGCTCGAGGGTGAAGCAGTCGCCAACCTTAATCTGATAGTAAGGTATGCTGCCCGCAGTAATATACATATCCCATTCGAGTACGTAGCAATTGGCGTCGGGGTCAACCTCATACGGAGAAACACGCACGAAGTTACCTGCTCTTGCCGAGGGAACGGTGCTCACAAGAAGCGCGTTGTTCTTTGCACCCGTCGGGTCGGCGGCAACCTCTATGTCGTTACCGAATTCGTTTGAGTTCGGCTTCGTTTCAAGTCCCGGGATTTTCGGAACGCCAAGAGCGGAGCCCTCGAAATCAATTCTGCCGATATAGTTCTTGTCGGGAGCTGTGCTTGCACCTTGACCGCCCGTCGGGAACACGGGATTTTTCGGGTCGGCTACAAGCTTACCCGAGGCATCGCGGAAGCTGATTCTGTCATTCTCGGCAATAAGGTTGTCAAGATAGACCTCGGCGCCCGAAGCAGTCTTGAAAATAAGCTTCGCGTAATCTCTCGGAACGTTGTAGAGATAATATCCGACGTCGCTTCTTCCGCTTTCCTTACCGTTAATGTAAACTATACTTTGTATTTTGCTATAATCTTCGTTATATTGGTATCTGTAATACTCAACTCTGAGGTGGAATTTTTCGCCTATGGGCGCGTACCCCACAACCTTGTCAGTCACGCCCTCCTTGGTAGTCACGGAAAGCCTTACGAGCCGTTTCTCCCCCTCGGTGACGGCACTGAAGGTCAGAGCGTACAGTGACTCTCCCACAGTATTGCTCGTCATATACAGAGTAGCAAGCGAGCCGTCGGGTGCGCTGCTCGGTATATAGACGTCGGAGTCATAGACGAATACGTTCGCGGGAGTAAGATGCTCGGTGGTGCTTACCGTTACCGTGCCATTCGCCTTAAGGACTCTGTTCGGGCCGCCAAGCGGGTCGGCCGTCAGCTGCGAATCCTGTGCCTTAACTCCCGTTGGCATTCCCTCTCCCTCAAAGTCCTTTACTCTGTTCGGGTTGTAGACCGCCTCGGGAACGTATTTCTTCGTAGACTTCTCCGCAATCACGTTATCGAGATGGAATACCATCGTAGAGGGGTAGGTTGAATATATTGACGCCATGTCGTAAACCGGGTCAGGCTCTACGACCTCTCCTGTTTTTCTGCCGTAGTAATTATTGCTGTTATATATCAGCGCACCGTCAAGAAAGTTCTTTATCACGACCTCGGACGCCGAGCCTACGTAGTACTCAATTCTTATGTTGTGCCACTGCTTCGAGCCGAAGGATTTACCGAAGGATTTCTTTATCGAGCCCGAGTTGTCGCCCATAGACATCCTGCTGCCGTCGGTTGCCTCTAGCGTCATCATATATGCCGCGCTGTCGGCAGTGCCTACTTTTATCTCCATATAATCGCCCTTCTCGATATCCTCGATATATATATCGAACTCGAGAATGTAGCAGGACGCCTTGTCGCTCGCAACGCCAAGCGATTTGAACTGCGAAGCTATGCCAAGCTCGGGGTTTCCGTCGGTCACAGTAAGCATCAGTCGGTTTTCCTCTGTCGCGCTGTTATGCTCGCTGACCGCTCGGCTGTTAAGCTTATGAATAACGCCCTCAACCTCAGGGTAATCAACCCCCGCCACGCCGTCCTCAAAATCGTAGACGTAAACGTCGGTGTCCTCTTCGTAATTCTTGATTATCTCTCCAAGACCGAGAAGCCTTCGCGAGAAAATCTCCATATCGTAGCTTCCAAACAGGCTTGGGTAGTCCAAAAGCCCCAGCGCCTCGCACATTCTTGACAGACTTCCCGTAGAGCAAAGGCAAGCGCCGTCAACGTCGCCGCAAACCACTCCCGAAACCGTAACAGGCATACCCTGCGCATTTACGGGAGGTGCGCCCCAGTGATATCCGTAGGAGCCGTCCGTCTTTGCGAATTTTGCAATCTTCGAGGCGGTTCCCTTTATCATATCGGCGGCACTCTCGGTAACCTCGGTGCGCCATACCGACTCAAATTCCTGTCTGTCAAGTGTCTTGTTGTATTTTGAAACGTTTGTGAATATTCCCGATATGCAAACCCACGGGTTGTATACGTCAACCGCGGCGGTGGGCTCCTTGCCGTCTGAATCGGGAACGGAAAGAGTTGCTACGGCTATAGCCGAGCTCATAGCCTTGTCGGGATAAGGAAGAGCTCTGTTCATACCGTTATAAACCGTAAGTATCTTCATAAGACCATTTACGGCGTTATAGCTTAACTCCTCTTCCCAAAGGCCGTTATGCGCCTTCACGCTCCCGTCGAGGAGCTTCATTGTCAAATCGACGTAGCCCGTACGCTCTCCGTTCCTCGCCGCCTCCTTATCGCGCTCCAGTATCTGCGACATCTGCGCGTTAAGAGCATTACCGGGAGTATAGGAATCCTCTTCGAGGTCAAAGCCCTCATAGGTTACTCCGTCCACGGTGCCGCCGTAGAGGTACGCCTCCCAGGCTTCAAGCGAGCGAAGCTGGGGTGTCCAGGTGGAAGAGCCTGCGACCGCAATTACAGTCGATGCCGCCGCGCGTGCAGCACTGCACCTCGCAGAGGAAAGAGGCAGGGTCACACCCATATACGACACCGCACCAACGCTGCCGCCGTCGGGCTTTCCGAGAGAGCCCTTCTGCCCGCCGGGAGTGTCCCAATAGGGCATATATTTTTTAAGCATTTCCTTCGCCTCGTCCTCGCTGTAGCCCGCCTCGGCATATCTTGCCGAGTAAAGAGCGTAGAGAGGCTTGAGTATTTCACCCGCCCAGGTTACGTCCCTTCCGAGGCGCGAGGCGGTGTAGGTGAGCCCTTCCCACTGCGGGTGATAGAAATATCCATCAACGGGTGACTGCAGGCTCTTGGCAAACTCCGCAATCGCATCGGTTATCTCTGCAGGGAGCGCGTATTCCCAGCCGCCAAAATCTTTGGTCATTCCGGAGTTGTTGAGAAAGGCGAGTGCTTGAGCCGTTGACTGTATATCGGGAAGAAATCCCTGATTGTCGCGCGCCGCGCTCGTGCAGTAAAAGCCGCCGCTTACGGGGTCGTAGAGGTCGGCAAGCCATAGGTAAAGTCTATCGTCAAAGAGGGTGTAATATCCCTTCAGCGCTTCGGCAGCATCTTCTCCGAGAGTAGCTTCAACCGCCGCCCACTCTGCCTCCAAGCCTTCCGCGTCCAGCGCGGCGTAATACTCTAGCAGCGTGACGGTCCTTGAATGAGAATATCCGTCCTCAAGAATAAGCGAGCCCGAGCCGAGATAATTCTCCGCAAAATACTCGATAGCCCACTCGGCAATCCTCTCGTCGTTCCACACGATAGCAGCCGACGAGCCCTCGGCATAAACGGTAAAGGCGAGGAGCACCTCGTCCTGATACTCTTCCTTGCATGAGGCCGCCCTCAAAGCACGCGAAAGCGCACGCTCGGCAGAGGCGCTTATAGCTCTGTCGGTGTCACCGATGACGATTTCGTGCTCGCCGCTTGCCGACACGTCGTCGTCCAATGTAGCCGAGCCGTCGGTTTTCTCACCGATTTTATTCTTTAATTCAATAATAAGCTGAAGGAATTCGGAGTCGGAGTCGCCCGCACCTCTGATAATTTTCGTGCTTATCCCCGCACCGAATATAGCCTCGGCAGAGGGCTTCGCACCGCCGTCTGTGTCACCTGTACCCGCGCCACCCGTATTATCCGAGCCGCCGTCGGTTGAGCTGTCGCCCGAGCCCTGTGTACCGGAATTGCCCGAGCCGCTATCAGAGCTCCCCGAGTCCCCGCCCACAGTGCAGGACGCAAGCAGCGCCACCGTAATGAACAGACACATAAGGAGCAGATATAGCCTTTTCATAAATCGTTCTCCTTTGTAACAAACCCGAAAAAGCATATTATGTAAATATTAGTTTGCTTTTTTCTCATTGTATTGCCTCTCCGAAGATAAGAGCCTTTCCGTAAATCTCTCAAGGTCGACAGAGTCGAAGAGAGGCGGCACTATCTCCTTGATATCGAGAGCCGCGCATATTCTTCCAAGAGTTCCGGTTGAAGCAATGCAGCCGCCGTCAACGTCACCGCACACAACCCCTGGGACGGTAATCGGCATTCCCTGCGCGTGCGCCGAGGGAGCGCCCCAGTGATAGCCGTAGGAGCCGTCGTCCTTTGCGAACCTCTTTATTTTCGCGCTTGTGCCCCTTATCATACTCGCGGCACGCGATTTCAGCTCCTCTCGCCACACCGACACAAACCTATCCTTCTTGTCGGGGTCGCCGTAGTTTTCCACGTTTAAGAACAGTCCCGATATAGCCACCCAAGGGTTATAAATGTCAACCGAGGCAACAGCCCACTTTCCGTCGCAGTCGGGGCCGTCAAGAGTAGCTACGGTCATAGCCGACCGCATAGCTCTGTCGGGACAGGGAAACGCCCAGCCCATTCCGTTATAAACGGAGCATATCTTCATAAGTCCGTTTACCGAGTTGTATTTAACTTCGTCCTCCCAAAGACCGCTTTCCTCTCTTATTCCTTCGTCAAGGAACCTCCTTGTAAGCTCGGCATAGCCCGTAGGCTCTCCGCTTGCCGCCGCCTCTGTATCTCTCTGCCTTATCTGCGTTGTCTGTGCCGCGAGCTTGTTGCCTACGGTGTAGGAATCGCCCGAAAGGTCAAGCCCCGAAAAGACGTCCTCGCCGACGGTGCCGCCGTAGAGATATGCTCTCCACGCCTCGAGCGATCGAAGCTGCGGCGTCCACGCCGCGGGAGCCCCCTTTGCCTCGTCAGAGACAGCCGTCCTTGTTCGCGAAGGCTTTCCAAGCGAGCCTCTCTGCCCTGCGGGAGTGTCCCAATAGGGCATATATTTTTTAAGCAGTTCCTTTGCCTCGTCCTCGCTGCAGCCCGTCTCGCGGTACTCTTTTTCATATCGGCGGTAGAGAGGGCGAAGAATCTCGCTCACCCAGTTTACGTCCCTGCCAAGCCGTGACTCGGTGTATTTCATTCCCTCCCATTGCGGATGATATACGTAGCCGTCCTCCGACGACTGAAGACCCTTGACGAAATTTACCGTTTTGTCGGCAATTTCCACGGGAATAGCGTACTGCCAGCCCCCCGCCTCTCTTGTCATTCCCGAATTGTCAAGGAACGCAAGCACCTGCGCCGTTGACTGTATATCGGGAAGATAGCCTTCCGTATCGCGCGCCGCATTCGTGCAGTAAAAGCCGCCTGTCTGAGGGTCGTAAAGGTCGGCAAGCCAAAGGTAAAACCTCTCGTCAAAGAGCGCGTAATGCTCCTCGAGGGCAACTCTTGCCTCTCTTCCTATTGCCGCCTCGACGGCAGACCACCTGTCCTCTGCCGTCTTTTCTGAATTATTCATATCAACCTCCGGGTTTTCGAACGGGTTGCAAAAAAGCCTGCCACTGCCAAATGCCGCATAGCCGAACTCGTCAGAATATCGGGAACGTAGAGTTCCCCTTGTAATAATGATACAATAGACTACCCCGAAATGCTTTTCAAATCTTGTCATTTTTTATTAGATATTTAGTCTTTTTCGGTTTTCTGCCAAGATGCGGTATTTAGATTTCACTCTCTGGAGCGGCAATTTTTCAAAAACGCACTCTTTTATTGACTTTCGTCTTGCTTATCCCACAGCTTTGGAGTATAATTAATAGTATAAAGGGAAAAATTCCGGTCGGCGAATACCAACGAAGCCACAGAGAACTGAGATATGCTCTCTGCAAGAAAGGAAAAAGATATGAGTAAGCCCCACAGCGACAGAAATTTCCTCGTCCAATACAGGGATAACGTCACCTCAAGAGCAGGTAAATTCAGGCTAGAAACCAATAATTTCTACGAGGTATACACCTACATATACGGAGAGGGCCCGTACTTTTATTTCGTAAATGACAGAATATACTCGCTCGAGCCGGGCTGCGTTCTGCTTCTGCGCCCGGGGGTACTCGTTGGCGGCTGTAAAAAAATAGAGGCTCGGTACACCCGCCTCGTCTGTAAGATGCCGGTCTATATGGTCGAGCTTCTTGAAAGCGTCAGCCCTGCGCTCGGCGCGTTTCTCTCCGACAGCGACGTAAGCATACTTCGCCTTGAGGGAGAGGTGCAAAAGGAATATTATTCCTACGTGGAAGAGCTCGCCAAGCTCTCGAAAAAGAACGGAAGGCACACGGGGGCTCTTATGCTCTCGGTGCTGATAAAAATGCTCGTGCTGCTATCAAGGCTCCAGTCCCCCGAGCAAACCGAAAGGGCAGCGGGCGGCACCGACGGACTGATAGGCAGAATAATCAGCGAGATAAACAGCGAATACGCCGAAATCTCCACCGTAGAGGAGCTTGCGCGAAGAATGAATTACAGCAAGAACTACCTCTCGCAGTATTTCAAATCGAGAATGAATATGGGGCTTCACGATTTTCTTATAATGAAGAAGCTCTCGGTCGCGGCGGCAAAGCTAATCTCGGGCAAGAGTGTAACCGAGGCGGCGTTTGAGTGCGGCTTCGGAAGCACTGCATATTTTATCAGCCTGTTCAAGGCGCACTACGGCACAACGCCCGGAAAATATATGAGCGAGAACAGTTGATTTTTTATACTTTCCTGTTAATTCGATAGCTTTTTTATATATTTTTTTCGTTTTTTGATGTAAAATGTTCTTGACGGACGGCAGCCGCCCCACGCTCGTGGGGCGGTCGTCATAAAGAAGGGGCAGGCGAAAGGAGCCCGAGCAGAAGCCTTAAATGCGACAGCCCCAATTATCAAACAAACGGAGAAGATATGATATACGAGCCAATGCACATGCACTTACATACCTGCCACCAGCCCGGCGGAAGCATGGAAGGGCATATTTACAACGCAAAGAATCTCAGAATGAGATACATAAGGTTTACCGACCACGACACGAGGACGGGAAGAAAGAAAAATCCAATAAACCGCTTTGATTTCTCTCTCGGGGAGAGAATAATCGACAGGCGACCTCTTGTAAAGCACGGCTTCGAGCTGTTCGGAGAGGTCGAGGCAGCAGCCGAGTGTGGAAGGCTCGTGCTTAAGGCTTCTGCTGAGTCCGAGGAATACGCCGAGGCGGGCGCGTATTTCTTCTCTGAAGGAACGCGGCACACCGTGTCGCTTATTGCCGAGGTTTCACTGCTTCTCGGTATGAAATTCAAGACGTCGGGCGACGCGCATATCTACCTTGACGTGCGCCTCTCGCAAAGGCCGCCCGACCACACCCCCGCGCACCTCGTCTATTCCTTCGACGGCTACGACGGGCAGTCAACGCCTCATACACTTCGCCTTCCGATAGAGGAGCGCGAGGACGGCTTATACAGACTTTCCCTCTCGGACGATATAAGTGAGCTATACGAAATCGGCGGACTTGACAACGTCTTTGACACCGTCTTAATCACAGTCGCGGCAAGGCGCGGCGGCAGTGCCGAGATAATCCTCGACCGCTTCGAGATTTTCTCAAAGTACAGCTATGACGGCGTTATCACAAGACAGCGCAGGGTTGCCGACGAGATTGGAAAGAGATATGGCGTAAAGCCCTTTGTTACCACCGAAATCAGCGGCGCAGGGCAGCATAAGAACGTCTTTTCAACCTGCGTTCCGGTTATAGACTACGAGGCGCGCGGCTACTCGGTCAGCGCGTGGGAAGCCGTCGAGCACGTTAAGGCTCACGGCGGAATATTTGCATACAACCACCCATTTGAAAACAATAAATTCAAGGCAAAAAAGGACCTCACCCCCGAGGAGGTTTCAAGGTACGTTATAAACGAGGCGGCAAGCCTCGTGTCAACGAAGGCATACGGCGCAAGCCTTATTGAGATAGGCTTTGCCGAGGGCAGAGGCGCGTTTGGGCTCGCCGAGTATCTTCGCCTCTGGGATACCTTGAGCCTTTCGGGAATTTTCATTACAGGCTACGGTGACAGCGACAGCCACAAGAACGGACAGAGCTGGTACGAGGGTAACAACTTTGCAAGCTGGATAGGCATTAGCGAGGACCACCCCTACCCCGCGCCCGAGGAAGCCTTCATAGAGGCTATGAAGCGCGGCAGAGTATATATGGGCGACCCCGTTTATCTGAATTTCGCAGTCAGCCTCGAGTGCGAGGGCGCGACTCTTGGCGACGCGGTGTATTCCGACTCCCCCGCGCATAGGGTGCGCTTTTTTGCGGCGACAGCCGACAGTGAGTACACGGTAAGGCTTATTCAGGACGGACGGGCGGTCTACGAGGGTAAAACAGTCGCAGGCGAGGACTTCTCGCTCGAATATGATTACACCCCCGAGTATCCGCTCGGTTTTGTAAGAGCCGAGATGTATAACCAAGACGGCAGATGCATTATGCTGACAAACCCTATATATTTCGCCACAAAGGGAGAGTACCTCGGAGAAATCCCCTCATACCGACTTTGGGAAGGAAAAACAGTATGCTAAGAATAATAACAAGACACGGTCAGATTGCTCCCGAGTCTGAATTCGTAGGCAATCACCTTTACCCCGCAGGCGAGGACCCGCTTTCCGACCTCGGCAGAGAGCAGGCGGCACTTCTCGGCAAAAGGCTTCTTGACGAGGGCTTTGACGGAAAAATCCTTGCCTCACCATATATGAGAACCCTTGAAACCGCGAATATTATTGCCGAAATTACAGGGCTGAAGGTTATACCCTTCGCTCCGATAAGAGAGATATTCAAAACCGAAAAGCAGATAGAGGAGTACCGAGGCCTCACCCTTGACGAGATTCGTCAAAAATATAGCCGAATTGACGAAGATGCAACCCTCGACTACCCTTGGTGGACAAACGAAATAGAGGACACAGACGAGGTCCTCGAGAGAGTAAGAGCGGGCGTCGCTCTTGCGGAGGAGCTATACGAAAACGAGAAAATCCTCTACGTCGGCCACGGCGCGTCAACCGCGGCTCTCATCAACCTCTACGGCATACCGAAGCGTATGCACCCATTCCTCTTTAACTGCGCCATCTCCTATACAGACCCCGAAAATCCCAAAATGACCGCGCACTGCGACTCGTCGCATATCCCCTATGAGAAGACCTACAGTAACTACCTCTCGCGCGAGGAGTTCGACCGCGAGTATTTTCTGTCGGAGTACACGGGAGCGATAGATATTCCGCCCGAGGTAAGAGAAATGAAGGGAGTTAAATTCCTTCATATAGGCGACACCGACTCAAGGGAATACCCCTACTTCAAAAAGCTTATCGAGGAGGTGAAGCCCGATATAATTCTACACACAGGCGACGTCGCCGACGAGGTGAAGGTTGGCAGAATTCCGGGCACGAGATACGAATACAAGTCAAAAATCAAATATATTCTCAACACTCTCGCCGAGTCAGGAGCGGAAATAATGATAGTCCCGGGCAACAATGATGTAGCAGATGATATAAAAGAGGCAATCCCCACGGCAGCCGTCTACCCGACAAACAGCGTGGTGACTGTAGACGGCGTGGAGTGCCGTATCGGCCATCAAGTACACCATATGACCTTTGACAGGCAGTGGGCATTCTACGGCCACGGCTTCACGGGCGACTCCTGGGACCACGAGTCGGGCAATAAGCCCGGCGGCGAGTGCCGCTTCAACGCCTCTGTCGGCTCGTTTGTCTGCAGCCTCAAAGGCAACGAGTTCTACCTCATCAAAACCCCGAAAATCAGAAGATAAAGGAACCTTGCAAATTTAAAATCAGTTAAATAATGGAAAGTCGATACCGTTTTATGGCGATATCGGCTTTTTCCTTTCATTTTTAATACTATTCTACCATTTTTGCCGTTTTTTTCAATATAAATTTAGATTATCTATGTGCTATAATCATTATGTAAGGTATTCTTGTAATATCTTTTAATATTTTATATTTCGTACAGGCAGTTAATGCCAAGCCGAATTGGCTAATCGCGGAAAGGAGTCATAATGAAAAAAAGATTTTTTATAATTACACTGATTCTGAGCCTCTCAATAGCTCTGCTGTTTTCCTGCAAGGTTGGGGATAGTGGCTCTTCTGACGCGAGTGACTCGGGCTCCTCAGGCGGAAACACCGACGGCGGCTTGGATAGCGCGGGCACGGCAGACGGCATAATTGCCTACACCGTCGTTTACGAGGTTAATAACCTTGCCTATTCAATAGCCGACGATATAAAGGACTCTCTCCCCAATAAGAGCGATACCAAGCTCCTCGCCGCGACAGAGGAAGAGACCGAATACGAAATCGTAGTTGGAAGAACCGAGCGCGATATATCTGCTCGCGCCTACAGAAGGCTCGAAAGAATTATTCCCGAGAGTCCCTCGGAATCGCGGTTTGTGATATATTCCGACGGCAAGAGCGTCGCCCTCGCCTACGACGTTGACGGCTACGGCACGGAGGCGGCGGCAAGATATGCGCTTGACCTCTTCGTTGCAAGATACGTTATCGGCAAGGAGTCGGTCAGCCTCTCCTCAGGCACACTCGGCTCAGGCACGGTCGATATTATAGATTATCAGCGCACGCTTGACGAGGTTGGGCTCGAGAGCAAATGGTCACGGCTTTCCCTGGCTATTCCCGAGGAATATTCCGAAGAGATGACCGAGGCTCTTCGGGTGCTTTACTCGATATACTCGAGCGACGTCGTTTCGTGGTTTGCCAACCTCTACGAGCCCTCGATATGCATCTGCGACGGTGAATGTCAGGGTACTCTAAGCTGCGGTGGCGGCGGCTATTACTACTCGAACTCCGCAAGAGATACCAACGGCTTCCTTCCCGACATAGAGTCAACAAGGCAGGCTCTCAACTTCATTTCGGGCTCGGGACTTGCTAAATCCATGGGCAAAAGCTCCTACGTTGACTTTATTCCGGACGAAATGAAGGAAAATATAGTGACCTTTATTAAGCGCCTTCAGGCGGAGAACGGTTACTTCTACCACCCGCAGTGGGGACAGGAGCTGACCGACACGCAGATATCAAGGCGCGCAAGGGACCTTAACTGGGCAACCAAGACGCTCGGTGACCTGGGTGCGCTACCGAAATACGATACTCCGAACGGTATGAAGGGCGAGGGCGCACTCGGCTCCGACGAGCCTGAGGCAGTATCGTCAGGGCTTACCGCAAGGCTCGGCTCCTCTGCCGTGACTGCCGTATCGCGCGCGATTCTCGCGGCACAAGACTCCTACGTTACTCCTCATCTTCGAAACGAGGAGTCCTTCAGGGCGTATCTTGATTCCCTGCCGGTCGAGACCGAGTCCTACGAGGTGGGCAACGAGCTTGCCGCGCAGGCATCGCAGATACTCGCAAGGGACGCCGACTTAAAGGCAAACGGTGCAAGGTATTCGCTTGCCGATATAGCAATAGAATGGCTGAACTCGAAGCAAAATCCCAAGACCGGCACCTGGGACGAGAAGTACGACTATCACGCAACCAACGGTCTTATGAAAATATCCTGCTTCTACAACGATATGGGAGCGCCCCTCCCCTACGCTGCCGAGGCTGTCAGCTCTGCGCTCTACTCTATGACTACGAGCGAGGACCCCTATAACGTTTGCTGTATCTACAATAACTGGTTTACTATCAATAACGTAATAGAAAACATCTCTCTGCACGGCGGAGCGTCTGCCAACGAAAAGATTGACGAAATACGCGCTCTGCTCTACGCGCAGGGTGCCGAGTCAATCGTAGCTTCGGCGCAAAAGCTGCTCCTGTTCAGAAAGCTTGACGGCTCCTTCTCCTACCATCAGGCATATTCCTCCTACACCTCGCAGGGTATGCCCGTATGCGTTCCGTACTCCAACGAAGGCGACGTAAACGCGACGGATATATGCATCGAGGGTACGCTCAACAACCTCTTTTCAGCCCTGGGTCTTGCCCACGTAAAAATACCTGTGCTCGGCAAGGCTGATGCGATAAATTATCTTATGATACTCGAGGATATCCAGCCGGTTATCAAGAATGACGGCACGGTGAACGTCGATTACATGACCTTCGACGACGATACCGTCGGCTCGCTTCCCTTCGGCGTTTCGGCAGAGGTTAAATCCTCTCTCGCCTCGGTTACCGCAGAGCCCGACCCACGTGGAGACGGAAACGTTTTAAGATTCAACTCTCCCGCCGATTCGGGAAAGCAGAACTCGATTTCTATAAGCACAAGCACCGCCTCGCAGAGCTGCTACGTATTTGAGAGCGACGTCTGCATTGAGTCGGCAGACGACGGCTACATAATTCAGCTGAATATGGGCAGATGCTATATGCTCGCCTTCAGAATTTCGGACGGCAAGCTGAACCTCTGGGACTCCTCTAACACCTCGAGCACGGCACGTATAGAAACCGAGCTCGGCATGGCTCCCGCCATCGGCGAGTGGTTTAATCTTAAAATTGAGTATTACGTCGGTGACGACAACACGGTAAGAATTATCGCCTACTTTAACGGCAGGGCTACGGCAGTAAGCAACAACTACTACGACAATGCCGCGTCAAGGGTTGAGACAGGAGTGGGAAAGCCCTCCGCATCCTACACGGGAATTACTATGTCCTCAATATCCTCTCGCTCCTCCGTAGTGCTTCTTGATAACGTAGCGCTCTACAAGAGCTCCGCCTCGTACTCAATGCCAACAGGTAAGCTCTATCAGAACGTTGACGAGATTAACAATATCGACAAGGTATACGGCTTCGAGGAGTCGGGAGCAGAATATCCCGACGGTATGACGGTAACCGGCAGCGGAGCCGCGCTCACGGATACTGACGGGGGCAGAGCTCTCGCACTTACCTCGGGCGGCGGTCTGTCGATTCCCATAATCAGGAGAAAGGTAAACGCAAAATGCAACCTCTACGGCTTCGACCTTACCGTAGACCCCGAGTGTCCCGCGGGCGGATACCTCGACGTAGTATTAAAGGAAAAGAACAGTCTTGGTAACGCCGTAACCGCCTTCAGAATAGAGACGGTAGGTGACTATGCCGTAATCAAAGCGGCGCCCGGCGGCAGCGTTACCGAATCCTACGAAAGCACAAAAATCGCCCTCGGAGAAACGGTCCACGTATCCTTTGAGTATTTTGAGCGCGAGCATATTACCCTTATTTATCTCGACGGCACGCTCTATGCCGCCAGCAAAGAACTCTCGCCCTACGGAAAGCAATACCTGCCCGGTATTCTTGAAATCTCGGCAGGCGGCTCACAGCCCTCCTTCACTCTTGATAACATTAAGGCTGAGAGGAACTCGCGTCTGTTTGCCGATGCACTTAAACCTACGGGCGACGAGGTAATACACGGCTTCGAGGGTGCTGACCCCAACGTGATACTGTCAGGCGGCGCGGCGCTCGGACGGCTTGACGGCAGCAATGCTGCGACTCTGCCGAGCGGTTCGGGACTCACCGTTCCCGTTGAGGTTCGCGGTGTCGTAACAAATTCGGTGCTCCTCTCTCTTGACCTCGCTACGCTCTCTGCGGGCAATGAGGGATTATGGTATATTGCGGTGACCGACGGTACGGGAGCTCCGATTTTCGCCATAGGAGTGAAAAGAGAAGCTAAAAAGCTCTGTCTTTCGGAATACTCACTCTCTGGTTTGCTCTCGCCCGTGTTCTATTCCGCCGAGGCAACGAAGAAATTAAATCTGGAAATCAAGCTATATCCCGAGGAGGACGAGGCACAGATTTTCGTAAACGGAAAATGCGTAGGCACAAGCGCGGTATTCTATAGCGAGAGCGCACGCACCCTCTCACCCGAAAAAATTGCGGTAGCGACGGTATCGGGCAACTCGACGCTTGCCGTCGATAACATAAGAGGCGAGCTTGTATACTCGGTTTATGAAAAGCAGAGCGAGATATACCAAAGCTATGAGGACAATAGCAGAGAGCTGACCTTCGATGAGGCAATGACATCAAGGCTTCCCTCGAAGATACAACCCCTGAACGCAACCTCGGCAAAGACGAGAATAAAGGAATTTATGATATACTCCGGCCGCTCGAAGGCACTGACCTTCGGTACTCTCGCAGGAGGAAACGACCAGTTGCATATAGCAGTCACAGAAACGAGGTCTGGTTACGATAATGTGGTATTCTCCTCCGACATATACACCGATTTCATCAGCTGCACGAGCGGAAAGCCGCAGTACCACATATTCTTCGAGACCGCCTCGGGTACCGCTTATCAGTTAAGAATAGTCCTCGAGGACGGCACTCTCACCTTCCGCGACCACGATAACACAAGCCAGGGCACAAACGTAAAAACCTCAATTGCACCGAATACTTGGTTTAATCTTCGGGTTGAAATTGAGCTCGGTGATGCCGACAGCTTCAAGGCACGCTGCTTCGTCAACGGAGCAAAGCTCTTTGAGAGCGACCGCTATTACGGAAAGGGCGCGGGAGCTGCTCCCTACTCCTCCGTTGAGAGAGTCCGCTTCTATACAATGTCGGCTATGACTGCCGATATCTCGTTTGACAACGTTACCTTCTCTCAGTGCATAACGGAAAGCGAACCTCCGAAGGACGAGGAGGACGGCAATACCGAAGCGGCAGAGATACTTCCCGTAAAGGGCGGCGCCTCGGGAATAGTGGTGCTTATACATGACGACGGCGACCCCGTGTCGGCAGCGCTGCTTGACTCTGTTTACAGAAAATACAGCCTGCGCGGTAACGTTGCACTTATTGCCGACAGAGTCTACGACATCGAAGCAGGCACGGCGATAGCCTCAGCGGTTTCCTCTTGGAAAAACCTTCTGAACACCGGAAGATGGCAGATTACCTCACACAGTAAGACTCACGACTTCTGGGGCACCGACGACTCAGACGGTAAAATCACCGACGAGGTCGTGGGCTCGGCAGAAATTCTCCGCACGCTTTTCGCAGAACAAAGAGTTCTTACCTTCGCCTACCCCGGCTTCTCTGCTTACGAGGGCACCTACTCGCTTGACGAGCTTTACGGCATGGCAAGAGAGCTTGTATCGGAGCACTACATATCGGGCAGATACTTCGGCTCGGGCGGTGCTTTTGAAATGAACGGTGTCGAATGGGACTTCGTTATAGCCGAGTCGATAGGTCAATCCTATCTCAACCAAACCCTAGCAACCGTAGACTCGGCGGCAGAGGGTAAGATGGCGGTAATATTTATGCACCAGGTTTGTCAGGATACTGCCAACGTACCTAGCCAGACCGTGACCTACTCGCATATGTCGGCTATTGCCGAGCGTATATCGGGCTACGTCGATGACGGACTCGTATGGAACGCCTTCTACGAGGACGCTGTTCTCTATCTGAGAGAGGCGGAGTCGGCAACGGTAAGTTCCGTCACAGAGGGCGAGCAAATCAAGGTAACCCTCACCGACAGCCTTCCCGACGAAATATACAACTACCCCCTTACCGTAAGGCTCACAGTCCCCGACACCCTCGAGGCTGTAAGGGTTACGCAGGGAGATAGAGTTACCTATGCGGTGTGCAAATCGCTTGACGGCAGGCGGTGTGCCGACGTTGATATTATTCCCGACGGCGGCGTGGCAACCGTCACGGCGGCGGCTCTTTCCGACCTGCCGAGCGACGGAGAGGACTCCGACTCGGGAGAGGCAACCGATACCGTTGACTTTGAAAGCAGCGGCACAGGCTCAAGCTCCGCGATAAGCGGCGACGCGAGCATCAGTGTCAGCGGCTCAACCGTCGCGGGCTTTGACAAGGCGGTAACCGACGACCCGACGGGCGCGGACAACGCCACATTCGGCGTAACCGCAAACAGCCCAAGCTCAAACTCGCATATCTATATAGACCGCGCGAGTGCCGAGAGCGACACGGGTAACTACTATATCTTCAGGACGAGGCTTTATCTCGACGCATACCTTAACGGCAGTATGCTCGGTGCGTCGCAGTCCTTTGCAACGCTCGATTTTAGAATAAAGGGAACCTCGAATATCTTTTATACAGTAAACCTTCGCAGAATAAGAACTAACAAGAATACTCCCGAGGAGTCGAGAGGACTCGCTCTGACGACCACATCCAACCTTAACACCTACCTCAACAGCAGCGATATTATTGCTTACGGCTTCTGGGTGGAGCTGACAGTCGAGCTGTTTATTGACAGCGAGGCAGGAACCGCCACGGCGAAATTCTATTCGGGTGACACTCTTATAGCTACCGACACGCAGGCTATCAAGGCGGAATACCTATCCCTCACTCCCGACAGAGTAGATATAAAGTATCTCTCGGGCAACTCGTCGGTAACCTATCTCGACGACGTGAGCTTTGTAAGGAGAGACGCGCCCTTTATTAACGGCGAAGAGAGCGACGGCTCCGAGGACGGCAGTGGCACAGGCGCAGGCGGCGAGGAATCGGGCTTTGACGGCTTTGATTTTGAGAGCTCGTCTATAGGCGAGAGCAGCGTAGCCTCTGGCGACGGCAAGGTATCCGTTTCCCCGAGCACGACCTCGGACCCGCAATTCACAGCAGGGGTTGCAGAGTCGCCGAGCGGTGACGGTAATAAGGTGCTGGCGGTAACAAACGCCTCGGGCACAAACAGACACGTAAGGTTTGATTTCGACACCTCGAAGGGCAACGCCTCGGGCAACACCTACACCGTAAAAATGAAGCTTTATATCAGCAGCGAGGGGGCTGTGGACGGTGCGAATTTCGCCGATATGGACTTCAGAACAACGGGCGGAGCGATTCTCTACACTGCCAGAATGTTCTGGGCAATCGACGCAGAGGGCAAGGTCACAGTATCACTCTACAGCAACGTAAAGACCGACAACTACGGTATGTTCATCTCGGGAATTGCTACCGATGAGTGGATTGATTTCGAGCTTGTCTGCTACTGCTACGAGAACGGCTCGGGCGAGAAGGCAGTCGACTCGACGGTATCGGTAAACGGCACAGTCCTCGGCGGTCATACGGGACTTACAATCTCGGGCGCGTCGACTCCGATTACCGTGGATATCGACAGATTTAATATCAAAACCATCAAAAATTCACAGTCAAGCTTCTATATTGACAACCTACAGTTTACAAGAACCGCCACGGAGGAGTAAAAATGGAAAATAAAAAAACTTGGGATGGTCTATCCCGTGCGGTAGATGCGCTCGGCTTTTCGGGTGAGGAATTTGTGTCCGATATGAAGGAGCTATACTCCTTATATACTCCGAACGTCGTGGATTGGCTGGCGGGAATATACGACAGCGCCTCGGGCGGCTTCTATTACTCCAACTCCGCAAGGGACAACGCACAGTTCCTTCCCGATATTGAAAGCACCAATCAGGCAACGAACTACCTCTTAAGCTCTGGACTCGTGAAAAACTGCGACGAGCTTCCCGAGTTTATGAAGGCAAAAATTATTGCCTTCTGTAAGAGCCTTCAATCGCCCGAGGACGGATATATCTATCACCCTCAATGGGGCAAGGACATAACCGACCACAGGCGCGGAAGAGACCTTATGTGGGCGGAGTCCATGAGGAAGAAATTCCGCTTTGACTTCGACTACCCGACTGCCCTTGAAAGGCTTGGCAAAGTCGCCGAAAAACGTGAGGTGCAAACCGAAATGCCAAGCCATCTTACAAGCCCCGAGAGGCTTATAAAGTATCTTGACAGCTACGACTGGCAGGACGACGCCTATTTCAGCGGAAACGCGATAGCCGCGCAGGGCATACAGATAAAAGCGGCAGGTCTCTCCGAAACCGTCGCTGCCTATCTCGAGTCGGTACAGGACAAGAAGCGCGGAATGTGGGGCAAAAAGGAAGGCTACGCCTCAATAAACGCCTACCTCAAGGTCAGCGCGCTCTACGACAAGCTCGGCATAGCAATTCCAAACACGGATAGGGCTATCGGAAGCATTATAGACTGCATAACCTCGGAGGAGGTCTGCCAGAGCGTTTGCTGGCAGTACAACGCGTGGTTCTCAATTTATAATATTTACAATTCTATGCGAAAGCTCGGAGAGCTTGACGGAATAGAGAAAATCAGAAAAACACTACTGAAAAGAAGCAAGGCAACGCTGCGGGCAACCCGCGACAAGGTAGCCACCTTCAAAAAAAGCGACGGCTCCTTCTCCTACAAACCGCACAGAACGAGCCCCACGGCGCAGGGCGCTCCCGTTGCGCTTCCCGACACAAACGAGGGAGATATGAACGCAACCGTAATCTGCACCGGTGGAATTCTCGAGAACGTATACCGCGCCTTCGGGCTTTCCGAATACGAGGTTCCCCTGTTCGGCAAAGAGGAATTTGAAAGATTTATTTCTATTATTAAATCAAATGAAGAACGAAAGGAGAAATCTGAATAATGACCGAAAAGAACGAGTATAACAGAGCGCAAGTCAACCTAATTCTGCTCGGACGGCAGGATATCATCACCGCATCGGGTAATGCCACCCTTGGCTCTGAAGGCGAAGACGACGGCGGTTGGACCGCAGGCAAAACCTAAAATAATTATTTGGAGGTAGAAAAATGAAAAAGGCATTTAATCTTAAAAGTATTATTCTTATCCTTTCCCTTGCACTCGTATTCACCGTCGGAGCTATCTCGGTATTTGCCGAGGAAGAGAGCGTGAGCCCCGACATTGAAATCTACAACGTAACCTACGGCGACACCTTCAGGCTTAAGGTAGCCGTTCCCGAGGCGAACGTCCCCGAGGGCAAGACCGTTACCGTTAAGGTCTATAGCGAGAGCCCCACCGAGGCAAGCACAGCTCTTGACGAGTTCACTCTCGAAAAGACCTATCTTACCCAGTTTGAGGCAAATTACTACGTAGGCACCGCAAACCGCTCGGTTGCCGCATCGGCACTCGGCACGGAGTTCTATATGCAGGCAGAGTACGACGAGGGCGGCGAAGCTGTAAAGGGCGAGGCTGTAAAGTACAGCATTGCCGAATATCTCTACGAGAAGCTCTATCTTGAAAACTACGTATCCAAGACCGAGGAGGACGGCGAAGATTACGTAAGAAAAACCTTCTACGAGGGAATACTCGCCTTCGGCACAGGCGCACAAAAACTCTTCCTCGATACAGCTCCCGAGCACTGTATGGACGCTCTCTCCTACTGCGTGGTTGAGGACGGCACGGTAAACGGAAAAACAGCGCTTCTCTCAAATCCCGGCACGGCACTGACCGTAACCTACACGGGCGGCGACTCCTCGCTTCTCTATGCTTGGACCTACACAAGCCTTGAGGGCGGTGACATAAGGGAGCTCACGGTAGACGGAAATAAGAGCCTTACCCTCGAAGCTCCCCAAGAGGCATTTAAGCTTACCCCCGTATTCAAAAACCCTAACCTTATCACCTTCGAGGACGGCGCACTTACGGTTGGCGGCAAAGCAAACGAGTCGGGTAGCCTCGTCTTCTCGAATGCTCCCGCAAACGGCTTGACATCGGGCATTGTTGAAAATCCTAAGGATGCTTCTGATTCAGTTTACCGAATTGTCGGAACTCCTAACTCTAACCAGCACTTCAGAGTCGGTTTCGCAAGCGGAACTAACACTGCCGGTGATACATACACCTTCGAGGCTGATATGTATATTTCCTCGTATTTAGCAGATGGTACAACAAAGGTTACCGCTAATACGAATTTTGGCTATATTGATTTCAGAAGCGAAAACCTATATGCTGTTAACCTTTATTCTAATGCAAATTCCGATGGAATTAATATAAAGAGTAATGCTAAGGTTGACGGAGCATATCCTAACGTAGGAAGCATGCCTGTTGACGAGTGGTTCACATTCAAGATGGTAACGAAATATTATGATAACGAAGGTATAGCTACTGTTGATACGTACTTCTACGTGAATGAAAGGGAAGTAGGAGGGCAGCTCGGCGTTACCGTGTTTGGCTCCAACGGAGCAATATCCAAGGATGCAACAGCACTTAATATTAAACTTAACAGCGGATGTTATGTTGATATGTACCTAGACAACATAATCTTCACCCGTACTGACAGCGCAGCCCAGTAACACCAAGGACATCAAGTAAATACATAGCAAAAACCGCAAATATGTAACGCACAGTTTACATATTTGCGGTTTTGTTCGTTTTATATAGGTTGTTTTATAATTCTCTGGCATTAGCTGCTAGCGGTCATTCTCCGCTCGCTTCTATTGCAAAAGAACGGTAGTCAGCGCCTGTTACGCCTGTCCGAGGTAGATAAGAAGCACTCCGACGTCGGCGGGGTTGACTCCGCTTATGCGCGATGCCTGACCTATGCTTTTCGGACGGATTTTCTCAAGCTTTTCTATAGCCTCAAGGCGCAGACCGAGAATTTTTTTGTAGTCTATATCCTCGGGCAAGAGCCTTGATTCGAGCTTCGCGGCGCGCTCAACCTCTGCAAGCTCACGCTTGATGTAGCCCTCGTACTTGACCTTGATTTCGGCACTCTGTCTGACACTCCTCGGCAGTGTCGGGCGAGAAGCGTCTATAGGCTCGAGAGCCTTATAGGTGATTTCGGGACGGCGAAGTAGCTCCGAGAGCCTCGCACCCGTTGTAATAGGCGACGAGCCGAGCGTACACAGAAGCTCGTTTACCTTATCTGTGGGGGGGATAACCGTGTCCTCAAGCCTTGATACCTCGAGGGCGATTTTCTCCTGCTTTTTCTTAAACTCGGAGTACCTCTCCTCGCCGATAAGCCCAACCCTGTATCCTATGGGCGTGAGCCTCTCGTCGGCATTGTCCTGACGAAGAAGAAGCCTGTACTCGCTGCGCGAGGTCATTATTCTGTAAGGCTCTGAGGTACCCTTTGTGACGAGGTCGTCAATCAGCGTTCCAATATAGGACGAGGAGCGCGGAAGTATCATTGCCTCGCGCCCGAGAAGCGCCAAAGCCGCGTTGATTCCCGCGACGAGTCCCTGCGCCGCCGCTTCCTCATAGCCTGAGGTGCCGTTGAACTGTCCCGCACCGTAAAGACCGCCGACTGCCTTGAATTCGAGCGTCGGGTACATTGCGGTAGGCTCAGCGCAGTCATACTCGATAGCGTATGCGTAGCGCATAATTTCGGCATTCTCAAAGCCGTCAAGCGAGCGAAGCATTTCGTACTGCACGTCGGTCGGCATAGAGGTCGAGAAGCCCTGAATATACATCTCCTCGGTGTCAAGCCCGCAGGGCTCAACGAAAAGCTGGTGGCGCGGCTTGTCGGCAAATCTGACAAGCTTTGTTTCTATCGAGGGGCAATATCTCGGGCCCTCGCCGCGGATATTTCCCGAGTACATCGCCGAGCGATTAAGATTGTCGAGGATAATTTTGTGGGTATTTTGATTTGTATAAACCACGTGGCAGGGCACGCGGTTGACCTCTTTCGTGTCAGCGCCCGACGAGCGCACCGAGTAGGGCATAGGCTCGCTCTCCCCTTTCTGCACTTCAAGGCGCGAGAGGTCTATCGAGCGGCGGTGTACCCTCGTGGGCGTGCCTGTCTTGAAGCGCTGAAGCGGTATTCCAAGCGCCAAAAGCGAAGCCGAGAGCCCCCTTGCGGGGAGCATACCGTCAGGACCCGCAGAGTAAACTCTGTCCCCGACGAAAATCTCCGACTCAAGGAACGTGCCCGTCGCAATAACTGCACAATCACAGCTCCATATCTCGCCAAGCGAGGTCTTGACGCCCACAACCGAGCTCCTGCCGTCGGCTTGCTCTGTCAGAATTTCGACTATTTCAGCCTGAACGAGGCGGAGATTTTTCTCTGACTCGAGGGTTTTCTTCATTATATTTTTATATAGCGCGCGGTCTGCCTGAACACGCTTTGAGTGAACGGCAGCACCCTTTCCGAGATTGAGTGTGCGCGACTGCAGGGTCGCAAGGTCGGCAGCATAGCCCATCTCACCGCCAAGCGCATCTATCTCGTAAACGAGGTGTCCCTTTGCGCTGCCGCCAATCGAGGGGTTGCAGGGCATATTTCCGACCGCATCGAGGTTGATTGTGAATATCACCGTGTCAACACCCATTCGCGCAGCGGCAAGCGCCGCCTCAATTCCTGCGTGACCTGCGCCGATTACGGCAAGTCTTGTTTTAAGCTCCATAAGAACCTCACAAATTAAAAGCTGACGGGGGTAACGTCGGTAACCCTGGCGGTCACCGTGTCAAGCGTGAAGATTACGCCGTCGGCGCGGCAAGCCCCCTTCGCAGGAAGGAAGCGTATCGGCAGATGGCTACGCATCTTTTTCACAACAACCTCGGGGCTCATACCGATAATTCCGCCCGACTCGCCGCACATTCCCGCGTCGGTGATATATCCCGTGCCCTCGGGCAAAATCTGCGCGTCGGCGGTCTGCACGTGGGTATGAGTGCCGAATATCACGTTAATTTTGCCATCGTAGCCGTAGCCCACGGCAAGCTTCTCGCCCGTCGCCTCAGCGTGAATGTCAAGCACCGAGAAATCATATTTGCCCTCGCACTCGCGAAGCACCCTGTCAATGTAAACGAAGGGCGAGTCGAGCACAGGCTCGATATGAACGTTTCCCATAGCCGAAATCACCAGCATTCTGTAGCCGTTACAATCGACTATCGCATGTCCGTGCCCCGGCGCCGAGTCGCCGAAGTTCACAGGTCGGAGTATCTCGCGCACCTCGTCAAGGAAGGTGTAGCTCTGCTTGTTTGCAAGCGTGTGGTTTCCGCCCGTGATGCAGTCCGCGCCCGAGCGCAGAAGCTTTTCGGCAAGCTCCGGCGAAATTCCCGTAATAAACGAGGCGTTCTCGCCGTTCACAACGCAGAAATCAACCGAATTCTTTTCCCTGAATTTCCAAAGATTTTTCTCAAGATGCATAACGCCC
>JAFUQP010000017.1 GCA_017472305.1 Clostridia bacterium | reverse complement strand
CGTGAACCCCCAAAGCTCATACTTCGCTTCGGGGAACCCCTACACAAGCAGAAAGAGCAAACACGCAAGGCATAAGACCTTATGTGTCTGCTCTTTTTCTGTCGGTTTTAGTTTAGAGTTATGAGGCTCGCTATGCTCGCCTTTATGAATTTGCTACGCAAATGTTATGATACGATTGCCCTATTAACCTACAACTTGGCGAAGCCAATCATAACTATGCGAAGCATATCATAACTCATAACTTGCCCGAAAGGGCAATCATAGTTTAGCGTGATTTGTCCGTTAAGGACATCACGCTAATCCCCGTGGGCGCTTTTCAATTTTTACCTACGTTTTGTCAATTCTTCCGCAGTTTGGTAAAATCGTTTATTTTTTTGATTATCTCTTGAAAAAATATTTTATTTATAGTATACTAGTATCGGATTGAGATACGTATGTATTTATTATCATTTTGTATTGTCGCGGTGAGCGACGGAATGGAGAATGTTATGGTATATAAACTTAAGGTTGCGGGAATTGAGCGCGACTTAACGCTTTGTCCGATAAGCGACGAGCTTAATATTGCCGCGTTCGTTCTTTTCGGTGACGTTGAGCTTACGGTAAAATGTGCAGAGGCGCTTTACGAGCGTGCTCCCGAGCATGACGTAATGATTACCGCGGAGTCAAAGGGCATTCCGCTTATTCACGAAATGTGCCGCCTTTCGGGCAGAAACCGCTACGTGCTCGCGCGTAAATCCGTTAAGCTCTATATGAAGGACGTTGTTGCCTGCGAAACGAAGTCTATTACAACGGGAGCAGTTCAGACTCTTTACATAGACGGTGACGACGCCGAATATCTTAAGGGCAAGAGGGTTCTTATAGTCGACGACGTTATCAGCACAGGCGGCTCGCTTCGGTCGCTTGAAAATCTCGTCTTGCAGTCGGGCGGCGAGATTGTAGGAAAGATGGCTATACTTGCAGAGGGCGACGCTATTAAGCGCTCCGACATTATTTGTCTTGCTCCCCTGCCTTTGTTTGACAAGAACGGAAAGGAAATCTAATTATGGCAAACAGTGTATTGACTAACGAAAAGCTCGAGAGAGCGATGAACAACGCAATTCTGAAGATTGATAAGCTTATGGAGCGCTTCACCGACAGTTTCCCCTCGTCGGCAAGCAAGGGCGGTGAATACTATCCTATCCCCAACCGCGGCGGCTGGACACAGTGCTTCTATACGGGTATGCTCTTCCTTGCGTATCAGTATACCGGTGACAAGAAGTATCTCGACCTCGGCTTAAAGCTTGTTGAAACCTTCATTGACCGCGTAGATAATATGCTCGGAATGGACGACCACGATATCGGCTTTAATTTCACACTCTCCACCGTTGCCGCATACAAGATTACCGGAGATAAGAGATATCTCGAGAAGTCTATCGACGCTGCCCGCGTTCTTGGAAACCGCTTCCGCGAGAAGGGACAGTTCATTCAGCTTGCAGGCGACGAGAACTGCAAGGACAAGGCGTACTACAGGCTTATTATCGACTGCCTTATGAACGTTAACCTTCTTTACTTTGCAGGCAGAGCAACCGGTGAGGCAGAGTTCACGAGAAAGGGCTTTGCACACTTCAATACCACGATGGAAACGGCTATCCGCGAGGACGGCTCCTCTTATCAGAACTACTACTTCGAGCCCTCTACGGGCGAGCGACTTGGCGGCGGAACTAAGCAGGGCTTCTCGGCGACGAGCTGCTGGTCGCGCGGTCAGGCTTGGGGCGTAACCGGCGTTCCATACACCTATTCTTATATGCACAACGATACTATACTCGAGAAGTATTATAAGATAGTAGATTACTACCTTGCTCATCTTCCCACCGATAAGATTGCCTATTGGGACCTCGACTTTACCGACGGCGGCGAGCCCCGCGACTCCTCGTCCTCGGCTATAGCCGTCTGCGGACTTATTGAGGCGACGAGGAATATGCCTCTCGATGCTGAGCATAAGGCTCGCTACGAGGCTGCACGCGACGAAATTCTTAACGCACTCATCGACGAGTGCGCGACCGACGCTGACAGTGCCGCCGAGGGACTTCTTCTTCACGGAACCTACTATTATGCAGGTAGGATAGGCATTGACGAGTGCTGCATCTGGGGTGACTACTTCTATATGGAAGCGCTTATGAGAATGCTCCGTCCCGATTGGAAGAAGTATTGGTAAAAAAACCGCAAATAACAAACGGAAGCCCTGTGCGATAATTGCTCGGGCTTCCGTTTTTTTGCACTCGACCTTGTGGGAGTGACAAAAAGCTTTAATAAAGACTTCAGAGCATTCTTTCTTGCATAAAGGTTATTTTTCGACAAAACTGACAATACTAACCTTACGTTAAGCCGGGGCTTATAAGATTGCCTGCTTCGGCTTTCTTTTACAGAGCCTGAGTTTGGCTCTTTGGATAAGTGAGGTGCAGTATGCGAATGAATAAAGTCGAAATCTGCGGTGTGAATACTTCAAGGCTGAAAACTCTCTCAGAGGAAGAAAAGCGCGAGCTGCTGATACGCGCGAGGGCGGGAGATAACGAGGCAAGGGGCGAGCTTGTGATGGGAAATCTTCGCCTTGTATTAAGTGTTATAGGAAGATTTAACCCGAAGCGCGAGAGCGTTGACGACCTGTTTCAGGTAGGGTGTATCGGGCTAATCAAGGCTATAGACAACTTCAATCTTGAAATGGACGTGCGCTTTTCAACCTATGCCGTCCCTATGATTATAGGTGAAATAAGAAGATATCAGCGCGATAACAATGCTGTAAGGGTTTCGCGCGGTATGCGCGACCTTGCATACCGTGCTCTACAGATAAAGGAAGAAATTGCGAGAAGCGAGGGCAGGGAAGCGTCACTGTCCGAGCTGGCAAAGCGCCTTGAGGTAACAGAGCGGGCGGTTGGAGAGGCTATGGAAGCAATAGTAGAGCCGATTTCTCTCTTTGACTCGGTATACGGCGACGGCGAGGATACAGTCTACGTAATCGACAAGCTTGCCGACGAGAGCGAGTCCGATGAGAGCTGGGTTGAGAACATCTCGCTTCGAGAGGCTATGAAGAAGCTTAACGAGCGTGAGATGGGCATTATCGAGCGCCGCTTCTATAAGGGTAAAACCCAGATGGAAATAGCCGCCGAAATAGGCATAAGCCAGGCGCAGGTTTCGCGTCTTGAGAAGGGCGCGATTGAGAAGCTCCGAAAATATATGGATTAAACTATGCAAGACGGTCACTGCGAAAAAATGTTCTGCTGCCCGTAAATCACTCTGTGAAAGTCAAAAAGCTCCCGCTTTAGCGTAGTGCCCTTAAGGACACTGCGCAGCGATATAAATCCCTTGCGGGATTTGCGATATTCCCTTGCGGGAGCGATATAAGGCTACGCCTTGCGATATGCCCTGCGGGGCGTGAGGGGATTTATATCATATCGCATTGGAGTGAAGCGACAATATATCGCACGAGCAAAGCGAGTATATCGCGTTTGCGATAGCAAACATATCACCAAATAAAATAGCATCTGTGAACACAGATGCAGTGCTTGTCAAGAAAAGAGGACAGAGATTGCAGTTGCTTTCTCTGTCCTTTTCCTGTCGGTAGGTAGCTTATTCTATTTAATCTTAAAAACTGTCCTTAAGAAGTACGTCCCTTGAAGCGAGAGCTTTTTTCACAGTGATGGCATTAGAAGCGGAAGCTTCTTACCCTTGCATTTGTTTTGAACTGGTAGTAGAGAGCAATCAAGCCGAGCGCCGCGCCAATCGCAAGAGCGAGGATAACCTGGTTGTCTGCGGGCTGAGGAATTACGGTATAGAGGAGAACAAATCCAATTGCCGCAGGGCAGCCAATAGAGGTTGCCACAATGAATATCAGCTTGAAGAATATGTAAAGAACGAGCGCGCAAACGAGCGCAGTAACAACCGATACTATAATCGAACCCACAGAAGAGGTCGCAACCTCTGCAATCGAAGGAACTGCGGTGGCAAGCCAGCCTGCAGCCATAGGGCCGACGAAGATATAACCTACTGCCGCGCCGCCTGCAAAGATAACGAGCTTAACTGCCTTCCAGCAAAGGAGAGCCGCAACAAGACCGACAACAACTCCGATAGCTGCATTGAGGCTAATCCACGTGGGGATATAGGTTGCAACGTAGGGGGCTATAAGGGGAGTGAGGTGAATTCCGGCGAGCGTGCCGCCAATAACACCGCCACCGATAATAAGCACCGACTTGAAAATTCGGTATCCGAAGAATGCAAGCAGACCGAGCACTACGACGAGCGCAAGGCTGACAAGCAGGGTGTAATCTCTGTAATAAACTGCTATTTGCTCGGGTATTTGTAGCCCGAAGCTTTCAAGCTTTTCTAACATGTTTTTGTCCTCTCTTTAAGTGTTTTTTTATATTTTTGTATATTATATCACAAATAAAAATGCTTGCTCGCAAGGGCATTTTTATGACCTGATTCAAGGCACGCAGGATGCGTATGCATCGGCGCGAAGCGCCAAAGACTTGCATCAGCAAGGATTTCTGCGTATATTATATCACAAATAAAAATGCTTGCTCGCAAGGGCATTTTTATGACCTGATTCAAGGCACGCAGGATGCGTATGCATCGGCGCGAAGCGCCAAAGACTTGCGTCAGCAAGGATTTCTGCGTATATTATAACATATTATTTTCTCGAATACAAGGGGAAAAGGGAAGAAACGAATTATTTTTTTCGCTTCTTCCCTTGATTATTGACGGACTTTTGCTTAAATCATCAGCTCTGATACAAGCTCACAGAGCTCAAGCGGATTGTCAACCGACACTCCCGAAATCATAGAGGCAACCGAGTAGAGGATTTTTGCGTATTTTTTCAGCTTCTCCCTGTCGGTTTCGTAAAGAGCCTTGAGAGTATTGCTTATCGGGTGAGATGAATTGATTTCAAGTGCTACCTCTGCCTTCGGCGCGCCCTCGTCAGCACCCGGCATTTTCGAGAGCACCTTCTCCATTCCGACCGAAAGCTCTCCCTTTGAGGAAAGACAAACGGGGTGCTTGACAAGCGAGGCGGTGAAGCGAACCTCGGAAACCTTGCCTATGGCTTCCTTCATAAGCTCAAGCATTTCCTTTGAGTCCTCGTTCTCGCGCTTTACGCTTTCCTTGGCATCATCGGTTGCAAGGTCCTCTGCCTCGGAGGTGATGTTCTTGAATTCCTTGTCGGAATACTTTCCTATCACCTTGAGCGTAAACTCGTCAACGTCGTCGGTGAGGTAGAGCACCTCGTATCCGCGAGCCTTCATTGCCTCAAGCTGAGGAAGCATTTCTATCTTTGCAGCACTCTCGCCTGTCGCATAGTAAATGTACTTCTGAGTTTCGGTCATAGCGTCGGTGTATTCCTTAAGGGATACGTATTTGTTTTCCTTCGAGGAGTGGAAGAGTATAAGGTCAACGAGCGTATCCTTGTGCATACCGTAGTCGGAATATATTCCGTACTTGAGCTGAATTCCGAACGCATCGAAGAACCTTTCGTACTTTTCGCGCTCGCTATTCATAAGCTTTGAAAGCTCCTGCTTGATTTTCTTCTCAATAGCCTTCGCCATAACACCGAGCTGCCTGTCGTGCTGGAGCATCTCTCGCGAGATGTTGAGCGAAAGGTCTGCTGAGTCAACCACACCGCGAACAAATCCGAAGTATTCGGGAAGAAGGTCGGCGCATCTCTCCATAATAAGCACGCCCGACGAATACAGCTCAAGGCCTCTCTCGTAATCCTTCGTGTAGTAATTGAAGGGGGCGTGAGAGGGAACGAACATAAGCGCGTTGTAGGTAACGGTGCCCTCGGACTTTTGAGTAACCGTGCAAAGCGGAGGCTCGTAGTCGTAGAATTTCTCTGTGTAGAAGGCATTGTATTCTTCCTTTGTTACCTCTGAAGCGGTGCGCTTCCAGAGAGGAACCATACTGTTGAGAGTTTCGGTTTCCCTGTAGCTCTCATATTCGTTTTCGCTGCCTTCCTTCTTGCGGCTCTTAGTTACTTCCATCTTGATGGGGTAACGGATATAATCGGAATATTTCTTTACGAGCGAGCGGATTCTGTATTCCTCGAGGAATTCCGAGTACTTTTCGTCTTCTGTGTCCGCCTTTATACGAAGCAGAATTTCCGTACCGAATGTAGGCTTGTCACACTCTGTTACAGTGTAGCCGTCAGCGCCCTCGGACTCCCATTCATAGGCAATGTCCTCGCCGTAGACTCTCGAGCGTACCGTTATTTTATCTGCAACCATAAACGCCGAATAGAATCCGACACCGAACTGACCTATTACGTCAATATCCTCGCCCTGCTCGTTGTCACGCTTGAATTCAAACGAGCCGCTCTTTGCGATAGTACCGAGATTTGACTCAAGCTCCTCACGGCTCATACCGCAGCCGTTGTCGCTGACGGTGAGAGTGCGGGCTTCCTTGTCTACCTTTATATTAATAGCGTAGTCTGAGCGTCCTATGGCAACCTCGCTGTCGGTCAGCGAGCGAAAGTGGAGCTTATCAAGCGCGTCGCTCGCATTTGAAATGAGCTCTCTTAAGAAAATCTCCTTGTGTGTGTAGATAGAGTTAATCATCATATCGAGAAGCTTTTGCGACTCGGTTTTGAATTGCTTTTTCTTCATTATATTATATCTCCTTTGAAATACAGGCCAAGGTGCGCCTTGACGGAAGGACTCCGCGCGACTGTAAGATGCCGCCCGAACCAATCGTTAGCACTCTCGACCTTAAAGTGCTAAAACTATTATATCACCGTAACCGTTGAATGTCAAGTATTGGCTGTGAACATTTTTTGAACATTAATCGTATAATATATTAATCGTCATTTTGCACAAATCACGCACCAAAAGTTCGTTGGAATTTGCCAAATGATAAAACTTTAAAAAAATCAAAAAATCTTTCAAAAAACCTCTTGACAATTAAAAAAGAATGTAGTATAATAGACGAGCCGACTTTCGGGGAGGCAAATTGCTCATTGAAAATTGAACAACACGAAAAGAAGAAAAAGCACAAATTGTGCGGCACAGAGTAACGGAAGTTACGAAGTGCTATCTTGTCAAGAAACACATTGAGAAAAAACTCAAAAAGTAAGAAGAAGCTAAGATAGTAGCTCTGAAAAAAGATAGTTAGTACCCGAACGGGTAGTGATTATAGAATTTTTTAGAGAGTTTGATCCTGGCTCAGGATTAACGCTGGCGGCGTGCATAACACATTCAAGTCGAACGGAGTATAGAAATATACTTAGTGGCGGACGGGTGAGTAACGCGTGAGCAATCTACCTTCGGGTGAGGGATAACAACCGGAAACAGTTGCTAATACCTCATGAAATGGCAGTACCGCATGGTACAACCATCAAAGGCTTGCTGCCCGAAGATGAGCTTGCGTCTGATTAGGTAGTTGGTGAGGTAGCGGCTCACCAAGCCGACGATCAGTAGCCGGACTGAGAGGTTGAACGGCCACATTGGAACT
>JAFUQP010000016.1 GCA_017472305.1 Clostridia bacterium | reverse complement strand
TCTTCGCAAATTTTCTTATAGACTTGACTTTGCCTTTTACTCTGTGCTATAATTAGATGTTAAATATTTTGAGCGCGTGTTTGCGCGGGAAAGGCCCGTTATTATGAAATGGACATCACTTAACGACATAAGAGAAAAGTATCTCTCCTTCTTCGAGAGCAAGGGACATCTCCGTCTGCCGAGCTTTTCTCTCGTGCCAAACAACGATAAATCTCTGCTTCTTATCAACTCGGGAATGGCGCCGATGAAGAAGTTCTTCACAGGCGAGGAAACTCCCCCGAGAAACAGAGTCTGTACCTGCCAGAAGTGTATAAGAACGCCCGACCTCGAGAGAGTCGGACACACCGCACGCCACGGCACATATTTTGAGATGCTCGGCAACTTCTCCTTCGGAGATTATTTCAAGAACGAGGCTATCGCCTGGGCTTGGGAGTTCCTTACGGAGTGGCTTGAAATTCCCTCTGACCTTCTCTGGCCCTCGGTCTACGAGGAGGACGACGAGGCGTATGCTATCTGGCGCGACAAGATTGGAGTTCCCGAGGCTCATATCGTCAAGCTCGGCAAGGCTGACAACTTCTGGGAGCACGGCTCGGGTCCCTGCGGCCCCTGCTCGGAGATTTACTTCGACAGAGGAATAAAGTACGGCTGCGGCTCGCCCGACTGCAAGCCCGGCTGCGACTGCGACAGATTTATGGAAATCTGGAACAACGTTTTCTCGCAGTTCAACAACGACGGAAACGGCAACTACACCGAGCTTATTCAGAAGAATATAGATACCGGTATGGGACTTGAAAGACTTGCCTGCGTTATGCAGGGAGTGGACAACCTCTTTGAGGTTGACACCGTAAGAAGCCTTCTTGACACCGTCTGCTCTATCGCGAAAAAGGAGTACGGCAAGGACCGTGCAAACGATATTTCTATCCGCGTTATTACCGACCACGTAAGAAGCGCGACCTTTATGATTTCCGACGGCGTTATCCCCTCTAACGAGGGCCGCGGCTACGTTCTCAGAAGAATCATTCGCCGCGCCTGCCGCCACGGCAAGCTTCTCGGAATTGAGGGAATGTTCCTCAAGGGACTCTCCGAGATTGTTATTTCACAGAACGAGGGCGCATACCCTGAGCTTAAGACCAAGCGCGACTATATCCAGAAGGTTATAGTTCTCGAGGAAGAGCGCTTCAACGCTACTATCGACGCAGGTCTCGGAATTCTCTCGGGTCTTATATCCGAGCTCCGCGCGAAGGGTGAGAAGCTTATCCCCGGCGCCGACGCGTTCAAGCTCTACGACACCTTCGGCTTCCCCGTTGACCTCACGCGTGAGATTGCAGAGGAAGCAGGCCTCTCTATAAACGAGGACGAGTTCACCGCGCTTATGAACGAGCAGAAGGCGAGAGCAAGAGCCGCAAGAGGCAATATTTCGGGCTGGACCGACTCCTCGAAGTCGCTGCTCGAGAACCTTGCACCCACCGAGTTCTTGGGCTACGAGGCTACAGAGGCTTCGGCAAAGGTTATCTCGCTCATAGTTGACGGCGAGGCTGTAGACGAGGTATCTGAGGGCGAGTTCTCGGCAATTCTCGATAAGACTCCCTTCTATGGCGAGGGCGGCGGTCAGGTAGGTGACAGCGGTGAGCTTGTCAGCGAATCGCTTTCGGCAACCGTTCTTGATACCAAGAAAACTAACGGAATATATATCCACGAATGCCGCATTGACGGCGGCAAGGTAAAGCTTGGCGACACCCTTACAGCGAAAATCGACGTCGCTCGCCGCCTCGCAATAAAGAGAAACCACTCGGCAGCTCACCTTCTTCAGGCGGCGCTCCGCGAGGTTCTCGGTACTCACGTTGAGCAGGCAGGCTCTTACGTTGACGAGCACAGAGTTCGCTTTGACTTCTCGCACCTTTCGGCTATGACCCGCGAGGAGCTTATGCGCGTTGAGGCTATCGTGAACGAGAGAATTCTCCTCTCCGAGGACTGCGAAACGGTGGTTACCGACCCCGAGAGCGCAAAGAAAATGGGCGCTATGGCACTCTTTGGCGAGAAGTACGGCAAGAGCGTAAGAGTTGTGAAGATTGGCTCCTATTCGACCGAGCTTTGCGGCGGTACTCACGTATCGAGGACAGGCGAGATTGGACTCTTCAGAATTATCTCCGAGAGCTCCGTTGCCGCAGGCGTTAGAAGAATAGAGGGCACGACGGGACTTGGCGTTCTCGCGCTTCTTTCGGAGCGTGACGAGCTTATTCGCGACACCGCGCGCGAGCTGAAGTCGCCGAACGCTAACGGAATTGCCACCAAGGCGGCAGCACTCCAGGGCGAGATTAAGGAGCTTCGCCGCGAGCTTGAGTCGGCTAACGCGAAGATTTCCGAGATTAAGGCAGAGGCGCTCCTTTCGGGAATTAAGACCGTCGGCAAGTTCAAGCTCCTCACAGCGAGAGTTGATATGCGCCCCGACGGCGCTCGCACCCTCTCCGATACCGTTAAGGCAAAGCACCCCGACGCGGTTTGTGTATTTGCGGTCGTTTCGGACGGCAAGCTTAACTTCGTAGCGGCGGCAGGCGCCGAGGCAGTCAAGGCAGGCGCGCACGCAGGTAATATCCTTCGCGAGATTTCGGCAATCTGCGGCGGTAAGGGCGGCGGACGTCCCGACAGCGCAATGAGCGGCGGACGCGACCTCGACAAGATTGACGAGGCACTTGCAAGAGTTGAGGAAATCCTCTCAAACATATAACCAATAACCGAAAATTGACAACTAATGTTGTCTAAACGGCAAGAAAAGCACTTATGACGGAGAAAAACTCTATCATAAGTGCTTTTGTGCTTATAGGCAGTACGGCGATGACGTGTAGCTCAAGCTGCCCGAAGGGCATCGTAACTTGACGAAGTCAATCATAACCGCGAGCTATCCGCAGGCGATTATAACTGCATTGGGCTCTACCGAACCAAATGCCTAGCCGTGGAATACCTTGCCCTTCAAATCCTGCGCGTTCGGGCAGAAGGACGCAAGATTTTTCGCAATCTTCGCTGTGCCCTCGAATATTACTGCGGTGTCTACACCCTCGTTGTTATAAATTATGAGAATTCTGTTCTCGCTCGTTTCGCTCTCGCCGAGGTCGTCAACCTTCTCCGCCTCGGAGAGCCTTGCCTCGTTCCCGACAAGAGGTGCTGCAAAGAGCGCTTCCTTTACGTGAATTTTATGCCTCGGGGACTGCCTTCTGCCGTTCTTTGTAACCTTCACGGTGCCAAGCTCGAGCATACCTGCGTCAAACACGAAATAGCAGTCGTAGGACACGTACTTCCAGGTGAAGAAAACGAGAATCCAGATAAGTATCGGCTCAATGGCAATAAGCGGTAAAAGCTTTGTAATACAGCAGACCGCAAAGTAAATAATAGCGACGGCAATATAGAGCACGAGCATAAGCGTTCTCTGCTTCTTTATCTTGCCCTCGTTTTTCTTGTCGTAGGTGTATTCGGCGTAGTTTGGTGAATCGAATTCGCTCATTTTGTTCTCCTTGTTATTTATGTTTTGCTTTTAAACATTTTAACATATTATTTTGCTGAAATCAAGTGGCACGCAAGGAACTATATGGACATTTTCCCTTTCCCGTGTCCGCTTTTACACGCCGCAGCTCCTTCTCCAAGCGAAACGTAAACAAGGGTTGTCAATTCAACAAAGCTATCGGCATACAAATATATTTTACACGCGTTCGAGGTGAAAGTCAATGGATAAAACGGCGGTGCTTTATGGACAATTCGCCGACCTTTTGCCCGAGAGCTCGGAGGGCAAAGAGCCGACGTAGCGCCTGAACACCTTCGAGAAGTAGGAGAGGTTTGAAAAACCCGAGCGAAGCGCTGCCTCCTTCACGCTAGCGCCCTCTGTGAGCAGCTCACGCGCGCGGCTGCAACGCAAGGAGCTTACGTAGTCAATGACGGTCATACCCGTGACTCGCTTGAACTCGCGAATAAAATGGTATTTTGAAAGCCCCACGCTTCTGGCGATACCGTCAAGGGTGAGTCTTTCCGAGAGATTATTTCTGATATACTCGCTTGCCTGACATACGTATTCAACAGCCCCGGAGTCGGGAGAGTCGACCGCCTCGCGCGCCCTCGAGTGCTCCCTACAAAGCGTGAGCACAAGCCTTAACACCGAGGAGCGTATACCTGCCTCGGAGTAGTCGAGCCCCTCGGTGAACTCGGTTATTACCTCGGAAAAGAGCTCCTGCACACTGTCCGACTCTATCCGTTCGTTAAAATGCACCGACCGTACGTCGATGCCGCACTCCGAAAGAAAGCGCGAGTCAACAATCAGGCAAGCAAATTCCAGCTCCGTGTCGGTCAGCACCCTGTGCGAGACGAGCGAGTTGACGGCTACGGTTACCCCCCCTCGCACCGCCACGCGCTCCTTGCCGAGCAAAACCTCGCCCTCGCCCGAGAGGAAGCAGAGCAGCTCGATATTCTCGTGAAGGTTCGCAAGCGCGTTTTTCCTAATACGGTCAAGGTGGAATATAAACGGCAGACTGCTATCCCTCTTTATATGTGGCTCGTAGGTTACCGCTGTTTGCGAGTCCGACAGCAATATACTGTTATTCATAAGCAATATCCTCTATTGTTATTTTTCCTTCGGGGTTGTATAATAATTGTAGCATACAACCTCAAATTTTGCAATATCGGAGGCAAAATAATTATGATTAATCTTATTCCTAGGGTAAAAAGGCTCGACGAGCTTTTCGGCACGCTTAAAAGAAAAGCAATTTATTGCGATATTTCGGGGCTTGACGAGCGCCTTTCTTTGGCTCTTTCCTCTCTGACTCTTTCTGAGGACGGCACGCCCCTTTCGCTCTCCTACGGTGACGGTGACGGCGAGGGCTACACCCTCTCGGTCGGTAAGGAGAGAATTGAAATACGCGGCGAGTCGGTGCGCGGTGCGTTTTATGCGATACAAACGCTCAGACAGCTCTTTGTGTGCGAGTCGGTGCCTTGCGTTTATATCGAGGATAAGCCTGACTTTGCCTATCGCGGCTTCTATCACGACGTAACGCGCGGAAGAGTGCCAACGCTTGATACCCTGAAGGCGCTCGTCGATAAGATGACATATTTCAAAATGAACTCCCTGCAGCTCTACGTCGAGCACACCTATCCCTTCGAGGAGTGCTACGAGATAGCCGACAGGTGGGGCTCGGTTACCCCCGAGGAGCTCTCGGAGCTTGACGTCTACTGCCGCGAGCGATTTATAGATTTCATACCCTCTCTCTCAACCTTCGGTCATATGTACGAGATATTAAAGCAGGAGAAATACCGACACCTGCGCGTGCTCTCTGACTTTGAGGAGACGGCAAACTTCCGTCGCGAGAGAATGCTCCACCACACGATAAATCCCGAGCACCGAGAGAGTCTCGAGCTTGTCAGCAGCCTTATCGGTCAGTACGTAAAGAATTTCAGCTCGGAGTATTTCAACATCTGCTGTGACGAGACCTTCGACCTCGAGTCGGCAGCGGGAGACCGCGCAGGGGAGCTTTACGTTGAATTCGTTAAGAAAATAATATCCGTCGTTAAATCGCACGTCAGAGTACCGATGATGTGGGCTGACATACTTGAAAAGCACCCCGAGACGATATCCTCGCTTCCCGAGGACACGATATTTCTGACCTGGGATTACGGAGCAAATCCCGAAAAGGAAAATATCGAGAGAATATCCAAAATGCAAAGACGGCAGATAGTCTGCCCGGGCACTACGACCTGGTCGCGCCTTTCGGAGGATATAAATAATTCCGAGTCGAATATTGCGAAAATGGCAGAGTACGGCTACGAGCTCGGCGCATACGGAGTTCTGAATACCAACTGGGGCGACTACGGCAACCCCTGCACCCTTGAGCTTGCGACCTTCGGACTTGTGTGGGGCGCGGAGAAGTCGTGGTCGGTAGGGACTCCCATAGGAGAGGACTTTTACAGGAGAATTGAGGCGCTCGTATATAAGCAGGAGGGAGCTGTCGCTGCCATTCGTCGTGCTGCCGAGGTCGGAATTACCACGCGCGAGTGGAACTTCCTTTTCAACCTCTACTGCAATCGCCGCTTTGGAGAGTCGCACCCTTGCGATGCCCCCGATGCCGCTTTGGCGGCAGAGAGACGAGACGGCGCTCTCGCCCTTCTTCTTGAGCTTACTGACACTACGTGGGGCGAGGACTCCTACAGGCGCGAGCTGTGCATAGCCCTCGAGGGAATTGCCGTCTCGCTCGAGCTCCTTCTTTCGGAGTGCAAAACACCTTTTGGCAGAAAAACGAGCACTGCCGAGTGGCTCGGCCGCTACCGCGAAAGCTGGCTTGGCTCAAGCAAGGAGAGCGAGTTCCAAAGAATCGAGGAGTATTTCACCTACCTTGATAAGGGCGATTACACCGTTTAAAAAACAATCAAGCGGAGATGCTGCAAAATGCGTCTCCGCTAACTTTTGGCTGTGCCTAAATGAAGCAGCCCCGTGCTGAAAAACGTGTATAATTATTCCGTCTATGTCAATAATAGCTTTAACGAGGAGGGCTTTGCAAGCCACAATACCCGATTTTGACAAGTATTGTTAGCAAATTTGCGCATATTTGCCGTTTGCGGTGCCGACTTGCCAGATTACACCCTCTCGGAAAGGAAGGAAGAATGAATCTTACACAGAAGGAAACGACACTTCTTAGCGACTTGAAGTCGCAGGAGCAGCTCTGCATTGAGAAGTACGGAAAGTACGCGGCAGAGGCGCACGACCCCGAGCTTAAGTCGCTATTTGAGGGGCTTAAGTCGAACGAGCAGAAGCACCTTGACACAATCAATCAGATACTTTCGGGCAGTGAGGTAAGAATGCCGTCTGAGTCGCCCTCGGCGGAGAATGCGAAGCTACAGTGCAAGATGTCGGACTGCACGGCGGAAGAGAAGCAGCAGGACGGCTATTTATGCAAGGACGCGCTTTCTATGGAGAAGCACGTATCCTCGGTTTACAACACCTCGGTTTTCGAGTTCTCGAGTCCCATACTCCGTGACACGCTTGCTCACATACAGAAAGAGGAGCAGAACCACGGAGAGAGGTTATACAACTATCTTTCCTGCAACTCCCTCTATTGAAAATTTTTGGCATAAATCCGCGTTTTCGTCCTAACTCGACGTAGGAAACTACGCCTTCGGGACGAAGAACCCGAATTTCTGCTCAAAAATTTCCTAATAGAGGTATTGTCGCCGATTAAGCGAGTTTTTCATAAGCAAAAAAGCGTTCAACGCACTAAAATCCCTCGGGATAAAATGCATTGAACGCTATTTTTGTTGTTTATTCCAATACTGCCATTACATACGCAAAGGCGAAGATTATTATCAGAATAACTATGTAAATAAACCACGTTTTCTTTAGCTGTCGCTCTTGCCTTGCTACTCTTTCTGCGCGGTCTTTTCTTCTTAAATCCTGACGCCTTTCGATATATCCTATTATTTTGTCAAGATTTGTTTGCTTTTTAAGCTTGCTTTTCTTGACTGCATTCTCCACTATGCAGTGCGCTCCGCAGTCGGTACAGAATGCCGTTTCAAAATTGTCGTCCAGCTCGAGCTTTCCGCCGCATTCGGGACATATAGCCGCTATAAATTCAGGCTTTTTGCTCTTGAATAATTTCATTTTAATCACCTCCTTTAAGAGCAATTGTAATTTTCGCGAAATTTATATATGCATTGGCAATTATACTTGCAATTGACTTTAAAGAGAATGTGTGATAAAATATATCACAAGCAAATTCGTTTTCGCGAAATTTACTTTTGCTGGTATAGAAATCATACTGGAGGTATTTATGTCATTAAAAGAATTTTTTGGAAAGGTATTTAAAAAGTCCTCTCCGACCGAATTAGCATTCAAGGAAAATCACGAGCCCTCTCTCTATGCCAGTAGCGTTTTTCCTATAGTAAAGCTTGAAGAGTCGCAATTGTCTAAATACAAAGCGATTCCTTTAACGAGCCTTTCTGCATTAGGTGCGGCTTTTACGCAGATGTCTACCGACGCAAGAACGGTTGTTCAAAGCGTTACAAAAAACATTAAATCAAACGGAAAACTGTTTTTAGGCTGCAATCCCAAAGGAGCTGAAGGTTTTTTACGTTACAATGAATATGGGACAACCGGCACTATTTTTAAGAAAAACCCTCAAGGCAAACAGGTGATTTCAGGACATATGAGTTTTAAGCCTGTTGAAGATTTATCTTTAACCGAGACTACAACCACAACTCTTCCGTTGGACCCGACACTTATGGTAGTAGCCGTTGCTTTGATGACGATAGAGAAGAAACTCGACGGTATTCAAAAAAGCGTTGAAGAGGTATTGCATTTTTTGAAGCAGGAAAAACGGTCGCGACAGCGCGGCAATTTGAATATGCTTGCCGAAATTATGGACGATTACAAAATAAATTGTAAGAATGAAAAGTTTTGTGCATCACGAGTAGGCGAAGTTCTTTCCATAAAAACCGCTGCGTATCAGGATATGGATTTTTATCATAATGAAATCCAAGAAAAATTGAAAGAGCAGAAAAACATTCACGGCTCTAAAGGTGCAAAGAATGTTCTCGAAGCTGTAACTTCTGAATTTGCCGAATATCGTGTCGCTTGTTACATTTTCGCATTTAGCACATTTTTGGACGTCATGCTTAGGAAGAGCTTTGAGCCTGAATTGATAGAAAGCGAAACTGAAAAGATGCTTGCAATGGAAAAACGCTATGATGCGTTGTATGCCGATTGCCACGACCAAATTGAAAAGTATCAACGCTCTGCTATTGATGTAAAGCTCCTTGATGGCATTGGTGCTGCCACACAGGGGCTTGGTAGAGCTATCGGTGCTGTTCCTGTAATCAAGAAAAGCTCGCTGGACGAAGTGCTGATTGATAGCGGAGAGCAAATTAGCCGACGTAATCAAGAAGCTATACAGAGAAATCGACAGAATTTTGAATCTCTTAAATCCAGTCAGATGAATCATTTTGTGGATAATTTGAAGGCTGCGTCGGCTTTATACAATACCGAAAACGCAATGATTACAGACGGAGAGAATTTGTTTGTTTTACAGTCCGAACAAAACAGTTTTTCGCCTACTGTCTAATTTACTACCTACTGCCTAATTGACTATCTTCTGCCGCTCTTACTACCGATAAGTCGGTGACTGTTGAATATATATCAAACAAAAAATGTCAGAGGCACAAACAAAAGAGAGAACCAATCGGCAATTTACCGAAATGTTCTCTCTTTTTTAGTTTAGAGCTATGAGACTTGCAAAGTTGCTGTGCAACTTATGCTCAGTCGTTATGAGCTTGGGGCTTACCCCAAGCGTTAGGATATGATTGCCCATTCGGTCTATAACTTGGACGCAGTCCAATCATAGCTTGCCTGTAGGGCAATCATAACTGACAAAGCTGCCCTTTGGGGCGCTTTGTCACACTCCCGAGTACGCGGAGAAGCCGCCGTCGATGGGAAGAACTACGCCTGTGATAAAGCCTGCTGCCTCGTTATTTACGAGGAAGAGAAGGCCGCCCTCGAGCTCCTCGGACTCGCCGAATCTGCCCATGGGGGTAGCGGCTAAAATCTTGCCCGTTCTTGCTGTGGGAGTGCCGTCGGGGTTAAAGAGGAGCGCTGCGTTCTGCTTTGTCGAGAAGAAGCCGGGCGCTATTGCGTTTACGCGGATTCCGACCTTCGAAAAGTGCACCGCAAGCCACTGGGTGAAGTTGGAAATTGCCGCCTTCGCGCCCGAGTATGCGGGAATCTTGGTGAGGGGGGTATACGCGTTCATAGACGAGATGTTAAGTATCGAGCAGCCCTCTCTGCCTACCATCTGGCGCGCGAACGCCTGGGTAGGAATAAGAGTGCCGAGGAAGTTAAGGTTGAACACAAAGCCAACTCCCGACGCGTCAAGGTCAAAGAAGCTCTTGGTGTCGGCGTCGATATCGCCAAGCTCGAAGTACTCCTTATCGGTGGTAGCTCTCGGGTTGTTTCCGCCCGCGCCGTTGATAAGCACGTCGCACTTGCCGAGCTCTTTTTCAACCTCGTCGGCTACCTTGTAGCAGGTTTCCTTCTCGAGAACGTTGCAGGCGTACGCCTTTGCAATTCCGCCCTCTGCTACGATTTCCTCGGCAAAAGCGTTTGCCGCGTCGTAGTTGAGGTCAAGGAGTGCGACCTTCGCGCCTGCTCTTGCGAGCACCTTTGCAAAGTAGGAGCAGAGAACTCCTCCTGCACCCGTTACTACGGCAACCTTGCCTGTAAGGTCGGTATTTAATACGTTTTTCTTCATTCTTTTATCCTCATTTCTTCTGCTTTTCAAGCAGGTCCCAAACTCCGAGCATATACATTATGCCGAGCGCTCTGTCGTAAAGACCGTATCCCGGGCGCACGGTGCCGGGGCCCTCGCCCCAGAGGTGTCTGCCGTGGTCGGGACGGATATATCCGTCAAAGCCGCACTCGTGATATGCTGTGAGAATGTCGAGTATACCGGTATCTCCGTCGCAATCTCTGTGGCTTGCCTCGGAGAAGTCGCCGTTCTCGAAGTGCTTTACGTTTCTGATATGTGCAAAGGCGATTCTGTCGCAATGCTTGCGTACAATATCGGCAACGTTGGTGTCGGGGTTCGCGTTAAGGCTGCCCGAGCAAAGGGTAAGACAGTTATAGGGGTCGTCTACCATCTTAAGGAAGCGGTCGATGCTCTTTTCGTCAACGAGAAGCCTCGGCAGACCGAAGATATCCCACGGCGGGTCGTCCATATGAATAGCCATCTTGATGTCGCACTCGCGGCAGGTGGGCATTATAGCCTCGAGGAAATACTTGAGGTTAGCCCAGAGCTTCTCGTGGTCGACGTCGGCGTAAGCCTTGAAAAGCTCGTCGAGCTTCGCCATTCTCTCGGGCTCCCAGCCGGGGAAGGACATATTGTACTTCTCGGTAAAGTCGAGAATGTACTTTGCCATAGCGTTGTAGTCGTCCTGTATCATACCCTTCTCGTAGAAGAGCGCGGTAGAGCCGTCACCAACCTCGTGGAAGAGGTTGGATCTGGTCCAGTCGAAAATGGGCATAAAGTTATAGCAGATAACCTTGACGCCGAATTTCGAGAGATTTCTGATGGTTTCTTTATAGTTCTCGATATATTTATCCCTTGTGGGAAGGCCGATTTTGATATCGTCGTGAACGTTTACCGACTCAACAACGTCAATGTTGAATCCGTACTCGTCGCACTGCGCCTTGACCTTGGCGATTTCCTCGGGCTGCCAGACCTCGCCGGGCATCTTGTCGTGAAGAGCCCAGACTATGCCCTCAACACCGGGAATCTGCTTTATATCCGAGAGCTTGATACGGTCGTTTCCCTCGCCGTACCAGCGGAACGTCATTTTCATAAGCTGTTTCCTTCCGATATATTACTTCTTAAGGAGCGACTTGGGCTTCTTAATTCTGTTGAGCTTCTTATTCATCTTTAGCAGCTCCTCCTTGGTGAAGGATACGTTCATCATACCCATCATAGAGGTAAGACGGAGAACGGTGAAGCCGCCCATCATCTGCATTACGCCCTCGGAGAGCTCAAAGCCTGCCGCCTTCTTCTTCTCGCCCGACTTCTCGCCGCTCATCATCTTCTTAATCTTGAGGCCCATGCCGATAAACCAAAGCTTACCGCGGAAGGACTGCATAATGTCGGAAATTTTATCGTTGAGCGAGTAGCGTCCCTCGGGAGCGTCAACGTCGAACCAGTTAAGAACTGCGCCCTTCTCCTTAAGAACGTAGTCCTGGTTCATCTCGTCAACCTTGCGGATTACGCTCTCGTCGGTGAGCTCGCCTGCCTTGGCAACGAGCTTCGTTTCGCCCTTGTTCGGAACGTCGAAGTAGAAGAAGTGGTCCTCTGCGGTCTTCTTGCCGAGGCTCTCGCCGTTTGCGAAGAGCTCAACCTCGGGAAGGTTCGAGTAAACGGTAACCTTGGTTACGTCCTCAACTCTGTCGATATATCTCTTACCTGCAAGGTGTACGAAGGGCTCGTCTGAGAGCCATGCCTTGTAAGCGTAGAAGGAGTCCTTCTTGTACTTACGGTCCATAGTTACAAGACCCTTGTGGTTTTGTCCGTTCTCGCCGCCCTCAGCACGCGCGTCAGCACCGAAGTCGAACATATTCCATACGTGGGTAGACCAGATATACTTTCTCGTAAAGAGCTGCTTGATAAGCTCCTCGTGGTAGTATGCCTGGTATTCCTCGGTGTAGTCACCCTGAGTGGGGTTCGAGGTGTGCCAGTTGAGAGCCTCGCAGCCGTACTCGCTGACACCTATCGGAATGTTCGGGTACTTCGCGTGGAAGTTGTCGAACCAGGGGCCGTTCATAGAGGTATCTCCGCCGTACCAGCCGAAGTAGTGGTTGTAGGAGATAACGTCGGGAATCTTGTTGTACTTTGCGTCAATCGAGCACATCGAAACGCAGGCAATGGTGGTAAGACGGGTTTTGTCCATCTCGTGGCAGAGGTCGTTGAGCTCTACGTGGTTGGAGATAAGGTCCTCGTCCTCGCCGTTCATTGTAATCTCGTTGGAGAGTCCCCATACAACGATAGAGGGGTGGTTGTAGTTCTGTGTGATGAGCTCCTTCATCTGCGAGATTGTGTTCTCGCGTGCGCCGGGAAGGTGCTTTGAAATATAAGGAATTTCAGCCCAAACTACCATACCGCGCTCGTCGCAGAGGTCGTAGAAGAACTGGTCGTGCTGATAGTGAGCAAGACGGATAGTGTTCGCGCCAACCTCACAGATAAGGTCCATATCCTCGATGTGGTGCTCGTGGGTAAGAGCGTTACCTACGCCGAGTCTGTCCTGGTGACGGGATACGCCGTGGAGAGGATACTCCTCGCCGTTGAGAATAAATCCGCGCTCGGGGTCAATCTCGAAGCTTCTTACACCGAAGCGGGAGCAAACAGAGTCAACAACCTCGTCCCCTGCCTTGATTTCGACCTCGCAGCAGTAGAGGTAGGGGTCGCGTCTTGCGTGCCAGAGGTGAACGCCCTCGAGCTTGAAGGTAGCCGTCTTTTCCTCGGTTTCGGTGGAGAGGAGAAGCTTCTCGTCTTTGTCGTAGATAGAGTATACGAGCTTCTGTCCGTCTGCAAGGTCGGTGGTGTATACGTCAACGGTAACGGTAGCGTCAGCGCCCTCTACCTTCGGGGTGATGGCAAGTCCCTTGCCGCCGTAGTAGTCGAGGTCAAAGTGGTTTTCTGCAACCGCGATAATATTTACGTCCCTGTAAAGACCGCCGTAGAAGGTGAAGTCTGCCATCTGGGGGTAAACGGTTTCATTAGGCGCGTTGTCAACTACTATCGCAATCTCTGCGCCCTCGCCGAGAGCCTCGGTGATGTCGGCGCGCCAGGTCGAGTAGCCGCCGTCGTGGTGCATAAGCTTCTCGCCGCCTACGTAGAGGTCAGCCGAGGAGTTAGCGCCCTGAATTTCAATATAGTATTTTGCCGCCTCGGGAAGGTCAGCCTTCTTAATCTCCTTTACGTAGAGGCAGGAGCCGCGGAAGTAGTCGTTGCCGCCGTCCTGTCCGTCGGTTGCGTTCCACGAGTGGGGAAGGTTAACAGCTACGGCGCCTTCCTTTCTTGCGGGGTCGGCAGAGTCCTTGATAAATTGCCAGCCTTCGTTGATGTTGATAATATTTCTCATTTGTTCTCCTTTTGCCGCTTGTGCGGCGGTATGTTGTTAGCATTGTTTGGAGAGGAGCAAAAATTCCTCATCTATTATTATACCATAAAAAATATACAATTAGTTAATTGCAGGTTAACATTTTTAGAAAAGCGGTGTCCGATTTTGCATCGGACACCGCCTCAAGCCGATGCAGCGTGAACGGCTTGTGTATTTTTCAATTAGCCTTCGACGGGAGCCTCAACAGATGCGTGTCTTGCCTCAAGGTCAGCGTTCATCTTATCAAGGGTCTTCTTGTCAAGGTTGTAGATAAGAGCAAGACCTACGAACTGCATAATTGCAGCAACAAGGAAGAGTGCAGCAACGAGTATTCTGAGGTTAACCGCAACGTCCCAGCCGAGCCACTCAACGTTGATTGCGTTGAAGTTACCTGCCGCGTCGGGAATGTTGGTGTATTCGCCGTTTGCGTCAAGGTTTGCGTTGTTAACATAGCCGAGAGCGGTCATTATAACGAGAGCAACTGCGGGGCCAAGACCCTGAGCGAGCTTTCTGAAGAAGGAGTGAAGCGAGTAAACAACGCCTTCCTCACGCTTGCCGGTCTTCCACTCGTTGTAGTCGATAGCGTCACCCATCATAGCCCAGGATACGGTGGAGTAGATACCAAGACCGAGGCTGTAAACGAGCTGGCAAAGAATGTAGAGAACGAGGTCGAGCGCGGTGTTGTCGGGAGTAATGATAAAGAGGCACGCTCCGCCGACGATGGAGCAGATAGCGCCGATTACCGAGAGCTCCTTCTTGCCGTACTTGGTAACCATCTTACGCGCAAGGGGAGTGAACACTACGATAGGAATCATAGCGAAGAGCTGAACGACACCCGAAATCTGTGCGTTCTTGAAGTAAATCTGGAATACGACCGTAACCGCGGTAGTAGCACCCTGCATACCGATGAACATACCCATAGCGGCAACGGTTGCGCCGACTGCGGGACGGTTGAGGCAGAAGTTCTTGAGAGCTACGAGAACGTTGAACTTGGGCTGGTCCTCGTTGAGCTTGATGTCTTCCTCGACGCGAATCTCGGTGTTTTTAATCATAAACTGGAAGCAGATAAAGCCGAGAACGCCCATAACGAGAGCCGCAACGAATACCATAGGACCGTTGAGGGTTACGCCGTCTTCCTTGTAGATGATGAAGGGAAGGATAACCATGGGGAGCATGTTACCGACCATCGAGCCGATAGAACGCCATGCCGAGAGGGAAGCTCTGTCTGCGGGCTCCTTCGAGATGAGCGAGAGAAGCGAGCCGTAAGGAACGTTTGCGATTGTGTAGAAGGCATCCCAGATAACGTATCCTGCAATGAAGATAATTATCTTAGCCCAGAGGGGTGCGCCGGGGAAGGGAAGGAAGCAGCACGCGCCGCCCACGATAAGTCCGATAGAGCCGAACCAGATGTAGGTGAGGAACTTATTCCTCTTGTAGCTGCGTCTGTCCGAGTCGATTATCGTTCCAATAAGCGGGTCGTTGATTGCATCCCAAACCTGAACGATAACGAGAAGAAGCGAATACCAAAGGCTGAGACCCATAACCTGAGTCCAGAAGAGCGCCATGGTGCCCTTGAGCGCGAAGCTCATATTACAGCCAAGGTCTCCTGCGGCGTACGCAATACTGTCGCGAATACCAAACTTGCGCTTGCCGTTTTCGTCGAGCTGAATTTCTTTAGCCATTTTGTCCTCCGTAAATTGTATTGTTTTAGGTTTACCTGCCTATATTATATCAAATACAAGCACGCAATAAAAGTCCCATTATGTTACTTCTGTGACACCCCTGTACGAAAATTTGACAACAGGCTTTGTTAATAATCGACAAAAATAGGTGAAAAAGCTAGATTGCTCCTCGCATTAAGCTCTTTTAGCGGCAAATTTTCATAATCTGAGTGCGTGCGACCGGCGTTTCGGCGACGTGAGCCTTGCGCGCGGGAGCGGGGGCAATATTTATATTTTGCGGAGCACTTGACTGGCTCGAAGGAATTTGATATAATAGATTCGAAAAACAGCACCGCGGCTCGCCGCAGGTCTGCCGTGATGAAATCAAAAAACAACCCCCAACGGAGAGCAGTATGTATAAGCTTTGTAAAACCGAAGAATCCTCGCGCCGCCAAAGGGAAATTGAAGGCTATCTTCTGTCACTTATGACGGTGAAGAATTATGAAGACATATCGGTTATGGATATTTGTCTTGGAATGAATATGCCGAGAAAGGCCTTCTACAGGTATTTTGATAACAAGGACGGAGCGCTTCACGCGCTTATCGACCACACGCTGATGGATTTCGAGCCCTTCAACGAGGAGTACGAAAGGCGTCGCGGCAAGAGCACCGCAAAGCGGCAGCTTAAGGGAGAGCTTGAACGCTTTTTCGTTTTCTGGACACTTCCCGAGAAGAAGGCGCTGCTCGACGGACTTGAAAAGAGCAATCTTACAGGACTTCTGATACAGAGCTCGGTTGACTTTTCAAATTCAAGCTTTGTAAACCCTGCGAAATTCCTGCCGGACGAGAGTGAGTGGATGAGGACGGAGCTTTTGCAGTTTGCCATCTGCGGACTGATGTCGGTAACGCTTTCGTGGTACAGAGGCGGATTTGCCGAGAGCACCTCGGATATGGCGGCGGCAGCGGCAAGAATGTTTTCGCGCCCGCTGTTCCCCGACCTCGGAAAGCTGGGTATAGAATAAGGGCGACACCTCTTTTAGCCGCAAATCTATTACTGCCGCGGACGGGGAAATAATATAAAAAACGAGATGGACCTTGCACATTTTTGCAATATCCACCTCGTTTTTGTTTGATTTTTGAGCTTGGCTTATCTTTTTTTGCGCCTTAAGTGCTTTGATTTTTCAAAGTCGTCGTCCTTTGCGTCGGGCTCGGCGGTTTTGCCGTTCACCTCGGAAAGAAGCGCTTCCTCTACTGCGAGGATATGTCGGCGCTCGACTGTGGCATTGTAAAATGCGGCGAAGAGATTTGCGAGCGCATCTACGGTAAATAGAATACCGAGAATATATACAGTTGCAGGGCTTGCGATTTTGAGCGTTCTGACGGTTATATATCCGCCGCCGATAAGCAGAACCGCGATGACTAGCATTACCCACCAGCCGAAGATTTTATACCTCTTTGAGAGGGCGGTCGTGTGGAATTTGAATGCTCCGTCGAGTATCAGAATAAGCCCGAATATACCGATTATTTCGTCAATTGTTTTGCTTCTTGATATCAGCGTGACAATTCCCGCCACGAGCATAGCAACCGACAGCGCGATTTTTATTCCGAAGCCAAAGCCTCGCTCACGGCTCGCAAGCGCGAGCAATGCGAGAAATACCGCCGCCACTATTACCGTGACACCGATTGTTATTGCAAGAGCGTCAAGCGACTCCTTTTTATAAACGAGCATACTGATGCCGATTGTTCCTGTCAGCACCGCGAGCAGAAGATATCCCCAGGGGAATTTCGTTAAAGGTTTCGTGATTTTCATTTTTATCCGTTCGTTTTTGATTTTCTGTTCCTTCTTTAGTTTTTAAAATACTGGTAGAGATAGCAGGGAAGCATACCGTTATAGAGCTTTCTGACCTTGTCGGCGCGTTTGCCGTAAAGCCGTTCAAACGACGGGTGAGAGGTGATTATATACACCTGCCAGGGGGCGAGCGAGCGGAAGTGTGTGCCTATCTCGCGGTAGAGTGCCTCTGCCTCGCGGAGCGTGCCCAGCCTCTCGCCGTACGGGGGATTTGTTACAATGGTTGCGCGCCTGCCCTCTGCGCGGATTTTTCGCGCGTCACACTCAAAGGCGCGTACAGTATCGGCAACGCCTGCAAGCCCTGCGTTCTTCTCTGTCAGGGCAACGGCGCGGGGGTCGATATCCGAGGCAAAGACCTCGAAGTCGGGCGACCTCTCGCCCTCTCTTGCTTCCTCTCTTGCCGAGTCCCAGAGCGATTTGCCGATAAAGGGGAAGTCCTCTGCCGCAAAGCGTCGGTTGACACCCGGGGCGATGTTCCTCATAAGCATTGCCGCCTCGATTGCAATAGTTCCGCTGCCGCACATAGGGTCCCAAAGCAAAAGCCCCTCTCTCGGTCGGGAGAGCTTTGCGATTGCCGCCGCGAGGGTTTCGCGTATCGGTGCGGCGTTCGACTCCCTTCTGTATCCGCGCTTGTGGAGCGCGACGCCCGAGGTATCTATCATTAAGGTTGCCTCGTCATTCAGTATAAAGAATTCAATCTGGTACTTCACTCCGACCTCGGGGAAGGTCAGAAGCCCGTAGCGCTCGGTCATAGAACGCACGACCGCCTTCTTGACTATCGCCTGACAGTCGGGTATCGAGTGGAGCGCCGATTTTATCGAGTGTCCCTTGACGGGAAACGCGTCGTCCCTTCCGATAAGCTCGGGCCAGGGCAAAGCTCTTGTGCCCTCGAAAAGCTCCTCGAAGCTCGTCGCGCGGAATGAGCCGAGCTTGATAAACACTCTCTCGGCAAAGCGGAGCGAAATATTCGCAAGTGCCACAGCTTCCCCGTCGCCGCGGAAGGTGATTCTGCCGTCTATCGTCGATATTCTCTCGTAGCCGAGTGCCTCAATCTCCTCGCCGAGCAGTCTTTCAAGACCGAACAGGCAGGTTGCCACAAGCTCAAGCTTCATACTCTAAAACCTCGTGTTTTCTCTTAAAATGACAACTAATATTTGCAAAATCTCGCTAAAACTGCCGCTTGGTCAATTGCCTCTGCCCTCTGCCTTCAGCTTTTCGATGAAGCGCGCGATTTTGCTGAGGGCTTCCTTTATATGGCGCGTGGAGTAGGCGTAGGAAATTCTTGCATAGCCCTCGCCCGCCTCGCCAAAGGCAGTTCCTGGGACTATGGCGCACCTCTCCTCGTACAAGAGTCTTTCGCAGAACTCCTCTGACGAAAGTCCAAAGCCGCCGATGTAGGGGAAGATGTAGAACGCACCCTCGGGCATAACCGAGTCGATGCCGATTTCCTTCAGCCCCTCGTATATTCTCAATCTTCTGCGGTTGTACTCGGCGCGCATATATTCGACGTCGGCATCTCCCTCGCGCATAGCCTCTCTGCCCGCAAACTGCGAGGCTGTAGGCGCGCACATTATTGCGTACTGGTGGAGCTTGAGCATCTCGGAAAGAATTTCCTTCGGCGCCGCAAGGTAGCCGAGTCGCCAGCCTGTCATAGCGTAAGCCTTTGAAAATCCGCTGGCGATAATCGTCCTCTCGCGCATACCCTCGATTGAGGCGATTGAGATATGCCTCTTTCCGTAGGTCAGCTCGGCGTAGATTTCGTCGGAGAGAACAATAATATTCGTGCCGCGGAGTACCTCGGCTATAGCCTCGAGCTCCTCTTTGTCAAGCACGGCACCCGTTGGGTTGTTCGGGTAGGGCAGGACGAGCATTTTTGTTTTGTCGGTGATTTTTTCGCGAAGCTCGTCTGCCGTGAGCTTCCAGCCGCACTCGGCGCGGCAGTTAATGATTACGGGAGTTGCGCCTGCCATTTTTGCAAGTGGCTCGTAGCAGACGAAGGTCGGCGTTGGGATAATAACCTCGTCGCCGGGGTTAATAAAGCTTCTTAAGGCCACGTCAATAGCCTCGCTGCCACCGACGGTGACGAACACCTCGCTTTTTGCGTCGTAGGAGAGCCCGAAGCGGCGCGACAGGTAGCTTGAAATCTCCTCGCGCAGCTCCTTTGTACCCGCGTTTGCGGTGTAGTAGGTTTTTCCCTCCTCGAGCGACTCGATTGCCGCCTCTCTTATATGGTAGGGGGTGACAAAGTCGGGCTGTCCGACGGTGAGCGCCGTTACGTCGCCCATATCGGCAAGCAGGTCGAAGAACTTACGTATGCCCGAGGGCTTTGTGTTCTTCAGTGTATTGGAAAAAAGGGTATCGTAATTAATCATATCAGTAGCTTATCTCTCGGGTCCTTCTCCGGCATATCGTATACCGTTCCCTTGTCCTTGTAGGTCTTGAGAACGAAGTGGGTGGCGGTTGCGGTCACGTTTTCAAGCGGCGCAAGCTTTCTCGCAACGAAGAAGGCGACCTCCTTCATTGTTTTGCCTTCGAGCAGCACCGTGAAATCGAAGCCGCCCGACATAAGATAGAGTCCCTTTATCTCGGGCAAATGCTTGATTTTATCGGCAATTTTATCAAATCCGCCGTCGTGCTGCGGCATAACCTTGACTTCTATCAAGGCGTTGACGTACTCTCTGTCGGTCTTGTCCCAGTCTACAATCGTCTTGTAGCCGAGTATTGTGCCGTTTGCCTCAAGCTCGGCAATCATTTCCTTGATTTCGCCCTCTTCCTTTGAGAGCATTACCGCGAGCTCCGCGGGGGTGAGGGTTGCATCTCTTTCGAGAAGTGTAAGCAGCTTTTCCATAGTTTTTCCTTTCGTATGTCACACAGTGAAATTTATATCTGCAAATATAACTGTTATAACTGTTGGTTCGGCTCGCTTGGGCAACAACCTTGCCCCGAAGCCGAAAAATGTAAATCTAGGTTGTCAAAATGCGCCTAATTTGGGAGATTTCCGTGCTCCCTTAGCTCGCCGCTTGGCAAAATCCATACGGCATAAGCCCCGTCAAGACTGTCTATGACGGCGGAGCCTGACTCGTAGTCCATATTGAAGAGTGCGGTTGAGAGGGCGTCGGCAAGCCCCGAGTCGCGGCAGACTATGCTGACCGAGCGATAGCTTCGGCTTGGCATTAAGGTATCCTTATCTATTATATGGTGATATCGCACGCCGTCTACTGTGAAGTAGCGCTCGTAGTCACCCGAGGTTACGGCGCTTGCGTTCTTTATCTCAAAGGTCTTTGCGTAAGGGTCGCGAGACGAGGTGTCGGGGTTTTTTACACCCGTTACCCAGCCCTTGCCGCTCGGCTTCTCTCCGATTGCCCGAAGGTTGCCGCCCGCGTCAATGACTATTCCCGAGTAGCCCTCGGCCGAAAGCCTCTTTGCAACCCTCTCTACGGCATAGCCCTTGGCTATAGCTCCGACGTCAAGCCTTGCCTCGGGGTCTGTAAGTCTTACCGAAAGGGCTTCTCTGTCAATTACGAGCGCGGATATATCGGTGTGCTCTGCCGCCGCCTCGAGAGCCTCGCGCGAGGGGAGAGCCGCGATAGGGTTATCCTGCCTTGTTGCCGCCATTCGCGCCTCGTGCCAGAGCGAGGTAACGGCGCCCATTGCGATGTTGACCTCGCCGCCCGTAAGGGTGTGCATTTCTATGGCGAATTCAAGGAAATCAATCAGCTCCTCGGGGACCGTCACCACCCCCTTGCCTGCTGCCGCGTTTATCTCGAAAACGCCGCACGTGCCGCCCTCGGCGTGGCTTTCGTATATATCAAAGAGCCTGTCGTAGTAGGAAAGCTCTCTGTAAACTCGGTCGGCAAAAGAGGAAAACTCCCCTTCGGACATTCCCGAGTAATCGTATACTGTGGTGACTGTGTCGAATATTCCGTAGTAGCTCTTGCTTTTTGGCTCGGGGCTGCACGCCGAGAGTGCAGAGAGCGATAAAAGCAGCGAGGAGAGTACAGAAAATAGCGAAATTATTCGTTTCATTTTTTCTCCGTACCGAAAAGCGGTACATTTATTTTAATAATTAAATATTTTAGCATACCCGTAGGGCTATGTCAAGCGGAAATATTTACTGCTGTCTGTGCTCGCTCTTTTTCCTTGCCGCTCCCTTTGCCTTAAGCTCGCTTGCAGTGCTTATGTAGAGGTTTATTGTGACCTCGAGCGTTTCCTTCAGTGCCGCGCGCATTTTCTGCGGCAGGGTGCGTGAGCGCCTGTAGAGGTGAAGCAGGCGAAGCTCGTCCTCTGAAAGCTCCGAGGTGTCGCGACGGAGCGGCATATCAAGAAGCTCGCCGACGTTAACGCCGAATCTCTCTGATAGCCTCGGCAGCATTTTCATAAACGAAGCCGAGCGGCCGCGCCGCCAGTTGTTTACGGTTTTTTCGGAGAGTGACATCTCGCGCTCAAAGGCGGCGTCGCTCTCGAACTCGGCATCTATAAGCGAGAGAAGCCTCTCGCGCATTCTTTCGGTAGTATCGTTTTTCACTGTCTTTTACTCCTTCCCCTTTTTCCCCTTTGGTTTTTTACCACCGCGAGGTAGAAGGGCTCTTTTCCGTTCTCGCTCTCGGGTAGGGCGCTATCCTTGACTACAGTCGCCCGAGGCTTTGCTTCGGTGCCTTTGACGCGTGCGCCTTGAGGCTTTGCGCCTATACCCTTGTCTGTTGCCGGAGGCGCTTTTTTGTTCTTTTCGGCTGCCCGCCCCGGCTTTTTCTTTTCCTTTTTGGTGCTGAAGCCGAAGTTGCCGAGACACTCGCCGAGCGAATAGTATTCGCCGTGCATATAGGCAAGAAGGTTCGCTCTTTCAAAGTGCAGCTTGCCCTCTGTGTCAAGCAGCTCCTCGCGGCAGGATACCGAGAGGATATCGGCAATAAAGACGTCGTGCGAGCCCATAGGAAGGACCTCGCTCACGCGGCACTCCAGGGCAACGGGACATTCGGCGACCGTGGGAGCTGAAACTTTCTCGCTCTTTAGCCGTGTGAGCCCTGTGCGCTCAAACTTGTCCATTTTTGCTCCGGTGTATATTCCGACGAAATCAACGGTCTTTGCCATATCGGCACTCGGCAGGTTTATTACGAATTCACCCGATTTCTTTAGTAGCCCGTAGGAGTGCCTCGACGGACGGACCGATATATAGGTTTTCGGCGGAACGGTCGCGAGTATTCCCGTCCAGGCAACCGTCAGCATATTGTCCTCTTTGCCGTCGCCTACCGTTACAATCGCAGGCGGCAGAGGGGCGGTCAGTGCTCCCGGGGAAAAGCTTTTTCTGTTACTCATATTTTTCAAGCCTTCTTTTTAAAGTCTTTTTGTCAATCATAGAGAGCCACGCGCGCGACAGAAGCCCGTCGGGCAGAATTTTGAAGAGTATATGCTGCATTTTGTAAAACGCGCCGACGACGTAAATCTTCTTCTTTCTGTCAGAGGCACGGAGCGCAAGCCTTACGGTTTTCTCACAGCGAAGGAGTGGCTTCAGCCTGTCGCGCCTCGGTCTTGTGAGCCCCTCTGTGTCGGTCGCCTTGTCTATAAACTCGGTATGCACCCAGCCCGGGCAGACGCAGGTTACGTGAATACCCTTTGGGCGAAGCTCGTAGTATAGCGCCTTCGAGTAGTGGAGAACGAACGACTTGCTTGCCGCGTAGGTTGCAAAGTAGGGAAGCGGCGTAAACGCCGAGGCGCTGCCAAGCTCGATTATTCTGCCTCCTCTTGCCATATAGGGGATTGCCGCGTTGGTTATCTCAACGAGCGCTCTTACGTTGACCTCGATAACCCTCGCCGACTCGTCGGGGGTCAGCTCGTCCTGCGCGCCGAAGTCGCCAAAGCCCGCCGCCATTATAAGATAGTCAACCGAGGGAGTCCTCTCCCCGAGCATCTCTTTTACAGAGGCTATTCCCGCTGTGTCCGAGAGGTCTGCGGAAATTATCTCGCACTCGCACGAAAGCTCCCGTGAAAGCTCCTCCAGCCGTTCTCTGCGCCTTGCTATCAGCCAGAAGCGGTCAACTCCTCTCCTTCGCAGCTGCCTTGCAAATTCGCGCCCTATTCCCGAGGACGCACCGGTTATAATTGCGAGTGGCATAGGTCTTCTCCTTTTTGTCTTTGATTTATTTTAACAGATTTTATTCGTAAAGTCAACAAAATTTTTCGTACTATGGGCGAAGCGTCTGCCGAGTAAAGCAAAAAAATATAAACAAAACTCGTTTTGTTAACACACTGTTAATAATATTGTAGTATACTTAAAGAACAAATTTGTTTTTTTGCTGCGGAAGCTACAAAACAAGCGGCGGCAAAAAATACGGATAACTTAAGCGCCCGAGCGGCACCCGACACCGCCGCGGCAATTTTACCGACTGTCCGTCGCGGGTTTTTGTGTTCGACTCTGCTACGGCTATACGGTATGAACGGAGATTGTATGAAAAAGACTGTTTCTTTGATTTTTGCAATAATAATATCGCTGGCAATGACTGTGTCTATGACCTCCTGTCTTGCGCTCGTTGACCGATTTCTTCCTGACGAGGTTGGTAATTTTGGCGACACAGGAGCCGGCGGCTCGGGCTCGGGTGACAGTGCGCTTGAAGGCGACGGCTCAGGCTCACAGAACAGCTCTACCTCGGGAGATAGCTCTCTTGACGGCGAGGGTTCGGGAGATGGCTCGGGCGATGGCTCGGGCGACGGTGAAGGCTCGGGCGAAGGTGGCACCGACACAGAGGGCACGCTTCCTCTTCCCGGATATAGCGGTGACTATCTGCCCGACAGTGAGGAGAATGCCGCGCTTGCCGACAAAATCACAGGTATTGAGCGTAGCCTTCTTTCGACTGTCGTTATAATATCGAATTTCGAGGTAACGAGCGACTACGATTACTCCTACACCTATCCCGACAGCTCGGCAGGCTCGGGGGTTATATACAAGCTTGACAGAGAGTCGGGCGATGCAATTATTATAACCAATTTCCACGTTGTATACGACAAGGACTCGATAACCTGGAACAAGGTGTCTAACGATATAGAGGTTTACCTTTACGGCCAGGAGTATTCAGATTACAAAATTCCCGCAACCTTTATCGGCGGCTCGCTTACAGAGGACCTCGCGGTGCTGAAAATCGAGGATAGCGATGTTATAAAGAACAGCTGTGCCCAGGAGGTGATAATCGGCGACTCCGACCTGGTTTCGGTCTACGATAAGGTCTTTGCGGTGGGAAATCCCGAGGGCGACGGAATGGCGGCAACCGACGGTATTGTCAGCGTTGACAGCGAGTCGCTTTCAATGACGGGCGCTGACGGCGTAACCTCTCTTAACCTTCGCGTTATGCGTGTTTCGGCAGCGATAAACCCCGGTAACTCGGGCGGCGGTCTTTACGACGAGTCGGGTAAGCTTATCGGCATAGTCAACGCAAAGAAGACGGGCAGCGAGGTAGATAATATCGCCTGGGCAATCCCGATTAACCTTGCAAAGAACATAGTTGACAACATTCTCTACTACGCAGACGGAATATACACGACGACAGGCTACAGGGTGCTTCTAGGTGTGACGGTGACGAGCCTCGTTACGGGCGCCAGAATAGACCCCGACACAGGAAGACTCTACAAGGCGGAGATGGTAGTGATTTCCGACATTGTGGAAACGAGCTTCCTTATAAATCCCGAGGACGGCACCTCGCCCCTTCAGACAAACGATATAATCAACTCGATAACCGTTGACGGAGTACGTCACGAGGTTTACAGAATCCACCACGTTATAGACCATATGTATACCGCCAGAGCAGGCAGCACGGTCACCGTCAATATCACAAGAGGCGACAGAACCTTTGACGTGACGGTCACTGTTCCGACCCCCACAGAGGACACTGACTTCCAGCTCACCGAGCTTCGATAATCGAAAGAATATAAAAACGCAAATCCCAAGCCTCGGTGTAAGCGTGGGCGAATAACAACGCTCTGCGAGAGAGGCTCATATAACGGCAGAAAGAGGAAACAAATCGGCTTCATAGCTGAAATGCTTCCTCTTTTTTTGCTCGTTTATGTAAATAATTATTTACCCTTTTGAATGTTTTTCTTGAATTTTGCGCCGGGCTGATGCAAGACGGTCTTGCCCGAGCCCTTGCCCTCGTAGCCCTGTCTTTGCTTCGGCAGAGGCGGTTTCTTTTTGTGCGGGATAGAGCCGCCTCTCGACCTTTCGGTCGGCAGCGTGCCGCGCCTTCCGGGAGCTGACAATCTTTCGGAGCCGTCCTTCGGTGTGGCTCTTCCGCCTATTCTTCTGACGTCGGTGCCGACGAGCGGAGCCCCCTCGGTGTAGCTCCTTATCGCCGAGGAGATTTCCTCCGCGGACTCGACTGTGAAAAGAAGGTGCGAGGAGAAAATGCGGTTCTGTAAAAGCTCCTCGGGCTTGTCGCCGATATAGGTTACCTTCGAGTTGAGTATGAGGTTTCTGTGTCGGTGCTCGCGCAGCATAGGAAACCTCTCGCCGCGCCTATCGGTCAGGGCGGCGGTGCCGCAAGAGTCGCAGCCATAGTTTTCCTTAATGAAGCAGCGCTCGGTGAGCATTAGCGGAATTCTTCCGTAGCCGATTACCGTGCCGCCGACGTCGCGCGCCTGAGGTAGGGTTAATTCTGGCGAGAGTATTGCTTTTGTGACACCCATTTTGCGGTATGCCTCGCGGCTCTCGGCGTTCGTTACGTTAAGTCTGAAATCGCCTATCGGGGTAAGCCCGAGCGAAGAGGCGAGAGCTATCGCACCGAGGTTTCCGCAGAGCGCGTAGCCGACACCGCGCGACCTGTGCTCACTGAGAAGCGAGGTAATCTCGGTCAACTCCGTGTCGGTGACAACGGGCGGAATATATACCCCCGCGCCTTCGGGAATATCTTCTGTTATCGGCAGGAAGGTGTAGGTGAGCCTATCGAAAAGCGCGGGGCTCTTTTGTTTTGCCTCTCTGTAGGATGTGGCGTTAAGGAAGAGCGCCGAGAGGAATTTTTCTTCGCCGTCGGCTCTCTTTACAGGGGTGTATTCAATCATCGACGGCTCTCTTGACTGCGACTCAAACAGCTCTGCCGCCTCTCGGCGAAGCGCGTTTATATCGGCAGGTGAGAGGTTTATACCCTCGTCGAGCTCAATCTGAATTGCATTCTCAGAGAGCGAGAGGAAGGTGTTACCCATTTTTGCAAGCCTCTTTGAAAGGCTGTCCTCTGTAAGAGGCGAGCTCTCGGCTGTCACGGGGGCTTTGCCGAGGGCGGTAACGGTTTTTCTGCCGTCGGTGAGGGTTAAGGACGAGGGTAAGCCGAGCCTGAAGCTTGCCGCGGCACTTATCGGTATCCGCAAGGGCTCAAAGGTCATCTCCTCAATGCTCCTCGAGGACTCCTTGTCGCTCTCGCTGCGAACTCCGGTCATATTCCTGTCTGTCCTTCCCGTGAGGTATCCGTCGGTGAAGCCACCGCGAGAAAAGGCGCGGCGAAGCTCCTCTTCCTCTTCGGCACTCGCGCGCCGTCCCTCGTCAAGAAGCCGTCTGTATATCCTCGTTACTGTGTAAACGTATTCCGCTGATTTCATTCGCCCCTCGATTTTCAGCGAGGCAACCCCCGACTCGATAAGCTCGGGAATATGCGAGGCAAGCGAGAGGTCGCGGAGCGATAAGGGGTATTTTCCGCCGTCGTAGGGAAGCCTGCAGGGCTGGGCGCATTCACCGCGGTTGCCGCTTCTTCCGCCGACGAGCGAGGAAAAGAGGCACTGCCCCGAGTGGCAAACGCAGAGCGCGCCGTGAAGAAATACCTCAATCTCGACAGAGGAATTCTCCGTCGCGAGCCTTATATTTTCAAGCGAAAGCTCGCGCGCAAGCACGACTCGGCTTATGCCAAGCCCCCCTGCCTCGTCTGCGCCGACAGAGTTATGCACCGACATCTGAGTCGATGCGTGTATCTCCATATCGGGGACGGCTCTCTTTATAGCCGAAATAACACCGAGGTCGGCTGCGATAATCGCGTCAACCCCTATGCGGTATAGCTCCCTTGCATATTCTACCGCCTCTGAAAGCTCCCTGTCGTAGACGAGAGTATTTAAGGTCACGTAGAGCCTTACTCCGTGCAGGTGGCAGTACCTGACAGCGCGGAATAGCTCTTCGGTATCGAAGTTTTTGGCATAGGCTCGCGCACCGAATTTCTTGCCGCCAACGTACACGGCGTCAGCCCCTGCCGCCACCGCGGCAAGAAGACACCTGAAATCACCCGCAGGCGAAAGAAGCTCGGGGAGCTTGCTACGTCTTCTCATATTAATCTCCATTCCGTCGCCAAACGGGCGACTCTACAAGCATAAATGAATTTTCCTTGCTGCCCTTTGGGCGGAATTTGGGAACAGAACTCCAAAACTCAAGGTCTTGGCCGCCAAACGCACTTAATCGGAAATCGGACGGCAGCCGATTTTGCAAATGCGCGCCGAAAAATGTAAACAACTGTAGTCAAAAACCCTGTTATCAGCGTTTCCAGTACTTTCTGTCGAGCGAGCGATACATTATCGCCTCGCCTATGTGGTCGGCATTTATCTCTTCCTCGCCGTCAAGGTCGGCAATAGTTCTCGCAACGCGCAGAACCCTGTCGTAGCCTCTTGCCGATAGCCCGAGGGTTTCAAAGGCTTCCTTCAGAAGTGCCGCGCCCTCTTCGTTTGGTGTGCAGTATCTGTGCAGCTGCTCGGTGCTCATTCTCGCATTGAGAGTGCCGGGCTTGTCGCCGCCGCGTATAAGCCTTTCCTCTGTGAAGCGGCGTGCGCGGTTTACCCTCTCGCGTATTACCGCCGAGGGCTCGCCGGGCTTGGTCTTACCCGATATTTCGTTATATGACACCGCGGGCAGCTCTATCTCTATATCAATTCTGTCAAGCAGAGGGCCCGAAACCTTTCCGAGGTACTTGCTTATCGACTCGGGGGTGCAGCTGCACTTTCTCGTCGGGTCGCCAAAGTAGCCGCAACGGCAGGGGTTCATTGCCGCCACGAGCATAAAGCTTGCGGGGTAGGATAGCTTTGCCGAGGCGCGCGACACCGTTACCTTACCGTCCTCGAGAGGCTGACGGAGAGCCTCGGTAACCGATTTTGGGAACTCGGGCAGCTCGTCAAGGAACAGAATTCCACCCGAGGCAAGGCTGATTTCTCCCGGGCGCGCTCCGCTGCCGCCGCCAATCAGCGCGGGAACTGTTGCCGTGTGGTGCGGAGAGCGGAAGGGGCGCTCGGTTACAAGGCTCTTGCGAAGATTTCCCGTGACCGACTGTATTTTCGTAACCTCGAGCGCTTCCTCGAAGGTCATGTCGGGTAAAATTGAGGAGAGCCTCTTTGCAAGCATTGATTTACCCGCACCGGGCGGGCCTATCATAAGGACGTTGTGGCCGCCTGCCGCGGCAATCTCGAGCGCTCTCTTTGCTTTATACTGACCGCGCACGTCGGAGAAATCCGCCTCGCCCGTATGAGAGGAGAGGTCGTAGTCCTTTGCGTCGTGGGGTGTGGGTATGATTTTTTCTCTGCCCTTTAAGTGATTTATAAGCTGACGGAGAGTGCTTACTCCGTATACCGTAATGCCGTCAACTATTGCAGCCTCGTCGGCGTTGTCCTTCGGCACGAAAATCTCTCGCTTGCCCTCGTCCCTTGCCGAAATGGTCATAGACAGTATGCCGTTGACCGAGCGCACCTCGCCCGAGAGCGACAGCTCGCCGACAAGGCACTTGTCCGACAGGTCGCACTCCGAGGGAATAATTCTGTCACACTGGAGAATTGCCGTCATTATAGCAAGGTCAAACGCAGAGCCCTCCTTCTTTACGTCGGCAGGAGCGAGGTTTACCATAATATCCATCGGCGGAAAGGCATAGCCGCTGTTCTCGCAAGCCGAGCGCACGCGGTTCTTTGCCTCCTTGACTGCCGCGTCGGGAAGTCCGACCAGCTCAAAGTGCGGTATTCTGTCCCACGCACTGCATTCGACCGTGACGGGGAAGCCCTCTATTCCTATTACTCCCGAGCTGAAAACCTTTGATAGCATAAAATCTCCAATCAGTAATACGCGCCGATTGCCCTGTGCCTGTTTTTTTGACGGTTAGCCGTTGTGAAGCCGAGCACACAAGCACTGTATTGTCGCATAGCACGCTTATAGTCTGTATTTATTATACATAATTTACTGTATAAAATCAATAGTAGCGGCGGCAAATTTTTGTTGAAATCGTTCACAATTTTTTAATAAATCTTCAAAACATTGACATAACGGTTGATTTTGTCTATATTTTATGATAAAATAGATGAGTAAGGCGAGCTCAATTTGGCTTTCCAACGAGTGTGCATAAAGGAATGGATAACTTATGAAAATCAAGGTAATCGACAAGTCCTTCGACGAGGTTATGGCGCTTAAAAAGGAAAAGCGCGTAAAGCCCCACAAGCCCGATATTTTCTTCAGAACGCTTATGAAGGTGGTTGCGGCTCCCGACCTTAAGAAGTCGCACTTCACCTTTGAAAAGGAAGGAATGGAGAGGCTTGGAAAGCGTGAGCCCGCGCTCTTTCTTATGAACCACTCGAGCTTTATCGACCTCGAGATTGTCGCCTCTATGCTCTATCCCCGCCCCTTCAACATCGTCGCGACGGGGGACGCGTTTATAGGCAAGAGCCTTCTTATGCATCTTATCGGCTGCATTCCGACCAACAAGTTTGTAATTGATACGGCGCTTGTCAGAAATATGCTCCACGCAACGAGAAAGCAGAAGAGCTCGATTGTAATGTTCCCCGAGGCGGGCTACAGCTTCGACGGAACCTCAACCACACTTCCCGAAACGCTCGGAAAGCTTATCAAAATGCTCGGAGTTCCCGTCGTTATGATACGCACAGAGGGCGCGTTTGCGCGCGACCCGCTTTATAACAATCTCCAGGTCAGAAGCTCGGTAACCGTGACGGCAAAGGAAAAGTTCCTTCTTTCAAAGGAAGATATTCAGAATATGAGTGACGACGAAATATTCGAGGTCGTAACAAGAGAGTTCTCGTTCGATAACTTTGCCTGGCAGAGGGACAATCGCATAAGAATTGACGAGCCCTTCCGCGCAGATTACTTAAACCGCGTGCTCTATAAGTGCCCGTCCTGTCTTGCAGAGGGCAAGACCCGAGGCTCGGGAACAGAGCTTACCTGCTTTGCCTGCGGTAAGAAGTACAGCCTCGACGAGTACGGAAGTCTTAAGGCGGAGGAGGGCAGCACCGAGTTTGAGCATATACCCGACTGGTATTCCTGGGAGAGGCTCTCGGTAAGAGCCGAGCTGCTCGCGGGAGTCTATAAGCTCGACGTTCCCGTTGAGATATTTATGACCGTCAACAATAAGCACGTATACAGAGTCGGCGGCGGCAGACTTCGCCACGACGAGGACGGCTTCGTGCTTGACGGCTGCGACGGCAAGCTCCATTACGAGCAGAAGCCGCTTTCGTCCTATAGCATAAACTCTGATTTCAACTGGTATGAAATCGGCGACGTTATCTGTATTGGCAATAACGAGCATCTCTTCTACTGCTTCCCGAAGGCGGAGGGTGACATAGTTGCGAAAACCCGTCTTGCGGCAGAGGAGCTATACAAGATTGTCAAGGCGAGGCGTGATGCGGCAAAGAAAGTAGCGCGCGTTTGATTGTATTTGCAAACAAAGGTATACAAAATAAGCCTATTGTGCTCCGATACAGGAGTATGTACGAGTTGCGAATGGTTATTGGTTTGGTTGGCTAACGACTTTACGAGGCGGGGGCGGTAAAAGGCACAAAAATTTATCGCCGTAGGGCTTATGTGTTCGACTCCGCCACGGCTAACGGCAGTAAGAAAACTGCGGCATTCGGTAAAACCGAATAAAAAAACAAGTGGAGATGCTGTAAAGTCGGCATCTCCACTTTTAGTATTTTGTTGAGCAGGTGTCATCAAGGGTGCTATTCGTTGGTAAACGATACCTCGTTACCGTCAAGGTAGAGCATAAGCTCTGTGATACCTACGTAGTAGCCCTTGCTGTTGTAGGAGCCTGCCGCATCCTTGCCGTCGAGGGTGAGACGGAGCATTCTCGTGGTAACGGGCGAGGCGGCGGCAAATTCTGTCATAGGCATCTCACCGCGGTAGCCGTCGCGAATTGTTATTGAGGTGTATGTGCCGTTTTTGTCGTTGTCGATTTCCATTGAGTAAACGACGTGGCGGTTTGATACCGTATGCTCCTCGCTTCTGTAGTACTTCGTTTCTGTTACTTCGAGAGGCAGGAACTCGCCGAGCTCCTCGTCAAAATAAGAGATGCTCACCGAGTCGGGGAAGTCGCAGCCCTCGGCATCTACGAAGTGGTACAGCTCAAGCATATCAAATTTGACATCTTCAAGGAAGGCAACGTCAAGAGTCGTTACGTCCCCTCTTCCCTGGTCATTCGGAGCCCAGTTAGTCCAACGCTCCGAGGTATCACCGAAGAGAATTGAGCCGTCGTGTATAGAATATGGGTTGTCGGAAGTATTTCCCTCTGTAACCTTTATTGCGGTGCTTCCCGAGCTGAGTGTGAAGCCAAAGTGAAGGAGTGAGGTCAGCTCGTTGCTTGCCGCGACGGTGCCGCCGCTGTAGGAAAAGCTTACGGTCAGCTCAAGAAAGCCTCTTGGCTCGATTATCGGAAAGGCGTCCTTGGTATCGGAGATAATGGACGCGTTGCTGTAGGCATCGCTTTCGTAGGTTGTCTTGTCGTATATGTAGGTCGAGGCTGAGTTGTTGTAGAAGGTGAGCGTGATTTCTTCTGTATCGGCGCCGTCGGTGTTCGAGAGCCTTACCGTGCTGTCGAGGTTTGTGCCTGTGTAGCTGTTGACGGTTGCATCGGCGGAATTTTTCGGCTCAGCCTTCCATATATAAACGCCCGATGGCGCTGTGTAGTTGACTGTTCCGCTTATTTGCAGGTTTCTCGATATAGAGGCATATCCCACAGAAATAAATGAAAGGGAAAGGAAGAGAAAGATTCCGAGCGTAATTTTTCTTAGAATACGCATATCTTTTTCTCCTTTCCCTATGGTTTGTGCTTGATGGCTGAGGGTCAGCTCTTCTTTGACTTGGTTCTGTCTGTCACCTTGATAAGGCCTCTGTTGATAAGAGCGCGTCTGCCGAGGGCAGGGATTTTATCAAGCTTAACCTCCTTTGCGGTTTCGGGTACGCCCGCATTCTCAAACATCACTGTGAGAAGCTCGTAGACGTACTTAACTCTCCTCTTCGAGGTGATTTTTATGAGCATAGGAGTTTCGGCGAAGCGCTTAACTCCCGACAGGTCGGTGAACTTGTACTTAGAGCCTTCGTATTCCTTAGGGTCAAGCGCAAGCGCAACCGCAAGGCGCGCACCCTTGAAAATAAGAGTTGCAAAGAGATTTCTGCCAAGGTAAACTCTCTCCTTCTTCCAGCTGCGCTGTATCTTGACGCCGCGAGCCTTAACGAAGGTTGCGATAGAGGCATAGAAGTCTTTGGTTTCATCGTCTGCTAGCGAGAGCTTTGCCTCGAAGCTGTAGTCGTACTTAATGCCGCTCATAAAGTCTGCCGTGCCGTCGGTGTTCTCCGGAGAAGCATCACTTACAGCTTCTTTTGCGGCTTCTGCCGTGGGCTCTGCGTCGACAGCAGGCTCTTCTTCTGCGGGGGTATCCTCTCCTACGGAGATTTCCTCGACTGCGGCATCGGCTTCGGGTTGCTCTTCCTTTGCGGCTTCTGTGCATGCTACCTCGCATACGGGAGCCGCTTCCTTATCGGTGTATTCCGCGGCATCGAAGATTACCGATGCTTCGGTGAGTACCTCGCTTGCCTCGGCTGCCGCCGCTGTTGCCGCGTAGATAAGGTCGTAGTTCTCAACCTTTATTTCATATACGTAGATAAGGCTTGTTTGTGTGGGGATATAGAAGGTCGTCTTGGTCTGGTCGCCGTTCTCAAACATAAGTATAGGCGACTGAAGCGTGTCGCGTATTTCGAGAAGGTCGGAGAAGCCCTCGACGTATATCGGCGAGTAGGACGAGAGGTCCACCTCGCTTGTAATTTTCTGTATGAAGGACTTGTATGCAGAAACAAGCTTCTGCACCTTTATTCTGTAGTTGATGTCCTTGTTACGCGTTTTGTAAACAAATATTGTCAATACGATAGCGCCGAGAATTGCAAGCGCACCGAACACGAGCGCAAGAATAAGGAAAATCTCCTTGCCCTCAAAGGACGAGGACGCGAGAATTCTCGTACCGTCGGGGGGTGTCGAGGTCGTGGTGAAGCTTACGGTTTCGGTACCGAGGGGGGCTGTGAGGGTGAGGTAGTATACACCCGTGCCGGTGCTGTCAAAGCCCTTGCCGGAGCCTGTGACCGATACCTGCATCGTTACCTCAAGCGTGCCTGTTCCCGAGTAGGTTTCGATAAAGCGGGTGGCAAGCTCGTTGCACGCCGCGTAGTCAACGGTAATGCCGGGAGAAAGCATAAGGCTCTTCTCGTTCGAGGTGAGCTTTCCCGTGTCGGGGATAATATCGCTTGCTTTCTCGTAGAGGAGCTTTCCCGAGGTTCTGTCAAGGATTTTTACCTTCGAGAAAACCTTGTATGAGTAATCGTAGGTGACACCCTCTGCCGCGGTCAGCAGGTTATACCTGAAATTCAGGGCAAGCTTATCAACAAGCGAGGTAACGTAGGCATTGCCGCCCTCGAGTGTGTCGTCCTCGTAAAAGTCGTTGTCAAACAGTGATACCGAGTAGCTCGTGCTGCCCGACTCGTAGTATTCTATGTAATAGGTTTCGTCAAGGCGCCTGTAAATGAGTGCCATAACTGCGGTGACGAGTATAAGCGAGGCAAGCACCGCCGAAATGACAGTAATTGCCCTCGTGCGCCACCTTTTATATTCACTTCGTTTTTTCTTTTCTTCTTCTGACATTGTCGCACCTCGATTCTAATCAAACAGACTGTCAATCATCAGAGTAGGATATCCGATAGCAGGAAGGCGGTGTATTACCGTTCCTACGATTTCCGACTCGGTGACGTAGCCTGTGTCGCGCTCCTCGTTCGCATCTCCCTTTGTATAGTATCGCATCTCTCCGTCTATCTGCTGAACGTCGTCAACGCGGTGGATAGTGCGTACACCCTCTTTGTCAAAGACGATAACCTCGCCCTCGGCAATAGGCTCTCTGCCGTAAGACTTGTAAACAATAACGTCGCCCTTCTCAATTGCGCCCGACATACTCTCCGAGCCTACGACGAGTGCGCCGAAGCTGAAGCGGCAGGATAGGAGCATCATAATCGCCACGGCAACGAGTGCGAGTAGCGCTGTGATTATATTTGAGAAAAGAGCAAAGCTTCTATGCGCGACTCTTCTTCTTTTCTCGTAAAGAGAACGCACAAAGCTGTAAACCAAAAGAGGGAATATTAGCCTTACAAAAGCAAAAATCAGCTCCGGCAGGGCAGGGGTGTAGGGAATCAGCTCAAACGGCAAAAGCATAATAAGCCTGAAGGCTATTACTGAGGTCGCCCCGTATCTTGGCGAAAGGTAGCCGTAGAGGAGATTAAGTGTGATTGCGGGAAGGAAATAGTTGCCGACAAAGCTAACGAGGCTCTCGGCGGTGGTTATACCCGCTATTCCCGCAGTAAACAAAAGCTCGGAGAGAACACCGACGGCATAAGAGGATATTGCCGCGGGGGTAGACTCCTGGGATATTAATATGTTTCTTATAAGCTCGGCGAATATAACTATAATCACCGAAGGAAGTGTATAAACCAAAAAGCTGTCGAGCGTTAGTGGAACCGCAGGGGATTTAAATCCGAAATAAAGGCCCGAAAGAAATAAGATTGTTACAAAGAGTGCCGCGCTCGCGGAGCATACAAGCAAAGCCTCGCGCGAGCGGATTGATAGGAGCGGCCTCTTTTTTATCAGCAACGCCACCGTCGGGTAGGCGATTGCCAATATGACTGCGGCAGCGAGCCCCGCATTTCCCATCGGGACAAACAGTGCCGCGAAAAGGAGAACGGGCAGAGCCGCGGATATAACGTAAAGACGTGACTTGTCAGCGCTAACGGTCATACGTCCGTTCTCCTTTCTGTGTCTGTGCTAGCCCTTGTTCTAGCTTATTCGCATTAATTAATTGGATTAAGATCCGCTGCCGTTCTTGGTCTGCGCGTCTGCCTTAAGAAGAACGGTGAAGGCAATCTCGGTTGCGTCGGTAGGCATCTGTTTAAGAGTAACCTTGAGAGTAAGGTTAACGGTATCTTCGGTGTCGGTTGTGTCGTAAACGTCAAGCAGAGTGCCTTCTATATCATCAGCGGTGCCGCCTGCCTTAATAAGCTCAACGTTTATGTAGTCGTTGGTGGCATTGGAGCCGAAGGAAATGTTAGGTGCCTGAAGCTTTGCCTTATACTGTGTGCTGGGGTTGATAACGGTGATGTCGAATACTACGACCTGACCTGCAGCGGTGAAGGCGTTGTTTGTAGTGCTTCCGGTTCCTATAGTACCTATGTTAACCTGTGCCTGCGTTTTTGCATCGCCGTCTATGTATGTTACAGCGGGAATGTAGTCGGCTGTTTTGTTCGGCGCAGTGGTAGAGGATTCGTTGAGAGCAAAGCTATCAAACTTAATTGCGAAGCTTGAATCAACGTTAAGATAGGTTGTACCGCTGATGGTAACCTGTCTTGTAATAGCTGCAAATCCTACGCTCATTGCGACAACTGCAACAAGAAGGAAAGCTACTATTGTAAATCTTCTGTTTTTCATTGTTTTTCTCCTTTTTTATATTTGCAAATTTTAGAATTGCGCATCAAAGTGCGGTTCCAACGCTGATGCTTGCTTTCATTATAGCACTATATTTTGAAATTTGCAAGCATTATTTAATAATATAATTAAATTCCTATTTTATTTTGATAATTATTTAACAAAACTTACCGATGTGTAAATTATTTGACCGAATTTGTCATTAAAGTTCAAGCGCGACGAAATGAAAAAGAGAAGGGCAGGCGCAAATTTGTGCGCCTGCCCTTGTAATAGACCTGTGGAAAGATATAATGCTATTGATTTTTTTGGTTTTTAATACGAAAGCTCCGCGGAGCTGTCTTTGACTTGGTGGCTTTTGCGTGAGCGTGTTGCTCCTTCGCTTATCTTGCCGTCTGGTCGCAATAGATGCATCTGTTGCCGTCGAAGAGGTGCTTTATGCCTCTTTCGGTGCGGGAGATGCAGTGCGGATTTCTGCAACGGAGCGCACGGTTTTCGACAGCACCTGCAAGGCGGTCGTCGTTGCCCTTGGATTTAAGGAGCATAAGAATGAGCGCCATTCTGATGTATCTGCCGTACATTGCCTGGTCGAAGTAGTCGGCTCTCGGGTCGTCGTCCACGTCCACGTCAATCTCGTTAACGCGGGGAAGGGGGTGCATTACCGAGAGGTCGGGCTTCGCTGTGGCGAGCTTTGCGGCGTTCAGAATATAGGAGTCCTTAAGTCTTTCGTATTCCTCGACCGAGTCGAAGCGCTCTGCCTGAATTCTCGTCATATAGAGAATATCAAGCTCGGGAATTGCCGCCTCGAGGTCGCGCGTTTCGACGTACTCGCATCTGCCGTCATAGAGGAATTCCTCCTTGACGTAGTCGGGGAGCTTCAGCTCATCGGGGGCTATGAGTATGAACTTAATTCCCTCGTATCTTGCCATTGCCGAGATGAGCGAATGCACCGTCCTGCCGTACTTGAGGTCGCCGCATACGCCTATAGTGAGGTTGTTGAACCTGCCCTTCTTCTTGTTGATTGTCAGAAGGTCGGTGAGCGTCTGGGTGGGGTGGAAGTGTCCGCCGTCGCCCGCATTGATTACGGGGACGCTCGCTACGTGAGAGGCAACGATAGGTGCGCCCTCCTTCGGGTGACGCATACAGATAATGTCGGAGTATGCGCTTACCATTCTGATGGTGTCCGACACGGTTTCGCCCTTCGATACCGAGGAGCTGTTCGCCTGAGAGAAGCCGAGAACGCTGCCGCCGAGTCCCATCATAGCAGAGGTGAAGGAGAGCCTTGTTCTCGTTGAGGGCTCAAAGAAGAGCGTGCCGAGAATTTTTCCTCTGCAGGAGTCGGAGTACATATCGGGGTTTTCAAGTATGTCCGAGGCTACCTTGACTAGCTCGTCAATCTCCTCTGTGGACAGGTCAAGTATGTTTACAAGGTTTCTCATATTTACCCTTTCTCTGCGGCGGGGAGGTGTGGGAGAGCGCCCACGGGCTCGGCATTTTTGCTTGAAGCCGCGCCCTCTTGCCCTGCCGAATTTAGTTAATTTTGTAGCAAATCTGACAACTAAAGCTTACAAAATCACGCTTTTGCGCCGTAAACCTCGAGATATTTTCTTATTCTCGCAACGTTCTCGGCGTTCTTTGAGTCCTCCTCGAGGTACTCGATAATGTCGTAAACGTCAACTACGGAATATACGGGGAAGCCGAACTCCTCGCCGACCTCTGCCATAGCCGATTTCTCGGTCTGGCCCTTTTCCTTTCTGTCAACCATAACGAAGCAAGCGGCAACTCGTGCGCTCTCAAGTCCCGAGAGAATAGCCATACTCTCACGGATAGCCGTGCCTGCGGTAATAACGTCCTCAACGATAACAACGTCCTCTCCTGCACTCGGCTTGTAGCCTACGAAAACGCCGCCCTCGCCGTGGTCCTTTGCTTCCTTTCTGTTGAAGAAGAAGGGAACGTCAAGTCCCGACTTGGAGAGTCCTATCGAGGTAGCAACCGCGATGGAAATGCCCTTATATGCAGGGCCGTAGAGAACCGCGCGGCGGTTGCCAACCTTGTCAAGGTAGCTCTTTGCGTAGAACTCGCCGAGCCTTGCAATCTGGTCGCCTGTCTTGATTTCTCCTGCGTTGATGAAATAGGGGATTTTTCTTCCGCTCTTTGCGGTGAAGTCACCGAACTTAAGAACGCCAGCTCCCTCTAAAAACTGTATAAATTCTCTCTTGTAGCCTTCCATTTTTATCTCCTTTATATTTCGGAGAATGCTCTCCGCCAATATTTAACCTTGTTGTTTTTTAGAAAAAGTGTCCGAGGCCCGATACCGACCGTCAGCCGATAAACTCGGCGCAGCATCTCTCGTATGCCGCTACGGGGTCGGCTGCCGCGGTGATAGGTCTGCCGACTACGATGTAGTCAGAGCCGATTGCCTTCGCGTCGGCGGGAGTCATAACTCTTACCTGGTCGCCCTTGTCGCCGTCGGCAAATCTTACGCCGGGGGTAACGGTGACGAAATCCTTGCCGCACTTGTCGTGTACCTTGCCTGCCTCAAGGGGCGAGCATACTATGCCGTCAAGACCTGCGGTCTTTGCACAGCCTGCATAGTGCATAACAACCTTGTCGATAGGCTCGTTAATAAGAAGGTCGGACTTCATTCTCTCCTCGCTCGTCGAGGTGAGCTGGGTTACCGCGATAAGCATAGGACGGCTTCCGTCGGGACGGGTAAGTCCCTCGATAGCAGCCTCCATCATTGCAACGGTGCCTGCCGCGTGAAGGTTGGTCATATCAACGTCAAGGCGCGACAGAACTGCCATAGCCTTCTTTACGGTGTTGGGGATATCGTGGAGCTTGAGGTCAAGGAAAATCTTGTGGCCTCTTCTCTTGATTTCTTTAACGATTTCGGGGCCCTCGGCATAGTAAAGCTCCATACCGATTTTAACGAAGGGCTTCCTTCCTGTGAACTTGTCGAGGAAGGCAAAAGTCTTTTCTGCGCTGTCAAAGTCGCAGGCTATAATTACGTCTCTTCCCATTTTTGTAAGCCTTTCTTTACATTTCGTTGTGTTTTTCGTGTTTTGAGTCAATTCCCAATTCAAGCGCGGGAATTCAGCGGGTGCGCCGCAGTTTGTATTGTCTGACTTAATGTGCGCCACCCGTGATTTCAGCAAGAGAATTAATTCTATATTTCGCCATAACCTCGGGCAGCTGTGCGATAATATCGCGGCAGGCGAAGGGGTTGACGAGGTTTTCGGCTCCTACCTCAACCGCGGTTGCGCCGGCGAGCATAAGCTCGATTACGTCCTCTGCGGTGGCGACACCGCCCATTCCGACGATAGGAATTTTAACCGCCTCGTATACCTGATATACCATTCTCACAGCCACGGGCAGAATTGCAGGGCCTGAATAGCCTCCCGTCTTGTTCTTGATTATCGGTGCGCGGCGGCGAAGGTCAATTCTCATACCCATAAGGGTGTTTATAAGGCTGACGCCGTCAGCTCCGCCCGCCTCGCACGCCTTTGCGATTGCGGCAATGTCGGTGACGTTCGGCGAGAGCTTAATAATAATAGGCTTCTTTGTTACCTCCCTTACGGCTCTCGTGATTTCCTCGGCGCTCTCGGGAGAGGTGCCGAAGCTCATTCCGCCGCCGTGAACGTTGGGGCAGGAAATGTTAATCTCGAACCAGCCGATATCAGCCTCGTCGTCAAGCCTTCTGACGGTTTCAACGTACTCCTCGCGGGAGAAGCCCGAAACGTTCGCCATAATCGGCTTGTGGAATACACGGCGGAGCTTCGGCAGCTCCTCGGACTTTACCCTGTCAACTCCGGGGTTCTGAAGTCCGACAGCGTTGAGCATTCCCGACGGACACTCCGCAATACGGGGCGTCGGGTTTCCGAATCTCGGGTTAAGCGTCGTTCCCTTGAAGGAGAGCGAGCCAAGTATATTTATGTCGTATAGCTCGGCGAATTCATAGCCGAAGCCAAAGGTACCGCTTGCGGGAATAATAGGGTTGTCAAGCTCGATACCGCAGAGTGTTACTTTCGTGTTTGCCATAGTCTTTTCTCCGGTGCGACGCGTGTCGCTTCGGTCGGTCGAAGGCTCTGCCTTCCGCCGAGCTTTACCAGATTATTTCCTCCTTTACAAGCACAGGTCCGTCGCGGCAAATGCGCTTATTACCGTATTTTGTTTCGCAGGAGCAGCCCATACAGGCACCGAAGCCGCAGCCCATTCTTTCCTCGAAGCTGAAGCTTCCCGAGGTTGTGCTCTTGTTGTAGACCGCCTTGAGCATAGGCTCGGGGCCGCAGGTGTAGAAGTAGGAATAATCAACGCCGTCCATAGCGTCGGTTACAAAGCCACAAATACCCTCCGAGCCGTCGGCTGTGGTGATGATAACCTTAACGCCGAGCGCCTCAAACTCTTCCTTGTAGAACACCTCTGCCTTCGTGTTAAAGCCGAGGATAACCGTGGGAGTCTTGCCAAGCGCTACAAGCTTCTTTGCAAGCAGGTACATAGGCGGAACACCCGCGCCGCCGCCGATAAGCAGGGGGCGCTCTCCGCTCTTTGAGAGGTCGTAGCCGTTGCCGAGACCTGTGAGGGTCAGCCACTCTGTGCCGACCTCTGCACGAGCCATCATTTCGGTGCCGCGGCCGACGGCCTTATATATAATCGTGAGCTCGTCACCGACGACGTCGCATACCGAGATGGGTCTGCGAAGGTAGAAGCCGTCAAGCTTGATGTTGACGAACTGTCCTGCCGCGGTGATGTCCGAGAGGTCACCCACAAGCCTTGACTCGTAGGTGTTCTCGGCGATTTTTCTGTTGGAAATTAGCTTAAGTCTTACGTCCTTCAATCGCGCATTTTCCTTTCTGTAGTTATGCGTCTATTGTCGAGATAGTTATTGTTATATCCTCAAGCACGTCGAGAAGAACTCTTACGGTGTCAAGAGAGGTGAACATTGTCGTTCCTGTTTCTACCGCGAGCTTTCTTATCTCGTAGCCGTCCATCTGCTGGTCGGACGAGCCGACGTCGCTTGTGTTGATAACGTAGGCGATGTGTCCCTGTCTTATGGTGTCGTAGATGTCGGTAGAGCCCGAGGAAATCTTCTGTTTGATTCTCGTTTTGATGCCGTGCTCCTTAAGATATCTTGCAGTGCCCTCGGTTGCCTCGATGTTGAAGCCGAGGTTGTAGAAGCGGCGGATAAGAGGAAGAGCCTCTGCCTTGTCCTTGTCGGCGATGGTTACGAGAATTGTGCCGTAGTTCTGAACGTTCATTCCCGATGCCTGAAGCGCCTTATAGAAGGCTCTGTAGAGGTCGTCGTCGTAGCCGATTGCCTCACCTGTGGACTTCATCTCGGGCGAGAGGTATGCGTCGATACCGTTAATCTTCTTGAAGGAGAATACAGGCACCTTGCAGTACCATCTCTTCTTCTCCTCGGGGTAAATCGAGAAGATGCCAAGCTCCTTTAAGGACTTGCCGAGGATAACCTCGGTTGCAATATCCGCGAGCGAGTAGCCTGTGGACTTCGAGAGGAAGGGAACCGTTCTCGAGGAACGGGGGTTAACCTCGATAATATAAACGTCCTCTTTATCGTCAACGATAAACTGAATGTTAAACAGACCAACAATGCCGATAGCAAGACCGAGCTGCTTCGAGTAGGAGAGAATCTTGCCCTTTACCTTGTCGGAAATCGAGAAGGCGGGATAAACCGAGATACTGTCGCCCGAGTGAACGCCTGTTCTCTCAACAAGCTCCATAATACCTGCTACGAATACGTCCTGGCCGTCGCAGATTGCATCGACCTCGACCTCTTTACCCTGAATATAGTGGTCAACGAGTACGGGCTTGTCCTCGTCAATCTCAACAGCCGTTCTTAAGTAGTGACGGAGCTGCTTTTCGTTACCTACAAGCTGCATAGCTCTGCCGCCAAGCACGAACGAGGGACGGACGAGCACGGGGTAGCCGACCTCCTTCGCAACGCGCACACCCTCTTCAATCTTTGTAACCGCCTGGCCCTTGGGCTGGGGAATTCCGAGCGAGGAGAGGATTTTCTCAAATGCGTCGCGGTTCTCGGCTCTGTCGATTGCCTCGCAGTCGGTGCCTATGATTTTAACACCGCGAGCCGCAAGAGGCTCTGCAAGGTTGATAGCCGTCTGACCGCCGAGAGAGGCGATAACGCCGTCGGGCTTCTCATAGTCGATAACGTTCATAACGTCCTCGGTGGTGAGGGGCTCGAAGTAGAGCTTGTCCGAGGTGGTGTAGTCGGTAGAAACCGTCTCGGGGTTGTTGTTTATGATAATTGCCTCGTAGCCGCACCTTCTGATGGTGTTGACTGCGTGAACTGTGGAATAGTCGAACTCAACGCCCTGACCGATACGGATAGGACCTGCGCCGAGCACGATTACCTTCTTTTTGCCCTCGGAGAGTCTTGACTCATTCTCGCCTGTGAAGGACGAGTAGAAGTAGGGGGTGTACGCGCCTACGTGCGCGGTGTCAACCATACGGAATACGGGAATAATGCCCGCAGCCTTGCGCGCCGCTACGACGTCAAGCTCGGATACTCCCCAGAGCCTTGCAATAAACTTGTCCGAGAAGCCCATTTTCTTTGCTTCGGCAAGAAGCGCTGCATCGCCCGAAGCCTTCTTGAGCGAAGCTTCCATATCGGTGATTTTCTTGAAGGACTCAAGGAAGAAGGGAGTGATTTTCGTGATAGCGGCAATCTCCTCTACCGAGTGGCCGCGGCGGAAGAGCTCAGCGATAGCAAATGCGTTGTCGTCGTGGAATTCTTCAATGTAATCGAGAATTTCTTTGTCGCCCTTCTCGTCAAACTTTGTCATATGAAGGTGGCATACGCCAATCTCAAGCGAGCGCACCGACTTGAGTATGCACTCCTCGAGGTTCGAGCCGATACCCATACATTCGCCTGTTGCCTTCATCTGAGTGCCGAGCTTGTTGGGAACAGAGGTGAACTTGTCGAAGGGGAAGCGGGGGAACTTTGCTACGATATAGTCAAGTCTTGGCTCAAAGGAAGCCTTCGTGCCTGCAACCTCAATCTCGTCGAGGGTCATACCGAGAGCAATCTTTGCGGTAACTCTCGCTATGGGGTAGCCCGATGCCTTCGAGGCGAGCGCCGAGCTTCTCGAAACTCTCGGGTTAACCTCGATAAGGTAGTACTCCGAGGAGTTCGGGTTGAGCGCGAACTGAACGTTACAGCCGCCCTCTATCTTAAGCTCGCGGATAAGCTTGATAGCCGAGTCGTTGAGCATCTTAAGGTCGTGGTCGTTAAGAGTCATAATGGGAGCTACAACCATACTGTCGCCGGTGTGAACGCCGACGGGGTCGATGTTCTCCATACCGCAGATGGTGATAGCGTTGTCAGCCGAGTCACGCATAACCTCAAATTCGATTTCCTTATATCCGCGCACGCTCTTCTCTACGAGAACCTGGCTTACGGGGGAAGCGGCAAGCGCGCCTACCGCAAGCTCACGAAGCTCCTCCTCAGAGTAAGCAAATCCGCCGCCCGTGCCGCCGAGGGTGAAGGCGGGACGAAGAACTACGGGGTAGCCGATTTTCTTTGCAACGGCGACAGCCTCTTCGACGGTGTTAGCGATATCGGAGGGAATAACCGGCTCGCCGATAGACTCGCAAAGCTCCTTGAATAGCTCTCTGTCCTCGGCTCTCTCAATGCTTCGCGAGGAAGTACCGAGAAGCTCAACTCCGCTCTCCTTAAGGATACCCTTCTTCTCGAGGAGCATAGCCATATTAAGGCCTGTCTGTCCTCCGATACCGGGAACGATTGCGTCGGGACGCTCGTATCTGATAATCTTTGCGATATATTCGAGCGTAAGCGGCTCCATATAAACCTTATCCGCAATAGTGGTATCTGTCATAATGGTAGCGGGGTTAGAGTTTACGAGTATAACCTCGTAGCCCTCTTCCTTAAGCGCGAGGCACGCCTGTGTGCCTGCGTAGTCAAACTCTGCTGCCTGACCGATGATTATAGGACCTGAGCCTATAATCATAACGCGTTTGATGTCTGTTCTCTTTGCCATTTTTATATCCTCCTCGGTGAAAACGGCAAATTTTCCAAAAATACGGCAGAGAAATTTCTTGTCAATATTCGTATATTGACGGCGAAATTTTCTTTGTCTTTTGAAAAATTTCCACGTTTTCCTCTAAATTAATACTTGGTTGGTCTGAAAACGGCAAATTTTCGCAAAACGGAAGAGAACCTCTTGTCGGTAATCGTATACTGACGGCGAAATTTTCTTTGTCTTTTGAAAAATTTCCACGTTTTCCTCTAGTTTAATACTTGGTTGGTGGTGAAAACGGCAAATTTTCGCAAAACGGGAGAGAATCTCTTGTCGGTAATCGTATACTGACGGTGAAATTTTCTTTGTCTTTTGAAAAATTTCCACGTTTTCGTCTAAATTAATACTTGGTTGGTGCTTTGTGATTAATACTTGGTTGATGCTTTGTGCTTTTGATTGTTAACCTTAATTTCCGATTTTCGGATTTAGGTAAACCGGCTTGCCCTCGTAGACCGTAAGCAGGCACTCGCCATAGACTTTGTCGCCTGCGAAGGGAGTGGCTCTGCCCTTTGATAGGAAGTCGTCGGGGTTGACGGTGTGCTCTGTGCCGACCTCAAAGACCGTGAAGCCCGGGTCGGAGTCTATTCCGAAGCGCTCGCGGGGCTTTGTTGACATTATCTCAACAAGCTTTTCAAGCGTCATTGTGCCTGTGCGAACGAAGTGCGTATACATAACCGCGAAGGCGGTTTCTATTCCGACAACACCCATCGCGCTCTTTTCAAGTCCGCGCGACTTCTCCTCTTCGGAGTGGGGCGCGTGGTCGGTTGCTATCATATCCACCGTGCCGTCGAGAACTCCGCGTAGCATTGCCTCGCGGTCCTCGGGGGAGCGAAGCGGCGGGTTCATTTTAAATCTCGCGTCCTCGGTGAGGTGCGAGTCGTCGAGGGTAAGGTAGTGCGGTCCTGTTTCGCAGGTGACGTCAAGGCCCTCTGCCTTTGCCCGTCTTATAAGCTCGACGCTCTCCTTTGTGGAAACGTGGCATATATGGTACTTGCAGCCCGTCTGTCTGACAAGCTCAAGGTCGCGCTTAATCTGTCCCCATTCGCTCTCGGAGCATATACCTCTGTGGCCGTGAGCCTTAGCGTATTCTCCGTCGTGAATGTAGCCGCCGCGGAGCAGGGAATTGTCCTCGCAGTGCGCGACTATCGGCTTGCCGAGCGCCTTTGCTCTCTTCATTGCCTCGAGCATCACCACGTCGCTCTGCACGCCTCTGCCGTCGTCGGAGAAGCCTGCGACCGACTGAGCCAACCCTTCCATATCCGAGAGCTGCTCGCCACCCTCTCCAACGGTTATAGTGCCGTAGGGGATAACCTTGATTTTCGCATCTCTTTCGATTATCTCGAGCTGTACCCCAAGATTTTCCACGCTGTCGGGTGCGGGCTTAAGATTTGGCATAGAGCAAACCGCGGTATATCCTCCGCGTGCCGATGCCGCCGTTCCGCTTGCAATCGTTTCCTTATAAGAAAAACCCGGCTCTCTGAGATGAACGTGAACATCACAGAAACCGGGAATAATAACGGTATTATCAACAACGGAAACAGAATTGTCAAAAGAGGAAAAATCACCCGAGAAAGGGAAAACAGAGGCACCGTCGAAGAACATATCACGCTGCTCGATTTTGCCGTTTTCATAAACCATAGCATTGCGGAACAGTGCCTTCATACAGTAACCTTACCTTTCCTAACTTACTCTAGTTACATTATATTTCATAATATTATAACACGCGTAAAGGAAAAAGTCAAGTATTAATTCGAGAAAATTCGCCTCTGTTTTTCTTGCTTGGCTCGCCTACATCAAATTCTTCAGGTGTCGCTGTCGGGAACATACTCCATTATATCCTCGATTTTGCAATCGAGTGCCGCGCATAGCTTGGAGAGGGTTTTCGTTTCGATATTGTCGTTGGCTTTGAGCCTGCGAACGGTTTTGCTGTCAATTCCGCAGTCCTCGCGAAGCTTGTACGTGCTAACGCCCCTTTTGTGCATAGTGTTCCAAAGTCTATCAAAAACAATCATTTTTCAACCTCCATATTGACATTTATTATTATGGGGGTTATAATCTTATTTATTAAGGGGATATAATCCCCATAGAAAGGAGAATTTTTATGGAGCTTATAAAAGAACTGCTATTTGATTATTTTTGCAGCGAAAAACCTGACGAGGGCGATATTCTTGATTTGAATAATATCGTTGAGAAGGAATGTTACAAGGCGTTAAAGGCAATAAAGGAGATTGTTGGAAACGACAATTTAGATGATGACGATTGTTTCGAAAGAATAGAACAAATTGTTTGTGTTCTGGAAGGTATGGGTATAGATTGCGGCGGAAGGCACGATTTTGGTTAATTAATAACCCAAAGTCTATTAAAATAATCATTTTTCAACCTCCGAACGATATCAAAAAGCCCCGCTTTGCAGTGAGGCTTTTATCATTTAAAACAAGCGTTTTGAGCTGTTAAAATTATTCGGTGCGGAGCGCTACGACGGGGTCCTTTCTTGCTGCGCTCGAGGCGGGCATAAGTCCCGAGATAAGCGTAAGTCCGACACTCAGGATAACGAGGAATATTGCGTTTCCGAGAGGAAGCGCCGCTATGCTTCCGTAGCCGATTATCGGTTTGAGTATTATATTCACTACCGTAGAGGCAAGGTAGGTAAAGCCGACGCCGATAAGTCCCGCAAGCAGTCCGATAATGAAGGTTTCGGCAATGAAGAGGTTGGAAACGTCGCGCTTTCTTCCGCCGAGCGAGCGGATAACGCCGATTTCCTTGATTCTCTCGACAACCGATACGTAGGTGATAATTCCTATCATAACGGTAGATACGACGAGAGATACCGAGGTGAAGGCGATAAGTCCGACGGTAACGATATCAATCATTGTGTTGATAAGGTTGACCATAAGCTCGATTGCGTCGGTGTAGGTTATCTTGTGCTTGTCGTCCCTTGCAACCCTTACGGTGTTGCCGTCCTTGTCGGCGTACTCGAAGTGAGTCTTGCCCTCGGGAAGCTCCTCGTTCCAACCGTCAAGGTAATCGGTGACGCGGTGCTTCTCGTCGAAGCTGTTCGGGTAGATTGTTATAGAGCTTGCAAGGCTTACTCCGCCGAGCTTTCTTGCAAATCTTTCAAGCATATCGGCAGTATCGAGCTGCGCCATAACCGCCGCCATAGCGTCGGGGTCGTTCTGGTCAACTCTCGAGAGCAGAAGCATCTCGTTCATAGTAAGGTCGGGGCCGATAGTGGCGGTTCCGTCGCGGTAGGTTTCACCTAGGTCGAGAACTCCGTTGCCGTTCTTGTCCTCGCCCTCGTCAAGTATACGGTTGCCGTTTGCGTCCTCACTTACGTCGATAACTCCGTTACCGTTTGTATCGTAGGAATAGGTGTAGGAGTAGGGAAGGTTATAGAAGGTCTTTGCGAGAAGTGACTTTGCTTCCTCGGAGTTAATCCACTCCTCAATATTCGAGTCTGCGTTCTTCTCGAGCACGTGGTCGGTCAGAGCCTTCGTGTAGTAGATGCCTGAGGTGAGAGAGCCGAAGGAAACGGTGTCCTTCGGGATAAGGATTCCGACAACCTTCAGGGGAAGTGCGCCGTTGCTTTCGCTGTCTACAAAGGACGAGGACTCGGAATTATACTGATACATTGCGGGAATGGTTCCCACTCCGGGAATTACCATAGGCTCGCCTGCCTCAAATACAGTGTCGTTCGGATACCATACGAATTCCTTGTTAAGAAGCTCAGCGTAGCTGAACTTCTCCTTATAGAGCGCATCGCTGTAGCCCTTGTTGTTTTCGTCCTTCTCGGAGTCGGGAAGTGCCTCGTACTGTGCCTTCTTGACAATCTCAAGCACCTCCTCCTCGGTGAAGTAGCCGAGGCGCGCAAGCAGCATATCCGAAAGCTCGCCGTCGGGGTTGAGAACGAGCATTATCTCGTCCTTCTCGGTTGCAAGGCGGCTGCCCTCGCCGACAAGCTCGTACTGCGAGAGAATGTAGTCGGAGTTGTTCGGCATTTCCTTAAGCGAGGGGGCAAGCGAGGTTATGCTCTCTGCCTGCTCTGCAATTTCGGTCTTTGCAAGCACTGACTTTGCAACGTTAAGCAGGCGGTGAAGCGAAATGTTCTCGGGGGTTGAGCTTGACGAATATCTGAAGTCGGTGTAGATGTTCACCGTCATATCGATTCCGTAGCCGAGCATCATAGCCTTGTAGTAGCTCTCGTCCATTGCGAGAACGTAGTTGACGTAAGCCTCGGTTATCTCGTTTTCCATAACGATATCCTCGGCGTTCTTGTTCATCTCGACGAGGCTTTCGATAATGGAGTTTACGTATACGGAATTCTTGTCCCTGCCGCTCTTGTCGTCCTCACTCGTCATGCTCTCCATAAGTCCTGTAATCGAGTTGAGGTCGTAGGCGGTTCTGGTTATCGTTATCGGGTTACCCGAGAGCATATCGTCCTGCATTGAGGCAATATATCCGCGTATTCCCGCCGAGAAGGCAAGCACCATCGCAATACCGATAATGCCTATCGAGCCCGCAATTCCTATCATTGAGGTTCTGCCCTTTTTGGATATAAGGTTTCTTGCAGAGAGGCGGAAGGCGGTGAAGAAGGACATCTTTGCCTTCTCCTTCCTCTTTTTCTGCTTCGCTTTTTCTGCCTTTTTTAAGGTTTTTCTGCTTTCGTCAGCCGAACCTTCGGTAGTTACCTCTGCGACGGCGGGCTCTTTTTCGGCGGTTGCTTCGGTTGCTTCGGTTGCCTCTTCGGCGGAAGCCTCGGCAATTGCTGCCTCTGCTGCCGCAAGCTCCTCGGCGCTTACGGGGTTAGTGTCCTCCTGAAGCTCTCCGTCAAGGAGTCTGACAATTCGGGTCGAATACTCCTCGGCAAGCTCGGGGTTGTGAGTTACCATTATTACAAGACGCTCGCCTGCAATCTCGCGGATAAGGTTCATTATCTGCACCGAGGTCACAGTGTCGAGTGCGCCCGTCGGCTCGTCGGCAAGAAGAATTTCAGGGTCGTTTACGAGTGCGCGCGCTATAGCCACTCTCTGGCACTGACCGCCCGAGAGCTGATTTGGGCGCTTGTAATACTGACCTGCAAGACCGACCTTGTCGAGCGCTGCCTTCGAGCGTGCGACGCGCTCCTCCTTCGGGATACCCGCAATAGTGAGCGCAAGCTCAACGTTGCCGAGCACCGTCTGGTGGGGGATAAGGTTGTAGCTCTGGAATATGAAGCCTACCCTGTGGTTTCTGTAGACGTCCCAGTCGCGGTCGCGGTAGAGCTTGGTGCTTCTTCCGTTAATTACGAGGTCGCCCGAGGTGTATCTGTCAAGACCGCCGATAATGTTAAGAAGGGTGGTCTTTCCGCAGCCCGACGGACCGAGAATTGACACGAACTCTCTGTCGCGGAAGGCGATATCGATACCCTTCAAGGCACGGACGGTTTCCGACGAGGTCACGTAGTCCTTTTTGATGTTCTTTAAGACGAGCATTTCTTTCTTCCTTCGTGTATGTAAAAATTGTAAATTTGCATAAATATTATAAAGCATATTGCATAGGCAAATAAATAATATTTTGTAAACATTTTATAAAAACGCAAAAATATTATTTACTAAATTTGGAAAAATAATTGACATATTGACTTATTGTGTCAAATATGATAAAATATATCTGTAAATTATACGCGAAAGAAATATTTAAAGCCGTGTATCGGTGTGAAAAATCGCCATAGGAGAACAGAAAATGAATTACAGAATAGTCGCCGATTCCTCGGTTGATATTAAGGAAATTAACTATTCGGTGCCGTTTTTCACGGTACCTCTGAAGATAATAACCGCCGAGCGCGAGTATATTGACACAAGCGAGCTTGACGGCGGCAAAATGGCAGAGGAGCTTCGCCGCTACAAGGGCAAGTCGCGCTCGTCCTGCCCTAATCCCGACGAATATATTTCTGCCTTTGGTGACGCCGACAGGGTATTCTGCGTGACCATTACAAGCGGACTCTCGGGCAGCTGCAACGCGGCAAGAGCTGCCGCAAAGGAATACGAGGCGGCGCACCCCGACAGACGCGTCGAGGTTATAGACAGTCTTTCTACAGGACCCGAGTGCGCGCTTACCGTCGAGAGGATTGCCGAGCTTCTTGACTCGGGCTGCGACTTTGACGAAATATGCGGACGCATCTCCGAGTACAAGGAGAAAACGGGGCTTCTCTTTGCCCTCGAGTCGTTACATAATCTTGCGGCGAACGGCAGAGTTAACCCGATAGTCGCAAAGCTCTCGGGGCTTCTCGGTATACGCGTTGTAGGTAAGGCGAGTGACAAGGGGACTCTTGAAATTGTGGAGAAGTCGCGCGGAAGGTCGGCGGCAATCTCGTCGCTTTTCGGGCTTATGGAGCGCGAGGGCTACTCGGGCGGCAGAGTCAGAATACATCATACAAAGAACCCCGAGGCGGCAGCCTCGCTTCGCTCGCTTATTCTCGGTAAGTACCCCGAGGCGACTGTGACAGTTGGAACCACGGGCGGGCTTTGCTCCTTCTATGCCGAGCTTGGCGGCGTGCTGGTGGGGTTTGAGAAGAAATAAGCTTTTTAGCCGTAGGGCTTATGTGTTCGACTCCGCCACGGCTAGCCCCTCATTTGCATAAAAATTGTAAAACAAGGAAATAAATCAAGGCAGAAGCACCGATTTGAGTGCCTCTGCCTTTTTAAAATGCTTACTGTATGCCTGCTTTTTTCCAAATTCCGACGGTTGATTATAAAGCTAGGATTGCTCTCCCCTGCCTATGAATAATCAAGCAAGCCTGAATTTGCTTTTACCTTACGGTGAGCCGTCCGTCCTCACAGTCGAGCGTGAGGGTTGTGTCGGGCTCGAGGTTCTCGGCAATTATCTTACGCGCAACCAGCGTTTCGACAGTAGAGCTTAAATAGCGCTTCAAGGGTCTTGCGCCGTATACGGGGTCGTATGCCGAGTCTATAACAAGCTCCTTTGCTTTGTCGGTAAGCTCGATTTTCAGCCTCTTTTCCGAGAGCCTTGCCGAGAGCGAAGCAAGCGCAAGGTCTACGATTTTCGAGATGTTTTCCTTCGTCAAGGGCTTGAAGAAGATTATCTCGTCAAGTCTGTTTAGGAACTCGGGACGGAAGGAGCGGCGGAGAATATCCGTAACTCTCTCTCTTGCCGACTCGGAAATTTCGCCGTCCGAGATGCCGTCGAGAATAACGTCGGAGCCGAGGTTTGAGGTCATAATGATAATGGTGTTCTTGAAATCAACCGTTCTGCCGTGGCTGTCGGTTATTCTGCCGTCGTCGAGCACCTGCAGAAGCACGTTGAATACGTCGGGGTGCGCCTTTTCAATCTCGTCGAACAATACGACGCTGTACGGCCGCCTTCTCACCGCCTCGGTCAGATGTCCGCCCTCGTCATAGCCGACGTAGCCGGGAGGCGCTCCTATGAGCCTCGATACCGAGAACTTCTCCATATACTCCGACATATCTATTCTGACGATGTTCTTTTCGTCGTCAAAGAGTGCCTCTGAGAGAGCCTTCGCAAGCTCGGTCTTGCCGACACCCGTCGGGCCGAGGAACATAAACGAGCCGATAGGCCTCTTCGGGTCGCGGATTCCCGCACGCGAGCGGAGAATTGCGTTTGCCACCTTTGTGACACCCTCGTCCTGACCGATAACCCTCTTATGAAGGATTTCTTCCATTCCGAGCAGCTTCTCGCGCTCGCCCTCCATAAGCTTTGCGACGGGAATTCCCGTCCAGCGCGAAACAATCCTCGATATTTCCTCCTCGGTCACAGCGTCGCGCAGGAGCGTTCTCTCGCACTTCTCGCCGTCGCTCCGCTCCGCCTCATCAAGGGCGCGGCGAAGCTCGGGAAGCCTGCCGTATTTCAGCTCTGCGGCACGGGTAAGATTGTATTCTGCCTCGGATTTTTCTATCTCTTTTCCGATTTCTTCGATTTCCTCGCGTAATTTCTGCACTTTGCCGATAGACGAGCGTTCCCTCTCGTAGCGAGCCTTCATTTCGTTGAAGCTGTCGCGAAGCGAGGATAGCTCGGAGCGAACTCCCGCGAGCCTCTCTGCTGAGAGCTTGTCGGTTTCCTTCTTCAGCGCCGCCTCTTCAATCTCAAGCTGCATTATCCTTCTCGATATCTCGTCCATCTCGGTCGGCATCGAGTTCATTTCGGTCTTGATAAGCGCGCACGCCTCGTCAACAAGGTCTATAGCCTTGTCGGGCAGAAATCTGTCGCTGATGTAGCGAGAGGAAAGAGTAGCCGCCGAAATCAGCGCCGCGTCGTGGATTTTTACACCGTGGTAAACCTCGTATCTTTCCTTCAGCCCTCGGAGAATTGCGACGGTGTCCTCGACTGTCGGCTCGGGAACGAGTACGGGCTGGAAGCGCCTCTCAAGAGCCGCGTCCTTTTCGATGTACTGGCGGTACTCGTTAAGGGTGGTCGCGCCGATACAGTGAAGCTCGCCTCTTGCAAGCATGGGCTTTAGAAGGTTGCCTGCGTCCATTGCGCCGTCACTCTTGCCTGCGCCGACTATGGTGTGCAACTCGTCAATAAAGAGGATTATTCTGCCCTCGCTCGACTTGACCTCGGAGAGCACCGCCTTCAGCCTCTCCTCAAACTCGCCTCTGTACTTTGCGCCTGCGATTAGCGCGCCCATATCAAGCGAGAAAATGCTCCTGTCCTTAAGGTTGTCGGGCACGTCGCCGCGTACAATTCTCTGCGCGAGGCCCTCTGCGATAGCGGTCTTTCCGACACCGGGCTCACCGATAAGGCAGGGGTTGTTCTTGGTTTTTCTAGAGAGAATTCTTATTACGTTTCTAATCTCGTCATCTCTGCCGATTACAGGGTCGAGCTTCTTGCTTCTTGCAAGCTCCACAAGGTCCTGACCGTATTTTTTCAGAACGTCGTAGGTTGACTCGGGGTTCTCGCTCGTCACGCGCGAGTTGCCGCGCAACTTTTTGAGTGCCGTGAGGAAGGCGTCGCGCTTAACGGAACAATCCGTCAGCAGCTTCTCTATAGCCTTGCCGCCCTTGTCGAAGAGTCCGAGCATAATATGCTCAACAGATATGAAGTCGTCCTTCATATCGCCTCTCGCTCTGTCTGCGGCGGTGAGAGCTGCCTCGCCCTCGCGTGAGAGGTAAGGCTCGCCCGACGAGCCTGTGGGAAGCGACGCGACAAGCGCCCCGACACCCTCGGACAGTCTTTTTACGTCCGCCCCCATATTGGTGATTATCTCGGGAATGAGTCCCCCCTCTGCCGAGAGCAGCGCCGAGAGGATATGGCAGGGCTCGAGTGTGGGATTGCCTTTCTCAGAGGCGAGAGCCGATGCCGCTCTTATTGCTTCAAGTGATTTTTGTGTGAATTTTTCGGGATTCATATTTTACCCCCCTTTTTTTGGAGTTATGATTGACTTCGTCAAGTTATGATTGTCCTACGGACAAGTTATGAATGGCTTCGCCGAGTTATGATTGCCCTGACGGGCAAGTTATGAATGGCTTCGCCGAGTTATGATTGCCCTGACAGGCAAGTTATGGTTGGCTGCGCCAAGTTATGATTGCCCTGACGGGCAAGTTATGATTGACTTCGTCAAGTTATGGTCGGCTTTGCCGAGTTGTGGGTGAAGAGCCGCGGTAAGGACGCGAAGCGATAGTATCTTGACTTGCTATCTCGCAAGCGCCCTTCTTGACTGCTTATAGTTTACACCAAAACTATGAACAATCCGAGCATATATTATGAACAATCTGTAAATGTTAGCACTCGGTCGCAAAGAGTGCTAATGAATATAAAAGGCAAAGAGAAACAAAAAGGAGACACCGAGATGTGTCGATGCCTCCTAGTGCTATCAGTTATATTTTCGCTTTGGCTGAAGCTTTTATACATTCGGTGAAGAATGTGCCTTAGCCGTTACATATACGCTGCCTCGGGACGGTTTGTTTTCAGGGTGAAAACGTTGTTTTTGAGAGAGTTCATTGCAAGACCGTGGTCATAGACCGACTGAAGCTCTGCCTCGTATTTGCCAAAGGCATCGACGAGATGATTGAATTTCTCCCAAGCCGACTTGTCTGCGCCTATTGCCTTGTAGGTCAGCGCGTCGGCGAGCATATTGCTGTACTCCGCGTGCTTTTCAAGAAGGCGCATAGCGAAGGTGCCGAGTCGGTAAGGCGCATTGTAGTTTTTGCGGATTATCCTTATACCCTCCTCGGTGATTTCCTTAACGCGCCTTAAGTTATCGGCGTGAGGCGGATTGTAGAAGCGCGATACGCTGTAATCAATTGACGCCTCTTGCTCAATAAACTCAAAGCTGAACGCCTTGCCGAGCTTTTCAAGATACTCATAAATCTGACGCCAGCAGGAGCCGTATGCAACGCTGAAATAGTCCTCGATAAGACCGTCGAAGGTCAGAGAGGTATCAAAGAGCGTTCTCGCATAAGCATAGAAGGCAAAGCCGTTAGGGAAGAAGGAGCGCTGTGAGCCGTCCTCGATTATGCCGCGTATTCCGTTCTTTTCGTATGCCTTGACGTCCTCGTGAGCTACTCTGGCGAGGTTTATGCCGGGCACGTCGTAGTACTGATGCCGCCAGAAGTGGTACTCGTATGCTATAGATGAGCCGTGCCACATTTTTTGCCATGATTTCAGGTGAAGGAAATATTCTTCGACCTTTGAGGGCAGGGTAATGTCGTTTCTTACGTAGACGGGAATAGGCTCGTTCTTAATCTCTGTGGGGAGAGAGCGAGTGAAGCTCCTTGTTATGGGCGCGAGCATAAGCGTAAAGCGCTTCTGATTATCAAGAGCCTCGGTGAGGGGTGCAAACGTGGTGTCGGTATAGACTATAAAAACTATTCTTGCGCTGTTATTTCTGCGCGTAAGCTCGCAGTCAAGCTCGTTGAGCAGAATAACGTACCAATCCGAGGGAGTCCTTTTGCAGCATTCCTCGCATTCGCAATGATTGTTTCTTGCGTCGGCAAGCCATACGTGCAGATAATCTACGTTGTCGTTTGTATCGGCATAATCGGCAATATAATTTACAACGCGCCGCCTTGCCTCGGGGTTTGACATACAGAACTCCGTGTGCAGAGGACGCGAGTTAAACAGCTCGCGCTTTCCCTGTCTCATAGCAATGAACTGTCTTGCCTCTTCGGGTATTTCTTCGTCGGTTATTATGGAGCTTGAGCAGTTTATTCCGAACGGCAGGCAGGTCCAACCGTGACCGATATCGTGCAGCTGCAGACCGCGCTTTGATATCTCCGCTTCGCACTGCCTTTTCCACTGCAGAACCTGCTCGGGCGTTACCGGCTCGGGTGAGCGGTTGCCTGTGTTGTTGAGATGGTTATAGTACATATCGTAGTATGAGTTCGGAATCATGAACTCCATCATAAACACGTTCATTCCAAGCTTTGGCGCAAGGTCGATGGCATCGAGCATACACTGCTGGAACTCCGCACCCTCGTTGCACTGTCCTCTGTAGCGCATAGAGGGCTTATGGCGAAGCCTTATCGGCTCCAGCTCTCTTGTCGGAATATACTCTCCGTCAACACCCGGGAAGAGCCAGCGGCAGCCGAGCCTGCGAAGGTATTCGTATACCGCAAGAAGCACCGAACGAGGGTTGTCGCCTGCGATTATACCGCCCTCTTCCGTGCAGTCGATATAAAGAATATCGTCAAGCTCGGTGTCCTCGGCATCGCTGACGTCGAGTCCGAAATCCTGCATCAAGCCGAGGCGGAAGCCCTCTTTTGCATCGGGCTTATACTCAATTCGGTAGTTTCCGCCGTGGGGCATCATCATTCTGAAATATTTTCTTAATTCCTCAGCAGCAAAATCTATAGGGCTTGCAGAGGTTATTTTGTATATTCTTCTCATTTTCTCTTCCTTAATTCTTTTTTATTGCAGAGAGGAATATCTCGAGTGAATTTTCGGAGAAGGGAGGTACGAAGAAGTCCGAAAGACCGAGACAGGCGTATATTCTGACAAAGGTACCGCTGGAGTTTAGCGCCAGAGCGTTGAAGTCACCTTCGTTTGTTCCTTCTACGGCAACCGGCATTCCCTGACTTATGGGTGTCGTTGAGGTGGTCAGACAGGAGAACGAGCCGTCGGGCTTTCTGAAGGTCAGTATTTTTTCCTTCGTTCCCTTAAGATACTTCGGAGCGTCAAGAAGAAGCATATCGGATATAGCCGACGCCTCGCGCGCGCCCTCCTCGCCGCCGAAGCGTCTTAAGTTAGCGATAACGTTGAGGATTGAATACCACACGTTGAAGTTATAGCAGGACGTGCGGGCGAATTCGTCGGTTACAAGGCAGGATAGCGCGTTCTTTATTGCCTTCGTTGCGTTGGGGATAGGTCGCTTTACGGCATCGTAAAATGCTGAAATTTTCATAAAAGCGTTATTTCCGTCGTAGCCCTCGGCATCTCCCCACAGACCGTTCTCGGGGTTTTGAACCGAGTTAAGGAACTCCACCGCCACGTCGGTAAGTCCCGCTGCCTCGATAAGCTTTGACTCTGCCGCTATTCTGTTGCCTGCGCCGTAAGCGCCGGTAGTGCCCGAGCCCTGCCAGTTGAGAGAGGAAATATACTCAAGGAATGCCTCGCGCGAGCGAAAGTTCTCGGGAATAAGGCTTTCCTTTTCGTCCGTCTTTTTCTCGGCGGCGGCCTTGATTCTGTCGTGTGCTGTTGGATAGGGCAGAGAGAAGCCGAGCTTTTTTGCAAGCCCGATTGCCCAGTGCATATCTCTTGCAAGTCTTGAGGGGGTTATGCTTTCTCTTTCCCACTGCGGGTGATAAATAAAGCCGTCCTCGGGGTCTTGAAGAGAAGAAACGAAGTCGCGCACTTTGTTTCTGAACCATTCGGGGAAGTCCTCGGGAGCGTTAACCGCTCTAACGGCGTAGAGGAAGTTTATGCATTGCATTGTGCTTTCCACGTCGGGACGGAAGTGATAGGTCTTGCCTCTGTATTCTGCAACACGCACGTCACGCGACGAGTTTGAGAAGTAGAAGCCGCCGATTTCGTAGTCGAAGAGCGCACCCGCCCAACGAAGAAGGTCAGGGGTGTATATCGAATAATAGTCCTTCATAGCGGCGACGAATGCATCGCCGTCGCCGCCGCGACGAGTTACCTCGTCGCCAAGTCTTTTCCAAGCCGCCTCGATATTTACAGATGTATTTTTCATATAAGCTTTTCCTCAAGGGAGCAGAGTAGTTGCTCCCGAAAATTATTCTTTTGTCCAGCCGTTATCGGAGAGATTTTCGTCACCGAAGGAGTCGCCGTCACCGAAGGGAATGTCGCAAACGTCACATTTTCCGTCGGCATCAAGGTCTTTGTGAGTATGAGGCATATATTTGCCGCATATATCGCATTTTACGTCGCTGTCGTTATCGCGGCAGGAGTGCTCTACCGCCTCGCCGCACCTGTCACAGAGAAGGTTATCGTCCGTATCGGTGCATTCGTGCTCCATAATCTCGTTGCAGCCGTCGCAGAATACGTCGGAGTCACCGTCGTAGTGGGTGTGGGGCAGCTTCTTGTCGCACCTGTCGCACCTGTCATCGTGATTGTCATCAACACAGTCGTGCGGAAGAACCTCGCCGCACTTGTCGCAGAATACGTCGGAGTCACCGTCGTAGTGAGAGTGAGGCAGCTTCCTTTTGCACCTGTCGCACTCGTCGTCGTGGTTTTCGTCTATGCATTCGTGCTCAAGCACCGCACCGCACTTATCGCAGAAGACGTCGCCGTTCTCGTTCGTGTGAGTGTGCGCGTAAGCACCGAGCGCGTCGGCTGTGCAGCTCTTCTGAACAAGCTCGAATGAAACGTTGTCGAAGTAAACGTCGCCCTCATAGTCGCCGTAGCTTGAAACCGTAAATCTCGTAAGCCTGTTTTCAGGGGTATGAGTTGCGTCCTCGCCGTCTGTGGACATCGGTCCGTAGAAGTTATCCGATACGTAGGCAAGCTCGTCGTTGATATAGAACTTCAGCCTTACGCTTTCGGAGTCGCCGAGATAATACTCAAGTCTGAAGTTAAACCAGTGCTTCTCGCGGGCTGCGGGATAGAAATACTCGTTTATCGGATTTGATGAGTTTGAGAGAATTCTGAAGGAAAGGGTGCCGTCGCTTCGCCTGTTAACGAACAGCATACAAGCGGTGTTAAGGTGATTTCCAAGTCGCAGAATAACCGTTGACGCGGTGTTGAAATCGAAATACATATCGCTTGAGAATACCGCCGCATTGAAGCTTGGGTCTGTGTAATGGGGAACGAATTTCAGCGTTCCGGCATAGCTGCTGACGGGGTCGCTTCCGTCTGCCTTTTCGTTGTATTTTGAGTTCTTCAGCACCTTGCCGCCGTTACCTGTCGGGTTGTCGGTTACCGTGGCGGAGAAGTAGTCGGTGCCGGGCTTTGACGATACGTGAACGGTGTCGGGGCTATCTCCTACGTCAAAGCTCTCAAAATCAAGAGCCGAGTCTGGCACTCTGTCGGGCATAGACTCCTGCGTTCCCACGAGGTGGTCCTGACAGATGAGATTTGCCTGATAGAGATTGAAATTGTCAAAATAGACTTCGCCCTGAAATGCCTTGTCAACGCAAAAACGGAACGTCGTCAGAGAAGAAAGCGGCTCGTAATTCGTTTCGATTTTATCGGTCGTTTTGGGACCGTAGAAATTATTGCTTACGTAGAATAGCTTGTTGTCAATATAAATTTTTATTCTTACGCTATCAGCGTCGCCGATATAGTATTCTATTTTGAAGTTGAACCAGCTCTCCTCGGGAATACCGAGCTCGTACGTAGAGGATTTGTTGCCGTACGATGCGTGAGAGGTGTCGGCAAAGCGAAGCTCTGCCTGTCTGTTTGGCGAGAATATATACTCGTAGCCGAACTGCTCGCCCTTCGTTCCGAGATATCCGTACATATAGGACGAGAGGAAGTTCTCGCCGTCGAGGTAGTCGATATACATATCGGTCGAAAGAACGAATGCGTTGTAATTATTCTTTCTCTCGGTGGTCTGGAAATCTATCTGACCGCGCTCTTTGTTGACAGCACTTGTGCGCTTGGAGTAGCGGAGAACCAGATTTTGGGCGTTCTCGGGGTCGAGCGAAACAGAAAGCTCGCTCTCTCCCGGGGTGTTGTTGGTAATCTGCTGAAGCTCGTCGCCGACGTTCATATCGTCAAAGGAGAGGTTTCCCGTGTTGTATACGATTTCCTCGTCTTTGATAACCGGCCCCAGCTCCTCGAGCTTACGAAGGAAGCACATAGCATCGGCTCTTGTGAATAGCTGCGGGTGAGGAAGTCCGAGGGCTACGAACATTCTTGAAACTATACCGGTTGAGCAGAGGTTTGTTCCGTTGATATCGCCCTCGTTGGTGTTGGGTACTGCAACCTGCATTCCCTGTGAGGTTGCGGCTGAGTGCCCCGGGGAGAAGGAGAAGCTCGAGTCGTTTTTCAAGAACTCCATCGTCTTAAGCTTCGATATGGTAATGGCGTTGAGCATAAGCCCGTTGTATAGCACGTCCTCGGTGACGTAATCGAGAAGCATTGCGCGGGTTTCCTTTGCCAGCGCCTTGCCCGCCTCGGGGTCTGAGTAGGTAACGTTATCGAATATGTTGCATATGTTGTACCAAACGTTATAGGTATAGCATACGGTTAGAGCGTATTCCTCTGTGATGAGTGCCGCTACAGAGGATTCGAGAGCCTTCTCGGGGTAGGGTAGAGAGGCATCTACGCCGAGGCCGGACTTTGCAATTTCGTTATAGCAACCCGAAATCTTCAGAAATCCGTTCGTGCCCTCATAGTCGGCTACGCTGTTCCAGTGCCCTGTCGTAGCGTAGCAGTGCTCGTTAAGCCAATCTATCAGTATCTGCGAGAGAAGATAGGGCTTGCCTTCTGCCCTCAGAACCTTATCTCTGCCTATTATCTCGGGAGTCTGTGAGGATATGTTGTTTCCTATAGTATAGGAATCATCGTTCAGGTCGAGCTTTGACAACCATTCCTTGAAGGTTACGTCGCTTACGAGGTGAGAGGGAACCAGCACGCCCGATACCGCGATAACCTTGGATGCGGCAGAGGCTTTTCCCGCGCCGAGTCTGCCGGTTATTGATTTAGATGCCGGGAGCGCATCGGCTATGGGGTTTCCGTTTGCATCGAGTCCGTCGCCCTTGTCGCCAAGAGGCGTGTCGTAGGTCGGTTTAGCTCCGAGAGTCTTAAGGGCGCTAACACCCTTCGTGAGGTCGCGTCCTCTTCTCGAGAGCATAGTGTTTGTGAGCTCCTCTGACCACTGGGGGTGGTAGAAGTAGCCGTTGGGGCTTTGTTTGCTCTTTATGAATTTAATTATGCCGCTTCTGAACCACTCGGGCAGAGCACGCATTAAATTGTTGTCTACGTAATCAAACATTCCGTTCTCGCGCAGATTGTCAAGCACCTGGGCTGTCGATTCGATATCGGGAAGGTAGCCGTCGGTATCTCTTGCGGAGTTGGAGTAGTAGAAGCCGCCCGACTCGGGGTCGTACAGGTCGGCAAGCCAGATTATAAGATTGTCACCGTATATTGAGTAGAACTCGCGGAGCGAGTCGGTGAGAATTCTTGCTCTCTCATCGCCTCCCGCCTCCTCAAACACAGTCTGCCATTGCTCCTCGAGCGAGGCGTTGTCTATTTCGTTTTGCAGGGCAACGAGGTCAATCTCGCCTGAGGTAAGCGTTCCGACAGCGCCCGAAAACGCGGCGGTCGCCTTTGAGAGGAAGGCATCGGCAGCACCGCCTGCGGCACTGACGGCAACAGAGGGCTCGGTGTATGTGTCAAAGGATATTGCAACGCGTCCGTCCCCGTTCGAATAAACCAAGTAGCGCGCGTCGAAATGCTCTTCTTTTTCAATTCTTTCGAGTCGCCTCCTTGCAATCCTTGAGGCTTCTTCGCTGTCAAGGTCACCGAGTATAACCGTAAGGCTGCCCTCGGGGACAGAGCCGCTTTGCGTTGTCGGCGTGTAGCCGAGCGAGGTAAGCCCTGCCGAGAGCGCTGATAATGCCTCTGCGGTAGCTCCGTTTCCTGCTATAAGATATACCGACCCCTTTTCAGCACTGTCCGCGGAGCCGTCTGCGGAGTCGCCGCCGGAGGAGCTTCCGCCCGAGGAATCGCCCGACTGTTGGCCGGAGCCCGAGCCGTCGTCTGAGCCTCCGATTTTGCAGGAGAACAGAAGACAGAGCGATAAGAGCAGTATTAGTGTGAGTAAAAGCTTTTTCATAAAATCTCCTTTAGGCGAAAACAGAGCCTCGGTAATATAGGGGCTTGCCGCTCTCGGGGGAGCTGCCGCTTCTTTTCAGACCGTGTAAGAGAAGCTGTTTTCGCAAAAGTATAGCAACCCACGCCCCGCAGCAATGCCGCGGGGCGGTCGCTAAGTTGGTTGGTTGGTCGCGTCTTTACCCTTGAGCCAAAGCCCGTAGTTGCTCTGCCTGTGGGTAAAGCCGGGTAATAAAACCTTAAAGCCTGAATATTCAGAGCTTGCGGTGTGTCTTTTCAGACGGTTATCTCTGATAGAAGGCTACGTTGTCGATATACAGCGTACCTGCAAGATTGCTGTTAGCGAGCATCTCGAAGGTAAGACAATCGTCGGGGCTCTTTATATTGTTTGTCGAGGTGGTGGTTACCGACTGAAGCGTATTACCGTCGAGGTCGAGAATCTCAAGAGTACATACAGCGTTTGAGCTTTCCGAGGAGTATTCGTATGTATAGCGAAGCTTGAAATCAAGCTGCTCGCCTACCAGAGAAGAGCCCGAATTGGTTACGCCACCAAGATATACGTTAGCCTGCTTTTTTGAGCTTTGCAGCTGGAGAATTATCTTGGCTCCAACCGCGGTGCTGCCGGAGGTGGTAACTGAGAGAGGAGAGAGGTAAATATTGCCGTTAGGCTGGCTTGCGTTAGCCGAGGAGTAATCGATAGATACGTCTGCCTCGAATACCGCAACCGACTTGCCGGTGTTCGTGCCTGTGGGATAAACTCTGAATCGCTCCGTAACGGTGCTTGTGCCGTCTGCTGTTATCTTGATTCTGCCGTTTTCCCAGGTTGTGCCTGCCTTCATAGCAATTTTTGAGGTGTCGTTCAGAGAGTCTGCCGTGTTGAAGCGGAGAGTGCCTTTTATATTGGATACGAGCTTAACCACTGTGTCTGTGGTGATGTTGATTTTGGTTTCGCCCGACGGGTCGAGCTCGACCTCGGATATCTTTGCGAGTCCGTTCTCCTCGTACTCGGTAACCTCCCAAATCATACCCGCGGTTGCCGCATCGGTAGCGAGGGTAACCTCAGTGGAGGCGCTCTTTAAGTAGGTTGCCTGCTTCTTGCCGTCAACGGTACCGTCCTTAACTGCTACGTATGCGTAGTCTGTGAAGAGGGGAACGTCGTTTGTCGAGTCGTTATCCTTATAATTAATAAAGAAGTCCTGCGCGTATGCACAGTATTCAAGAGTGGAGAGATAGAGGTTCTTCTGGGTGAGGGCGATGCCCGACTTTGCCTCTATGAAGCCGTCCTTATAGAGCATCTCGTAGAGATAGTCGAGAACGCTGTACTCAACGATATCACCCTTGTATTCGGTGCCGCCGACTGTATTGACAGCCTGAACGTAAATCTTGCTGTCTGCGTTCTTCGGAGCAATTCCGAGGGTTCTGAAGATGTAGCACTCGGTGCCGTGAACGTTCTCGGTTTCAGCCTCGGGTGCGCGAGGGGTCTGGAGCTCTACTGTGCCCTCTGCATCGGAGTATACCTTAAGTGAGATGTTTTCCTTCTCTATACCTTCTGCCGCTACTGCGAAATAGAGATGAATGTTGTCATCGAAGGATGCGTTCTTTGAAATGACCTCGGGGGTTACCTCGGTGTCAGCCTCTGCTGAGGTGAAAAGTGCCGTTGCCGAGCTTACTATAAGCACGAGCGAGAGCGCGAGAGATATGATTTTTATAAGCTTGTTGTTTTTCATTTTTTGATTTCCTTTCTTGCTTTCAGAGTGTTTTTTGTGTTTTTTTGGCCTTACCAATCTCCGCTTGTCCAACCGTTTGAGCTTACGTTGTCGCTTGCGGTGGGAGAGGCGGTGATAATATCGGGGCATTCAATCAGCGATATGCTTATTCTTGCAGGCTCGTAAATATCTCTGTCCCTTCGATTTTTATCGGTTGCCATTGCAAATCTCCTTTCTGTGCAGGTCATGCACTTTTGAAAATGTGTTTTTTCTCGATTTATCCAAAAATCTTAAGGTGAAATGTGCGCGTCTGTTTTATCGAAAAAAATATACATTTATATCTATATTTACCAAGATAAAACAGTAAGAATAGTTAGAAATTGTCTATTCTAATATAACTATACACTACTTAAAAATAAAAGTCAACCGAAATAATAAATGTAAAAACGGAATATCTTAAGGTGGTGTCTTTTCGGCACTCGGAATTCAAAAAAATTCAAACGCGAATCCGTAAATTTTAAAGATTGCTATTGACAATGCTTTCAATTCAAACTATAATGGTTTATGAGAGGGAAAAACAGGATTTTCCCGAGAAAAATTACACCGAAGGAGGGCGTATTATGCACAGTGATACAGGCGTCGCCGCGATTTCCTACAGCAACGGTATGGATGCGCTCGGTGTGACTAATATTTTGTATGAAAGCGACTGCTCCCGCGACGAGTCGGCGCACAGCTCTCCAAGCTACAGGCTTCATTTTATAACCGAGGGCGAGGGTATGGTCTATGCGGCGTCTGAGGAGCTGCCCGTAAGGCGAGGTGACATTATCGCCGTTCCGCCTGCATCGGCTTACAGCATTGAGAGCACGCGCGCTCTGAGATATATCTGCATAAACTATAACGGCTCCGAGGCGAGAATTCTTGCCCGACAGGTGGGAATTGCCAGGGTGGCAAAGCTTTATTCGGGCTTTGACGAGCTTCGCGGACTGTGGGAGTCGCTTATAAGCATTCCCGGCTCGCTTGCCTTTACAAGAGCGAAGGGGGTTATTTATTACACCTTCACGGAAATTCTTAAGAGAATGTCGGAGGACTTCTCGTTTAAAGAGGGAATAAGCGCACCGCAGAGAATTAAGAGCTTCGTTGACGACAACTTCACCAACTGCGAGCTGACACTGAACTACCTTTCCGACAAGCTCTCATATCACCCGAATTACATTTCCTCGGTATTCAACGAGGAATACGGTCTGAGCATTGTCAAATATATAAACATTCTCCGTATCCGCCACGCCTGCTTTCTTATGGAGCAGGGAATACGCTCCTTGAAGAACCTTGCGCCGCTTTGCGGCTTCAATAACGTGGATTATTTCTCCTCGGTATTCAAGGCGCAGATGGGCGTTACACCGAAGGCGCATATCAAGCACATAAGCTCGTCGGGTACAACCCTTTGACGAAAAAATTCCTCGGGAAGCTATCCCGAGGTTTTTTATATAACAGAGGCGATTAACGCGGGAATGACAACCGACAAAATGGCTGTAGCGGTTGATAGTACTGTATACCTGTTCAGCCGCTCGCCCATAATCGGAACGGCTATTGCCATTGCTACGAAAGAAAGCGCGCCGGCTATCGGATTGAATACCGATACCTCCATCATGGAGAGCAGCGTTATCTGTATTATGGATGCGACGTTTGAGTTTGCGGTTGTGATTGCCGAATAGACGGTTTTTTTGCTTTTGAGCATTTTTCCGATATCCGATAAGCTAACTCCGTCGCGCTTCATTGTGAAGGGGAGTATAGGCAACGTCAGAAGCGCGCTGAATATGTTGGTCGCGAAGAACATCGAATTCTGGTCGGTCACCCCGGCGTCTTGGGAGTAAAACTTCAGAAGGACAGTCGAGGCGCAGCCGAGAAGCACGCTTACGAAGATACATATATAGAGCTTCGGGCTGTGCCTCTTTTTCTCGGGACGGTCGCCGTCGGCGCCTTCCTTCTTCTTGCCCTCGGCATTCCTTCCGAGAAAGATTATGAGGGTAGCTACGAGCATAAGCAGAATTCTCACGACCTTCTCAACCGTCAGCTCCTCGCCGAAAACCGTCATTCCCGCAAGAAGCGAGAAGACGAGCGAGAGGCTTCCCGACAGGAAGGTTATGTATGCAAAGCTTGCGTAGTTATACATAAATATCGTCGGAACAAGGCTCACAACTACTATAATTCCGTAAACAAAACCGTACATTATTACCCTTGGATTGAAGGAAAGGGTAAATCCGTTGAGCGCCCAGAAGAAGAAAAGCGCGAACAGACTTGTTTCGAAAATATAGAAGAGCGAGCCTGTAAGACCGCTTAACGAGAAGGTTTTGCTGTTCGCCTTTCTCATTATATCGGATAACGTTTTTGAGAGTGTGTATCCTAGAAACAGTATATAAATAAACATTTTATTGCCTCTTTGTTAGGTGAATTATTCGTTTGTAATAAGGTTATCCTCAATTACAGAGCCCTCTTTTATAAAGCTGTCGAGCAGAAGAGGCTTGTCGCAGCCGTCAATTACGTTGCCTCGGATAAGCGTTGAGCGTCGGTCGCCCGGCTGAATGAGAGTAAAGGCATCTCCTTCTTTCATTTTGCGCTCCTCACTCAGTGTGAATGCCAGGCTTATCGGGTCAAAGTCGGAAATTACCGATTCCTCGCCATTCTCCCAACGAAGCCTCCAGCCTCTGTATCTGTGCGAGCGTATACGAAGAAGCGCGGGCGTGGAGTATTCGCCGTAAGGACGCTCGGCGCGGTAAAAGACGCGTTGACCGTCGGTGATTCCAACGCTTCCGACTACGGGCAGGCTCTCAATTCCTATACCGAGCCCTGCGAGGGTGTTTGAGTGGATAAGAGTGCGCGTGAGGTCGTCGCTGAGAGATATTCCCGTGACAAGGGGGTCCTTGCCGCGTACGTATATATGGTTGTCGCTCACTGTAACAAAGGGGGCGGTGAGCCTTATTGCCGTGCGTCGGCGGCTCTCGCCGAGTGCCGCTGTAAGGTCTATGGAGTTTGAGGAGATTATCACGTTCTCGGGCGGCTTGTCGCAGGTGTTGCCCTCGCCGAATACCGAGATTGCGGAGTAGTTGAAGTTGACGAACACGTTGTTCTTTATTATCACCTGCGTTGCGGTAGAGCCAACCATAATCATAGTATTGCTGTAGGAGCAGCCCTCCTCAAAGTAGTTGTCACAGATAATATGCTGCCCTGTGCCGAGCACCTCCAGGTCCTCTGCTCTTCTGCGAACGTTTCCGAGAGCTATGCTGCCGCAGTTTCTGAAATAATTTCCCTGTATTTTAACGAAGCGCGAGGCACCCTCCCAGGCGCAGCCGCCGACGTTCTCTACTCTGCAATTGAGAATAGCCGTTCCCTCTGCCTGGTCGTTGTTGTTAAAGGCGTTCCGCGCGCAGTCGGTAACGCTGCAACGCGAATATATCAGAGAACGCGTATAGCTATTCGGGACGGCTGCGCCCTTGCGTGAGTCGCCGCGTGCATAGAAGCATTCGGCTGACATTTTTCTTGCGTGACAGTTTTCTATATAAACCCTTTCGGTGTTGTGTACACAGGTGGCGTTGGACTTGTTGAAGTAGAAGCCCCATACGCTGCTTCCGCCTCGTGTTTTTATGCAGCCGTACATCTCGCGACTGTCGAAGCCTCCCGAGCCAATCATAGTGAGGTTTTTCACGTTCACCTCGCGCCCCTCGTCTATTATGAGGCACGAGCCCTCCGGTCTCTCCACACCGACCATACCAAGACTGTTGTCAAGAATTGTTTCTTCTGCCGATTCTCCAAGTAGAGTGAAGCTCGTTGCGTTGCTGATTTTGAGCGATTTTGTAAGCTTATATTTACCTTTGGGCAGAAAAACGCCTTTTTTCGCCTCGATTGCTGCATCAATTGCTCTTTGAAGCGCGAGCGTGTCGGAGTGCGAAATCACGCAATCTCCCGACCTCGCCGCGGAGCTTGACAGTTGGATTTTATTACCTTCGGCTCTCTCAATTATAGCGCTCATTCGGTCGGAGCAGACGAACACCGCCGTGCAGCCGAAGAGCCGCTCGGGCAGGGAGTTTATTTTCAGCTTTACTCCGTCCTCTATATCTATGAATACTCCCTCTTCATAGGAGAGAGAATGCCAGCTTAAGCCATAGTCGCAGGACCAACGAAAGACGTCGGGACTCTCCGGATAGAAGTCGAAGAAATACACGGCTCTGCCGCCGTGAGAGCCGGTGTATCCGATAAGCTCAAGCTCTCGGTCAATCGGTCTGTTGTGTCGCCACCTGCGCGGATTCTTCGGTGATGAATCCTTCCTTTCAAACATCACCGCCGCCTCGGTGTGGGCATTCGCACCGCGCACGAGCACCTCGTCACCGACCTTCAAGTCGCCGACCTCCTCGACGGTAAAGAGGCTGCTGCCCTCCGTAGCGCTTGCCCGACAGGAAAACTCCGAGCCACAGGCTCCGTAATCCCGTGCGTTTATAAATCCATATTCGAATAAGTCTTTCATAAGCACCTCCGAGTTTCACCGAATGCTGAACGGCGAACTGCGTTTCTAATTTAATTCTAGCATATCGAAAAATCAATGTAAACCTAAATAATAAATCAAAAACCACGAAATGTTAAGGTTTTCTTTTTTCAAGGCTCAATGGCTTCGCCCAAAGCTTCGAGGCTTCCTTTTAAGGCTGTTTTACGGCGGTTTTTTTGGTGGTTGCTATTGACAAATGAATATATTTATAATATAATTATTAATTGTAAATATTTTGCGGTTTTACCGAGAAGGAAGTAGAAAACCAATGAAGGAAAGAATAGAAGAATTAAGGTCGGGCTTCTCTCTGGCTCTTAGTGCGGCTACAGACGATGCGGCTCTCGAGGCTTTGCGCGTTGAGTATCTTGGCAAGAAGGGTCACGTTGCCGAGCTTATGAAGGGCCTTCGCGACGTTGAGGACAAGAAGGCTGCGGGTCAGCTTATCAACACGCTTAAGTGTGATGTTGAGGCGGCGATAGCCGAGGCGAAGGAGATTATGCGCCGCGCCGCTATTGACAGAAAGGTCAGAAGCGCGAAGAAGTACAATCCCACCCTTGAAGGCGGTGCGGAGCTTGGCTCTTACCACCCAATAACCCTTGCAACCCGTGAGGTTGAGGAAATATTTATCAGCATGGGCTTTACTATCGAGAACTACAACGAGATAGTAAACGACTATCAGTGCTTCGAGGCTCTCAATATCCCGAAGCACCACCCTGCAAGAGATATGCAGGACACCTATTATCTTGACAACGGTCAGCTTCTCAAGACTCACACCTCTGCCGCGCAGAACGCGATTATGAAGAAGTACGGCGCGCCCCTTCGCGCAATCTTCCCCGGCAGATGCTTCAGAAACGAGTCTACCGACGCCTGCCACGAGAACACCTTCTTCCAGATGGAGGGTATGATGATAGACGAGAACATCTCTATCTCCAACCTTATCTACTTTATGAAGACTATGCTCTCCGAGGTGTTCAAGAGGGACGTTAAGGTCAGACTTCGCCCCGGCTTCTTCCCGTTTGTCGAGCCCGGCTTTGAGCTTGATATCAACTGTGAGATTTGCGGCGGCGAGGGCTGTCCCTCCTGCAAGAATTCGGGCTGGCTCGAGCTTTGTCCCTGCGGAATGATTCACCCGAACGTGCTCCGCGAGGGCGGAATTGACACCGAGAAGTACACGGGCTTTGCCTTCGGTCTCGGTCTTACAAGACTTGCAATGATGAAATACGGAGTCAAGGATATCCGTGACTTCAACAGCGGAAGCCTTAAGGCTCTCTCGCAGTTCAAATCTATATAAGGAGGAGAGTCAGATGTTTTTATCAATGAATTGGATTGGCGACTTCGTTGACCTTTCGGGACTTGACAAGAAGGCACTTATCCATAACTTTACACTCTCCACCGCAGAGGTTGAGGACATAATAGAAAAGGGCGCTGACACTCACGGTGTCGTTGCCGCTAAAATTATTTCGGTAGAAAATCACCCCGACTCAAGGAAGCTCCACCTTCTCAAGGTTGACAAGGGCGACGAGGTCGTTGACATAGTCTGCGGCGCGCCCAACGTCAGAGAGGGAATGCTCGTTGCGCTTGCAACGAACGGCGGCGCGGTTTCGGGCCACGAGATTAAGCCTGCCAAGATTGCGGGCTACACCTCTTACGGTATGTGCTGCTCCGAGGCAGAGCTTGGCATCAGCGACGATAACTCGGGTATCTGGGAGCTTGACGACGATATCCCGCTCGGCACAGACCTTAAGACCGTTTACGGCATTGATGACATAATCTTCGAGGTTGATAACAAGTCGCTTACCAACCGCCCCGACCTCTGGAGTCATTACGGAATGGCGCGTGAGTTCGCTACCCTCACAGGAAGAGAGCTTAAGGCTCCCGCGACTCTTGATGTGTCGGAGTACGACGCGCTCCCCGCGGTTTCGGTGGACGTTAAGGCAACCGACCTCGTATACCGCTACTCGGCTATCAAGGTTGAGAACATCACTCGCAGAGTCAGCCCCGTGGATATGAGAATTCGCCTCTACTACTGCGGCTCGCGTGCGATTAACTTCCTTGCCGACCTCACAAACTACGTAATGATGGAGCTCGGTCAGCCTATGCACGCCTTTGACAACGCGAAGGTTGACAAAATCGAGGTTCAGACCTTCCCCGAGGGACTTAACTTTGTTACCCTTGACGGAGTGGAGAGGAAAATCGACGAAAATATGCTTATGATTACCTCGGGTGACGTACCTGTGGCAATCGCGGGCGTTATGGGTGGAGATGCCTCGAAGATTGAGGACGGCACCACCTCGCTCCTTCTCGAGTCGGCGACCTTCGACGGTGTTTCGGTTCGTAAGACCACCACAAGGCTTGGACTTCGTACCGATGCTTCGCAGAGATATGAGAAGATGCTCGACCCCGAGCTTTGCAGACTCGCAACCGAAAGGCTTCTTAAGCTTCTTTCCGACTGCGACGCAGGCGCGAGAGTTATCTCCTCGTTCACCGACGCATACGTAAGAAAGTACCCGACAATCACTCTTAACTTTGACAAGAGATACGTTGACAGATATACAGGTATCGAGATTTCTAACGAAACTATCGTTAAGACTCTCACAGCGCTCGGCTTTGGCGTTTCGCTCTCGGGCGACGATTTCACCGTTACCGTTCCCTCTTGGCGCGCAACCAAGGACGTAACCATCAAGGCAGACATTATCGAGGAAATTACCAGAATTTACGGCTACGATAACTTCGATATCTTTACCTCGTCAAGCCCCCTTCTTCCCGTACGCAAGGAAACTCTTAAGTCCGACGAGGACAGAATGAAGGACATACTTGTTAAGAGCTACCGTATGCACGAGGTTCACTCCTACATCTGGTCCGACGTTAAGAAGAACGACGAGCTCGGCATCAAGACTCCCGAGAACGTTAAGGTAATTAACGCACAGACTCCCGACCACGCATATCTGCGTGTTTCGATGCTCCCGACTCTCCTTGCATTCGTTAAGGAGAACAAGTCCTATGCCGATGACTTCGGAATCTTCGAGATTGGACATACCGTTGAGGGCCTTCGCGCAAATGGCGACTGCAACGAGCAGAACAAGCTCGGCGCGGTATTCTTCTCAAAGACTTCGGGCGAGGAAGCGCTCTTCCTTCGCGCAAGAGATGCTGCGGCAGAGCTATGCCGTGATATTCTTCACGTGAGCCCTGAGTTCGTTTCCGCTGAGTGCGACTTTGACTTCGAGCACCCTGTAAACAGCTTCGATATCGTAATTGACGGAAATAAGGTCGGATACCTCTCCGTGCCTCACCCCGTAGTGCTTGAGAACATTGATAAGAAGTGCGCCGTTGCCTTCTTTGAGATATTCACCGAGCGCTTCGCAGAGTCGAAGGTTGCCGCTATCAAGTACAGCGAGCCCTCGAGATTCCCCGCGATTGACATCGACGTTACCTTCGAGGCAAACGTTGGAGAAATAGTATTCCCGAAGATTGTCGCGCTTGCAAAGAGCGCCGCAGGCGAGTCGCTTGCCGACGTGCGCGTCAAGGACGTCTACACCGCCGAGGACGGCTCCTCGTCGCTGACGCTCCGCTTCTCCTTCGTATCCCGCGAGAGAACCCTCACAAAGCAGGAGCTTATGCCGGTTGTTGAGCAGATAAACTTGGCTCTTGCAATAGAAGGCCTTCCCGTAAAGGCGTAAAAAGGAAAATCAAACACAAACAAAAAGCGGAGCCTCTGCACGTGCAGAAGCTCCGCTATCTTTATAAAAAACAAAAATCGCTTGCGTTATCTTTGATTTTCGTACCAAGCAACAAGAGAAGGACATTCGACCTCTAAGTCATAAGCCCAATACAGCTTACCGTCCTCCGTGAGGAAGAACGAAGGTCCCTGACGGTCCTCGTAGAAGACTGTAATACAAATTCCCGACCAAATCTCGTGTCGGGTGTCCGAATCCTCAATACGCTCGTAGTTCTTTGCCGAGAGGTCGTCAAAAAGCTTGTCGGGAAATACGTATATGAAGCGCTCCTCGCCGTCGTCAATCTTTATATATTGGATATCTCCACCGTCGCTCAATCTCTTCTTTACCTCGGAGAAGCTACCCTTCGCTTGCGCTTCCTGATACCAATCCGAATTCACGACGTAGCGATAAATAAATATCGAAGCAATAGCCGTAACGATAATAACGAACAAGCAAATTATCACCAGCTCAAAAATTCGTTTTGCCTTCATTTTAATTCCTCCGAAAATAGTGCTTTGAGCCTTAGTGAGCGGCTGATTTTTTAAGCCTTCTCTGTTGGAGAAGGTGGCAGGCGAAGCCTGACGGATGAGGTGCAGAGCAATTAGTAGAAAACGTTAGTCCAAACGGCAAACCGAGCCGCAGCGAGAATGTCTGGAGTTACCTCGGGTATTTGCTATGCAAAGATATCCTCGCCTTGCCTTATGTGAGCGAGCTCCCACGGCTTCGGCGGGATATGCGGACCGAATCTGCCTTGCAGATTTTAATGTAAGTGCGCTTAAGTTTGCCTGCAAATTCAAAGTGAGGCTTTATGCGAGGGACGGCAGAGCCGTTCCTCGTCCGTGGTAACAGCTCAAGGCAACCCCGGCTGTTCCTACCAAAAATCGCAAAAGCCTATAAAAAACCAAAGCCCCGAAGGGTTACTTCGGGGTTGTCTGGAGCTGCTACCCGGATTCGGACCGGGGACCTCATCCTTACCAAGGATGTGCTCTACCAGCTGAGCCATAGCAGCATGCCATCAAGGATATTTCCTCGTGACGCAGATTATTATAACAAATATTTTTCGGTTTGTCAATACATTTTTGAGATTATTTTTCGGATTTCTTCCTTTTATTATAAATAAATATTTTTATTTTTCTTTTTGCGCTCAATGATTTATTCTTTATTAATAAAATGTTAATGATTTATTCATAAATATCTGCTACAATATATAAGTCGCAGTGCGGAGCATTAGCTCAGTTGGTTAGAGCTACCGGCTCATAACCGGTCGGTCCAAGGTTCGAGTCCTTGATGCTCCACCACCAAAGCCACCCAAAGGGGTGGCTTTTGTTTTGGTGGTGGAGCATCAAGACAACGCTGAGCGTTGTTTCCGAGGCGAAGCCGAAGAAAAAGGTTCGCATTCCCCACTCGGAGATCGACAAGCTCGCTTGTCAGGCGTAGAGTGTGAAAATATTGCACATCGTGCAAAATCCTTGCACCACCAAAGCCATCCAAAGGGGTGGATTTTGTTTTTGGTGGTGGAGCATCAAGACAACGCCGAGCGTTGTTTCCGAGGCGAAGCCGAGGAAAAAGGTCCGCATATCCCGCCGCGAGCGCGACAAGATCGCTTGTAAGTGGCTGGGCGAGGATATTTATTTTCCATAATACTTGAAAATTTGGATAAAGCGTGCTATAATAATCCTGCTACACATTTTAATATGACGGCTCTTAGGGAATACTATTTGGTAAAAATGTATTCTCTCCCCTTTGACGTCGTCAGGAAATGTGTAGCAACATTGAGAGGTACGTTTTTCGTGCGCCTCTTGATGGGGCGCATTTTTATTAAGGAGAAAATATTATGATTTTGGAATTGAAGGGCATTGACAAATCCTTTGGCGAGAAAGAGGTTCTTAAGGGCGTATCATTCACGGCAGAGGGGGGACGGGCGTTCGGTCTGCTCGGCAGAAACGGCGCGGGTAAAACAACGTCCATTCGTATTTTGATGAACGTATTTCCGGCAGATAGCGGAGAGGTTTTGATTGACGGTGTGCCTATTGATTATAACAGGATAGGCATAGGCTACCTTCCCGAAGAAAGAGGACTTTATCCAAAGAAGCTCATTATAGATCAGTTGATATATTTTGCGGAGCTTAAGGGTATGAGCGCAAAGGATGCCGTGAAAGCCGTTGACTATTGGCTATCAAGACTCGGTATGTCCGAATACCGTAACAAGCGCCTTGACACACTCTCGAAAGGAAATCAACAGAAAATCCAGCTCATCACAGCGCTTGCGCATGATCCTGACATTGTCATTCTTGACGAGCCCTTCTCGGGACTTGACCCCGTGAACGCAATGCTTCTCAAGGACGTGGTAAAGGAACAGATTGCTAAGGGTAAAATTGTTCTGTTTTCAAGCCATCAGATGAGCTATATAGAGGAGTTTTGCGACAGTATCGCTATTATAAACGCAGGCAAGGTTGCCATAAGCGGAGACCTTCACGAAATCAAGAGAACCTACCCGCGCGACAAAATCGTTGTAAGCACCCCGAAGCCCGAAAGAATAAAGGCAGCTCTCGGCGATGCTTGCACCGAGCGCGAGGACGGAACTCTACTCATTCAGCTTGCAAGTCCCGATGAAAAGCAGTCTATGATGAAACGACTTGTAGAAAGCTACGATATTGATGAGGTAAAGGTGTTTGAGCCTTCTCTCAACGATATTTTCGTAGAATACGCAGGCGCGCAGGTGTAAG
>JAFUQP010000015.1 GCA_017472305.1 Clostridia bacterium | reverse complement strand
TCGATATGGTTTGCATACCTCGCCAAAGGCGAGATATACAAACTCGATATGTGCTGACGCACTCGATATGCTTTTGCATTCCTCGCCAAAGGCGAGATATGTCAAAAGCTCGAGGGATTTATCTCATATCGAATTGGCGCGAAGCGACAATATATCGAGTTCGAGCAAAGCGAGAACATATCGAATTCATCTTGCGTGAACATATTTCACGAAAGTGAATATATCGACAGAATAAAAAACAAGAGCAAGAATAGAAGGAAGTTTATCCTTTTACTCTTGCTCTTTCATTACGCTACATATCCACCGTATCTCCGAGCGGCAAGGAGTAGACGGCGACGCGGTGCGGCGCTCTGCCGAACATCTTCTCGACTGCCGCCGAGTAGTAGGAAAGCTGGGTTTTGTGCCTTGCGCGGAGCTTTGCCTCGGCGAGGCTTCGGTCGGCGAGCTCCTCGCGTGTGAGGCGGTCGGTTTTGTAGTCGTAGACCGAGATTTCGCCGTCACGTCCGACGACAATACAGTCGATAACTCCCTGCACAAGCAGCTCCTCGCCCGAAAGCGCGAGCCGTCGCTCTTTGTCCTCGGTGAACGCCTCGGCAGGCATTGAAATATTGAAGCGCAGCTCTCGGTATAGCTCCCTTGCGCCGAGCATTTCCTTGAGAAGTGCCGACCTCTCAAAGAGGCGAAGCTCGGGCAGGCGAACTCTCGCCCTGTCCTTTTCGGAAATAAATCCGCGCTCGAACAGGCGCATAAGCTCTGCCTCAGCGCCATCTTTGACAAGGCTCTCGAGATTGCAGAACTGCATAAACAGGTGCGTCGCGATACCGCGCTTCGCGCTTTCTTCCCCGTCCTCTCCCGAATAGAATTTCGGCAGGCGGCGTTTTTTGTTGTCGTCCTTGGTGGCAAAATCCTCTGCCGCCTTCATTTCCTCGGGTACGAAGCTTCCCGCATCCGTGCCGTCAAGCACCGCGGGAGATACCACCGACACGGCAAGCTTCTCGGGGAGCTTTGTCAGCTCCTCGTGGGGATAGCGGTAGGAGAAGCGCGAGGCGAAGATGCCGACAAGCTCCTCCGAGATGGGGAATTGCCGACTTTCGGTTGGTGCACGCTCCTCGGGGACGATTTCGCCCTCGGCGCGCTCAAGAAGGCTCTCTCTTGGGGCTTTGACGAAGCCGTCGATATCGGTAACGCGCGCCCCTTCCTCGGTTGCGAGAATAATCTCGAGGTAGGACGAAAGCGTTCTTATGCTGTAGCCCGACAGTCCTCGGCGTATAAGGCGGCAGCCGTCGAGGAACTTCTCTCTGTCGGCTGAGGGCGACCTGCCCACAATATAGAGCCGCTCTCGCGCTCTCGTCAGGGCTACGTATAGTATACGCAGCTCTTCCTCGTAGCTCTTTCTGTCTATATAGTGCTTTGTCACGTTGTGTACCGGGTTGTCGGCTATCGCGAGTCCCGAGGGGGTGCGGAGCCGCGTTGATATGCCAAATCCCTCGGCAAACAGGAGTCTTGGGAGCTTGTCCTGCCCCGAGAAGGCGGCGCCTGCCTCGACGAGGAATACGACGGGATATTCCAGACCCTTTGACTTGTGGCAGGAGAGAATCTTCACGGCAGACTCCGACGAGCCCTCTCGCTCACCGTCGATGACCGAGTGCTCGGTGCCTGTGTCTATTAGGTTGTTTATGAAGCTGATAAAGTTGTATAGCCCCTTGAACGCACCCGACTCGTAGCTGCGCGCGTAGTCGTACAGGAGCATAAGGTTGTCGCCGCCGCCGTTCTTTGCGGCAAGGGGGTAGAGCCCCGTTTCGTGGTAGAGCTTGTATATAAGGGTGTCAACGCCGACGTCCTCGGAAATCGCGCGGTAGTACTGAAGGCGCGAGAGGAAATGAGCCGCGTGGCTGTCCTCGGGGTGGCTTGATGTGTGGTTGATTAGCGAGTCGTAGAGTGTTTCTCCCCCTGCCGAGCGGATAACGTACAGCTCGTCGGGCGAAAAGCCAAATAGCGGCGAGCACATAAACGCCGCAAGGTATATATCCCTTCGCGGATTGTCTATCGAGTTAAGTGCCGAGAGGGCAAGAAGAATCTCGGGCGAGAGGAAGAACTCGCCGTCCCCCGAAATCTCCGATTCAATTCCCACTTCACCCAGCGCCTCCGCGTAGTCGCGGCTCTTGGTTTTCGAGCGCATAAGTATGGCTATATCCGACGGCATAATGGGAGTGCCGTCGTTTTTCGTTCCCGAGGCGAGCAGCTCGCGGATTTTCTCGGCAACTACTCTCGGCTGCGAGGGGGGCGGCTGGGGATTTGGGTTTGCCTTCGAGCGCGAGGCGCGTCCCTCGACAACGAGTATCTCGGGGGTGTGGCTGCCGCGGCACTCGCCCTCGCCGACGGGCTTCGCATAGCGTAGGGAATCGCCCGATTTGTAGCCGAGCGAGTCAATTTTCGGGAAAATTTTATCAAAAATCGAGTTTGTGAGGTTGATTATCGGCTCGTCGCACCTGAAGTTTGCCGACATAAAGACCGAGGCAACCTCGGAGCTTTCCGCCTCAGAGAGCGGCGGGAAGGAAGCCTTCATTTCGGCGAAAATCTCGGGGCGCGCCAGGCGGAAGCTGTATATCGACTGCTTGATATCGCCGACCATAAAACGGTTGTCGGGGTTTGAGATTACCTCGAAAATTCGGTTTTGCAGGCGGTTGACGTCCTGGTACTCGTCGATATATATAGCCTTGAAGCGGCGGCGAAGCGACAGCGCGATATCGGTCGGCTCTCCGTCCTTGACAAGGCACTCGTAGGCAAGCCTTGCAACGTCGGAGAAGGAGAGTGCCGCGCGCGAAATTTTCTCCAGAAGCAGAAGCCTTTCGTACCTCGATACGAAGCGGTACATAACGAGTAGGCTTTTGTAAAGCCCCTCGTAGAGCGGCCGCCACTCCTCTGCCGTGTATTCAAAGCATACCGAAAGCCGCTCGCCCTCGGATTTCATTCTCGAGCGAAGCTCGGCGTATTCTACGGTTGTTTCGGTTTTCTCGAGCTTGCCCGTCGGGAGCGACACGTAGGGAATATGCATAGCGTCGCGCATTTCACTGTAGGTCTTAGCCGAGGATATTGCCGCAAGGCGCGCTCTGTCGGAGAGCAGAACCTCGTAATATCTCTGTTCTGTTTTGTTGCCCGAGGATAGGGTGGGCGCGAATTTTCCAAGCTGTGCGAGGTAATGCTCGGCATATTCGCCACTACGCGAAAGAAGATAGCCGCCGTGGAAGCTGTTCTCGGGGGCGGTAAATTTCGCGGGATTGAATTTTTCAATCAGAGGAAGGAGAATTCCGACACCCTCCTCGTCGCACTCGCACCGAGCCGAAATCATACGGAACACGTCGGAAAGCTCCCCCGTGCTCTTCGTTCCGGTGAGAGCCTCGCAAAGCTCCTCGAACTCTTCGGGTGAGGCAACCTCGGGCATCTCGCCGTTATATGCCGCGCTTATCATTGAGCTGAGAAGATTGCCCGAGAGAATTGCACATTCAGCCTCGTCGGCTATGCGGTAGCTCGGGCTTACGCCGACTCTGTCGGCGTTCTGTCGGAGAATTTCACCGAGGAAGGAGTCAATAGTGCAGATTTTTGCCGATGGAAGAAGGTAGAGCTGGCGCACAAGAGTCTTGTTTTCGGGGTCGCGCTTTACCGCTTCCTCGAGCGCACGCGAGAGCTTTGCGCGCAGCTCTGCCGCCGCCGCTGTGGTATAGGTTACCGCGAGGAGCGAGTCTACGCTTAAGGGATTTTTTTCGTCGGTCAGCGAGCGAATGATGCGCTCGGTCAGCGTTGCGGTTTTTCCCGAGCCTGCCGCCGCCGAAACAAGCAGTGTTTTATCTCTCGTTTCAATTGCCGACAGCTGCTCGTCGGTCCATTTTCTCTCTGCCATACTTCTCCCCCTCTCGCGCACGGGCGTGCTTATATACATATATTTTAGCATATTCAAGGTGATAAATCAAGGTGGAATTGTAATTACTTTCGGCGGTGACGCTATTGACAAAGTCACTCGGCTCTGCTATAATTTCTAAAGTAAAAGGAGAGGGGGCAGAGAGGTGAAAATCGGCACAACGGTCTTAAATCAGGGAATAATGCTCGCGCCTATGGCAGGATATACCGACAGGGCAATGCGAGTTGTCGCCCGCGAGTGCGGCGCGGAATACACCGTTACCGAGATGGTCAGCGCGAAGGCGGTGGTCTACGGAGATAAGAAAACTCTCTCGCTTGCAAGAATTCTCCCCGACGAGGGCCCCGTCGCACTCCAGATATTCGGCTCTGAGCCTGAGGTTATGGCAGAGGGCGCAAGACGGCTTCTTGACGAGGGGCTCGGTGTCAGCCCCGTCGCGATAGATATTAATATGGGCTGCCCCGTAAACAAGATTTTCTCGAACGGTGACGGCTCGGCTCTTATGAGGAGTCCGAAGAAAATCGAGGCAACAGTCAGAGCCGTAACCGACGCTGTGAGCCTTCCCGTGACGGTCAAGCTTCGCTCGGGAATAGACGAAAACAGTATTAACGCGGTGGACTGCGCCCTTGCCGCCGAGTGCGGCGGAGCGAGTGCCGTATGTATTCACGGAAGAACGCGAGTACAGATGTACGGCGGCGCGGCAGACCGAAAAATCATTGAAAATGTAAAGAAAAGCTTACAAATACCCGTAATTGCGAACGGAGATATACTGACGGGCGGTGATGCTATCTCTATGCTCCGCGATACGGGAGCCGACGGAATTGCCGTTGGAAGGGGAGCTGTAGGCAACCCGTTTATCTTCGGCGAAATCGCGGCAGCTCTCTCGGGCGCGCCCTATTCAAGCCCTACGCTCTCCGAGCGCGTAAGAATTGCTCTCTGTCAGCTCTCGCTTGCCGTAGAGGAGAAGGGCGAGGCGGTTGCCGTCAGGGAGTCGAGAAAGCAGATAGCCCTATATCTGCGCGCCTTCCGCGGCTCGGCGCTTCTTCGCGCCGAGATTAACCGCGCCGAGAGCTATTCCGAGGTTGAGGATATTCTAAGGAGAGCAGCCTCTGACGGTGAAAACGCGTAGATGGCGGCTTGAGGTGAGCCGTGAGAAAATTTTAAAAAAATATTTTTGGAGCCCCTCTTTGCTGTCCTGTGAGGCGCTCCTTTTTTCTGCCCTTTTTCTTTGTAAACCGTCGGTTGCGATTTTGTAAACCTCTGGTGTGAATTGCGACGGAAAAAGAGAAAAATTCCGCTCGCTTTTTCGTACTAAAGTCCAAAATCCGACTGATTTTTCTTTTTCTCGGGTTTTGCCAATTTTCAATAAAAACAACAATATATAGAAAAACCTCTTGACAAATACACAAAATATGGTATACTATTAAGGCACACAGAAAGAAAGGGACGAAAGACGAATGAAGCTTATTAAGAGAAACGGCTCCGAGGCAATCTTCGACAGTCAGAAGATTTATTCGGCGGTTGAGAAGGCTAACCGCGCGGTTGGCGAGTCTGACCGCATAAAGGACTCGGACATCAGAAAAATCACCGACAAGGTGGTTAAAAAGTGTGAAAAGCTTGGCAGAGCTGTAAGCGTTGAGGAAGTTCAGGATATGGTTGAGCGCGAGATTATGGCGCTCGGCGCGTTCACCCTTGCTAAAACCTATATTACCTATCGCTACACGCGTGAGCTTGTCAGAAAATCGAATACAACCGACGATAAAATCATATCGCTTATAGAGTGCAACAACGAGGAGGTAAAGCAGGAGAACTCCAACAAGAACCCCACCGTAAACAGCGTTCAGCGCGACTATATGGCGGGCGAGGTATCCAAGGATATCACGAGAAGAATTCTTCTTCCTGCCGACATTGTCAAGGCGCACGAGGAGGGACTTATTCACTTCCACGATGCCGACTACTTCGCGCAGCATATGCACAACTGCGACCTCGTTAACCTCGAGGATATGCTCCAGAACGGGACCGTTATCAGCGGAACTATGATTGAGAAGCCCCATAGCTTCTCCACCGCCTGCAACATTGCAACCCAGATTATAGCGCAGGTTGCCTCTAACCAGTACGGCGGTCAGTCTATAAGCCTTACCCACCTTGCGCCCTTCGTTAACGTCAGCCGTATGAAGCTCCGCCGCGAGGTAACAGAGGAGCTCTCCGAGGCAGGCATTACCGACGAGGCTACCATTAATAAGATAACCGAGAAAAGACTGCGCGACGAGATTAACCGCGGCGTTCAGTGTATTCAGTACCAGGTTGTAACCCTTCTTACCACCAACGGACAGGCTCCCTTTATCACGGTGTTTATGTACCTTGGCGAGGCGAAGGACGAGGTTGAGAGAGCCGACCTTGCGCTCATTATCGAGGAGGTGCTTCTTCAGCGCATAAGAGGCGTCAAGAACGAGGCGGGCGTCTGGATTACCCCCGCGTTCCCGAAGCTTATCTACGTGCTTGAGGAGGACAACGTTCGCGAGGGCTCGAAATATCACTACCTCACAAAGCTTGCGGCAAAATGCACAGCGAAGCGTATGGTGCCCGACTACATCTCCGAGAAAATAATGCTCGAGAACAAAATTGACAAGAACGGAGAGGGTCACTGCTACACCTGTATGGGCTGCCGCTCCTTCCTTACTCCCTACGTAGACGGGGACGGCAAGCCGAAGTATTACGGCCGCTTCAATCAGGGCGTCGTAACCGTCAACCTTGTTGATATCGGACTTTCGGCAGGCAAGGATATGGACAGGTTCCGCGAGATATTCGACGAGAGAATGGAGCTCTGCCACAGGGCGCTCCGCGCAAGGCACGAGAGGCTTCTCGGAACGCTTTCCGACGCGGCTCCGATACTCTGGCAGTACGGCGCTCTCACAAGGCTCAACAAGGGCGAAACCATAGACAAGTACCTCTACGGCGGCTACTCGACGCTTTCTCTTGGCTATGCGGGTCTTTGGGAGTGCGTTTACGCGCTTTCGGGCAAGAAGCTCACCGAGCCCGAGGGCGAGGAGCTTGGACTTGAGATAATGAGAATGCTCAACTCCTACACCGCAAGGTGGAAGGCTGCCGAGAACATTGACTATTCCCTCTACGGAACGCCGCTTGAAAGCACGACCTACAAGTTTGCAAAGTGCTTACAGAAGCGCTTCGGTGTGATTGAGGGCGTGACCGACAGGAGCTATATTACCAATTCCTATCACGTTCACGTGACCGAGGAGATTGACGCCTTTGAAAAGCTTGCCCTTGAGGCGAAGTTCCAGGCGCTTTCCCCGGGCGGTGCGATTTCCTACGTTGAGGTTCCCGATATGCAGAACAACCTTGACGCGGTGCTTGGTGTGATGGAGTACATTTACGACAACATAATGTATGCCGAGCTGAACACCAAGAGCGACTACTGCCAGGTATGCGGCTACGACGGCGAGATACAGATTTGTGAGGACGCGGACGGCAAGCTCGTCTGGGAGTGCCCGAACTGTCACAATCGCGACCAGTCGAAGATGAACGTTGCGCGCCGCACCTGCGGATATATTGGTACGCAGTACTGGAATCAGGGGCGGACGCAAGAAATAAAGGACCGCGTACTGCATCTTTAAGGCGATATTTGGTAAAAACCGCCGTTTCCCAAGCTTGCCGTAGTTTTCTACGGCTTGCGCTGTGTGAAGCGGCGGTTTTTCCTCAAATCTAGTCTTAAATCTCGGCGGATAGGGGTAACGATTGCATTACAAATTTATTGTCATTCCTTGGACTTGACGTAGGTCACTACGCCTAGCGCCCAACGAACGGGCGTTATCCATCAAATCCGCCGCCTTCATTTCGCGTTTGAAAAACCGCCGTTTCCCAAGCTTGCCGTAGCTTTCTAAGGCTTGCGCTGTGTGAAGCGGCGGTTTTTCCTCAAATCTATCTTAAAGCTTCGCAGGCAGAGAAGCGATAATAACAGTACACTCCTTACATACCTTTTCTGCGTATTTAATAACCGAGAGGGTGCCCTTTGATTTGCCGTCCCAAAAGGCGATTATTTTGTCTGCATAGTCAACAATTTTCTTGTTTCTGACAATAGGAGCACCCCTGCCGTAAAGCTCGTATTCGGGCAAAAACTCGGTCAGACGTATTTCGCGTCTGCGTGCATATTCTGCGGCGGCGGTGTCTACGCCCTTTGCTCCGCCGGATACTATTTCGTCACAGTCTGTAATGTATTTGTCCAAATCGGGAGCTGTGATACCTCTCGAGCCTATAACTGCAATTTTCATAACAAATCTCCAAAATTTAAATTTAGTATACTTAAAATAAGTATACTTACAACATTATACCATAAAATAATCTTAAAATATACTTAAATTAAGATTTTTTTGGAGTATTTTTATGAGAAACAAGAATAACAAGCATCTTGGTATAGAGATTGACCCGCAGCTTCACTACAAGCTGCACTACATTTCGAAGTATTACGGACGGTCTGCAAACGGAGAAATTCTTTTTCTTATAAGGCAGGCTATCAAGGAATTTGAGAGCGCCGAGGGCGCAATTGAGCTTCCTGAAGAGGCGGCAGCTGATAATTGCTAGCCGAGGAGCTGACATAGGACGGCTCAATGCTTTTGTCAGAGAAACAAAGCAAAATAAAAACCGCGCGGTGCTTGTGGCACTGCGCGGTTTTATCATAGGAGCTTATTTGTCAGGAATTTTCGTTAGCGAGGATTTTGCTTGCCGACAATTCTGTTTGCCCAAAAATCTGTTTATCGAGGATTTTGTCTATCGAAAACTTTATTTACCGAAGATTTTTGAGAAAAAGCTCTTTTTCTTTTTGTTGTTGTTCTCGCCGAGCGAGGCGGCGAATTTCTTGAGCAGCTCCTTCTGCTCTGAGGTGAGGTTGTTCGGGGTTTCAACCGTGGCGGTGAAGATAAGGTCGCCGCGGCGTTTTGAATTCACGTCGGCAACGCCCTTGCCGCGCATCGTGAAGTCGGTGCCCGACTGAGTTCCCTCGGGAATTTTGTACTTCTCGCGCGAGCCGTCGAGCATAGGAATTTCAATCTCCGCGCCGAGAGCCGCCTCCGCAAAGGAAATCGGAACCTCGAAATAAATGTTGTTTCCGCGGCGAATAAAGAGGGGGTGCTCCTTTACGCGAACCTCGATAATTAGGTCGCCCGCGGGGCCGCCGTTGATGCCTGCCGAGCCCTGACCGCGAAGAACAATATTCTGTCTGTCGTCAATTCCAGCGGGGATATTGACCTCGAGCTTCTTGTTTATCTTGACTCTGCCCTTGCCGTTGCAGTTCTTACAGGGGGTCTTGATAATCTTGCCCCTGCCGCCGCACGCCGAGCATGCGCGCTGGGTCTGCATATAGCCGAGCATAGTCTGCTGCTGGACGGTAACTCTGCCCGTGCCCTTACAGGTGGTACAGGTTTCGGGGGTCGTGCCCTTTGCGGCGCCGGAGCCCGAGCATTCAGCACAGTTTTCAACCCTTGCGAAGTTAATCTCCTTCTTGCAGCCGAATACCGCTTCCTCAAAGGTAACGGTAACGCGCGTTCCGATATCGTCGCCCTCAATGGGCGCGTTGTGCCTCGAGCGCGAGGAGCCGCCGCCACCTCCGAAGAAGGACGAGAAGATGTCGCCAAAGTCGAAGTCCGCGCCGCCAAAACCGCCAAATCCGCCAAATCCCGAGCCGCCGCCCGCCGAGGGGTCGAACGCCGCGTGGCCAAAGCGGTCGTACTTCGCTCTCTTCTCGCTGTCCGAGAGGACCGCGTACGCCTCGTTGACCTCCTTGAATTTCACCTCGGCTTCCTTGTCGCCCGGGTTCATATCGGGGTGGTACTTCTTGGCAAGCTGTCTGTATGCCTTTTTTATCTCGTCCTCAGTGGCGCTCTTGCCCACTCCGAGGACCTCGTAATAATCTCTTTTGTTATCTGCCATAACTGTGAATACTCCTTATTGGGAGTTGAATTTCTGAATAAATGTAAACTATAATAGTCAAAACAAGCCTAAACGGACAGTCTAGGGCAAGCTCCGAGAGCCCGCCCTAGCCGATTGCTTAAATTGATGGAGTACCTCGCCCCATTGAAGCCGTTCACCTTTGCCTTACGCGTGAACAGTCAAACGGGCTTGGCTTTGCATTCTGCATTTTGCATTATGCATTCCGCATTATGCATTCCGCATTTTGCATTCTGCATTCTGCATTCTGCATTATGCATTATGCATTCTGCATTATTCTTAGCCGTTGGTCTTATCCTCGAAGCCTGCGTCGTAGTAGTTTCCGTCGCCGCCCTGCGCGCCTGCGCCCTGTGCGCCCTGCGCCTCTGCCTGCTCCTTGTAAATCTTCTCCGCGATGGGGTAGAATGCCTTCTGGAGAGCCTCGGTATCAGCCTTGATAGCCTCGGTGTCGCCGCCCTTTACGGTTTCGCGAAGCTTTGCGATAGCGTCATTTACGGGAGCCTTGTCAGCGTCGGTAATCTTGTCGCCGAGGTCTGCCATTGCCTTCTCGGTCTGGAAAATCATATTCTCCGCGCCGTTCTTAACCTCAACAGCTTCCTTCTGCTTTTTATCCTCTTCGGCAAACTTCTCTGCCTCACGGACTGCCTTCTCAATGTCCTCCTTGGACATATTGGTAGACGAGGTGATGGTGATGTGCTGCTCCTTGCCTGTGCCCTTGTCGGTTGCGGTTACGTTTACGATACCGTTAGCGTCGATATCGAAGGTAACCTCAATCTGAGGAACTCCGCGGGGTGCTGCGGGAATGCCGTCGAGAATGAATCTGCCGAGGGTTGCGTTTCCTGCCGCCATCTCACGCTCGCCCTGAAGAACGTGAATTTCAACAGAGGTCTGACCGTCAGCCGCGGTGGAGTAAACCTGGCTCTTCTTTACGGGAATGGTGGTGTTTCTCTCGATAATCTTGTTGAATACGCCGCCGAGGGTTTCGATACCGAGAGAGAGGGGAGTAACGTCGAGAAGAAGAACGTCCTTAACGTCGCCGCCGAGAACGCCGCCCTGAATAGCTGCGCCGATAGCAACGCACTCGTCGGGGTTGATGCCCTTGAAGGGCTCCTTGCCCATGAACTTCTTAACTGCGTCCTGAACTGCGGGGATTCTTGTCGAGCCGCCTACGAGAAGAACCTTGGAAATCTCACTTGCAGAAAGACCTGCGTCGGAGAGAACCTTTCTCGTGGGAACCATAGTTGCCTCAACGAGGTCACGGGTAAGCTCGTCGAACTTTGCTCTGGTGAGGGTTGCCTCAAGGTGCTTGGGGCCTGTTGCGTCAGCGGTAATGAAGGGGAGAGAAATGTTAGATGACATAACGCCGGAAAGCTCTATCTTTGCCTTTTCAGCAGCGTCCTTGAGTCTCTGTGCAGCCATCTTATCCTTGCGGAGGTAGATGCCGCCGTTCTCCTGTGCGAAGGTCTCTGCCATCCAGTTAACTATTCTCTGGTCAAAGTCGTCACCACCGAGGCGGTTGTTACCCTTGGTTGCAAGAACCTCGAAAACTCCGTCGGAGATATCGAGGATAGATACGTCGAAGGTTCCTCCGCCGAGGTCGAATACCATAATCTTCTGCG
>JAFUQP010000014.1 GCA_017472305.1 Clostridia bacterium | reverse complement strand
GAGAGAGCAAAGGAGCTCTTTGCAAAGGCAGAGGAAACTGCAAAGGCTAAGTATGAAAGACTCAAGAAGCTTGTAGAGTTCTACAACGTTTAATTTTGCAAATCGCATCGGTTTGCATCAAAAACATTTGGCTCTCCCCCGCGAAAGCAGGGGAGAGCTTTTTAGATAGATATACAAGACTTGCACAGGCCTCTCGCTGCGGCTCGGTCACGCTCGGGGGAAAACAGTCCACCGGACTGTTTTCTAATACCCTCGCGCCGCTACGCACTAAAGCGCTTCGCTACCCCGAGAGAGCAAAGGAGCTCTTTGCAAAGGCAGAGGAAACTGCAAAGGCTAAGTATGAAAGACTCAAGAAGCTTGTAGAGTTCTACAACGTTTAATTTTGCAAATCGCATCGGTTTGCATCGGTCGCGACGTACCCTTGTACGCCTGCGCCTCGCAAAGCCTCGCGCTTTATCAAAATTAATTCGCTGTAACAACGTTTAATTTTGCAAGCAAAATAATTTGGCTCTCCCCCGCGAAAGCAGGGGAGAGCTTTTTGTATAACGAAAAAAGAGCGTTGGAAAAACCAACGCTCTTTTGCTATTTAACTTGCGTAATAATTAAATATTAATATAAGATAAATTACTGTGCGTCGCCTGCGCCGCCGTTGTTATTCTCCTCTTCCATCTGCTCCATGAAAGCATCGTAATACTTGAGCATTACCTCGTTGAACTGAGCCTCGGTGAGGTTGCCGTCAAAGCCCTCTGCCTCGACAACGTTAACGAGCTCGTCTGCAAGCTGCTCAACTATTTCGTCCTCAAGCTCGATGTCGTTCTCTGTGAGAGCTGCCGCAATATCGGTCTTTGCGGTTTCAACCTTCTCCTCACGGGTATCGCACTCGTCAAGCTTAGCAACGGTGGTGTTAACCTTATCCTTAACGTCGTCGTAAACTGCCTCGATTTCATCACCCATCTCTTCGCTCTCCGCCATCATAGCGAAGGTCATCTTGGTAAGAGTGGTAACGAGCACAACGGTGCGGCTGTTGCCGTTAAGAATGGAGATAGCCTTGGAAAGAACGGTTCTGTTCTCGGGATCGCCCTCAACCTTCTTGGTGAATACCTCGGAGAGCGCGGTGTTGTCGCCCGAGGAAATAGCCTCAAGCACGCCCTCGTCAGAGATAAGGAAGTAGAAGTCCTTGAAGGTTACGAGAACTCCGCCAACCTCGTCGGCGGTGATGTCAGAAAAGACAGAGAACATAGGAGTTACGAAGTCAATTCCACCCTCGTCGCCTGCTCCGGATTCAGCCATCTGGTCCTCGAGAATGTCGCCCATAACGTTAAGAAGACCTGCCATAATGGTAGCCATATAGTCGGAGTCATCAACGTAGTCGATAATTGCGCTCATTGCAGTCTTATCGTCGTCGGTAAGGTTGTTGAAGTCGGCTTCCATAAGCTTCGAGCCGTCAACAAGAATGAGTCCCATAATGCTTGCGAATTCCTCGCGGGTATTTATGGAGTTTTCGCCGTCAAGCTTGAAGGTTGCAAGTCCGTCGAGAACTAGCTCGCCGCCGATGCTCTTTGTGATAGCAAATACGGGGTGAGCCGCAAGGGGCTTGAGGTACTCCTCGTACATTGCGTCCATATCCATATCCGAGCCTGCGTCTGCCGAGTCATCTGCGTCATCGTTTGCACCGTCGTCTGCGCCGTCGGCATCGTCAGCGGCGGTTGAGGCTGCTGCCATCATCTCGTCAGCCGAGCCAATTATAGCAGCGAAGGGAAGCATAAGAATAGATGCTATGATAAGTCCCTCGCATGCGCCAAGGAGCATACCGGTGAGTCTTTGAACTGCGCCGTGGCCCTTGCCAATATGTAAAATACCGCGAACGATAAGGTATATGATTCTGAAGAGAACGTTAAGAACTGCAAACAGAAGCATAAATACGAGAGGAGTAACCATAACTCCGACGGGGAGAGCAAGAAGGTATACGAGAGTCTCGTTGCCGAGCGAGTTGAGGATACCCATAGTTGCCTCGTCCATCTCGCCGACGCCTGCCTGTGCAAGAAGCTCCTCGAGCGAGGTTTCCATAAGCGTGTCAAAGAGGTAGCCTGCTGCGTACTTGGTTGCGAAGAATGCTACAACCGCTGCAAGAAGCATAATAGCGGTGTGAGCAATCTGGCGGAAGACTCCGCGGCGAAGACCGTGGAGAAGGTGGTAGAGAATAAGCCAAGCGAAGAGTCCGAGAATTCCGAGAGCAACGTAGCTCATAGGAGTACCTGCCTCAAGCTGCTCCGTGGCATATCCGAAGATGCCTGTGATAGCGCCCATAATAGATATATCCATCCTTTATTAAAAATTTTGTTATAACAATATATTACATCATTTTTAACACTTTGTCAATATATTTTATATTATTTGTGAACAAAATCATTGACCTTTGTATAATTATGTGGTAAAATAAATTACTACTCGGGCATTTTGCTTTCGGTTTACCTCTGAAAAACGCAAAAAGTAAGAATGACCGAGCTTAGAAGGAAACACTTTTGGAGAGGGGTATAAATATGCGGCGAGATACGTTAATAAAGCTGACCGGCACAGCGCTATTACTTGCCGTAGGTTATCTCTTACCCCTTCTTACCGGGCAGATACCCGAGATTGGAAACCTTCTTTTGCCTATGCATATTCCCGTGCTTCTTTGCGGTGCGCTCTTTGGCGGAATCTGGGGAGGCGCGCTCGGTTTCGTATTGCCTCTTACGCGCTCATTGATTTTCTCGAAGCCGCTGATTTTCCCGACGGCTATTGCAATGGCCTTTGAGCTTATGAGCTATGGGCTTGTCATCGGGATTTGCTTCTCGGTTATGAAGCCGCGTAGATTTGCGGCTTACTATCTTCCCTTGCTTTCCGCTATGCTCGTTGGAAGAGCTGTTTGGGGTGCGGTTATGGCTGTTCTGCTCGGAGTGTTCGGCGACGGCTTTGGCTTCTCGCTCTTTATTGGTGGGGCGTTCCTTGAGGCTATCCCGGGAATAATTCTTCAGCTGATTCTTGTCCCAACGCTTATCTCGGTGTTGATAAAAAGCGGTGCTTATGTTCCTTGTTGGCATAAAAAATCCTTAAAATGAAAACAAAAGCTTACAAAATTCTATAAAACAAAGAAAACGGAGATGCAGCATTTGACTGTATCTCCGTTTTTTTGATTGATTTTTTTTATAAGGAAATCTCCAAAGAAGGCTCCGGGTCGGATATCGAATTAATCGCTTCGCTTTCGGACAATCGGCTGAAATCAGCCCTTTTGAGGTGCTGTGCCTGGCTTCTCCTGTAAGGGGGCGTTCATTGCTTTCTTTCTCTTAAAATTTTGTCTGCCTTCAAGACTGCAATCTGCGTTTTGCCGTCGCATATCTCGCCGCGCATAACCATCTCTACAAGCTCGGAGAGCGGGATATACTCAACCTCGAGGAACTCGTCCTCGTCAAGCTCACGCTCGCCAAAGGTCAGCTCCTCCGCAAGGTAGAGCTGAATTCTCTCGCTGATAAGCGCAGGTGAGGCGACAAGCTCACCGAGTGGCGTCATTTTTCCCGCGATAGCTCCGGTTTCCTCGCGCAGCTCTCGATGCGCGGCGGCGAGAGGGTCCTCGCCTTTATAGTCGAGCTTTCCTGCGGGAATTTCGAGCACTACTCTCTCTATAGGATAGCGGTATTGCCTCTCCATAACGACCCTTCCGTCGGGGAGAATCGGAATTACGGCAACCGCACCGAGGTGCAGACACATCTCCCGCGTTGCCGGCTTCCCGTTAGGCAGCTCGACTGTGTCACGGACAACCTCGAGCACATTGCCCTTGAATATTTTTTCTCTTGAAATCTGCTTTTCGACGAGATTTTTCATTTTTGTGTCCTTTCGAATTCGGAACGTATTGTTTTTGTGACTGCCGTGTAATGCCGCGGCAACGCGTAGGCTGATGTCACGAATGAGTCTGTTTTGGTTTTCGCTTAATCCTTCGCGTCTTTTTTCGGTTTCTTACCGACCTTAAGGTCCAGCTGTGAGAGTATTACCGCAAGGAATACGATAGCGCAGCCAACATACTCCCTAAGCGAAAGCACCTCTCCGAATACGATAGCGCCGCCGATTACGCCGAACACCGATTCAAGCGAGAGAATTATCGAGGCGACGGCAGGGTTTGCGTCGCGCTGCCCGACAATTTGCAGCGTGTAGGCAATACCGCTTGAGCAGATGCCGAGATAGAGAAGGGCAGGGAGCGCCGAGCCGATAGCGCGAAGGTCGAGCGGCATATCGAATACGAGCATAAGCACACCGTTTAAAACGAACGCAACGGCAAACTGTACGCAGGACATTCTGACTCCGTCGCATCTTGGCGAGAATATATCAATAACTATAATATGTAGAGCGAAAATGAGCGCGCAGATGAGAACGAGCGTGTCTGAAAGCTCAAGGGTAAGGTCATCCTTGATGCACAGGAAATAGAAGCCAACAACTGCAAAGGCCACGCTGATATAGACGTTTATCGGCGCTGTTTTCTTCAATAGGAGCGAGATTATCGGCACCATAACGACGTAGAGGGCGGTAATGAACGCCGCCTTTCCTGCGTCTGTGCCCTCGCTTATGCCGAGCTGCTGGAACACCGAGGCAATCGCAAGTATTACGCCGCATACGGCGCCGCCTATCAGCTCGCTTGCGGTAAAGTCGGGACGGCGGTTTTCACGAAGCAGGCGTCTGCCGTTTTTGGTGAATTTGTCAAGCGCGGGAATAACGAGGAGCAAAAACAGAGCCCCGATGAAGTTTCTCACCGTTCCGATAACGAAGGGCGAGAGCGCCTCTGCCGCCTTCTGCGCCGAGAAGGCGAAGCCCCACAGCATAGCGGCAATTAAAAACAGTAATGATGATAAATGCTTTCTCATATTCGGTCACGCTCTTTTTCTTTTCCAGGTTGCAGGGGAGAAGAGAAGCAGCATAGGGAAGAGCTCCAGCCTTCCCGCAAGCATATCGAAGATTAGGACAAGCTTCGAGAGAGGGCTGAATGCCGAGAAGTTTGAGGTCGGTCCGACGGCACCGAGTCCGGGTCCTATATTGTTAAGAGTTGCCGTAACGGCAGTGAAGTTTGTCACAAGGTCGAAGCTGTCAAAGGAAACTAACAGAAGCGAGGCAACGAACAGCAGAATATAGCAGGCAATATATGCGTTGACCGAGCGAACAACCTCGCCTTCAACAGGGCGCTTGTCAACTGAAATTTTCTTTACCTGCTTCGGGCTTATCAGCATACCGAGCTCGCGAAGGAAGCCCTTGACAAGTATAATAATACGCGATACCTTGATACCGCCGCCGGTGCTGCCCGCGCACGCGCCGATAAACATAACAAGAACGAGCAGAGTTTTTGACAGCTCGGGCCAGAGGTTGAAGTCAAGCGTTGCAAAGCCTGTGGTTGAAATTATAGAGGCAACCGAAAAGGCAGCGTGACGAAGCGCGTCCCAAATATTCTCAACCGCATAAGACGAGCCGACAATATTGAAGGTTGTAAGAGTGATTGCTACCGCCACAATAATCAGAAACGCCTTGATTTCGGAGTTGAATGCATCCTTGAATTTCGCGCGCAGAACGAGATAGTAGGAGTTGAAATTGAGCGAGAAGAGAAGCATAAACACAGTTACGATAATTTGCTGAGCGGCGCTCGCTGACGCCATACTGTCGTTATGAACTCCAAAGCCGCCCGTGCCCGCAGTAGCAAAAGCGGTTGCTGTGGCGTCGTATACGCTCATACCCGAGATAAGCAATGCGATAAATTGAATAAGGGTGAGCACGAAGTAGATTGTATAGAGGATTATTGCGGTGTTCTTCACCTTCGGTACGAGCTTTGATACAGAGGGACCCGGGCTCTCCGCACGCATAATATGCATATTGTGTCCGCCGCCGAGAGGAAGGAACGCCATAATAAAGACGAGCACTCCCATACCGCCTACCCAGTGAGTGAAGCAGCGCCACATATTGATGGATTTCGGCAAGGACTCAACCTCTGTAAAAATGCTCGAGCCGGTTGTGGTAAAGCCTGAAACCGACTCAAAGAGCGCGTCAATAAAGGAGCTCGTTGCGCCCGTAAAGAGGAAGGGAAGCGCGCCGAAAAGACTTAAAACAATCCAGCTGAGCGCGACTATGACGAAGCCGTCACGCGCGTACAGCGCCGTGTTTTTGGGCTTTTTATATGTGAACAGTACACCGACTCCGCAGGAAATAAGCATCACAAAAAGGAAGCCGAAGGCGGCGCTCTCGAGGTAGCAAATAGCGGTTATAAGAGGAACGAGAAAGAACGCCGCCTCGAATAAGAGCAGCCACCCGAGGGTGTATCTTATCATTGAATAATTCATTTAAACTACCTTGTTTTTACTTATTTTGTAAACCGTGGGTTGCATTTTGCGAAAGCAATTTAATCATCGGGCCTATTTGGCAAGCACGTCTGACACGTCGTAGAGCTTCTGCTGCTTCGATACAACAATAACGCTGTCGTGAGGATTTATGACTGCGTCGCCCGTCGGGATTATAAGCGAGCGGCCGCGCAGAATTGCCGCGATAAGAACTCCGCTCTTGAATTTCAGGCTTGACAGCGGAACGCCCGAGATTGGCGAGCCCTCGCCAACGGTGAACTGCGCTGCCTCCACCTTTCCCTTGACAATATAGTACAGAGCCTCCATATTGCTTCCGAGGGTGTTGCTCATAGCTCTTATATATCGGGTAATCATATTGGTCGTAATGCTTGCGGGATATATTAAAGAGCCAAGCTCGAGCTTTTGGATAATGCCGTCATACTCGGGCTTGTTTATCTTGGTAACGAGCTTTTTTGTGCCCTTTTCGGCGGCGAAGAGCGAAAGAAGAATGTTCTCCTCGTCCTGCTCTGTCAGCGATATAAACGCGTCGGAGTTCTCTATTCCCTCTTCCATAAGGGTATCCTTGTCGCTCGGGGTGGCCTTGACAACCTTGACCTCGCCGTATTTTACAGACAGCTCCTCGCATTCCTTTTCATTGTCGTCAATGACGGTAAGATTGACTCCCGAGCCGATAAGTCTTTCGCAGAGGTAATGTACGAGATTTCCCCTGCCTACCGCGATTGCGTTCTTTACAGGCTGGATTCTGTAGTCTATTTTGCTGAAGAAATCGAGCGCGGACTTTGGAGAGGCGATAATCGAGATAAGGTCGCGCTCGGCAAACATAAAGTCACCGTGCGGAATGTTCGCTTCCTCCGCGCGCTCAACGGCGCAGAAGAGCACCTTGTTCTTTAGCTTATACTTGCTTACCGTTTCCTTGACCGAGAGCCCTATGAGGGGAGAGGCTTGGGGAAGCTTGAAGGTCAGAAGCTCAACTCTGCCCTTGGCAAAGCTCTCGATATTAATGGCAGTGGGGAAGCTTAAGATGCTGCTTATCTCCTTTGCCGCCGCATACTCGGGATTTATAACCATATTAAGTCCAAGCTCGTCGCGAAGGTATGATGCATCGGTGGCATAGACGGGGTTCTTTACTCTTGCAACGGTGTGGCAGTTGCCCTTCTTCTTTGCCATAACGCAGGATAAGAGATTAAGCTCGTCCGAGCCTGTGACCGCGATAAGCAGGTCGGCTGAGTCAATGCCCGCCTCCATCTGCACCTCGCGTGTCGCGCCGTTTCCTATTACGCCGAGTATATCGTATTTGTTACATACGTCGGTAACCTTCTCGCGGTTCTGGTCAACGACGACAACGTCGTGCCCCTCTTCGTTGAGCTTTGCGGCGAGGGAGCGGCCAACCTTGCCGCAGCCTACGATTATTATTTTCATAAAGCTTTTCCTTTGTGAATTTTGATGTATTCTAAAGCAGGTAAATTTGATGTATTCTAAAACAATTAAATATATAACAAAATAATGGTGCAAGTATTATTATACTCAAAAATACAGAATTGTCAAGTATGCACCGTCTTTGCCTCGGTTTTAATGCGGTTAAGATTGTGCAGCAAAAGAAGTTTGTTTGCTTGAATTTCAGAAACAAAAAGAACCAAAGCAAAATCTGCTTTGGCCCTTTTGTAAATTACTCTGTAGTGTAGTTGTCGAAATATCCCTGAATGTGGACAATAGGCGTGCCCTTGTCGCCCGAGCCCGAGGTAAGGTCGCAGAGCGAGCCGATAAGGTCGGTGAGTCTTCTCGGAGTCGTGCCCTCAGACACCATCTGTCCGACGAGGTCGGCGTCCTTCTCAAGAATCTTCTCCTTGATTGCCGCCTTGAGCGCATCGCCCGAGAGCTCGGAGAAGTCGTTGTCTGCAAGATACTTGAGCTTAAGCTCGTTGGGAGTTCCCTCAAGGCCTCCTGTGTATGCGGGGGAAACAACGGGGTCTGCAAGCTCCCAGATTTTGCCGATGGGGTCCTTGAAGGCGCCGTCGCCGTATACCATAACCTCAACTCTCTTGCCGGTTGCGGCGAGAATTCTTGCCTGAATGTCATCAACGAGCGACTGGCAGTCACGGGGGAAGAGCTTAACCTGCTCCTCGGTTGCCTTGTTAGAGCCGAGAAGTCCGTAATGCTCGTTATATCCGCTGCCGTTTACGGGTGCGGTGAGTATCTCGTCAAGACCGTAAACAATCTCCGCGCCGCTGTTTCTGAGAATTCTCTTGGTGCGGACTCTCGTGTGTATATCGCAGTTAAGAACTGCCTTGGTATAGTTGAGAACGGCTCTCGGGTCGTTTGCGAATACAATCTCGCACTCCGCGTCCTCGCCGCGAATGAGCTCCTCGTAATACTGAACGTAGTCAACTCCGGTGAAGCGGTGCTTCTCGTAGCCGAAAAGCTCGCGGTATTTTTCAAGAGTCAGAACGTCGCTGTAAGGATTGATACCCTTCTCGTCAAGAGCATCGAGGCTCACGAGGTGGTTTCCTACCTCGTCGGAGGGATAAGAGAGCATAAGAACAACCTTCTTTGCGCCCCTGGCAATACCCTTGAGGCAGACAGAGAAGCGGTTACGGCTGAGAATGGGGAAGATTACGCCTACTGCGCTGTCGCCGAATTTAGCCTTAACGTCGGCTGCAATATCGTCAATAGACGCATAGTTGCCCTGTGCACGTGCAACGATAGCCTCGGTCATAGCAATGACGTCACGCTCGCGTATTTCATATCCCTCGGACTCTGCCGCGGAAATGACGGAGGCGGTAACAATCTCTGCAAGATTATCTCCTGCACGAATGATGGGAGCGCGCACGCCCCTTGATACTGTTCCTACCATACGACTCATAATAAATTCTCCTTTTGGTCCGAAAAATACGGACACCCTAAATTCACGCATAATATTATATCAAAATTTGTTCGGTTTGTAAAGACGTTTTTAGAAAAAAACTAAAACTTGTCAAAATATTTAATTTACAAAAGCATTATTATTTGGGAGCAGATGAGATTTTTATGCACAAATCAACGGAATCGTATGTTAGCAGTCAAGCACGTAATACAAATAATTTTGCAAAAATACAAATAACTATTGACAAAACCCCGCTAATCGGTGTAAAATAAAAAAGCGATAATGTGTATAATTCGCCGATAACAACCGTTTTATAGGAGAAGGCTATGAAGCATACGGTTTACAGCACCCCAACCGACAGGGAGTGCTATTACAGAATTGCATCGAAAAACCTTGGCACAAATAACAACGTCGAGGACACGACTTCTGCCCTTCAGGTCAACTGCTGCGGTGAGGCATTCGTTGATAACAAGGACTATCGCGGCGGCTATCGCTCGGGCAGGCGCGATTTTTATTTGATTTATATGCAGGGCGGGCAGATGCTCGGTACGATTGACGGAAAGGCTGTATGTCTTGAGCGCGGAAGTGTTGTATGTATGAGCCCGAGAACACCCTGCACCTTCAGGGCGTCAGTCAATGCGAGTGAGCCTATTGTCTATTACTGGATACATTTCACGGGTTCGGAGGCAGAGTCGGCGGTAAGTCTTGCGGGCATAAGCCCGGGCGAGGTACGAAGCATCGGGATATTAACCGATGTGATATCTCATTTTTCCAAGCTATTCGAGGAATTCCGTCTGAACAGACAGTCCGAGAGCTTTGATTACTCCTCGGGCGTGGAGCTTCGGTATATTCTTCACCTTATCGGCAAGGCGCTCGCCAATTCGCGCGAGGGAAGGCTCGACGCCTCGCTGAAATACATTCACGCGCACGTCGGAGAGGAGCTGTCGGTTGAGAGGCTGGCTTCAATGGAATTTCTCGGTGTCAGCCGCTTCCGAGAGGTTTTCAGAGAAATAACAGGAATGAGCCCGAGCGAGTATATTACGGCGCTCCGAATGGCGAGGGCAAAGGATCTTCTTTCCGAAACGAATTCAACGGTTGCGGAGATTGCTCTGCTCACGGGTTATCAGGACGGGCCGTATTTTCAACGCGTTTTCAAGCTTTCGGAGGGGGTAACCCCCGGAGAGTACAGGCGAGGCCTTCGAAGAACCAAGAGCATAAGCGGCAATTCGAACAAGTGATTTGTGAACGCAAAAAGCGGATTTTGTAAAGTATAGCTTACAAAATCCGCTATTATTTATTGTTTTTCGTCGATGTGGCGCTTCATAGCCTCGAATGTTTCGTCGCTGATATGATGCTCAATCTTGCATGCATCCTTTGAGGCGATGTCCTCGGGAACTCCGAGAGAGGAGAAGAAGCTTGTCAGGAGTCTGTGCCTGTCGTACATCTTGTGCGCGACCTCGGCGCCCGACTCGGTGAGAGTGATGTAGCCGTCGGGGTCAACGGTGATGTACTCACCCTTCTTAAGAAGCCCTATGGCTCTTGATACGCTTGGCTTTGAGAAGCCCATATGCTCCGAAATGTCGATAGAGCGTATTCTTGAATTTTCCTTTGACAAAACGAGTATTGTTTCAAGGTACATCTGACCCGATTCAAGCAGCTGCATAGATGCTCCTTTCCTTGTTCGTGGCTTTCGGCTAGGGTATTCACCCTTCGGCAAGGGCGGTCAACCCTCGCGGCAAAAATTCATTGCCCCGCACTTTTCTTCATTAATAATAGTCTAGCACACTTTTACAAAAAAATCAAGTAAAAAATATCTGATATGAAAAAATCGTCGGAAAATATGCTTGACTAGTGTGTAAAAATATAGTAAAATAAAGGAAAACATATGGACGAAAAGCCGATTTTCGAAAAAATACAAGGGAGCGCTTATGAACAAGAAAAGCATGGAAGCAGGTAGCTCGGTAAGCTACTTCAAGAACGCCTCGCCCGCACTGAACAATAGTGACGACAAGGAAACCGACCTACAGGTCAACTGCTGCGGAGAGTCGGTTACCGACTACTATTTCAAGGAGGATTACAGTCGCCGCGGAAGAAACGATTTTTATATCATTCACGTAACCTCGGGAGCGATAAAGCTCTTTCTTAGCGGTGACGAGCAGATTCTCCGTAAGGACAATTTTATTTGTATCAGCGAGCATACGCCGTTCTCATTTTATCCGGTGGCACCCGAGGATAGAATACTTCGCTACTATTGGATTCACTTCACGGGCTACGGTGCGCGTGATGCGCTTCAGAAGTCGGATATTATGACCAACACCGTCTACAAGCTAAAGAACTCAAAATCCGTACTTGACCAATACGAGAAGCTCTTCTACGAGTCGAGAACCTGCAGAAAGAACCTTGAGTACGTTCTCTCTGTGGAGCTTCGCAACGCATTTCTGCGACTTGGACGCGCAAGATACGAGGACACCTCTCCGCGCCTTGACGTTTCGGTGAGCTATATCCACAGTCACCTTCGTGATAATCTCTCGGTTGAGAGCCTTGCCGCTATGGAGTTCCTCGGGGTGAGCCGATACAGAGAGCTGTTTCGCGAGGTTATGGGCTGCTCGCCAAGCGAATATATCGTAAGGCTTCGTATTATGAAGGCGAAGGACTTGCTTACCCAACCAAGTCTTGCAATAGCCGAGATAGCCGACAGAGTAGGCTACCGCGACAGGCTGTATTTCCAGCGCGTTTTCAAGAAATACGTAGGTATGACGCCCGGGGAATATAGGGAAAGACAGGGATAAATATGCGCTATGCGCGTGATATATTGCCAATGGAAGCCTTGATTTATCTGCAACGTGATATGTTCTTCGGACGCGATATGCGCTGCGCGCGTGAATATGCTATGCTTTGCCGTCATTTTTTACAAACGGTTAGCTCGCGCTAACTTGTCTTGAGGATAATTTATCCAAATTTGAATTTTTTTTGGAAAAGCTATTGACAAACAGTGCGAAAAAGCATACAATATATATGCTGGTTAGCATAGGCTAACTGCGCGGTAAGCGTCTGTCAGGAAGGAGCACAAGCTATGATGCCTCTTATTTTTGCCGAGGTCGGTGAGGAAAATATCGTTAAGCGCGTAGGCGGCTCGCCTGCTGTCAAGAAGCATCTTGAGGACCTTGGCTTTGCCCCGGGGTCGGCAGTTACTATCATATCCGAGATTGGCGGAAACGTTATCGTTAACGTCAAGGATTCGAGAATTGCTATAAGCCGCGAGATGGCGCAGAAAATTATGGTTTAGTTTTTTTGTCTATATTTATTCTTCAGAACAGGAGGAGAGTCAGTGGCTACTTTAAGAGATGTTAAAATCGGTCAGTCCGCAAGGGTTGTCAAGCTCCACGGTGAGGGTGCTGTCAAGCGCCGCATTATGGATATGGGCATTACCAAGGGCACCGAGGTTTACGTACGTAAGGTTGCACCGCTCGGAGACCCCATTGAGGTGACCGTGCGCGGATATGAGCTTTCGCTCAGAAAAGCTGATGCCGAGACTATTGAGGTGGAGTAATTATCCCGAGGGAATACTCCACTATGTCTTTAAGCTGCGGTTAGCGTAGGCTAACCAAAAAGTCACCCGATTAAAAACCGAAAGGAAAACTGAAATGGAAATCAAAATTGCCCTCGCGGGCAACCCTAACTGCGGTAAGACGACGCTCTTCAACGCGCTTACCGGCTCTAACCAGTTTGTAGGAAACTGGCCGGGCGTTACGGTAGAGAAGAAGGAAGGAAAGCTGAAGGGACACAGCGACGTAATCATAACCGACCTTCCCGGCATTTATTCCCTCTCCCCCTACACCCTTGAGGAGGTCGTTGCGAGAAACTACCTTATCGACGAGCGTCCCGACGCTATACTTAATATCGTAGACGGAACTAACCTTGAGAGAAACCTCTATCTCACAACACAGCTCACCGAGCTTGGAATTCCCGTCGTAATTGCCATCAATATGATGGACGTCGTCAGAAGAAACGGCGACAAAATCAATATAGAGGAGCTCTCGCGTGCGCTCGGCTGTCCCGTGCTCGAGATATCCGCGCTTAAGAACACCGGCATAAAGGAAGCGGCAGAGGCTGCGGTCCGTGCAGCCGAGGGCGAGAGAAGCGTTCCGAAGCACAGGTTTTCCGGCGGAGTTGAGCACGCGCTCGCGCATATTGAGGAGCTCACTCTTCACAACTTCCCAGAGGAAAGACAGAGATGGTACGCTATCAAAATCTTCGAGCGCGACGAGAAGGTGCTTGAAAAGCTCAATCTCCCGAAGGACGTCGTAGACCACATTGAGGCAGACATCATCGCTGCCGAGAGCGAAATGGACGACGATTCCGAGAGCATTATTACAAACGAGCGTTACATATACATAGCGTCGGTGCTTAAGGGCGCATATAAGAAGCACAAGGCGGGCTCGCTCACCGTATCGGACAAGATAGACAAGGTTGTTACCAACAGATGGGCGGCACTTCCTATCTTCGCTGTGATTATGTTCCTTGTATATTTCATTTCGGTTACTACCGTAGGTACTTGGGTTACCGACTGGACTAACGACGGACTCTTCGGCGACGGCTTCCTTCTATTCGGAATAGACGGCGTATGGGTGCCGGGTATACCGGTGCTTGTTGAGAGGGCGCTTACCGCTATCAACTGCGCGCCCTGGCTTCAGAGCCTCGTGATTGACGGTATCGTCGGCGGTGTCGGTGCGGTTCTCGGCTTCGTTCCTCAGATACTCGTTCTCTTTATTCTTCTTGCGTTCCTTGAGTCCTGCGGATATATGGCGCGTATCGCCTTCGTTATGGACCGTATCTTCAGAAAGTTCGGACTCTCGGGCAAATCCTTCATTCCTATGCTTATCGGCACGGGCTGCGGCGTTCCCGGCATTATGGCTTCGCGTACTATCGAGAACGAGCGCGACAGACGAATGACGATAATGACCACAACCTTCATTCCCTGCGGCGCAAAGCTTCCTGTTATCGCCCTCGTTGCAGGCGCGATATTCGACGGCGCGTGGTGGCTCGCTCCCCTCGCTTACTTTATCGGTATCGCGGCAATAATCATCTCGGGCATCATGCTTAAGAAGACCAAGATGTTCGCGGGCGACCCCGCCCCCTTCGTAATGGAGCTACCCGCATATCACCTTCCTACCGTTTCAAACGTGCTTCGCTCTATGTGGGAGCGCGGCTGGGCGTTTATCAAGAAGGCGGGAACTATAATCCTTGTTTCGACAATTATAATCTGGTTTGGCGATAACTTCGGTATCGTTGACGGCGCGTATGCCTTCAGCGGCTCGCTTCCCGAAGGCGTGGAGCTTGAGATAACAATTCTTGAGGGACTCGGCGCGACTATAGGCTGGATATTCGCTCCTCTCGGCTTCTCGGGAATGGAAACCGCTATAGCAACCATAATGGGACTTGTTGCAAAGGAAGAAATTGTAGCGGTTCTCGGTGTTCTTGACTTTGGCGGTATGGCTCCTCTCGCGGCCTTCTCGTTCCTCATATTCAACCTTCTTTGCGCTCCCTGCTTTGCGGCTATGGGCGCTATAAAGAGAGAGATGAACAATACGAAGTGGACGATGTTCGCGATAGGCTATCAGTGCGGATTTGCATACGCTACCTCGTTCTGTATCTATCAGCTCGGTATGCTCTTTACGGGCAACTTCGGAGGACATATACTCGGCGCGATACTTTCGCTTCTCATAATAGGATTTGTGTGCTGGATGCTTTTCAAGCCCTACAACGAGTCAACAAGACTTACCGTAGAGGCAAGGGAGAGTGCATCTCTTAACGAAACCGTGACCAAATAATTTTTCAAAATGCTTGAATATATTCTTAACAATATTGGTACAATAAGTGTGGCACTGATTGTTGCGCTTATCGTAGGGGCTGTCATAGCCGTTATGATAAGGGACAGAAAATCAGGCAAGAGCTCGTGCGGCGGCGGATGCAGCGGCTGTCCGTACAGCGGTAAATGCCACGGTGAAGATGGGCAGAACACCTGCCCGTGAGCAGGTCGAGGGGCTGAAGCCATGAGCCCCTCGATAGTCAATCCTCCATTTTGAGCGCATTTTGCAAACTTTGGTTTGCAAAATGCGCTCTTTTTGCGCTTTGAACTTGATTATCGCTTAATTGGCACTTGTTTTTTCTTTCGCTTTGCTAAGCGTTGCCTACTCACGTGCGCAGAAAAGACCTTTGCGGTCGGCGATTTGTCCATAAACAATCGGCGATTTGTCAATTGAACAGCAAACGCCGTTTTGATATAATTAAAGTGTAAAACTGTTCAGCCGTTTTTACGGCTAACCAAATATATTAGCGCGAAAGGATTAATTCTAATGAAGGTTAAGAAGCTATTACTTTTAATGCTGGCTCTTATGCTCTCGCTTACGCTTGCCGTTTCCTGCGGCGATGACGGTGGCGATTCGTCACAGGGCGGCGGCGATACCTCGGGCGGTGGCTCGGGGGATACCTCGGGCGGCGGTGATGCAACAGGCAACGGCTCCTTCGACGGTCTTTTTGGCAAGGGCTGCAGGGTTAATATAATATATAATGATGAGGAAAACGCAAAGAGCTCGGCAAACAAGCTTTACTCGGCGATTTATACCGCTACGGGTGTTTCCCCCTCGGAAAACGGCACGGGAGAATATGACGTATCGGTTATTCTCGGTGAGAGCACTCACCCCGCCTCGGTTGCAGCGTACAGAAGGCTCTCGCGCCTTCAGAAAACCAGCGATGACTTCCTCGCCTACGTTGTGTATTCCGACGGCGAGAATTTCGCTATAGCCTATGATATTGACGAGCGCCACGCGGCGGCACTTACGGGGGCAGGACGGCTCGTTGAAAGACTGGCTCAGGGTGCTATCAAGCCCGGCGTCGGTGTGCTCTACAAGGGTACCTTCGATATGGACGCATACTATCAGGCAGAGGACGAGGAGTGGCGCGAGGAAAAGTGGCAAAGACTTGCGGAGCACGTGGGCGGTGAGCTTGGCGAGGAGATAGTTGCGGCATTCCGTGACCATTATTCTCTTTATTCCTCCGATGCTCTGACATGGCTTGCAAATCTCTACGAGCCGTACGTATGCTACTGCGGTACGGACGTGTGCACCGGCTCGCAGAAGTGCGGCGGCGCGGCTTTCTATTATTCCAACGCGGCGCGCGATAACTACGGCTTCCTGCCTGACGTTGAGTCTACATATCAGGCGCTTGCCTTCCTTGCGAACACAGGCGCTCTTGACCAGTATTACGGCGGAAACTTCCATAATGCGATTTCTGAAGAGATGGAGAATAAAATCACTCATTTCGTAAGAAGCTTGCAGGATGAGGACGGATGGTTTTACCATCCGCAGTGGGACAAGGATGAGCTGACCACTAACCGTCGTGCGCGCGACCTCGTCTGGTGTCAGGATTGGCTTCGAGAGGTTGGGGTAGCCCCGTACTACGATACCCCGAGAGGCATGGCAGGAGAGGGCGCGCCCTCGCTGACAAGCTGCAGACCGCTTAAATGCTCGAACTCGGTCGTTGCGGTATCGAAGGTCGTGTCGGTTGAATCGTCGGCAAGCGTTCCCGAGCACCTTCTGACCAAGGAAGCGCTCGTCGAGTACCTTGCGGGGCTTGACATAAACGGAAACTCTTATTACGTATGTAACCTTCTGTCGACTCAGCTTGGAGATTTTACTTCGAGAGACAAAACCCTCTCTGAGCAAGGAGCGAATTGGCGAGTGCTTGACGTAATTTGCGATTGGTTATTCGAGCATCAGAATCCTGAAACCGGAACGTGGGATTTAAAGAAGCCTACCGATGCCGGATATTCCGATTATGAGGGCGTAAACGGAGTGCTTAAGATTGTTGGTACGATAACCACTGCAGAGAGACTGTTTCCTAATTGGGAGAGGGCAATAGATTCCTGTCTTAAGGCAATAAATTCAACCGAGCCAATCTCAGGAATAGTGGATATATACAATGCGTTTTGGGCGCTCAGCAACGTTCGCTCCAACGTAAGAAAGTTTGCCGCCGACGGAGATAAGAAGGCAGATGCCATCAGTAAAATGATGCTCGAGTCTGCCCCTACGTCCATAAGGATAGCAACGCAAAAGATAGCTCCCTTTAAGAAGCCGGACGGCTCATTTTCCTACGGACGGTATTATTCCTCGGAGATTTCGCAGGGAATGCCCGTAACTCTTCCGAAGCAGGTTGAGGGTGACGTAAACGGAAACGGTATCGCGATAAACGGCGTTACGGAGCATCTTTACAGCGCCTTTGGTCTTGGCGACTACAGAGTGCCGATATATACCGATAACGATAGGCGCAAGTTCTTTGACGTCATCGACTCGCTTGAAAGCGTTATCAAGGACGAAAGCGACGTTATTATCGAGACTATAGACTTTGAAAACGACGCCGTAGGCAGTGAGTCGCTTATGCTCGTGACCGAAATGTACTCAGAGGGCTCGGCAAAGGTTATAGTGGACCCGAGAGATTATGACGGCAAGGTTCTTGAATTCATATCGGGTACCTCTACTACGGGCAACGATACGTTGAGAATAGATAACCCCGCTTCTGTTAAAAATCCCTCGTCCTTCGTATTCTCCGCCGATTTTGCGGTACTCGGTAACAGCGAGGATTTCTCGATATTCATAGATATGGGTCTGTCCTACAGATTCTCACTGCTGGTTAATAAAAAGACGAATACGGTAGAGATATGGGAGAACTCCTCTACTCACAACAGCTATTCAATGCAGGTCTGCTTAAAGGATGGAATTCCTATCGGCGAGTGGTTCAACGTCAAGGCGGTTTATTATCTCGGTGACGAGGACACCGTAAGAATAAAGTTCTACGTAGACGGTGAGCTTATAGCGGTAACGGACAACTTCGGTAATGAGAACGGACACAAGGTACGAGGACTCAAATATAACGTTCTTTCGACCTTCAACTATACCGAGATATTCGTAAGAAGGTCTGCAAGCGCGCATCTACTTATAGACAACGTTTATTCCTACAGGGACGTTGCCCGTTATGAGAAGGCAACGGCAGAGGAAAATCCCGCGATAAATATTGATGCAGCCGACAACGGTAAGGCGCTATACGACTTCGACTCCTCGGCGACTCTTCCCGAGAGCATATCGGCAAGCGCAGGCGGCGGAAGCGTCGCGGTAAATAACGGCTACCTCTCGATTGTGGGCAATAAGTCGGGTGACTCCGCGTCGGTCAGAGCTCCGCTTCAGTGGCGCGGAGAGATGGCATCGGTCGACGTTTTCGAGGCTGATATATCGGTCGCGAGCGCATCGGTCGGAGCTATAGCTGAACTAAGCTTCCGCGAGGATAACAGATTTGATAACGACCTTATGAGCTATCGCCTTGCCGTGAGCGAGGTGGACGGAGAGAAATACGTGTCGCTTCACGAGGCTCCCGACGGAATTCTCGGCTCCTCGCTTGGCGGTATTAAGCTGGCTCTCGGCGAGCACGTGAGGCTCCGTATAGAATATTACGAGAAGATGAAAACCTCGGCTATATATCTGAACGGTGAGGCACTTACGATAAGCTCGGCTTCCTCTCAGGGAGCAATAAAATACAAGGCGGCGCTTCTCGAAATCAAGACGGTGAAGGGCGCGGAATGTGAGCTTCGTGTAGATAATCTCACAGCCGAAAAGATACCCTCCTCGTTTGATAGCCTTACGGGTGCGCACAGCTCGAGCATAATCCACACCTTCGCAAATGGGCTTCCCGAGGGGGCTGTTGCCTCGGGCTCGGTTGCGGTCGGCGGCGGTGCTGCAAAATTTACAGGCGGCGTGGGTGCTCTCAGTATTCCCGTGAACAGAAGAATGGTACTCTCCTCGGTTTACTCGGCTGAGATGAATCTTCAGCTTTCGTCTGTCGGAGAGGGAGAGCTTATGGATATAAGCTTCGTAGACTCTCAAGGCAATAAGATTGTCGCCTTCAGAATTGTTGGCGAGGGGGGCAGAGCCTATCTCTATGACTTAAGCGAGCACGGCAGGACTCCAAAGCCGATATGCCTTATCAGCAATAAGATAAAGCTGGCATTTGACTTCTACACCGTGGACGGCGAAACCGTTCTGTACGTCGGCGGCAAGGCGCAGTCGGTATCGGGTATCTATTACTCCGAGTCGAGCTTCAGCGCTCCTGCGGCGTATCTGCGGATTGAAGCGCTCGCCCCGATAAGCGCCTCGGTTGACAACGTGCTCTCAGAAGGAAGATACGTCCGAGAGCACACCCGTCCCGAAATAGAAGGTAAAAACGACGAGGACAAGGCAGAGGTTCTGACCTTCGAGGACAGCTTCACGGGCAATATTCCCGTCCTTGCAGAGCCTACTCTCGTTACAAACGGAGCGGACGCGAGAATAGTCGGCAGCTACGTCGACGGAGTGTTCTCCAAGGCACTTGCCTTTGATACCTCGACGGGCTCGGGAGATATGGTTTGCTTCCTTCCCGCAAAGACGCTTTCGAGCGCGAATTACTTCGCGTTCGAGTCGGATATTAAAATCGACTCCTCTCTTGCAACCACGCTCTACCAGCTTGCATTCGTCGGTGAGGACGGCGCGGCGGCGTATATGATAAACGTAAACCTCACCGCACAAGGCACGGTAACTCTGCAGGAAACCTCGCATACCACGGCAGGCAATAAGAAGCAGCGGATTCTCTGCCAGAACTCGATTGAAGAGGGCGAGTGGTTCAGGCTCAAGCTTGAGTATTACGAGGGCACGAGAGATACGGTGAGAATAAAAATAACCGTTAACGGCGAGCTTCTTTACATAAGCGATAACTTCTATAACAGCCACGACAACGCTGCAAAGCCGGGGCAGAATATCTCAAAGGTGCGCTTCAGCGCGCTTAACGCGTCTATTGCCACGATAGCCTTCGATAACGTGAAATTCGAGCAGCTGCGCGGCACGTGTGAGGACGAGGTCGGCAAGGCACCGAACGCAGAGGACGCGGCAGAAACCCTGACCTTTGAGTCGAGCAGCACCAACAGCGTACCGAAGACCGTCACCTATAGCTTAAAGAGCGGCGGCGGTGCGATAGACGTTATTGAGGACTCGGTATACGGTACTCCGTCAAAGGTGCTCGAGTTCCTCACGGGCGCCGGCGCAAACGACAGAGTCGTAGTCAGCACGACGAAGCCTCTCGAGGTAAATAACGGCGCAATCTTCACGGCGGATATGAATGTTACGTCCGAGATGACAGGAGCTATCTGGCAGATATTCTTCGGTGCGGAGCGTGATGACGGCAACCTTGATGCCGTTTATATGATACAGCTAGAGCTTTCATCGGACGGAAAGGTCAGCTTCCTTGAACGCGCAAGCAGCACGAGCTCTCTGAAGGTTAATTGGATTTCAGAAAAGTCGGTTTCTGTTGGCGAGTGGTTTAACTTCAAGCTTGAGTTCTTCCGCGGCGACAGGGATAGCGTGAGAATGAAGTTCTACCTTGACGGCGAGTGCGTATACATAAGCAACAACTTCTACGGCAATAATATCGACGGCGCGACTCCGAACGAGAAACTGTCCGCGGTCAGAATTTCCTCGCTCAGCTCTGCCTCGGGCAGAATGCTTCTCGACAACGTCAGCCTTAAGGAGCATAACGGGGTATGCACCGACCACACGAGCGACTATAAGCCACCTGTGGTTATAGAGGACGGCCCAGGCCTTGGAGCTTATGCAGACGAGGCTACCGCAGAGGGCTACGACTCTACGGTGAACGGATATCTCTCGGGCACGGTGTCACAGAGCTTTGAGGTTCCCGAGAGCCTCTCGGCGGGTGACGTGTTCGTGTTCGAGCACGATTTCCGCTGGACGGAGCTTTATAAGGGTGCAGGCTCAAATCCTACGTGGGTTGCACACTGGAACCTTCTCTACGACAATGCGGGCACCGATACTCTTGCAACTACGCAGAGCGGAAGGCTTATGCTTGTATACAACGGCGGGCTCAACGCGTTTCTGACTATTGGCGGCGCGGATTATAAGGACAACGACGGCGACGGCGTTGCCGACGGAAGCATTGCGACTCTCGAGCACGGCAAGTGGTACAATATCCGCTACGAGGTGCATCAGACCGAAAACGAGGACGGCACAATTTACCGCGAGCTTAAGGTGTTTCTTGACGGCATTCCGGTCGGCTCACTCGTTGAGAGAACAGCTGCGTCGGCAAGACTTACTCCCTATAGTGTTGGCAAATTCAACGTAAGAACGAGCGGTTCGTTTGACTTCGATAACGTATACGTTGGCGCATATACTCCCGTGCCCGTGCTTGACGAGGGACCGGCGGCAGGTAAATACGCCGATAACGAAAAAACTATGACCTATTCTGACAAGGCAACGGGCAGTACGACTGTGAAGACGAGTACGTCTTTTGCTCCTGCCGAGGGGAATACTATCGGCAACCTCTACGTATTTGAGGCGGATATCCGTTGGAACGATATGAAGGTGTCGGGCTCCTCTAATCCTAACTGGTCAACTATGATTTATCTGCAGGGAAGCTCTGGCGGCAACACTGTAACCATAACCGACCAGGGCGAAAGGCTCACTGTAGTCTATGACGGCGACGGCACGGCTTATCTGGGGCTCGGCCTCTATAACTACAAGGACGAGAACAGCGACGGCTTCTGCGACGGAGCGCTTGCGGCACTCGCGTGCGGAGAATGGGCGACCGTCCGCTACGAGGTCGAGATAACAAAGACCGAGATAACCGACGGTGAGGGCGCCGTAACGGGCTATACCTATTCGCGCTCCGTAAGAATCTACTTGAACGGCTCTCTCCTTACCGAGAGCAACCAAAGAGGCAAGGGCGCAGACTACGAGCTCGTCGGTGTGAGCATCGGTATCAGAACGGGCGCAGATTATACACTTGATAACGTCTACGTAGGAGCGGAGAACGCTTCCGTTACTGAGTCTGGGGAATAATCGCTCAAAAAGTCAACTAAAATTTACATTTAACGGCAAACGGGCGCAGAAAACTGCGCCCGAGAAAGGAAAAATGAGTAAGACGAATTTGTTTGAAAGAGAGCGCTCTCCTTATTATAAGGCGATAAGCGAGCATATAGGCGGCGCTCTCGGAAGAAATACCGCCGAGGCGGTAGCAGACCTCTACTCAATTTACAGCGAGGACGTAATACTCTGGCTCTCGCGCCTTTACGACGGCAAGACGGGCGCGTTCTACTATTCGCCGAGCGCACGTGATAACGAGTTTGTTGAATTCAAGGGAAGAAGAGTTTCTCTCGGGGTTGACGTCGAGTCGACCTGCCAGGCGCTCGGGTTTGTAGCAAGGGCAATCAGGGCAGGGGACAACATACCGCCGAAGGATATCTATCCCGACAGGATTTACAGACGGGTTGTAGATTTTATAAAGAGTATTCAGCACGAGAACGGCTTCTTCTATCACCCTCAGTGGGATAAGGAATGGATTGACTCGCAAACCAACAGAAGGGCAAGGGACCTGCATTGGTGCTCAACCTTTCTGCGTGCTGTCGGAGAGCGGCCTAATTTCGATACTCCCGACGGACTTCGCGGAGAGTGGCGCTCCTCCGCGCCTTGCGAGGCGGCAAAGCCCGAATCAAAGGCTGAGCTTCCGGAGCATCTTATCGACAAAGAGCATTTCGTAAAATATCTGTCAGGCTTCGATATGAAGTCAACCTCGTATCACTCGGGCAACGAGATAACTACCCAAACGGGTATTATTCTCGAGCGCGACAGGATTCTGCGTGCCGAGGGCAAGGACTATTCGCTTATGGATATTCTTTGCGACTGGATGAGTGAAACGCTAAATCCCGAAACGGGACACTGGGAGAGCGAGGATAGCTATTACGGAGTATCGGGCTTCCTTAAGGCGGGCTCGATGTATTCCGACGCAAGGCGGATAATGCCGTATCCCGAGGCTTCGGCGAGGTCGGCTATCCGCGCGGTGCTTTCAAACGAGCCGGTAAAGTCGATAACCGACATTTATAACACCTGGTACGCGATATCTATAATACTCGGCAACCTGAGGCTCTTCGGCGGAGATGACGGCAAAATACGCGCCGAGGCGCTGATTGCAGAAATAATAGAAAAGGCGCCCGAGATGATTGAAAAAACGAAGGCAAAGCTATCGGTATTTTCAAAGCCCGGCTGCTCCTTCTCCTATCTTCCCGACTGCTCCTCGCCTACCTCGCAGGATATGCCCGTAGCGATACGCGGCGCGCGCGAGGGCGATATAAACGCGACGGGAATTGCTGTTAACGGCACCCGTGACCGTATGCTCAGGTCTATGGGACTTGATAGATTTACCCCTCCGCTATTTACTGCGGTGGAAAAAAATATATTCGTCGACCTGCTCGACGCAAGGTGTAAGGAGAAAGAATTATGAATCTCAAGGAATACAGAGAAAACAGAAGAGAGCCCTTTTGGCAAGCAATACGCGATGAAGTGGGCGGCAAGCTTGGAGGTGAGATGGTAGAGGAGTTCAAGAAGCTCTACGACCTATACACCGAGGATATGCTTGATTGGTATATTGAGCTTTATGACAGAGAAACAGGCGCGTTCTATTACTCAAAGAGTGCGCGCGACAACGATACCGTAACGCATAAGGGGAAAGTCTTTAAGCTTCTTCCTGACGTCGAAAGTATGTGCCAGGCGCACGGTCACGCGGTTTCTCTCGGGCTTTGCAGCGATTGGAGAAAATTCTTTCCCGCGAATATACTCGAAAAGTCGGTTAACTTCGTCAGAGGAATACAGGACGAGAACGGCTTCTTCTATCACCCGCAGTGGGGCAAGGAGGCTATAGACAATCAGGTGAACCGCCGCTCGCGCGACCTCGTCTGGTGCTCGAAGTTCCTTACCGCAATGAACAGAGCTCCGATTTACGATACCCCGAACGGAATGGTAGGCGAGAAGAGAGCGAAGAGCGTACCCTCGGCTGACGGAGAGGCTTCCGTGGCACCTGACGGACCGTACATAGCCGAGCATTTCCGCAGCAAGGAAAGGTTCCTTGAGTATCTCTCGGGACTTGATATGAAAACCCAGTCCTACCACCACGGAAATCTCCTCGTCACTCAGCTCTCACAGATTACCGCGCGCGACAGACAGCTCGAGGCAGAGGGCGCCGACTACAGAATTCTCGACCTCACGGTCGATTGGCTTGATTCCCAGCTGGACCCCAACACAGGTCACTGGAATAAAGAGGCAAACTACTACGGAGTAAACGGTCTTTTAAAAACTATATCCTTCTATAATACCGCGAGAAGACAGCTTCTATACCCCGAGGCGGCGGCTAAGTCGGCAATCGACGCAATGACCTCTACCGAGGAGCTTTCGGGAATAGTTGACATCTTCAACACCTTCTGGGCGGTTAACCAGGTTTGCTATAACCTTCGTAACTGCGGCTTTGAGAACGGAGAGAAGAGGGCGAAGGCTATCAAGGACCACCTTCTCGGAAGAGCGCCCGAGCTCATTAACGCGGCTCGCTTGAAGGCCGCACCCTTCAAGAAGCCCGACGGCTCCTTCTCCTACTGCCCGAAGATGTCCTCGCCCACCTCGCAGGATATGCCTGTGGCAATAAGAGGCTCTTACGAGGGCGACGTCAACGGAAACGGACTTGCCTCCGTAGGACTTATCACAAGACTTGCCGAGTCACTCGGCATTACCTCGAAAATGCCAACTCTCTTTTCTGAGCTTGACGGAGAGAGATACTTGAAAATGCTCATTGCAAAGGATAGAGGTTAAATATAAAAATTCTTTTCACGAGCTAATAATAAAAAAACAGGCCGCATTTTGCAAAGCTTTGCAAAATGCGGCTTTCGCCTATGTAAGGCGGTTGGTTTTAGTCTACGAGAATCGTGTACTTCTTGTAGAGAATGAGGGATACTACGTCGATAACCCAAGCGAATATATTGAGTACTCCGGTGAAGGTGAAGAGAATACCGAAAACGAGGGTTACGGTGTTCTTCGACTCGGTGTAGCGAACAAGACGGTAAATACCGCCAACCACGATGCCTCCGATAATCTGTATGAGGAGTCTGAGAATAAAAGGAAGCTCGTCATACTGTCTTGTGAGTGTCTTTTTCTTTGCCATAATGAAAATCTCCTTTTTAAGTATTCTAAATTTATTTTAGCATACCCGAGCATTAAAATCAAGGGGCTTGTAAAATTTTGAGCCGATTTTCGGTCAGAAAATATTGGGCGTTGCCAAACAACAGTGGATTGCGTTTTACTCTGCTACGGCTGCGCCTTACAAGTGAGCTTTCCAAAAGCTGCGCGAGTTTTCTGCGCTTGCGGTGAGTTCGGTTTTGGTTGGAGCTGCCTACCTTACCATCTCGTTTTTCGGGCCGGTGGTGTTGTGGTTCTTAATAATTCTTTCGATATCGGTTATATCGCACTGAGTGGTATCGCCGAGGACGGTGTTCTTGAGCGCCGCCATAGCGTCGCCGTATTCTGCCATCTTCTCAATCGAGCCGAAGCGTAAGAGCGCGTAGAGCGCGCCTGCAACGTAGGCATCTCCGGAGCCTATTCTGTCAACGACGTCGATATTCTCATAGGGGCTCTCCTCAAAGTGCTTATCCTCCTTGCAGTCGTATACGAGAGAGGAGAAGGTGTGCTTCTGTGGCGAAATTACCTTGCGCTTGGTGCTGGCTATAATCTCAAGGTTCGGGTACTGCCTTGAAAACTCCTTGTGGATATCCTTAAGCGTTCCCGTCATACCGAACATTCTCCTCGAGGTTTCCTCTGAAACGAAGAGAATATCAATGAAGGGAAGAACTCTTTTTATAGTTTCTCTTGCCGTGTCCTCGTCCCAGAGTGCGGCACGGTAGTTTACGTCGAAGGAAATAAGAGCCCCCTCGTTGTGGAAGCGCTCCATCATATCAATAACGTTCTCGCGCAGCTCCTCGCCGAGCGCGAGGGTGATGCCGCTTGTGTGGAAGATGCTCGCAGAGGAGTATATTTTCTCGGGCAGCTCCTCTTTCTTGAAGCGGGTGAAGGACGACGCCCTTCTGTCGTAGGAAACAACCGAAACTCTGGGATAGGCTCCGCTCTCGTAATAGTATATTCCAAGCCTCATCTCGGGTGACTCGTCGTAGATAACGTAGTCGTCGCTCGTACCCGAGTAGCGTATCTTGTGCTTTGCAAATTTGCCTATCTCATTTTTTGGGAGCTTGGTTATCATACCTGTGCGAATACCTAGCATTGAAATACCCGAAACAACGTTCAGCTCAGAGCCGCCCGCGCGCTTCTCGAAGGTTTCACAGTAGGATATTCTCTCCTTGCCGACGGGTGACAGCCTGAGCATTACCTCACCAATTCCGAGAACACCGAAGTCGCCTTTTTTTAGTTCAGATACCATAAATTCTCCCTTCCGTCGCCCCCCGGCGACTTAACGTTACTTTATTTTAATTATATATTATTTTTCCCAATAAGTCAATGCTTTAAATTATTTTGGTAAGATTTGAAAATCCCCTTGCAATATTTAGGAAAAAGTGGTAGAATAATAAAGTAACGAAGCTTTATGGAGGATTTTCGTGGGAACGGTATTTGACGTTTTTCTTAACCCCGTGCTGCTCGTGCCTATAATCGCGTGGCTCGTAGCGCAGGTATTGAAGCTGATTATTAATTCCTTAATGAACAGAAGGTTCACTATATCAAGGCTCGTCGGTGACGGCGGAATGCCGAGCGGTCACTCGGCGACGGTTACCTCGCTTGCCGCTATGTGCGGTATTCAGTGCGGCTTTGCCAGCGTGGAGTTCGCTATTGCCGCGGTGCTTGCGGTTATCGTAATGCACGACGCGACGGGAGTTCGCCGCGAAACGGGTAAGCAGGCGGAGTCTATAATAAGCATAGTTTCGGTTATCAACAACTACCTCGTTGAGAAGGACGAGGAGCTTAAGACCGAGAAGCTTAAGATTCTCGTCGGACATACTCACCTGCAGGTAGTATGCGGAGCTATTCTCGGATTACTTGTGGCGCTTGGATATTTTTGGATTTTCAACATTTAAATTTTGACAATAATAAATTTGGAAGGATATAGAAAAATGAAAGTATTGGTTATCAACGCAGGCAGCTCTTCGCTTAAGTTCCAGCTTATTGATATGGACAACGAAGCAGTTATCGCAAAGGGTATTTGCGAGGAGATAGGCGGCAAGTCGGGCTTCAAGTTCAAGGTTCCCGGCAGAGAGGATTATAAGCTCGCTGTTTCCATGCCCACTCACGCAGAGGCACTTAAGCTCGTGCTTGACACTCTCGTAGACGAAAAGCTCGGAGTAATCAAGTCGGTTGACGAGATAGGCGCTGTAGGACACAGAGTTCTCCACGGCGGTGACAAGCTCTCGGGCTCGGTTCTCGTTACCGAGGAGGTTAAGGCTACTATTGAGGAGTGCTGCGACCTCGGCCCACTTCACAACCCTGCAAACCTTAAGGGTATCGTTGAGTGCGAGAAGATTATGTCGGTTCCCCAGGTAGCGGTATTCGACACCAGCTTCCACCAGACAATGCCTGACTACGCGTATATGTACGCGCTCCCCTATGAGTACTACGAGAAGTACAAGATTCGCCGCTACGGCTTCCACGGTACCTCTCACAGATACGTAAGCGAGAGAGCGATTGCAATGCTCGGAAAGCCTGCCTCTGAGTGTAACGTTGTAACCTGTCACCTCGGTAACGGTGCGTCGTTTGCGGCAGTCAAGAACGGCAAGTGCTACGACACCTCGATGGGCGTAACTCCTCTTGAGGGTATTATGATGGGTACCAGATGCGGTAACATCGACTCGGCTATCATTCCTTACCTTATGCGTAAGGGTGAGGTTACCACCGCTGACGAGATTGACAAGATGATGAACAAAAAGTCGGGTATGCTCGGCGTATCTGGCAAGACCAGCGACAACCAGGAGATTGGCAAGCTTGCAGCGGCAGGCGACGAGAGAGCTATTCTCTGCGAGAAGATGTACTCTCACCAGATTGCAAAGAACGTCGGCTCCTACATAGCTTGTATGGGCGGTACCGATGCAATAGTATTCACCGGCGGTATCGGTGAGAACGCGGGCAAGTACAGAGCAGAGCTCTGCGAGAAGCTTGCGTTTATGGGCGTTAAGCTCGATGAGGAAAAGAACAAGATAAGAGGCGAGGAGGTCGAGATTTCCACACCCGACTCGAAGATTAAGGTGTTCGTAATCCCCACCAACGAGGAGCTCGTTATCGCAAGAGATACTAAGGAAATCGTTGAGGGACTTGTAAAGTAATATTTACAAAATCGCGGAAAAACGGCTTTCGGACGGCTGTTTTTCAGTACCGTAATCTCTGAAATAACAAAAGGAAAAGCGTCGCCGCAGATGATGCGGCGACGCTGTATTAGTTAGAAATGTACGACGAATTAACCAAGGTAGATATTAAGAAAATGGAGGAGGAAATCTCCTACCGAAAGAATGTCCTAGCGCCTGAGCTCGGCGCGGAGCTTCGCAGAACGCGTGAGTTCGGCGACCTCTCGGAGAATGCCGAATACAAGGAAGCAAAGCGGCTGAAAAGAAAGAACGAGGGCAGAATTCGCTATCTTGAAAATATGATAAGGACGGCAAACGTCATAGATATCGAGGGAGATGCGGACGAGATATGCCTCTTTGACAGGGTGCTGATTTTCAACGAGCGAATGAAGGCGGAGAAGGAAATCGAGATAGTCACGACTCTCCGTCAGAACGCGCTGCTCGGCTACGTCAGCAAGGAGTCGCCGCTCGGCTCGGCGCTTATGGGAAAGCGTGTCGGCGACAGAGTTCTCGTAAAGGTTAACGAGAATATGGAGTACTACGTCGAAATTAGAAAAATAACCAAGGGCACCGATAATGAGGACCTGCCCATCAGCGGCTATTAAGTCGGGCGGTAAAATTCGGCATATTTCCGCGTTTTCGACCAAGCTCGACGTAGGTAACTACGCCTTCGGGTCGCAAGCGCGAAACTATTCTCGAATTTTCCTCGCCCGCGGGCTTTTTGAGGCGAAAACCCGAAGCTCTCATGGAAATTTCCTGCGTCGGGCAGTAAAGGGCGGCATATTTCCACGTTTTCGACCAGGCTCGACGTAGGTAACTACACCTTCGGGTCGCAAGCGCGAAACTATTCTCGAATTTTCCTCGCCCGCGGGCTTTTTGAGGCGAAAACCCGAAGCTCTTCTGAAAAATTCCCGCGTTGGGGAGTGAAGGGCGGCATATTTCCGCGTTTTCGACCAGGCTCGACGTAGAACGAGGACCTGACTATCAGCGGCTATTAAGGGAGCTTTTTGCTCCCTTTGCTGTTTTTAGGGCATTGAATTTAAACTCTTGACAAAAGCCTTGTAATATGATAAAATATTACGGTTAAATTATAATGGGTAATATGCGCGAGCGCACAGGACACTGTGCTTTGCGGTGCTATTGCGGCGGCATAAACGCGCGACGAAAGGATAGAAAATGGCTGATTTTGCATCTGAAATCAATAGACGCAGGACCTTTGCGATAATATCTCACCCCGACGCAGGTAAGACCACACTTACCGAGAAGTTTCTTCTTTACGGCGGAGCTATTCAGTCGGCGGGCTCGGTCAAGGGAAAGCAGAGCGACAAGCACGCGGTTTCCGACTGGATGGAGCTTGAGAAGCAGAGAGGTATTTCGATTACCTCGTCGGTCTTGCAGTTTGAATACGACGGCTATTGCATCAACATTCTTGATACCCCCGGTCACCAGGACTTCTCCGAGGACACCTACCGTACGCTTATGGCGGCAGACTCGGCGGTAATGGTAATCGACGCGGCAAAGGGTATCGAGCCGCAGACGAGAAAGCTCTTCAAGGTCTGCGCTATGCGAGATATTCCCATCTTCACATTCATAAACAAGCTCGACCGCGAGGCGCGCGACCCCTTCGACCTTATTGACGAGCTCGAGCGCGAGTTCGGAATAGGCACCTATCCTATGAACTGGCCTATCGGCTGCGGACAGAAGTTCAGGGGAGTTTACGACAGGGACAAGCGTTCTATTCTGTTCTTTGACGACGCCCACCGCGGAAGAGATAAAATTCACGGAATTGATTGCGACATCACCGATATAGCAAAGCTTGACGAGCTTATCGGCGAGTATCAGCGCGCCGAGCTCTGTGAGCAGGTTGAGCTGCTCGACGGTGCGTCCTTCGATTTTGACCTCGAGGCAGTAAGACACGGAAAGCTCTCGCCGGTATTCTTCGGCTCGGCTCTCAACAACTTCGGTATCGAGCCCTTCCTCGAGCATTTCCTTAAGATGACAACCTCGCCCCTTCCGAGGGTTGCTGAAAGCACCGAAATCAATCCCTTCGACGAGAAATTCTCGGCGTTCGTCTTTAAGATTCAGGCGAATATGAACAAGGCGCACCGCGACAGAATTGCTTTTATGAGAATTTGCTCGGGCAAGTTCGAGCGTCAGAAGGAATACTACCACGTTCAGGGACAGAAGGCGTTCAAGCTCTCCCAGCCGCAGCAGATGATGGCATCGGAGCGCGAAGTAATAGACGAGGCGTACGCAGGCGATATTATCGGCGTATTCGACCCCGGTATCTTCTCGATAGGCGACACCGTCTGCGAGAAGGGAATGAAGATAAAATTCGAGGGTATACCCACCTTCGCACCCGAGCACTTTGCTCTCGTTGAGCAGGTTGACTCTATGAAGCGTAAGCAGTTTGCAAAGGGTATGAACCAGATTGCCCAAGAGGGTGCTATACAGATATTCTTCGAGCCTAACTCGGGACTTGAACGAGTTATCGTCGGAGTTGTCGGCGTGCTTCAGTTTGAGGTGCTTGAGTACAGACTTAAGAATGAGTACGGCTGCGACCTTCGCCGCTCGAATATGAACTACAGTCAGATAAGATGGATAGAAAACGAGGGACTCGACCCCAAGACCTTAAAGCTCTCGCATGACACAAAGTGGGTGAAGGACTTCAGAGGCCGCGACCTTCTTATCTTCACAAGCGAGTGGGCTATTCGCTGGGTTCTTGAGGATAACCCCGAGCTTCGCCTTGCGGAATTCAGCAAGAACGACGACTGATTTTTTGTTCGGAACGTCTAATGAAAACGGCTGGAAATATATAGAATAGCCGCAAAAAGCAAACTTAACTTTACAAATAGCGTGCATTGCGAGGACAAAACTATGAGAATGAGAAAAAAGAAAAACGGACAGGCAAGACTTGACGCCTGCCGCAACCGACTTCTTTCGGAAAGCTCTCTGCCTATGGAAAATCCCGCCCGCGAGGTGTCGGCAGAGGCTGACAGAGTCTATCTCGAGATAGGCGCGGGAAAGGGCGGGTTTGCCTGCGAGATGGCAAGGCGCGAGCCGTCTGCCGCTTATTTCGCAATGGAGCGCGTAACCGACTGCGTAGTCCTCTGTGCCGAGCGCGCGGAGTCGGGCGAGTATGGAGAGCTTCCCAATCTCAAATTCATTAACGACACGGCTGATAACCTTCTTTCGCTCTTTGCCCTCGGTACGGTTGACAAAATTTTCCTCAACTTCTCCGACCCCTGGCCGAAGAAGGGCTACGCAAAGCGCCGCCTTACTCACAGACGCTATCTTGCACTCTACTTAAACCTTCTTTCCGACGGCGGTGAGATACGCTTCAAGACCGATAACGTCGGGCTGTTTGACTTTACCCTCGAGGAGATTTCCTCGCTTGGACTCACCCCCGAGGTTGTAACGCGCGATCTTCATGCCTCGGAGTATAACGCGGGTAACGTTATGACCGAGTACGAGCGCAGCTTCTCCGAGCAGGGAATGAAAATTAATATGCTCACCCTCAAAAAGCCAGAGGGCTTCTCGGTTGAGTTGCCCTACGACTTTACCGAGGACGGAAGACGCAGGTATCTCAATGGCAGAGATTAAGGACTCACAAATTCACGCAGGCCACCGTGAGAGAATGCGCTCAAAGCTGATTACTCACGGAAAAGCGATATTCGATACCTACGAGCTTCTCGAGATGCTTTTGTATTACACCACCCCGTACAAGGACACCAACCCGACGGCAAAGCAGCTGCTCCACCGCTTCGGCGGACTTGACGGAGTTCTGTCGGCGTCCCGCGAGGAGCTTACCTCAACTGTCGGAGTCGGCGAAAAATCCGCAGAGCTTATAGAGCTTGTCGGCAGGCTGGGAGATATCTTCGGCGCGGAAATTTTGCCCGAGAGGCGTGTGGAATTCTCAAGCTACAGCAGCACAGGACGCTACGTTTGCTCCTGCTTTGAGAAGTATCCCGACTCCGCCTGTGCGGTTATGCTTTTCGATAACGGAATGAACCTCATAGAGGCAAGAATGATTTCGGGTTCTTCCTACGGCTCGGCAGCCTTCAAGCCGAGATTCTTTATAGACCTCGCGCTTTCCTGCGGTGCGACGGTTGCGATAACCGCAAACAACTCGAAGCTCGGCGTGTCCTATTCCACCGATGCCGAGAGAATGACCACCAAAATGATTAACAACGCCTTCTCGTCGGTCGGAATTTTCCACATGGAGCATTTCGCGGTAAGCGGGAAGAGCTTTGCTTCGATGCTCGGCAGACTGCCGACACTGCGCTCGGAGCTTCCTGAGGTTTCGGCTTTTCTTGAAAGCAGGGAAAGAGAGGCGAAGGGAGTATGAATTCGTACAAATTAACTTTTGCAGAAGACCCAGAGCTTATCGAGGAGCGCTACAACGTGCATGACCTCGACCTCTTTTCCTCGCTTCTATCCTTTGCGAAGCTGAAGGAGCCGGAAAAGACAGCAAGGCGACTGCTCCAAAGATACAGAACCGTCGAAAATACCGTGAGCGCCGACGTATCCGAGCTTGCCGAGCTTCTCGGTGAGCGCGCGGCGGTGTTTGTTAAGCTGCTTGGATATCTGAACTCGAGAAGAGTCACCGACAATATTACGTTCGGCAAATTTTATTCTCCGTCGGAGATTTCCGAATACCTGAAGGCACTGTTTATCGGCGAGTCGGTGGAGAAGGTATATCTTCTATCCTTCGACTCCGAGGAGAGGCTTCTCTCCTGCGACCTTGTCGCCTCGGGAACGGTTGGAGCGTCGGACGTTCTGCCGAGAATGCTTATGGAGGTGGCGCTTAAGTCGGGTGCCGCTTACGTAGCCCTCGCGCATAACCACCCGTTCGGAGAGGCTGTGATGTCGTCTGACGATATAAGCCTTACCGCGAAGATGACCTCTGCCTTCAGAGAAATCGGCGTTAGCCTTACAGCGCACTACGTGGTCGCAGGGCAGAGCGTATGCTACGTGAGCCGCTCCGAGGAGCTTGTTACCGATTAAAGGCAGCTGTCGGCAATGCTCGGGAGTGAAATCCGACGGGTGGTAGCCTCGTCTGTCACGGTTTCAAAATAACAGCTGCCGCACTTGACTTTTGACTGAAACTTACAGAAAGGGAAAGTATGCCATTTTTAGGAACAATTGTAAATTTTGCGGTAGTTCTCGTTGCGGGGGTGCTTGGCTCGCTTGTCAAGCGCGGAGTACCGAAGAAGATTGCCGACTCGGTTATGTCGGCGATGGCGATATGCGTAATTTACATAGGAATAGACGGTATTCTTGAAGCGGCACCCGCAGTGCCCGAGGGCTTCTTTATATCAGCGGGACTTATGAAGGTCCTGGTTATGATTATCTCAATGGGCGTCGGCACGCTCGTTGGCGAGCTTGTCGATATAGACGGCTTCGTTTCAAGACTCGGGGAGCTTCTCGAGAAGAAATTCGCAAGGGAAGGCGAGGCAGGCAATTTTGCTCGGGGATTTGTTTCCTGCACGCTTCTTTTCTGCGTCGGAGCAATGGCGATTAACGGCGCAATCCAGGACGCGATAGGCAACCCCGATATCCTTCTTGCGAAATCCGTCATAGACGGAATAAGCTGCTTTATTATGGCTTCAACGCTTGGAATAGGCTGTGCTTTTTCCTCTGTCGCGGTGCTCGTCTATCAGGGACTTGTCGCACTGCTCGGGCTCTTCCTTGCAAGCTTCCTTCCCGCGGCATCGATTACCTATCTTTCGGTCACCGGCTCGCTGATTATTATGCTAATCGGAACGAACGTTCTCGGCTGCACCAAGGTCAAGACGGCGAATATGATTCCCGCAATCCTCATAGCGGCTGTTTTTGGCTTCTTCATAGGCTGATTTCGAAAACAATCTACATTATTATTTAAGACGGCAGAGCTCCGCGGGACGGGCATCTGCCGTCTTTCTTTCGTTCTGCCTGAAAATAACCCGTATTCGGGAGTGAAAAAGCGAAGGAAAATTTTCGGAAAAATTTGAAAAAAATACTTGACAAACCCCAAAAATGTGTTATAATATTAAAATGCATTATACTCGCATTTTCTTTAGGGGATTTTTGCCCTTTTTTGAGGGTGACTTCGTCAAAACGAACAAAAAATCCACCTTTGATTTGGCATTTTTGCTGTGATGGGCAGAAGTGTCTTGCGAGGCGACCAGAGAAAATTTTAGGAATGGAGTGATTCTATCTATGATGCTTAAACCCAGGAAGCTCGGCACTAACGTCAGAATGAGCTTTTCCAAGATTGAAGCAGCAACCGAAATGCCGAATCTTATCGAGGTGCAGAAGGACTCGTACGAGTGGTTCCTCAGAGCGGGACTTAACGAGGTTCTTCGCGACGTATCTCCTATAGTCGACTATACCGGCAATCTTTCCATAGAGTTCACCGACTACACTATTGACCCCACGCCGAGATATCCGGTTGAGGAGTGCAAGGACAGGTCGGTTACCTATGACGCTCATATGAAGGTTGGCGTGCGTCTTGTAAACAAGGCTACCGGTGAGCTTAAAACTGCTCAGATATTCCTTGGCGACTTCCCGCTTATGACCGAGAACGGAACCTTCGTTATCAACGGTGCGGAGCGCGTTATCGTATCGCAGCTCGTTCGTTCGCCCGGTATGTATTACGGTGACGAGGTTGACAAGCAGGGTAAGCATAACTTCACTGCTACCGTTATTCCCTACAGAGGCGCATGGCTCGAGTATGAGACCGACTCTGCCGGAATATTCTACGTTAAGATAGACAAGAACCGCAAGATTCCGATTAGCGTTCTTATCCGTGCTCTTTGCCCCGCGGGACAGGACACAGACGATGCGATAACCGAGATGTTCGGTACCGAGGAGATGCTCCTTGCTACTATGCAGAAGGACGAGTGCGCGGCTCTTGCAGAGGAGAACGGAACCTCCTACCGCGAAGAGGCGCTTAAGGAGATTTACAAGAAGCTCCGTCCCGGTGAGCCCCCTCACGTGGAGAGTGCCGAGATTCTCGTCAACAATATGTTCTTCGACCCCAAGAGGTACGACCTTGCACCTGTTGGTAGATATAAGTATAACAAGAAGGTTGCTCTCGGGGCGAGAATTGAGGGACATACCCTCGCAGAGACGGTTGTCAACCCTCTCACCGGCGAGATTGTTGCAGAGGCAGACGCGCCCATCACACGCGAGCTTGCTATTGCAATTGAGGACAGCCTTGTAAACAGTGTTACCGTAAGAACCGAGACCGGACGTGAGGTCAAGGTATTCGGCAACAATACCGTTCGCCCAGAGCTTGTGCTCGGCTACGACCTCTCCGAGGCGGGAGTCAAGGCAGGCGAGAAGGTAAGATACTCCGTGCTTCTGGAAATCATCGCCGAGGCAGACAGCGAGGGCTTTGAGGGCGAGGCACGCGAGAGATACATCAAGAGAGTTGCGGGCGAGAAAGTTATGCTCCTTTGCCCCAAGCATATAACCAAAGAGGATATCTTCGCCTCTATTAACTATCTCCTTTGCCTTACCCACGGCATAGGCTCCACAGACGATATCGACCACCTCGGTAACAGAAGACTCCGCTGTGTCGGAGAGCTTCTCCAGAACCAGCTCCGTATCGGTATGTCGAGAATGGACAAGAACATCAAGGAGAGAATGGCTATCCACGATACCGACGACCTCCGTCCCGAGGCGCTTATCAACACGCGTCCCGTTGCTACGGCAATCCGTGAGTTCTTCGGCTCCTCGCCTCTTTCCCAGTTCATGGACCAGAACAACCCCCTGGCTGAGCTTACCCACAAGCGCCGTCTTTCGGCACTCGGTCCCGGCGGTCTTTCGAGAGACCGTGCGTCCTTTGAGGTGCGTGACGTTCACTATACTCACTACGGAAGAATCTGTCCCGTAGAGACTCCCGAGGGACCGAACATCGGTCTTATCTCCTACCTTGCATCTTATGCGAAAATCAGCGATTACGGCTTCCTCAAGGCTCCCTACAGAGTAGTTGACAAGACTACCGGCCGCGTTACCGACGAGGTTCGTTACCTCACCGCGGACGAAGAGGATAACAACGTAGTTGCACAGGCTAACGAAGCGCTCGACGAGAACGGCTACTTCGTTAACAAGAAGGTTATCGCAAGACTCAACACCGAGTTCATTGAGGTTGAGCCCACCGACGTTGACCTTATGGACGCTTGCCCCCAGATGGCAGTATCTGTTGCGGCAGGCTGTATCCCCTTCCTCGAGAACGACGACAACACCCGTGCGCTCATGGGCTCGAACATGCAGAAGCAGGCAGTTCCGCTTATGATTACCGACTCGCCTATCGTTGCTACCGGTATGGAGTACAAGGCAGCGGTTGACTCGGGCGCGGTAGTAGTTGCCCGCGAGGGCGGTATTGTTGAGCGCGCCTCGGGCTCCGAGATAGTAGTGCTCTCCGACTCGGGAAGAAAGGACACCTATTACCTTATCAAGTTCAAGCGCTCCAACCAGGGCACCTGTGTAAACCAGCGCCCGATAGTTAAGGAGGGCGACAGAGTAGAGGCAGGACAGGTTATAGCAGACGGTCCCGCAACCTCCAACGGTGAGATTTCGCTCGGTAAGAACGCACTTATCGGCTTTATGACCTGGGAGGGCTACAACTACGAGGACGCAGTTCTTCTTAACGAGCGCCTTGTACGCGACGATATGTACACCTCTATCCACATTGAGAAGTTCACGAAGGAAGCCCGCGACACAAAGCTTGGCGCGCAGGAAATCACCCGTGAGGTTCCCAACGTAGGTGAGGACGCACTCAAGAACCTTGACCAGGACGGTATTATCCGTATCGGTACAGAGGTTCGCCCCGGCGATATCCTCGTCGGTATGGTAACTCCCAAGGGAGAGACCGAGCTTACCCCTGAGGAAAGACTTCTTCGCGCAATCTTCGGTGAGAAGGCGCGTGAGGTTAAGGATTCCTCGCTCAAGATGCGCCACGGCGAATACGGCGTGGTAGTTGACGTTAAGATTTACGACCGTACCAACTCCGACGAGCTTGCTCCCGGCGTAAACAAGGTCGTTCACGTATACGTTGCACAGAAGAGAAAGATATCCGTCGGAGATAAGATGGCGGGCCGTCACGGTAACAAGGGTGTCGTATCGCGTATACTTCCCCCCGAGGATATGCCCTTCCTTGCAGACGGTACTCCTCTCGATATAGTTCTTAACCCGCTGGGCGTTCCTTCGCGTATGAACATCGGTCAGGTGCTTGAGGTTCACCTCGGTATTGCCTGCCGTAAGCTCGGCATAAAGATTATGACACCCGTATTTGACGGTGCAAAGGAGACCGACATACTCGAGCTTCTTCGCAGAGCCAAGTACACCCGTGATATACGCCCCGACGAGAGCGTACGCGGTAAGGCAGTATTCATGGAGGTTATCCGCGAGGACGGAGAAACCGACCTTCAGCGCGTTGACCAGTCAATAGTTGACGACGACGAGAAGCTCAAGAACCTCATGAAGACACAGACTCTCAAGGTTATCGACGGTAAGGTTACCCTCTACGACGGACGTACGGGCGACCCCTTCGACAACCCCGTAACCGTAGGTATAATGTACTACCTCAAGCTTCACCACCTCGTAGACGATAAGATTCACGCGCGTTCCATCGGCTCTTACTCTCTCGTAACTCAGCAGCCTCTCGGCGGTAAGGCGCAGTTTGGCGGACAGCGTTTCGGAGAGATGGAGGTTTGGGCGCTCGAGGCATACGGTGCAGCATACACCCTTCAGGAAATTCTGACCGTCAAGTCCGACGATATCGCAGGCCGTACCAAGACCTACGAGGCTATCGTTAAGGGCCAGAACATTCCCACACCCGGAATTCCCGAGTCCTTCAAGGTGCTCGTTAAGGAGCTTCAGGCTCTCTGTCTTGACGTTCGCGTTCTTGACGAGGACGGCTCCGATATAGACATTTCGGGACTCTGCGATGACGACACTCCCGCCTTCAACAACATTGAGGAGGTTGAGCGCTCGGTTGACTCTGAGGCCGATAAGGAAGACGAGGACGACGGCGAGTACGACGGAGAGTTTGACGAGTCCGACGAGGACTTCGCAGACGAGGAAGATGACGAATACGCCTTTGATGAGGGCGACGGCTACGAAGACGAGGAATAATCAAGCCTTTGCGTAATCCGTGTAAAACGGGGCGCCCCACGGCGGGCGCCGCGCAAAAGCCTGCCGAACCATAATAGAAAGGTACTATCAATCTATGGAAAAAAATACATTTGACTCGATTAAGATAGGTCTTGCATCTCCTGAAATGATACGCTCCTGGTCTCACGGTGAGGTCACCAAGGCGGAAACCATAAACTACCGTACCCTTAAGGCAGAGCGCGACGGACTTTTCTGTGAGCGCATCTTTGGCCCGACCAAGGACTGGGAATGCCTTTGCGGAAAGTATAAGAGAGTACGCTTCAAGGGTAAGGTCTGTGAGAAGTGCGGAGTCGAGGTAACCACCAAGAAGGTGCGCCGCGAGAGAATGGGTAACATCGAGCTTGCAGCTCCCGTATCCCACATCTGGTACTTCAAGGCTCTCCCCTCGAGAATGGGCGCTATCCTTGATATGTCCACAAGACTTCTCGAGAGAGTTCTCTATTTCGCAAGATATATCGTAATTGACCCCGGTAACACCCCCCTTGAGAAGAAGCAGCTTCTTACCGACGCAGAGTACAAGAGCGACAAGGAGAAGTACGAGGACGACTTCAAGGCAGGTATGGGAGAAGAGGCAGTACGCGAGCTCCTTGCCGAAATCGACCTTGAGAAGCTCTCCCGTGAGCTTCGCGACAAGCTCGCAGAGGCTACCGGCCCGAAGAAGATAAAGATAATCAAAAGACTCGAGATTGTCGAGGCGTTCAGAAAGTCGGGCAACCGTCCCGAGTGGATGATACTCGATACTATCCCCGTTCTTCCTGCTGATATCCGTCCTATGGTACAGCTTGACGGCGGTAGATTCGCAGCGTCCGACATTAACGAGCTTTACAGAAGAGTTATAAACAGAAACAACCGTCTTAAGCACTTCCTTGAGATGCGTGCCCCCGAAATAATCATCAGAAACGAGAAGCGTATGCTTCAGGAGTTCGTTGACGCTCTTATCGATAACGGTAAGAGAGGTAAGGCCGTAACAGGCGCATCGAACAGACCTCTTAAGTCGCTCTCGGAAATCCTTCGCGGTAAGCAGGGACGCTTCCGTCAGAACCTTCTCGGTAAGCGTGTTGACTATTCCGGACGTTCGGTTATCGTCGTAGGTCCTTCTCTTAAGATCTATCAGTGCGGACTTCCTAAGGAAATGGCTCTTGAGCTCTTCAAGCCCTTCGTTGTTAAGAGACTTGAGGAGATGCAGAGAGTTCCCGGTGTCAAGGACGCTCTTAAAAAGATTGAAAAGGCATATGAGAATCCCTGTGTATGGGATGCACTCGAGAACGTTATCAAGGAGCATCCCGTGCTTCTCAACCGTGCGCCTACGCTTCACCGTCTGTCTATTCAGGCGTTCGAGCCCGTGCTTGTTGAGGGACGCGCTATAAAGCTTCACCCGCTCGTATGTACGGCATTTAACGCCGACTTCGACGGAGACCAGATGCCTGTTCACGTTCCGCTTTCTGCGGAGGCACAGGCAGAGGCAAGATTCCTTATGCTCTCTGCTAACAACCTCTTGAAGCCTATGGACGGTCGTGCAGTTGCGGTTCCTTCGCAGGATATGATCCTCGGCTCCTACTATCTTACTATGGATAAGGCAGGAGAACCCGGAGAGGGAAGAGCATTCCGTGATTTCAATGAGGCTATGATGGCTTATACCAACGGAGCACTCGGACTTCACGCTCCTATCAAGGTAAGAGTTACCAAGGAGATAAACGGCG
>JAFUQP010000002.1 GCA_017472305.1 Clostridia bacterium | reverse complement strand
CACAGCAGTTTTGAGTGAGCGGATTTTTTCATAGACAAACCGATTTTTTTGAAGAATATGCGGATATTTAAGAAAAAATCGGTGAAGTATATGGGAAAATCCGCCATTCAAAACCTTGTGCGTTCGATTCCGCTACGGCTAAACAAATAAAAAACGGGATGGGCGACGCGAATTACCGTCCATCTCGTTTTTGTATGTTAAGGCGATTTTGAATGTTTAATTCTCCTCGGAGCTTCCGAGCGAGGGAATGTAATTTTCAAAGATTATTCCGTCGAAGCCGTGAGCCTTAGCCGCTGCCTCCTCCTCGGGGGAGCGCACAGTCCATGCGACGGTTGCCGCGCCAAAGAGCCGCCTTGCAATCCTTAAGGAAAGCGAGGAGTAGTGTCTATGGTCGTAGGCTATGAATGCAGGTCTGCACACCGCGTTGAGAAACAGACACTGAAGAAGGAAATACAGAGGCTTTCTGTACTTTTCAAAGTCCATATAGCGGTGCGAAAGCACACCTGCGGTGACGTTTTGTAAATGCTTCTTTACATTTGCTATAGAAAGAGGGTTGAAGGACTCTACGATATAGTCGCCCTTGTACTGTGCGAGCATCTCGGCTGCTTTGGTCGATACTGCCGAGTTACCCGCGTCCTCCTTGATTTCAACAAGAAGCGGAACCTTGCCGTCAACAAGCTCCAGCACCTCGCGGAAGGTGGGAACACCGTCCTCTGTGCCCGAGAGACTCATTTTTGAGAGCACCTCTGCCGTGAAGGCATCGACTCTGCCCTCTACGCCTGCGACTCTGTCGAGGGTATCGTCGTGGAATACCACGAGGACGTTGTCAGAGGAGAGCCTGACGTCAAGCTCAATTCCAAAGCCTGCCTCCACGGCAAGGCGGAAGGCTGTCATAGAGTTTTCCGCAACCGTGTCGGAGTGCAGACCTCTGTGAGCGTAGTAAAGCGACTTGAATTTGTCTATATCTCTCGGCGCGCCTGGCGCAATAAGGAAGAGATATAGAGCCGTTAATATTATCAGAAGAATGCCGATTATAATGAGTGCTATTTCCATACCGCTTACCTATCAGTCGTCGTCGCCGCCTGCGAGTGCCTCAAGCGCGCCCTGCGCCTCGGGCTTCGCGTCGCCGTGCTTAACGAAGAACATCGTAACGAATGCAAGACCTGCGAATATTGCAGCGTAGGGGAAGAATATCTCCCAGCCGATAAGCGTTATAAGGAGTCCCGAGAGAATGGGAGTTACTATCTGTGCCGACATCGAGGCTGTGTAATAGAAGCCTGTGTACTTTCCGACGTCGCCGTGCTTTGCAAGCTCAACCACCATCGGGAAGGAGTTAACGTTGATGGTTGCCCAGCCAATACCTGCGAGCGCAAAGAGCACGTACATCACGGGTGCGGGAGTGCCTGCCTTAATAAAGGACGCTGCGGCAAACGCAACGGTAAGCATCGTTACACCTGCAAGAATGGTTTTCTTTCTTCCGATTTTAGAGGCTACGATACCTACGGGAATGTAGGAAATAATAGCCGCCGCCTGCGCGAGAAGAAGCGTTGTGTTGTAGGGAACCTCAAGAACCTCTGTTGCGTATACCGAATACTTCGAGGTTACTGCGTTGTAGCCTATATACCAGAGAGCAACCGAGGCGAGAATGAGGATAAGAGAGGTCATCTCGCTCTTTGTGAGCTTGCCCTGTGCCTTCGGCTCGTCGGTCACCTTCCCATCCTTTTCAAGAAGGGCGCCTGCCTCGTCGGCTTCCTTTGCCCAGAGCGGCTCCTTAACCGTAACGAGGAATACCACGAGTGCGCCGAGCATAAGAAGGCTTACCGAGATAAGATATACCGAGAAGTCGGTTTTGCCCTTTTCGTTCGTGCCGAATACCATAGACAGACCGAGAACTAACATACCGCCTGCCGTACCCATAAGGTTGATAATCGCGTTACCCTTCGAGCGCAGGGGCTTGAGTGTTACGTCGGGCATAAGAGCTACCGCGGGTGAGCGGAAGGTCGCCATAGAAAGAAGCGAGAGGAGAAGGATTATAACGAACAGCACGAGATTGCTTATAAATCCGAGAAGCGAAAGGAAGATTGCCGCGAGTATCGTTCCGAAGAAGATAAAGGGAGTTCTCTTTCCGAATTTGGTGCTTGTCTTGTCCGAGAGCGTACCGAACACGGGGAGAAGGAATACAGCAAACACGTTGTCAAGCGACATAATAACGCCCGACCAGACCTGCTCCATCTCGAACTTGTTGGTCAGAATGAGGGGAACAATGGTATCGTACGCCTGCCAGAATGCGCTGATTAGGAAGAATGCGAATCCAACGAGGATTGTTCTCTTGTAATTTAGCTTCATAAAAATCTCCATTCCGTCACCGAAGGTGACCGTCTTGAATATGTAACTATGAATATTTTAACATATCTATATTGATTTGTCAATTATTTTAAAGTTTGTAATTTATTATAAGATATGTTTTTTTAGCCTTGATGCAAGAATTCCTGCGACAGTACCGATAACGATACCTGCAAGTGTGCCCGAGATAACCAGGGGCGCGAGGTAATATATTATTGCCGAGGTTCTAAGAACTATGCAAGCGGCGATAATCTGCCCCGCGTTGTGCGCGACAGCACCGAGAATTGAAATTCCCACGGGTGAAAACACCGAAAGGCGCGAGAAAACAATCATAACGAGAAGCGAAAGCACCGCTCCCGAGAGGCTGAAAATCAGTGCCATAGCGTTTCCAAAGAGCAAAGCCGAGAGGAAAACTCTCACAAGGCTGACCGACACCGCCGCAAGCGGCCCGAGTGTCAGAAGCGCAAATAGGGAAGCGATATTCGAGAGCCCGAGCTTTACACCCGGGATTGCTACGAGCGGCGGTATGAGCGACTCGACGTAGGAGAGAATCATTGCAACCGACAAAAGCATTGCAAGCGTTGTGAGCCTTTTCGTATTGGTTCTTTTCATTTTCCTCTCCTTTCTCGGTTTTTGTAAACTGCAGTTTGCTTTTTGTTAGTTTATTGGCAGAATTTCGTCACCCTTGCCGACAACTCTTATAAATACGCGGTTGGGCAGACACACAATCTGCTCGCCGACTCTTGAAATTTTGCCTGTTCTGACACATACCTTGTCGGGGCAGTCGGCACTCTCCATAAATGCCGCGCCGTCCTCGATAATGAGCACGTTTTTGCCGTCCTTCAATGGAAGGCGTACGTCTGTGTCAAGAGGGTATCGGCCGATTTCTTCGCCGTCAAGCTCGACCGTGACAAGCTCGCCGCCCGTACGCGTGCATTCGACGAAAATAAAAACGGAAAGGGCTATCAGAAGAAGCGCCGCACCGAGGATTATATCGTATACGATTTTTTTCTTCGGGGTGGAGGAGTTCTTCATAGATAGGATAAACCTTTCCGTTTTATTGTGTTTTGCGGGCATAAATTCCGAAATTCATCGGACGGCTCGTTCGCAATATAATTAATATTGCGAGCGGTATTTCCAAAGTAATTCGGAATTTTCTCCCTCTGATTATTCGAAATGCGAGCCGCAGATGAAGTTGCCGACGTGTATACACTTTACAGGGCATACGTCGTGGCAGGTGCCGCAGCCGGTGCATTTCTCGTAGTCTATCGTAGCAAGGTTGTCCACGACCTTGATTGCGCCCTCGGGACAGGATTTTTCACACTTGCCGCAGGCGATACAGCCGTTTATACAGACCTTGCGCACCTGTGCGCCCTTGTTGTGGCTGTTACACTTGACCACAACGCGTGAGGTGTCGTTAATAAGATGTATAATTCCGTTGGGACATTCCTTTGCGCAGAGGCCGCAGCCGATACATTTTGTGGGATTGATTTCGGCAATGCATCTCTCCTCGTTGATGCTGATTGCATCTCTCGGACAAACTCTGACGCAGTCGCCGTAGCCGAGGCAGGCAAAGGTGCAGAAGCGGTCGCCCGAGTAGGCGAGGTTAGCCGCGACACAGGTCTTGATGCCCTCGTAGGCGTACTTTCTCTCGTCAATTGGGCAGGAGCCGTTGCAGGCAACGTAGGCTACGCGCTCTACGACGTCCTGCGCGGCAAGGCCCATAATCGAGCCAATCTCACAGGCGGTGCCGTCACCGCCGGGAACACAGAGGTTGGGGTTGTCGGTCTTGCCCTCTACGAGAGCCTTTGCGTAGCCGTCGCAGCCCGAATAGCCGCAGGCGCCGCAGTTAGCCCCGGGAAGGCAGTCACGGACTGCCCCGAAGCGCTCGTCCTCCTTAACTCCGAAGAACACCGAGGACACCGTAAGAAGCACAGCGCAGAGAAGCGCAATGATGACAAGCACGGAAGCGGAAATAATTATTTCTATCATTTATTATATCTCCTTTCCGTCAGGCAATACCGAGAAGATTTTCGAGGACTCCCGAGAAGCCGAAGAATGCAAGCGAAACGATAGACGCGGCGATAAGCGTTATAGGCAAGCCCTGCACCGCCTTAGGCGAGGGGCAGTTCTCAATTCTCGAGCGCACGCCCGCGAATAGCACCATCGCAAGAAGGAAGCCGAGTCCAACGCCGAGAGATGAGAACATCGACTCGATAAAGTTGTAGCCGTCGGTAATGTTGTTGATTGCTACGCCGAGAACGGCGCAGTTGGTGGTTATAAGCGGAAGATATACGCCAAGCGACTTGTGAAGGGCGGGTATAAACTTCTTAAGCACGATTTCAACGAACTGAACGAGTGCCGCTATAACGAGAATGAATACTATTGTCTGAAGGAATCCGAGTCCCGCGGGGTCAAGCACGTAAATCTGAATAGGCCAGGTCACGGCGGTTGCTACGAGCATAACGAAGATAACCGCAATGCCCATACCCGATGCCTGGTTGAATTTCTTCGATACACCGAGGAAGGGACAGATGCCGAGGAACTTGTTTAGAACGTAGTTGTTTACGAACACTCCCATAAGGAGAATATAAAGAAGCATCTTGAAATCCATTACGCCTCACCCTCCTTTCCTTCGGGTGTTCCCTGTACTTCGGGCTCGCTCGTAATCACGAGCTCTGTGTTTTCAGCGCAGGAAACCTTGCCGCACAGATGCGCCGAGGGGCAGCCCTCGCAGGAGAACTCCTTGCGCTTCTTCTCGCCCTTCTTCGGGCCAATCTTGTTTACAATCGCGATAAGGATACCGAACACAAGGAAGCCGCCGGGGGCTTGGGTGAGTATCGGTATTGTGTAGCTGTAGCCCTCGCCGACGAGGAAGGGAATTGCAATTCCCGCAAACGTTCCCGCGCCGAGCACCTCGCGTATCGTTGCCATAGCGAGGAGCGCAAGAAGGAAGCCGACGCCCATTCCGAGTCCGTCAAGGAGAGAATCGAGCATATTGTTCTTTCTCGCGAACATCTCGGCTCTGCCGAGAATAATGCAGTTAACGACGATAAGCGCAAGATAAACGCCCATCATAGCGTAAAGGTCGGGAAGATACGCGTGCATAAGAAGCTGCACCGCCGTAACGAAGCCCGCAATAACTACGATATAGCAGGGAATTCTGACGGTGTCGGGAATAACCTTGCGAAGTGCCGATATAACGACGTTCGAGCAGGCAAGAACTATCGTTGCCGCAATACCCATAGAGAGAGCGGCGATAACGCTACCCGTCTGAGCTAGGGTGGGGCAGGTACCGAGAACCAGTACGAGAACGGGGTTCTCGGCGATAAGTCCGCGAAGGAAGATGGAGAGCTTATTATTTTGCTTCATTTTTCTTCCTCCTTACCTTATTTATTATAACTACCGCTACGGGTGCCGCTATTGCGAGTGCAATAATTACTATCGCTATAATGCTGTATATCGGCACGGGGTAGAGCACGTCGAGCGCGCCCTTCAGCGCTTCGCCGAAGAAGTTGTTTGTCAGGGTTGCGTTTGTTACAATCTCAACTCTGTTCAGAGAGGACGCATTCTTACCGATAAAGCTGTTAAGATACTCCTCGGTACATACGGGTGCCGCGGAGAGCAGCTCCTTATCGTAGCCTACGTTCCACTGTATCATCTTGATACCGGTGATATTGCCGAGGCCGTCAACTGTGACGATTGCCTCGTTCTCGGTAGGCGACCACTTAATTCTCTGGGTTGCAAGGTGGATAGCGTAGCCGCCCTCTTGGCGCTTGTAGAGTGCGTGAGTGGTTTCGGGCATATTCTCGGGAAGAGCTACCTTCGTGTAGCTGCCGTCCATAAGCTCCTTTGCGATTGCGATAGCCTCGCTTTCGGTAAGGCTTGCCTCGCCTGCGGGAGTAAACTCGGGCACGTCGGGGGTGTCCTTTGCCGCGGCTAAGCCGAGGACTACGAACGCGTCGTAGATTGCTTCTTTGATTTTCTCAGAGGTGACGGTTGCGCCTGTTACGTGATTTGCCGAGAAGTGCGATTCAACGCCTGCCGCATCGCTGCCAATAAAGCCCGAAACGTAGCTGTCAATTCCCGTCTTGCCGTGGCTCTCTGCCTGGCTTGTGATGACAGCGCCGGTTATCTTGCCCTCTGCGTCAATTCCGACCGTGATGCTGATAGGAGCCTTGTAGCCCTGCTTTGTGAGGGTTACGACGTTGCCCTTGCCGTTCTTCTCGCGGTATACCGCAGTGACAGTCGAGGGTGCGTCAGAGGGAAGCTCTGCCTTTTCGAATTCGCCGCCCTCCATAACAATCGAGAGCGATTCGGAAATCTTTCTGTCCTCCTCTGCCTTGATAACGTCGCGCGTTATAAGGTTAATGCCTGCGACGAGTACCGCAACGACAAGGCAGATTATGCCAAGCACGGCAACGGGCATTATATTGTCCTTTTTGAAAATATTCTTAAGGTTCATTATTTAGTGCCTCCCTTCACACGCTTTGCACCGAGGGGGCGCTTTGCCGTCCATTTTTCAATGTAGGGCGAGAGAATGTTCATAAGAAGTATCGCGAAGGATACACCCTCGGGATACGAGCCGTAGAGTCTGATAAGTACTGTGATAAGTCCCGCGCCGAGAGCGAATATCATCTTGCCTGTGCGGTTTATGGGAGTGGTTACGTAGTCGGTTGCCATAAAGACGGCACCGAGAATAAGACCGCCCGACATAACCTGATAGAGGGCGTAGACGGGGTCGTTCGATACGAGAAGCGAGAGAACAAACACCGTTCCTATCATAATAAGCGGAGTTTCAAAGTAGATTACCTTGCGTACGACGAGATAAACGAAGCCGACGAGCAGAGCAAGTATGCACACCTCACCGATAGCGCCGCCGCGAAGACCGAGGAGCATATCAAAGAGAGAGGGAAGGCTTGATATATTATCCGAGCCGAGGACCACGAGCGGAGTTGCGCCGGTCGAAAGCTCTGCTGAGCCGATAATCGGGAATACCGACTTGCCAACCGTGCCGGTGTAGCATATCATCATAAAAATACGGCCTGTGATTGCAGGGTTTGCAAAGTTCGCTCCAAGACCGCCAAAGAGGCACTTGACTACGATTATCGCAAACGCCGAGCCGATAATGCACTGCCACCAGATTTCGGTGAAGTTTGCAGGCATATTAAGACCGAGAAGAAGTCCCGTAACCGCCGCGGAGAAATCGCCGACAGTCTGCTCCTTCTTAAGTATAAGGTTGTAGATAAATTCCGCAAGCACCGAGGACAGAACACAGATAAGAATAGTCGCTATCGCCTGCCAGCCGAAGATTACAGAGCCTGCAATCGCCGTCGGGAGAAGCGCGATAATAACGTCGAGCATTACTCTGTTGGTAGCGGAGCTCGAGCGGATATGCGGAGCAGAGGATACCGTTAATTTATTCACCTTTAATATCCTCCAATCTTACTTATTCTGCGCTGCGCGAAGGTCAGCCTTCGCAAGCTTGTTGGTTTCAACGAGGGGGCGCGCCGAGGGGCACACGAAGGAGCAACAGCCGCACTCCATACAGAGATTTATCTTTGCATCGTTAAGACGGGCGCGTCTGTCGGCGGGGTCGGATACCTTCATAGCCTTCGCGTAGAGGGTGGGATTGAGCCCCATAGGACAGATTTCGGCGCATCTGCCGCAGTGTATACAGGGGTAGAGCTTCTTCGGCTCCGCATCCTTCTTGTTCATTACGGTTATAGCGTTGGTGTTCTTGAGGACGGGCTCCTCGTCGGAATAAACCGCCATACCCATCATAGGACCGCCGTAGAGAATCTTTCCGACCTCGCACGAGGTGCCGCCTGCCGCCTCGATAACGTCCTTTATAGGAGTTCCTATAGGTACTATGAGGTTCTTCGGGCTCTTTATTGCCGAGCCGTCAACCGTCACACACTTTTCAACGAGGGGCATACCGCTCTCGGCATATTTTGCAAGGAATGCAACCGAGGTCACGTTCATAACCAGACAGCCAACGTCCGCGGGGAGTCCGCCCTCGGGCACGTCAAGCCCTGCCGTATTGTGTATAAGGATTTTTTCCGCGCCCTGCGGATATGTGTCGGGGAGCGAAACCACGCGCACCTTCTCATTTCCCGCAAAGAGCGAGGTAAGGTTTGCGATACATTCGGGCTTGTTTCTCTCAATTCCGACTATAACCTCGTCAGCGGAAACGTACTTTTGGAGCAGCTCAACGCCTGCCTTGATGTATTCGCCGTCGTCGAGCATTGTGCGGGTATCGCTTGTAATATAGGGCTCGCACTCGGCTCCGTTGAGAATAATTTTCTTGATAAGTCCCTTCTTCTCGGCATCAAGCTTTACCGAGGTGGGGAAGCCCGCACCGCCAAGTCCTACAAGTCCCGAGGCGCGTACCGCCGCGGAAAGCTCGTCAAAGGAGCTGATAGTCGGGGGAGCTATGCTCTCGTCGGGAGTCATTTCTCCGTCGGACTCGATTATGATAGCCTGACAGCTTCTTCCGTTATACATAAGATGCGGCTCAAGCTTCTTTACCGTGCCGGATACCGAGGAATAGACGGGAGAGCTTACGTAGCCCGATGCCTCTGCCACGAGAGTGCCGACCTTGACCTTATCTCCGACCTTAACGGTGGGGGTCGCGGGTGCGCCGATGTGCTGAGAGGTCAGCAGAGTGACCGATGTGGGCGCGGGAATTCTCTCCGCCTTCATATTTGCCGTATTTTTTCTGTGCGGGACTTTAGCGCGTCCAAGCATAAAAAGCGACATTGTGTTTTAGCCTTTCTCTTTTGATTAACCTATCGCAGCCGCTTGACCTTTTTTCGGCCTTTGCCGCTTGCGACTCGAAAAAAGAGGGATTTTAGCCCTTTTTCATCGAAATGGAGCGCTCAAGCGGGCGCTCCTTTTTGGTTTTACGCTCTTATTATACTATATAATTTGTAATATGTCAACAAAAAATTAATGTTAAATAAATAACAATCTGCCAAATATGACAATAACATCTTAACTTGGAGCGCGAAGGCTTATAAAATACAAGAGCCCCACCGTGAAGCGAGGCTCTTTGTATATACCCAGCCTTCTCTGCTGGAGAAGGTGGCGCGCGAGGCGCGACGGATGAGGTGCTAACCAAGCTAGCTTAAAATGTTTGTGAATGGGTAAATAGAGGTTAAACTTGTTTTGTTAATTGCGATTTATCAACAAGGGTTACGACCTCATCAGTCACTCCGTGACAGCTTCCCCAATAGGGAAGCCTAATTTATAAGTCAAAGAGCCCCACCGTGAAGCGAGGCTCTTACTGTTTGTTTTTAAATAATCAACTTATAATTCTGCATTTTGCATTCTGCATTCTGCATTTTCATCTTTGATATACAAGACATCAAAAATTCTCGGAAGTGCGCAAAGCGCACCAAAGCGCCCGCTATATGCGCTTTGCGAGAATTTCAAGGGGAAACCACTGATGTATACGATTACAAAGCGTTTCCCATCTTTGATATTCATGACATCAAAAATTCTCGGCAGTGCGGTGACGCACCAAAGCGCCTGCTTTATGCGCTTTGCGAGAATTTCAGGGGGAAACCACTGATGTATACGATTACAAAGCGTTTCCCCTAGGCTCTAAGCGACACCACCGAGCGGTAAAATCTCGGTGAGCAGTTTCTAAATCTTTTGAAAATTCTGTTGAAATATGACACAGAGGCAAATCCGACCGAGCGCGATATATCAAAGATAGCGTCACGTGTGTCAAGAAGCTTTTCCTCTGCTTTTAGGATTTTAACAAAGTTGAGATACTCGGTAAAGGTTGTTCCAACGGTGCTCTTGAACACACGGCAGAAGTAGCTCTGGTCGAAGCCGATAAGCTCGCTTACCGTTTCAAGCGCGATGTTCTCAACGTAGTTTTCATTTATGTAGCGGATAGCAGGGATTAGCTTCTGTAGCTCGCGTGTGTTGAAAATTTCCTCTGCATTATAAAGCGTTCCGTCACGGTAGAGGTGAGCGAGAATGCGAAGAATTCCCGAGCGAATAAAAGCGCTTGAAGCAGGGAGCTTTTCCTCTGTTTCTCTGTAAATTTCGTCTATTGCGGAAAACAGCTTTTCGCTATTGAAAATCTTGACCGGAGCAATTACCTGGCTTTTGTAGAGCGTCGCGTAGTAGAGGTCGGAAAGCTTCTCGGCATCGGTATAGTCGAGCTCAGAGAGCTGAACGTGTAGTACACGGCTTCCGTTCTGCCTGTCCACCGAGTGCGGAACTCCGGAGTTTACGAAAAGCACCTCGCCCTCGTTGGCGACGTATTTTTCACCTCGGACTGTGCAGCTGACACTGCCCTCGTAAACGGCAATGAATTCCATCTCGCTGTGATAGTGAAGCGCGGTTTTGGGACTGTCGGTGTCGGCAACGTACAAAAATGTGCGTACTGTGGGTCTGTTGATAAGATTTAGTTCCTTTGCCTTTTTCATTTCTTTCCTCTTAATGTAATATGTCCGAGTATTGGTCGGCGGTGCACGAAATGATTGCCAAATTATACCTTTATTATAAGAATAATTATTCCTTTTGCGCTTTTTCTTTTTTGAGTGTCAATCAAAAAACGTGCAAATATTGTATCTATTTTATCACGCTAAAGTGCCTTTGTCAAGTTAAATAATGGTAATTCCACGGTTTTTTGGAAAATTTCCAAAAATAAACTGAACGGTTACCCTGAATTTTAATTCGTTTTATTAAAATAAAAAACTGACAGATGTTGGAATAATTGACATTCAGCGTTAAAAAGTCCACCTGCTTAAAAATACCGAATATACACTGTATTGACTGTATTTTGCATAAGTAAAGGCTGTTTTTCTCTTTTCTCCGGAATAGAAAAAGGGGCAGAAAACGAACATTCTCTGCCCCAAAGTTGGTTGTTTGGAAATTATTCTGCTACGTACGTCTTTGTGCTTGCTGCGTGAATGAGATTATCAACACTGATTGTCGTATCTACTGAGTAATAGGAGCGGATATACCACCTAATGCGGCTATAGTTGTTGTCGGTTGTTGCCGTTGCAAATGTTTTTGTGGTAGCATATTCGTTGTTTATAAATATTTTAACAAGGTTTTCGCCGTTTGCGCCTGCTCCCTTGTATATCTCAAAGCGTATGTTGAACCACTCGTTTGCAACGAAGGAGGAGGTGTCTTTAGTACCGATAGAGTATGTCTCTCCGTCGGAGTTTTTAACAACGTAAATCTGGTCATTGTTACCGAGATTGAAGAGAGATGTTTGGTCTACGATTTCGGAAATCTTGTAGTCAAACTCGTAAATATGACAGGTAGCATTTGCTACTCCAAGCTCGCCGCTTGTACACATAGTTTCGTAATTGCCGTGGCTGTAATAGAAGTAAACCTCGGAGCTATCAAGCTTCTTAAGCATTGCTGCACCGTCGGTATAGGTGCCCTCTGCTGTGGTTGTGGAGTTCTGTCCGTTGAGCTTGCCGTCCGTAAGAGTGCCGTTGAAATTATATGCTCGGGAATTACCCTCGCGAAGGCTGGAATTCGTCCAATACAGTCCCTCGCCGCGCTCGTAAGGCTTGATTGTGGGGGTAAGTGATACGTGAGCATCAAGCACGATAGCCGAGCCGAAGGCTACGTATTCGGTTTCGCCTGTCATAAGGTTCTCGACGGTCCAGCCGGTATTTGCTGCGTCGCTGCCCGTGTAATTAAGGGTAACGCTCGTGCCGGTGAGGTATACGCCGCGGTCGAAGCCGTCGGCAAGCGTGTCGTCGGTCACGGTAACGTACTTGTAGTTGGATGCGTAGTCGTTTGCGTTGTCATTTGGATAGTGGTTAAGTATAAGCTGCGCTGCGTCGCCTGCCTTGAGCATATCTCTGTAGGCTGCCGACCTGCTTTCGTCCTCGGTGGTGAAGGACATCTCGTTGAAGTATTCAACAACGCTGTACCTTCTTACCGAGCTCTCGGTGCCGTCAGCGGCAACTGCCTTGACGTAGAGCTGGGCAGACATATCCTTGAGGGCAATGCCGGGGGACTTGAACGCGCGGCAGACGTACTCGGTGCTGTCGGTGTCGGTGATAGTTACCTCGGTGGACTCTGTAACGGTAGCAACGGGAGTTGCCTCGCCTGTGGGGTTCGAGGTGTATATCTCGAGCTTCAAGCCCTCGGTGTCAACGTTCTCGGGATATACCGCGTAATAGAGATAAAGTGTGTCGGAGTACTCAACGTTCTGGCTTATAACGGTGAGCTTCTTTGCGGGCTCCTCATCTGCTGTGGCAGCGAAGCAAAACGCAGAGCCTATAAGCAGGGAGAAGGCAAGAATGAAAACGAGAATTTTAGAGTTTCTTTTCATTAATCTTATTTCCTTTCGTATTTTGAAATTTCGCTATGGTTTTGGCTTACCACCTGGGCGGTGTCCACTGGTCGGAGGGAAGGTTTCCGCTACTCTCTCCGCCAACGTTAAGAACGCCCGACGTCGCTATTACGTCACGCTCGCAGAAGAGCGAAACGTCTACCTCTGCCGACTCATACGGCAGCTTTACAAGCTTCTCTTTCACATACTTTCTCCTTTCATTTTGTAAATAATTGTTTGTATATTTGCGTATTTTTCGTCTTTTTAGGGGTTAAAGCTTCAGAGCCTTAAGGAATTTCTCTCTGTCGGATATGCCGAACATCGGTACGATATAATCCTCAAGACCAAGGGCTGTGAACACGTTTCTTGTGATGCCTGTCGAGCAAATTACGCTTGCGTTGACGTCGCTCTCGACGGTCTGGTGTATCGACACGGGCATCTTCTGTGAAAATCCTGTGGAGCAGTGGGGAAGATAGGAAAATCCGCCGTCGGGCTTTGCGAAGGCAAGAACCTTTTTCCTCGTTGCCCTGATGGTTTCGGGAGCGGTTCTGATAAGCTCCGCGAGTATTTCCTCTGCCTCGCGCTTACCTTCCTCGCCGCCGTATCTATTAAGCAGCTCTCTTATGTTCGTCAGTGAGAACCAAGCGTTGTAGTGGTAGCAGCAGGTGAGGCATTTTTCGTCGCTCGTCAGGCACTCGATAGCCGACCTTGCCGCCTTCATTGCGTTCGGGAATACGCTCTTGAAGGTCGTGTAAGCGCCGCTGATTTTCAGGAGCGCGTTTATAGCGTAGTAGCCCTGACGCTCGCCCCAGAGTCCTGTTTCGGGGTTTTGCTTTTCATTGAGATAATTAACCGCCGTGTCGGTAAGCCCTGCCGCAACAATCTGAAGCGCCTGAGCCGATAACATATTTCCTGCGTAGTAGGCGTCGCCCTGCCAATCAAGCTTGTCAAGATAGCTAACGAGCGCCTCGGGGGAACGAAGATGCTCCGCGAGCACCGATTCCTCGCTCTCTGTCCGCTCTGTCTTTGCGAGTCTGTCAAGCGCTGTGGGGTAGGGGAGAGTGAAGCGGTACTGTTCCTCGAGCTGCTTTGCCCAGGTGAGGTCCCTGCCTCGGCGGCTGTCGTTGATATCCTTGCCCCACTGGGGGTGATAGATGTAGCCGTCCTCGGGGTCCAGAAGGCTTTTTGCGAAGGCAGATACTCCCTCGCGCATCTTTTCGGGCAGGTCTGCCGTGTCACTGATAAGTCCCGAGCCGAGAAGAATGTTTGTTGCCTGCTCGGTTGACTCGATATCCGGTAGGAAGGGCTCGTTGTCCCTTCCCGAGTTGGAGTAGTAGAAGCCGCCTATTCCCGCGTCGTAGAGCCCTGCGAGCCATAGATAAAGCTCCTCGCCGTAGAGCTCGTAGTGCTCCTTCATTGCCTTTACGACCTCTTTGCCGTCGCCGCCCATCTCGTTAACCTTTTTTTCAAGTTCGTCCCAAGTTTTAAAATTATTAGTGTTCATTGGTTTTTCCTCTGTAGAATTCTAAAAAATCGAAATTTGTAATCGCATCTACTGTAAATTCGGCGTAGACCAGCCGTCGCCGCTCATATCGGGGCCGGGAAGAAGCGTTGTGCCTGCGCCCTCGACAACGTCGCCTGAGGCACCGCCGCCAATGCTACCCGCACCGCTGCCCTCGTTATCGCCTCCGCCTTCGTTGCCGCCGCCCTCGGGGGGAGTAGGCTCGGTTCCTTCGCCGCCGCCTTCGGTGTTTCCACCGCCTTCGCTACCGCCACCTTCGGGGGGAGTGGGCTCTGTGCCGCCGCCTTCACCCTCGCCGCTGTCGGGTGCTACGTATTCCTTATCAAGGTGACAGTAGAATACGTTGTCGATGAATATTACAGCGTCCTTTGCTGCGCCGTTCTTCATATAGAAGAGGACGCGCGAGTTAAAGGCAGACGCCTCGGCAAGATTTACCGTGGCGGTATGCTCACCGTCAACGAACACCTTGACAAGCTCGCTTTCCTCGGTGACGTAGTAAATTTCAAGTCTTATATTGTACCACTTGTTTGCGGTGATTCTTGCCGTGTCTTTCTCGGCAATAGACCAGCTGACACCGTCGGTGTTCTTCACGAAGCGCAGGTGGTTTCCGCCGTCAAGTCTTATCGGAGCGTTATCGTAGGTCGGGTCGAGTCCCGACATTTTGTAGTCGAACTCAAAGACCGTCGCAGGGTGGAGTGCCATAATCTCCGGCGACAGGCTATAGCCTATATAACCCTCACCCGAGTCAATCTTCATCATAAGAGCGCTCTCATTCTTGTTAAGCACGAGCGCGGCACTGCCCGAGAGCGAGGGGACTGCTCCGTCGGAGTAGTCAAATCTCACCGCTCCCTCGGTAATCTGTGAGCCGAAGTATTCGCCCGTCGCGGGCGCGTCGGTGTAAGTTATATTAATATCGGGAGCCTTGTACTCGGCACTCTCGGGAACGTATTCCTTCTCGGTGTGCCAGAAGAACATATTGTCGATATTAATTTCGGTGTCCTTCTCCATATTCTTCTTAAGGTAGACGAGAAGCCTCTCGTTGAAGGGGGACATATTGACGAGCCTTACAGTGGTCGTATACTCGCCGTCAACGAATACCTTTGCGTACTCGCAGAACTCGCCGAGATAGTAGATTTCAAGGCAGATATTAAACCACTCGCCCGCGACAATCTCCGCGGTGTCCTTTTTGCCGAGCGAGAAGGACTCGCCGTCTGAGTTTTTAACGAATCTTACGTAGTTGCCGTCGTCAAGGCGGAGAGGCGCGTTGTCTGCCGAAATATCGCCGCCCGAGAAGCGGTAGTCGAACTCTATTACCGTCGCGGGGCTCGCAAAGTCGCCTGTCGGGGGAATTACTCTGAAGTTAATATAGCTCTCGCCCGAGCCTGCCGCAGCCGTTCTCTTGAATTTGAGCATACCGCCTTCAACCGACGACGAGGCGTAGAGCGAGCCCGAGAGGGCAGGCATAGGATAGCCCATCATTCCGTAGTGGAATCTCGTGGCGTCGGTGATTTCCTCGTTGTTGTAGTACGCGCCGTTACCCGTGTCGGGGTCGGCAGGTCCGAGGATATGCTTCTCGTCGTCGATATTGACGTGAGGCTGCTTATCAAGCGGTGTTACCGCGCGGAAGGGCGTTCTTGTTTTGTAGCTTGCGGTGTTGTCAAACAGCACCTCCATATTGTGGTAGGACATCGCGTATACCGATGCCTCGGTGTAGTGCTGGTTTGGCTTTCCGCGCTTTCCGTTGAGCCTTGCCGCCGAGGCGTCGTAATAGTTGTCGGTAACACCGACCAGCTCGCCGTCAACGTAGACCTTCGCTCTGACGTTCTCCTCGTCTGCTGCATAGTATTCCGCCTTGAGGTGGAACCACTTGCCGAGCTCTATCTCGACACCAAAATCGTTTTCAAGCCTCGGATTCGAGCCCGAGGAAACGTCGGAAAGTCGGATTTTGCCGTTTTCTACCTTGACGTTGAGCATATAAGCCTTGTTGCCGAGGTAAATCTGCATTATGTTTCCGCTGACGTCGGACGAGGTGACGCACATTTCGGTTTCAAAGACGAAGCACTTAAGGTCGGCTCTCATACTGTCGCAGGAATAGACGAGAGTGTCGCCGCCGTCGTTTACCGAAACGAGCTTTAGAACGTTACCCGTCTTTTCCTCGCGCTCGTCGCGTATTACGGTAAGGCTTCCCGACGAGGTTCGTGAGCCTGTAACGTCGCTCGGCTCTCTTCCCGGGGAGTCCTCGTCGTAGGTTACGTAGCCGACCTCGTCGTTTTCTACGTCCTTGATAACCGCACCGAGCGAGTCGATTGTGCAAAGATAAAGAAGCCTGTGCGAGTCGCCGAAGAAGGGAACCTTCCGAAGTCCAAGCGCACCGTAGATATGTCCGAGAACTCCCGCCGTGCCTATTTCGGTGGCGTTAACGTCGCCCTCGTTCGTGCCAGGGATTGCTACGGGGAGTCCCTGCGCGTTTGCCGCGCTTGAGGTCTGGTTATAGGAGAATGAGCCGTCGTATTTCAAAAACTTGAGGTATTTTTCCTTCGTCGCTCTTATCGACTCGGGCGCGTTCTCCATTATGGCAAGAGAGAGAGCTGCCGCTTGCTTTTCGCCCTCCTCCTTGTCGTCGCTGTACTCACGGAGATTTTTCTGAATATTCGTCACCGAGAACCACGCGTTATATGCATAGCATATCGTCAAGGGCTCTTCCGAGGTGGTAATTGCCGCTATCGCCGACTCCGCCGCAACGAGGGGGTAATTCATTTTAACTCCGAGAGAGTTATACAGTCCGGAAATTTTAAGAAGTCCGTTGACTCCCATATAGTTTCTCTCGTAGTGCCAGGTGCCTGTTTCGGGTATCTGCTTTCGGTTGAGGAAATCTATAATTATTTCGCTTGCGCGCCAGTCTGCGCCCGCGCTCTCGAGCTGCTTATCCCTTTCGAGTATCTCACCTGCCTGCGAGCCGAGCTCGTTGCCTGCAAAGTAGGAGTCGTTCTTCATATCGAAGGCGTCAAGGTACTCGAGAAGCGCTTCCTTAGTACGGAGCTGTGGTGAAACGGTTGCCGACGAGGCTGTCGGAATAACCGCGCGCGATACCGCTGCCGTGACACTCGAGCCGAGCATACCCGTCATTGATACGGGCGAGGCGCTCTCACCCTTCATTCCCGAGGGGGTGTCGTATATCGGATTAGCGCCAAGCGCCTTAAGAATTCCCGTAGCCCAGTTGAGGTCGCGCGAGCGGCGCGAAACGTTCACGTCGGTCAGCTCCTTGCCCCACTGCGGGTGATAGAAGTAGCCGTTTTTATCCTGAAGCCCTCTTACGAAGCCTATGATTTCTTCCCGCATTGTGTCGGAGATTACGTCGGAGTATCTGCCGCCGACCGACTGCGCCATTCCCGAGCCGACAATGAAGTTGAGCGCCTGCGTCGTGCTCTCGACGTCGGGAAGGAAGCCTACGGTGTCACGCGCGGAGTTTGAATAGTAGTAGCCGCCGACTGAGGGGTCGTAGAGGTTGGCAAACCACAAAACGAGGTTGTCGGTATAAAGCGAGTAGTAATCGCGAAGCGCCTCGACGGTTGCCTCTGCATACCCTTCGCCGTATTTTTCGGTTATTTCCTCGGCAAGAGCGGCAAACTGCTCGTCCTGCCTCTTTTTATCAAGCTCTCGCACACCCTCGAGAGGGTCGTACTCGCGCTCGGCAATTCTTCCCACAGGGAGCGAGAGCGAGGAGTTCTTCGCTATAATGCTCTCCGAAAGGTAGCCTACCGAGTCAGCCATAGCCGAGCCGTAGAAATCGTCGTCGAAGGCTACCGCCACCGACGAGCCGTCGGAATATAGCGTATAGGCGGTGTTGCCCTCGGATTTGTCCATTCTCGAGAGCCTTCTGTACGCCTTGCCGGAGAGAGGTCGGTCGGTTACGCCGAGAATAATCTCGTGCTCGTATTTCTCCTCGGTGTCGGATACGAGGGTAACCGTTGCCGTAGAGTAGTTGGTTATTCTGTCCTTAAGAGCCGAGGCAAGCTCATAGAGGCGAGAGTCGGAGAAAACAATCTTAAGCTCCGAGCCGTTCTCATATATGTAGCCTGTGGGAGGCGAGTCGGCGCTTCCGCCGCTATCTTCGTCGCCCGAGTCGGGGCTTGTGCTGCCTGTGCCACTGCCGCCCGTCTGACCGCTACCCGAGGAGCTGCCCGAGTCGCCCGTGCCGTCGGATACGTGGCAGGACGCTATAGATAATATAAGGGCGAGCAGGAGTATAACAACCGATATAATCTTTCCTTTCATAGAGAATATCCTTTCGTAAAAGTGCTGGAGTGTGAAAAACACTTAAAAAGGCGGAATTGCGCCTAGAAATGCAAACTAATATTTACAAAGATGAGTCGCATTTGTTGACTCGCAAAAACTTCTTCTTTCTGAATTGCAGGGGAGTCATACCCTTGCACCTCTTGAACACGCTGACGTAGTATGCCGACGAGGAGAAGCCCGCTCTGTGCGCTATCTCGTCTATCGACAGGTCGGTTTTTATAAGCAGTCCGACAGACACCTCGACACGCTTGAGGTTAATATACTCGCTGACGGTGATACCGAGGTGCGAGCTGAAGTTTCTGTAAAGCACGCTCTTTGAAATGTTTGTTTCGCGCGAGATTCGCTCTATTGAGAGGTCCTCGGAGAGGTGCTCGTCGATAAACTCCTCAACCCTCTCGAGGTTCTCGTTGCTTACCGTCTTGATAATCTTCTCCGACACGAGATATGACGCAACTATCTTCGCAAGCGAGATTATGCTGTCAAGCGGCATATCGTCAATATGCGTCAGCTCGTCCCACGCAAGGCACATCTCCTCCTCGTCAAGCGGAAGGTCGGCGAGGGGGTTGTTGTCCTTCGGGAAGCTGTCTGCCGTTCTGAAGCGGCCGATTGCAAGATAGGCAACTATTTCGTCGCCCGATAGCACCGGCACCATAAGATGCACGACCTTCGCGTGGCAGACCTGAACGGCGGCGTCCTTCGTCTTGTTGCACTGCTCGACAAGATAGAGGTTATCCGCGCCGCATCTCTGTCTGCCCACTCTCGTGTCGCGGATAACGTCGCAGTATTTTTTTGTACCGAGCAGCGGAACGTACACAGAGGTTACGTCGGGCTTCAACAGGTCCATAGGTGCGCCCGTGGCGCGGTAAAAATCCGCAAGCACCTTCTCCAGGCGCTCCGCATCAAACGTAAACGACATAATAACCTCCGCATTAAAGATTTATTGTAGTGATAATCAATCGGTGTTCTTTGAGCGATTTATCAAAACACTCCTTTGATTAAAAAGCTCATATTGAAATTAAAAAGCTCTTATTGATTTGATAAAAACAGCTTTATTACATTGAAAAAACACTTAAATCCAAGGGGCTTCCTTCCGATTTTAATTATACACCCCTAAAACGATTTTGTAAATATTGTCCCAAGACTCTGGGAATATATTTAAAAAAATAGAAAATTTTTGTTGCGTAAATAAAAAAGGACGGAGAAAAACGACTCTCCGTCCATTGCGGTTATTAAAGATACCTTTTTGGGTTGTTCGTTTCCCCCAGAAGATAGTCAATGCTTGTATTGTAAAAACGGGAAAGCTTAATGAGAACCTCGGTAGGTACGTCGTTTTCTCCTGTTTCGTATTTTGAGTAACCGGTCTGCGACATACCGAGTACCCTTGCAAGCTCCGTCTGATTTAAGTCTCTGTCCTGCCTTAAGTCCCTTAATCTAGGATACATTTTTTAAATTCCTTCCTTCGTTCTTTCCGTCTGTTGTACGGCTTACGAAAAAAATTATACAATAACCTGAATTAGGGTATTGACATTTAACCTGAAATAGGTTATAATATGTAATATATTGGACAGCACCGTTCAATAAAAAACATTGGAGGAATGAAAATGAAAAGAATTCTGGCTAAAATCATCGTACTTATGCTTGCGTTTGCAACGCTCGCTATGCTGCTTGTTTCCTGCGGCGAAAAAATCAGCGGCGAGTACATTTCCGAGGGCGATATAGGAAAGGTGGAGCTGACATTCAAGGGTAATAAGATACTCTATAAGTCAACTACCTATGACTACGCCTATAATGACGGCACTTTTGAAAAGGTTGTCAGCGACATTACGGAGCTTGAAATGACTTACAAGCTTTCCGACGGAAAGATAACCTGCTATGCCGATACCAGAGTCATAGGCTTTGCTTATATTATGGATAGCTCAGGTAACAAGTATTTTTACGAGCAGAATTTTGAGCAGGGCGACGGATATATAAAAATCGGTAAAACAACGTATACCGCGAAATAAGCTGTAAGCTCTACTAAAAGCAAAAAGAGAGGACATTTTGAAATGCTCTCTCTTTTTTCTGTTCATTCGTCTATGGTTATTAGGATTGCAAGACTGCTGCTCAAGCTTTTCAAGGCTTCTGCCTTTTTAGCCGACTCGCTTCATCGGATTTAGGTCTTGAGGTTGGGGGTTGCAATTCCCGAGTAGTGCACGAAGCCCGAAAGCGACTTGTTGAGTCTGTCCTCCTCGAGTGCCTCGATAGAGTCAAGCTCTCCCGAAAGGTAGGAGTTAATCATCCATGCAGCGGTGTCGCATCTCTCCTTGACGCCGCCGTATCTTACGTCGAGGTTTGCCCAGCCGATAGCCTTGTAGGTATGGTGCCAGGTGCGCTTATGCTCCTTGTGAACTTTGTCTGTTGCCTCGCGGAGCGCTGGAAGAAGCTCATCTGCGATTTTCTTGAGTGTAGCCCTGTCGCCTGCCTTGTAAGCGGGGTAGAGCAGCTCTGCAATCTCGGTTTTCTTCGCAAGGTAGTCAAAGACTGCCACCGCGTAATCGTAGAGGTAGCCCCACTCGCCGCCCGAGTAGCCCTTCATAAGCTCTCTTGCGTATGCGTAGTGGTCGGACATCTTCTTTTCGAAGAGGTGAGAGTCGTAGAGTCCCTCGAGAATATCCTGCCAGAAGAGCGGCTTGCCGAGGAATCTTGTCGAATATCTCTCGTGCTCCTTCTGTCTTTCAAAGTCGTTGTGGTAGTAGGACATTGCGTAGAAGGCATCGTAAGAGCCGCCCGTGCAAGCCTCGAAGCGAGCCTTCAGCTCCGCCTCGGTTACGTCCTTATTATAGCAGAGCTCTGCAAAGTAGGAGAGGTCGAAGAGGTTTGCGAAGGTGTCGCACTCTGCGTTGTCGTTGCACCAAACCGTCAGCATTGCCTCGCGAACGTTGTTATTTCTGCAGGCATTGAGCGAGAAGCGTGTGGTGCTCATTGTGTAGTTGTGCTCGGGGAAGTGACCTATCCAACCCCAACTTCCGCCGGCATAGATAACCTTTCTGCCGAGGTCGTTGTGCTTTCTCAGCATATAGTCGTCGCACTCGTGCTTCTCGCCGTAGTGCCAGAATACAAGCTCTACCTCCTCGGGGATTTTTGCCTTAACCCAATCGGGAATTTCAATATCCTCCTCGTAGTAGCCGTCACCATTTTTGTTGCTTATTCTGAAGTACATATCGCTCCACATCATAGGAGTGAGGCCGTACTTATTCGTAATGCCGATAAGACGCTCCATAAACTCGTTGAAGATATCGAAGGGGGGAACGTAGCCGTGCTTGTCAAGGAACGCACCGCGGCCCATATCCCAAGCCTCGTCCATACCGATATGTATTCTCTTTGAGCGGAATGCCGAGGAAACGGTGGAAATAAGAAGCTCGACGAACTCGAAGGTTTTTTCCTCTCTTGCAAGAAGCACGCCTGCGGTATCCTTTATCGGAGCTGCCTCGGGCCAGATGAGGTATTTCTCCATGTGGCCGTAGCACTCGATGCAGGGAATAACCTCAATGCCGTATACGTATGCGTAGTCGTCAATCTCGCGTAAATCCGCGACGGTGTATCTGCCGCGCATATATCCGAAGTATGGCTTGTCTGCAAGCTCGACAACGTCCTCGGTGTAGAGCATCATCATTCCGTAGCCCATAACCGCAAGGTAATCGAGAAGCCTTTTCGCGGTCTTAACGGTGGGAACAGCACAGCGCGAGGCGTCAATCATAGTGCTGACGGTTTCAAAGAAGCCGTCCTCTGTGATATCGAATTCCGACGAGGTCCTTGCACGCTCTACGAGAATACCGAGCTCGCGGAAGAATTCGTGTTTTTTTCTGTAGTAAACCGTAGCCTTGCCTTCCTTAAGGCAAACGCCTGTTCTGTCGCCCTCGACGGCGGTGACGGCCATTCCCTCGCCTCTCTCGAAGCCGAGTATTCCCGAAAGTCTGTCAATGCCCTCGTCAAGGCAGGGACATACGTTAAAATTAAGTTTCATTGCTTTCCCCTCTTGCTTTTTTCTTTTAGTCCGCAGCCTGTTATTCTCCGCTGCGGCAAGTATGCCGCCCTCTTCGGGCGACATATTACGCTATGATTATACCATAAATTCGATGGCAGTCAAACTACTTTCGTGCTGAAATATAGCACTAAAATGCTAATCCTGCCCGTCTTATGCCAAGCATAATTATATCACTTGCGATAGGACGGGTCAAGAGGCTTCTCCTTCGTTCGTTCCAAAAGAGGCGCTGGGATTTTAAAATGTCTGATACGGAAATAGTCACAAAATCGCTTTACGTGTCGAAAATGCAAATTATGATTTACAAAAAACGCCCAAAAGCTTACTTTGCGCTTGATTTTGCCTTCGTGTAGTTGAGCGTGCCGCCTGCAAGAAGTATCTCGCGCTGACGCTCGGAGAGGGTGAGGACGAGCGGGATTTTCTCGCCGCGCTCGGTAACGAGGACTGCCTCGTCCTTTGAGCGGATAGCCTCTGCAAAGCCCTCGATATAAATTTTCTCGCCCTCGGCAATCTTGTCGTAGTCAGCCTCGCACTTAAGCGTCATAGGGACTATGCCGAAGTTAATGAGGTTCGCCTGGTGGATACGGGCGAAGCTCTTTGCAACAACCGCCTTGACACCGAGGTATAGCGGAACGAGCGCCGCGTGCTCACGCGACGAGCCCTGTCCGTAGTTCTGACCGCCGAGAATTACTCCGCCGCCCTTCGCCTTCGCTCTTTCGGGGAAGTCCTTGTCGCATACCGTGAAGCAGAACTCCGAGAGCTTCGGAACGTTCGAGCGGTAGGGAAGTATCTTTGCTCCCGCGGGCATAATGTGGTCGGTTGTAATGTTGTCGCCAACCTTAAGGATAAGCTCGCACTCGAGGTTTTCCTTCGGTGCCTCGCCCTTCGGGATAGGCTTGATGTTAGGTCCGCGCTCGACGGTGAGTGCCTTTGCATCCTCCTCGCTTGCGGGGAGCTCTATAAGGTTGTCGTTAATCGAGAAGCGCTCGGGCATATCGATTTTCGGTGCTGTGCCGAGGGTTGTCGGGTCGCAGAACACACCTGCAATAGCGGATGCCGCCGCGGTTTCGGGGGATACGAGATAAACGCTTGCATCGGCAGTGCCCGAGCGAGCGAGGAAGTTACGGTTGAAGGTACGAAGGCTGACGCCCTTTGATTTCGGCGAGAAGCCCATTCCGATACAGGGACCGCAGGCGCACTCGAGAATTCTCGCGCCTGCCGCGATAAGGTCGGCAAGAGCGCCGCACTCTGCGAGCATCGTATAAACCTGCTTTGAGCCGGGGGAAATCGAAAGGCTGACGTCGGGGTGAACGGTTTTGCCCTTGAGCATTTTTGCAACCGTGAGCATATCCGAGAGCGAGGAGTTGGTGCAGGAGCCTATGCAAACCTGGTCAATCTTCGCGCCCGCAAGGCTCTCGACACTCTTGATGTTATCGGGGCTGTGAGGGCAAGCTGCAAGGGGACGGAGAGCTGAGAGGTCAACGGTGTATTCCTTGTCGTATACCGCGTCGGGGTCTGCCTCGAGAGGAATGTAATCCTCGGCTCTGCCCTGCGCGCGAAGGAACTTCTCGGTTTCGGCGTCCGAGGGGAATATAGAGCTTGTTGCGCCGAGCTCTGCGCCCATATTCGTGATTGTAGCTCTCTGGGGAACCGAAAGCGTCTTAACGCCCTCTCCCGAGTATTCGATAACCGCGCCGACGCCGCCCTTGACCGAGAGGAGTCTTAATACCTCGAGGATTACGTCCTTTGCGCCGACGTAGTCGGAGAGCTTGCCGACAAGGTTAACCTTGATAACCCTGGGCATTGTGATGTAGTATGCGCCGCCTCCCATTGCAACCGCAACGTCAAGACCGCCGGCACCCATACCGAGCATACCGATACCGCCCGCGGTGGGAGTATGGCTGTCCGAGCCTATGAGAGTCTTGCCGGGCTTGCCGAAGCGCTCAAGATGCACCTGATGACAGATGCCGTTGCCGGGACGGGAGAAGCGAAGGCCGTGCTTTCTCGCTACAGTCTGTATGTAGCGGTGGTCGTCGGCATTCTCAAAGCCCGACTGAAGGGTGTTGTGGTCGATATAGGCAACCGAAAGCTCGGTTTTGACTCTGTCAATCTCCATAGCCTCAAGCTGAAGATATGCCATAGTTCCGGTCGCGTCCTGCGTGAGAGTCTGGTCGATTCTGAGTCCGATTTCGGTGCCGCGCACCATCTCGCCCTCAACTATGTGATTTTTAATAATCTTTTCAACAATAGTAAGTCCCATTTTTTTGTTTTCCTTATTTAATAAATTGCGAATTTCAGTCAGAGCCGACAACCGAAAGAAGGTTATCGAGCGCCGCGCCGACGTGAAGAGATGTGAGCCTGTCTGCCTCGTCCCCGTCGCCTCTCAGGATTGCCGCGAGGATTTCTCTGTGCTCGGCAATAGACTTGTCAAGCCTGTCGGGAACGGTGAGCGAGAGCTTTCTGTACGCCTTTATGCTTCTGTGAAGCTCCGAGAGAGTCTTGTAAAGAAGCCTGCTGCCCGAGGCGCGGAAGATTACGTTGTGGAACTCCGAGTCCAGCTCCTTTATCCGCTCGGCGTCCTTTTTTGTAAGATAGAACTCCGAGAGCTCGACAAGCTCCGTAAGCCGCGCTCTGTCAGGCTCGCTTATAAGCCTTGCCGCCTCGCGGGAGGCGAGCCCCTCAAGGCGCATACGTATTTTATAGATGTTAACGAGGTCCTCGGAATTAACGCCGATAACGACAGCACCTCTGTTCGGTATCAGCTCTATAAGTCCTTCCTCGGATAGCCTCATAAGCGCACCTCGAAGCGGTGTTCGGCTTACGCCGAGCCTTCTCGAGAGCGCAACCTCGGCGAGGGTGTCACCCGGCTTAAGGCTTCCGCTAAGGATTTCTTCCTCGAGCGTCAGATACACGCTTTCCTCAAGAGAAGTGGCTTTTTTGTCAACAATCATTTACATATCCTCGGCTTTCATACGGGGATAGTAGAAGTTTATAATCTGCTCGAGCTCCTCGTCGCCCATAAGGGTTGTTCTTCCGTCGGCGTAGAGCTTGTCGATTTCCTCCTTGATTTTCACAACGAGGGGGTCCTGCTTTGTGACGGTTTTTCCGCCCTCGAGAGGATAGTGCTTGTTAATCCAATAGGCAATTCCGGCAGTTCCCGAGGTATTGGAGATTGCGACCTCGGGGGGACGGTTCAGAATCTTCTCGGTGTCGAAGATGTTGTATATCTCCATATCCTTCATAAGTCCGTCTGCGTGTACGCCTGCTCTTGTGAGGTTGAACGCCGAGCCGACGAAGGGAGTCATCGGGGGGATATCGTAGCCAATCTCGCGCTTGAAGTACTCTGCAATCTCGGTGATGAGCGTGGGGTCCATACCGTCGAGAGTTCCGCGGAGCGCGGCATACTCGAATACCATAGCCTCAAGCGGAATATTACCGGTTCTCTCGCCTATGCCGAGGAGCGAGCAGTTAACGCTCGAAGCACCGTAAAGCCAGGCGCTCGAGGCGTTGGTAACTCCGTGATAGAAGTCGTTGTGTCCGTGCCACTCAAGCATTTCCGACGGAACGCCCGCATAGTGGTGAAGACCGTATACGATGCCGGGCACGCTTCGGGGAATTGCCGCTCCGGGGTAGGATACGCCGTAGCCCATAGTGTCGCACATTCTGATTTTTACGGGAATGCCCGCTTCTTTTGAAAGCTCGGTCAGCTCGTTAACGAAGGGAACGACGAAGCCGTAGAAATCGGCTCTCGTGATGTCCTCGAGGTGACACCTGGGGCGAATGCCTGCATCAAAGGCGCTCTTTACTACTCCGAGGTAGTGGTCGAGTGCCTGGCGTCTTGTGAGTCCGAGCTTCTTGAAGATGTGGTAGTCGGAGCAGGATACGAGAATTCCCGTTTCCTTGATTCCTATATCGTGAACGAGGGCGAAATCCTCCTTCTTTGCTCTTATCCAAGTCGTTACCTCGGGGAAATCGTATCCTAGCTCGAGGCACTTGTAAACCGCGTCGCGGTCCTTTTTCGTGTATACGAAGAACTCGCTCTGTCTGACGAGTCCCTTCGGGCCGCCGAGGCGGTGAAGCATCTTAAAGAGGTCTACTATCTGGGGCGCTGTGTAGGGAGCTCTCGACTGCTGACCGTCGCGGAAGGTGGTGTCGGTCATCCATATCTCGTCGGGCATACATAGCGGCACGCGTCTGTGGTTGAAGGCAACCTTCGGCACCTCGTCGTAGGGATAAATCTCACGGTAGAGGTTCGGCTCGTCTACGTCCTGGAGCGAGTATTTGTACTGCGCCTGCTCAAGTAGGTTTGAGTGCTTATTCTTTTCAATCATTTATTTTTTCTCCTTTCCTTTGCAGGGGGTTCTTGTTTCGGATTGTATTCTTGTATACAATTTGATGTCATTATACTATATAGAATATGCTCTTGTCAATAGAATTCATTAAAAATTAAAGTAATTTTAAAGTTTTTCGCTTATTTTCCCGATTGGCGCCTGTTTTTTTCGTCAATAGACTTGTAAAAGGGGGTGCTGTTGTGATAAAATTACCTTGTAAAATGCTTTTGTGCGGTCAAAGGGGTATCTTGCCCGGGCGCGTGGGGCTTCGCGCTCCGCTACGGAAAACAGGTATCCGAGCATCTGCCAATCTTTAACGCACCGCGGAGGAAAAATGAAAATTACGGAAATAATAAACAGCACAAGGCCGAGCCTCTCCTTTGAGGTCTTTCCACCTAAGACGAGTGACTCTTACGAGTCGGTTATTGAGAACGCCCTGAAAATCGCCGAGCTTTCGCCCTCTTATATGAGCGTTACCTACGGCGCGGGCGGCGGTACGTCGCAGTACACCGCAGAGATTGCCTCGACAATCAAGTCTGCGGGGGTAACCCCCCTCGCGCACCTTACCTGCTACTCCTCGACAAGGGAGAAGGTGAGAAGCGTGCTTTCCGACCTTCGTCAGCGCGGAATAGAGAATATCCTTGCCCTTCGCGGAGATGCGCCTGCGGATTTTGATATCTCTCGCGCAGAATACCGCTACGCCTCGGAGCTGATAAGCGAAATCCGTGCCGCGGGCGACTTCTGCATTGGCGGGGCGTGTTATCCCGAGGGACATCCCGAGAGCCCGAGCGGCACTGCCGATATCGAGGCTCTGAAAATCAAGGTTCTGGCAGGCTGCGAGTTCCTTACAACACAGATGTTCTTTGATAACAGCATTCTGTATAATTTCCTTTACAGACTCTATCGCGCGGGCATCTCGGTGCCTGTCGTTGCGGGGATTATGCCTGTGACAAGCGCCGCCCAGATAAAGAGAATTGCATCGATATCCGGTAACGTGCTTCCGCAGAGGTTTGTAAGACTTATCGACCGCTACGGCGACAGCCCCCTTGCTATGAAGCAGGCGGGAATTGCCTACGCGACAGAGCAGATAATAGACCTCTATGCCAACGGAATTAACGCCGTTCACGTATACTCTATGAATAAGCCCGACGTTGCCGCGGCGATACGTGCAAATCTGTCGGAGATAATAGCCTGATGAACCATACCGACGTTCTTTACAGAGAGATTGAGCCTAAAAGGCTCGTACCCGATGAAAGGGAGCTTGCCGCGAGGCTTGGCGGCGGCTGTATGATGCTCTCGGCAGACGAGTCGCTCGAGGAACTTTATGAGATAATGCGCCCTCGGTATTCTGCCGTGCGAGTGCCCGTCAGCTACGAGGACTCTGCGGTGCTTATTGACGGATACCGAATAGAGAGCGAGGGGCTGATGAAAAACCTTTCGGGCGCTGCCGAGGCGTATCTTATTGCCGTGACTCTCGGCACAGAGGTTGACACCTATTTACACAGACTGGGATTTCTGTCGGGCGCTCGGCGCTTTGCCGCAGATGCCGTCGCCTCGGCTCTTGCCGAGGCACTCGTATGTCTTGCCGACAGAGAGCTGTCATGCAGCCTTGACTGCCGCCCGCGCTTCAGCCCGGGCTACGGAGATTTGCCGCTTTCATATCAAGAGGTGCTGCTTGAGCGAGTCAATGGCGAGAGCCTGCTCGGCATACGTCTTACCGATACGAGCTTTATGCTTCCTTCCAAATCAATTACTGCAATTATGGGGATAATGTAATGTTAAGTAGTCAAAAACTGCAAAATATGCTTGGAAAGCGCCGCCTTATGCTTGACGGCGGAATGGGAACTGTCCTGATTTCCCGAGGGCTTTCGGCAGGAGAGAGCTCCGAGAGCTGGAGCCTTTCTCACCCTGAGGTAATAGAGGAAATCCACCTTGAATATCTTCGCTCGGGCTCGGATATTATTTCCGCGAATAGCTTCGGTGTCAACTCCTTGAAATATGAAAATTATTCCGAATATATCAGCGCCGCAGTCGAGTGTGCAAGGCGGGCGCGTGAGCGCTATTATGCCGAGGGAGGCGAGGGCGAGAAATTCATAGCCCTTGATATCGGCCCGACCGGCAAGATGTTAAAGCCTCTTGGCGAGCTTGAATTCGAGAGGTGTGTCGAGGTGTTTGCCGACACCGTTCGCGAGGGTGTGCGCGCAGGCTGCGACTTAATCTTTATCGAAACTATGACCGACTCCTACGAAACGAAGGCGGCGGTGCTTGCCGCGAAGGAGAACTCCTCGCTCCCCGTTTTTGTATCCAACGTTTACGACGGCTCGGGTAAGCTTATGACGGGTGCGACTCCCGAGGTTATGGTCGCTCTGCTTGAAGGACTTGGGGTTGATGCGATAGGCGCGAACTGCTCGCTCGGCCCCGACAGGCTTCTCCCGACACTCGAGAGGCTTGTTTCTTGTGCTTCGGTGCCTGTTATCTTCAAGCCCAACGCGGGGCTGCCGAGTATTTCGGGCGGCTTTGATATAGACGCTGAGAAATTCTCCTCGCTTATGAAGCGTGCTGCCGAGCTTGGCGCATCTCTTATAGGCGGCTGCTGCGGTACTACTCCCGAATATATTAAAAGAACCTACGAAAAGACCGTGGGGCTGCCCTATTCGGAGCCTAAAAGAAAGCTTTCCTCGGTTGTGACCTCATATTCACGAGCCGTCACGCTCGGTAAGCGCCCGACGGTAATCGGAGAGCGTATAAATCCGACGGGTAAGCCGAAGCTTCGCGAGGCTATCAAGGCAGGCGAGCTTTCCTATATTCTGTCAGAGGCGATTGCCGAGGAGAATTCCGGCGCTGACGTGCTCGACGTGAACGTCGGTGTTCCCGGGACCCCCGAGGTGCTTATGATGAAGCGCGCTGTTGCCGAGATTCAGGCGATTACCCCGCTTCCGCTTCAGATAGATACGGGAAATCCCGAGGCTCTTGAGGCGGCTATGAGAATTTACAACGGAAAGCCGCTTGTAAACTCTGTAAGCGGCAAGCGCGAGTCTATTGACTCGGTACTACCGCTCGTGAAAAAGTACGGTGGTGTTGTCGTTGCGCTTACTATGGACGAGAACGGAATTCCCGAAACCGTCGAGGGAAGAATTGAGATTGCTATGAAAATTCTCGCGGCGGCAAGAGAGTACGGCATATCCGACAGGGATATAATCTTCGACCCGCTTTGTATGGCGGTGTCGTCGGACAAGAATGCCGCCAAGGTCACCTTGCAGTGTGTGTCGGAGCTGCACAAGCGCGGATATCTGACCTCTCTTGGAGTATCAAACGTTTCCTTCGGTCTGCCTGCAAGAGAGAAGCTGAATTCGACATTCCTTGCTCTGGCGCTCTCAAAGGGGCTTGACGCGGCGATAATCAATCCACACTCGGCGGCAATGAACGACATCATTCGCGCCTTCACGGCTCTTTCGGGTAAAGACGATGGCTTTGCCGACTATATTTCCTATGCAGAGGCAAATCCGCAGGGCGGCGGCTCGGTATCTGTGGGAAGGACCGATAGGGCTAAAACGGCAGAGAGCCTTTCGGACGCTGTAATTACGGGACTCTCCGAGGCTGCGGTGGCGCTTTGCGAGTCGCTCCTTCGCGAGAGAGAGCCTCTTGATATAATAAATGAAGAAATTATTCCCGCGCTTGACGGGGTTGGCCGCGACTTTGAATCGGGAAAAATCTATCTTCCCGCGCTTCTTATGAGTGCCGAGGCGGCGTCGGCGGCATTCTCGGTAATCAAGAATAGACTCCCGAAAAAAGAGTCTGAGGGTGTGCCGATTGTGCTTGCAACCGTCAAGGGAGATGTGCACGATATTGGAAAAAACATAGTCAAGCTTCTGCTTGAAAGCCACGGCGCAAGGGTTATAGACCTCGGCCGTGACGTAGACCCCGAGGAAATTGTAAGGGCGGCGCGGGAGAGCGGTGCAAGGCTCGTCGGACTGTCGGCGCTTATGACCACGACTGTGCCTATGATGGAGAAAACGGTTGCGCTTATTCACGAAAACCTACCCGACGTTAAGGTTATGGTTGGCGGAGCGGTCTTGACCGAAGACTATGCAAGAGAAATCGGTGCAGACTACTATGCAAAGGACGCAATGGGCGCAGTGAAGATAAACGCGGAATTAAAAGCGCAAAACCTTAAACCGTAATATTATAAATCATATAATTCCAAACAAAAAGAGAGAACGTTTCGGCTTTATAACCGTCATGTTCTCTCTTTTATACTTATTTGTGCCTGTTTTGCAAATATTAGTTTACAAAACCAATCTTTCTTCTTACCTTTGACATCGTCTTTCTCGCGTAGTAGGCGGCTTCGTCCGCGCCGCGCTTCATAACGTCTTCAAGGTGTGCCTTGTCTGCCATAAGGCGGGCAAACTCATCTCTTACGGGTGCAAGACCGTCGGCGCATACCTCACCGACAGCAAGCTTGAAGTCACCGTATCCCTTGCCGTCAAACTCGCGCTCAATCTCCTCAAAGCTCTTGCCCGTGAAGGCGCGGTAAACCGTCATAAGGTTGGACACACCGGGCTTGTCCTCGGAGTATCTTACAACCGCCTCGGAGTCGGTAACAGCCTTCTTGAACTTGCGAAGCACGTCGTCCTTCGAGTCGAGAATATATACGACCGCGTTGGGGTTCTTGTCGGATTTTGACATTTTAGAGGTTGGCTCTGCAAGCGACATAATCTTCATTGTGTCTGTGGGAATATATCCGTCGGGCACGGTGAAGGTATCACCGTAAATCTGGTTGAAGCGGATTGCGATATCGCGAGCAAGCTCGAGGTGCTGCTTCTGGTCTATGCCGACGGGAACGAGGTCGGTCTGATAGAGAAGGATATCCGCCGCCATAAGCGAGGGATATGTAAAGAGACCTGCGTTGATATTCTGCGCGTTCTTTGAGCTCTTGTCCTTGAACTGCGTCATTCTCGAGAGCTCACCGAACATAGTGTAGCAATCAAGCACCCAGCCAAGCTCTGCGTGCGCCGGCACGTGGGACTGCACAAAGAGGGTGTTCTTCGTTTCGTCAAGTCCGCACGCCATATAAAGCGCGAGGGTTTCGTAGGTTCTTCTGCGAAGCTCAGCGGGCACCTGCCTTACGGTTATCGCGTGAAGGTCAACCACGCAGTAGAAGGTTTTGTAATCCTCTGAGAAGCGCGAGAAGTTCTTAATCGCGCCGAGGTAATTTCCTATCGTGAGGTTTCCCGAGGGCTGAACTCCCGAGAAAACTATTTTCTTGTCCTGAAGCATAACGTCACACCTTTCGTCGTCGGGCGTCTGTGCCCGAGCGAGCCTTCCAAATCGGTTGGTTTATCGGATTTTACTAGAATATTATACTGCCGAAAATCGGTTTTGTCAAGGTTTAGAAATTTTTTGCCAAAATTTCAAGGATTTTTTATAATAAATTTGCCTTTCTTTGCGAGTTGTTCATAATTTATTTATAATTATATGATATAATTATTCGGTATTTTGTTAAATCAACTGCCGCCTTGACGGCGGCGAACGGGAGATAAAAATGGTAAAAGCGAAAAACCTTGTGAAAAGGTACGGTTCAAATTACGCATTAAACGACGTTTCCTTCGAGATTGGAGAGGGCGAGATTGTCGGCCTTCTCGGCCCTAACGGCGCGGGCAAGAGTACGGCAATGAATATCCTTACGGGATATCTTTCCTCAAGCTCGGGAGAGGCGACGATAAACGGCATCAGCATTCTCGAAAATCCTATCGAGGCAAAGAGGCTTATAGGCTTCCTTCCCGAGCAGCCTCCGATATATCCCGAGATGACTGTTCTCGAGTACCTTAATTTCGTGTACGAGCTTAAGGGCTGCGAGTTCCCGAGGGGCGAGCATATAGGCGAAATTCTCTCGGTGGTCAAGCTCACCGACGTGAAGGACAGGCTTATAAAAAACCTCTCGAAGGGCTATAAGCAGAGAGTCGGCATTGCTCAGGCGCTTGTCGGCGACCCCAAGGTAATAATCTTTGACGAGCCGACGGTAGGTCTTGACCCGAAGCAGATACTCGAGGTCAGAAACCTGATAAGAACCCTCGGAAAGCGTCATACCGTAATCCTCTCGACTCACATACTTGCAGAGGTGCAGGCGGTTTGCGAAAGAGTTATCATTATAAATAAGGGCAAGATAATTGCCGACGCAAGAACCGAGGACATAGTCAGGACGATTGAGGACGGCTACTGCTACGAGGCAAGGATTTGCGGTCCCACCCGCGAGGTGATATCGGCAGTCAAGCGCATAAACGGAGTACGCTCGGTTGACGAGGCAGGCGTGCGTGACGGCGACGCCGCGGTTATCAATATCGAAACGGTCGGCGGCAGCGATATAAGGCGCGCGCTGTTCCGACTTTGCGTGCAGAACAACTGGGCGCTTATAGGTCTTATGCCCGTAGGCACAGACCTTGAGTCTGTATTTATCAGGCTGGTTGACCGCTCGGAGCGGCCCGACAGCTCGCGCAGAGGATTAAAGAGGAACTAAGGAAAGGACGAAAAGTATGCTTGCGATTTATAAAAGAGAAATGCGCTCCTATTTCACGGGCGCAATAGGATATGCCTTCCTCGTGATTTATCTTGCCGCTGCGGGAATCGTGTTCAGCTATACCACGCTCTTCTCGATGTCTGCCGACGTGACGGCATTCTTCACGCTTATGCTCATTTTCTCGGCGGTAATGCTGCCGATACTTACAATGAAGTCCTTCTCAGAGGAGAGAAAGACGAAAACCGAGCAGCTTGTGCTCACCGCTCCCGTTTCCATATTCTCTATGGTAGCAGGAAAGTTCCTTGCGGCTTATTCGATGTTCGCTATGGCTCACGTGTTCTCCTCGCTCTACTGCCTCTTGCTTCTTCCTTACGGAAACCTTAAGGCGGCGGTAATGCTCGGAAATATGCTTGCGCTTCTGCTTGTCGGTATGGTGTTCGTTTCGGTGGGACTGTTCGTGTCCTCGCTTACCGAAAACCAGCTTGCGGCGGCGGTTGGCACTATCGCGATTATTCTCCTGCTTCTCGCGGTCGGACTTATAGGACTCTTCCTACCTACGACCTATTGGTTAAGATTCGTATTCGACGCTGTATCCATCTTCACGAGATTCCAGAACTTTACTGCGGGCTACTTTGATATAGCCTCTGTGGTTTACTATCTGTCGGTATCTGCCGTGTTCCTCTATCTTACGGTGAGAGTTTACGACAGAAGAAGATACAACTGATTACAGAAAAAGGAACGGTTCGTTTGTTAATATGAATAAGTTTAAACAGAAGCTTTCGGCGTATTTTCGCGGTCGGAACTTCACCTCGCTGGTGCTTGTTTCGATTGTGATTTGTGCCGTGGTTTTCCTGAATATGATACTGTATATGCTGACGAGCGCCTTTGGGTGGTATCTTTATTCTCCCGAGGAGCTTGACCTGTCGATAACCGACTCGTCCGATGCACTCTTTGCCGATGCTGAGTCGGGAATGGAGGTCACGGTGACCTTCTGCATGTTTGAGTCGGAATTAAAGGAGCACTCGACGGGCAGCTTCGTATACAAGACCGCGCTCCAGTTTGCCGAGCGCTATCCCGATTTAATCAAGCTGAAATATGCAAATATCTACACACGCGTGTATGACGACCTCGAGCGTACGCCCTTCAACCCCGACGCGTATGCGAAGGGTACTTATCCCGACGGCACCGAGTACGATAATATTATTTTGCCTACCTCGGTAATCTTCGAGTGCAAGCAGACCGACGGCGCAAGCGTCGTATGGCAGGACTACAAGGTTGTAACAGACGCGTATACCTCTGTGGGATTCGGAAGCTTTTCCACCCTTGCGAGCGACGGCAGCAGCATAACGGAAACCTCTTACAACGGAGAAGAGGTGTTTGCCTCTATGGTTCACTGGGTTATGACTAAGGAGCACGGTACGGCGTACGTTACCGTCGGCCACGGCGAGATAGCAGACCCCTCGCTCTCCTCGGCTCTTACCTCGGCGGGATACTACGTGAAATACCTTGACCTTAAGGAAGAGGACGTGCCCACCGATGCCGAGCTTGTGGTAATATCCAACCCGCGTCACGATTTTGAGCGCGGCGCGTCGGGTACGGATACCGAGCTTGAGCGGCTCGAGAGCTACAGAAACAGAGGCGGCAGCTTCTACGTCACCCTAGACCCGCTTGCCGATAAGCTCGTAAACCTTGAGGGCTTCCTCTCGGGCTACGGACTTTCGGTTGAATATAACGAGGCGGACGGCGAGCGCGCGCTCGTCAAGGATACCGTATCGGGAATTCCCGGCGACGGCTTTACTCTAATTGCAAGCTACGCTAAGGACGGCACTGCCGCTGATATGAAGGCAAAGAGCGAGTCTGACGGCGGCGGAGTTCTTCTTCGCGCGCTCTCGCCTATAACGGTTGATAAATCAAAGGGCGCACAGGCGCTGCTTTACTCCTCGTCGGCGGCGGTGCTTCACCGCGCGGGTGCTACCGTAGACACTGCGGGAAGCTATCCTCTCGCTGCGATTTCCACCTATGAAAACAGGGACGGCTCGGAGTCAAAGCTTTTCCTCTCCGCAGGTATATATCTTACGTCCTCGGACAATATGATAACCGAGGGATACTCCAACAAGAGCTTCCTTTATTCTCTCTTCGACGTGTTCTTTGAGAAGGGCAATATGCCCTACGGCTGCCGCAGTGTGGTTTACGAAAACACACTGCTTGAAAACCTTACTATGGGTACTGCAACCGCCTTTACGGCGGCTATGCTGGCGATACCCGTGCTCCTTGCCGCAGTAGGCACGGTAGTGCTTGTAAGAAGGAGGAACAGGTGATGAAAACGAATTTGAATAAAGGCAACGGAAGAAGGCTTGTGGCGCTCATCGGCGCCGTGTCGATAGCTGTGCTCTTCCTTCTCAACCTGCTTCTTACCTATCTTGGACAAAGGTACAATATCTTTGTCGATACGACTCCCGAGGGGCTTTATACCCTCACCGACGCAATGAAGAAGGAGTGCGACTTCATTGACGACCTTCCCGGAGAGGATAAGGTTGAAATACTCTTCTGCGCCGACCCCGATACGCTTCTTGATAACCAGACCACCGCCCTTAACTACGTTATGGCGCTGGAGCTTGACAAGAGATACGACAGAATAGAAACCTCTGCCGAGAACGTTATCTACAACCCGACCCTCGTATCGAAGTACAAGGCGACCTCGCTCACCGAGATTAACCCTACGGATATTATTGTATCCTACGGCGACAGGTACAGAATTATCAACGCGAACAACTTCTGGACCGCGGACTCCGAGGGTAACGTGTGGGCGTACAACGGCGAATATAAATTCGCTTCGGTATTAAAGTCTGTTACTGCTAAAAATCTGCCGAAGGCATACTTCGTTACCGACTTCGGCTGCTCTTACTTCAACCCCGACGAGCCCTCAAGAGTAGAGAACGAGGAGCTTGCGGCATTCGTTGGGCTTCTTTCGGAGCGTGGACTTGAGGTTAAAAATATAAGCCTCTCGGATTATGCGGCGCGCGACGAGGAGATACCCGACGACTGCGTTCTTCTCATTATAAACAATCCCCAAAGCGACCTTACCTCGGCCGGCAACAGCCTTGACAGCTTCTACGACAAGACCGAAACCGAGCTTCTCGACAGGTATCTTGTCACAGACCACGGCTCTCTGATGGTTACAAAGAGCCCCGACGTAACACTTCCTGTATTTGAGGCGTTCCTTCGCGAATGGGGCTTCTCCTTCAGCACCGCGAGCGTTAAGGAGGCGGGCGGCGATACCGTAATCGGCAGGTATGAAACCGACGAGAACGAATATGCCTACCGCATCTACGGCAATTACGCCGCGCTCTCGAGCGCACCGAGATTCGTGTTCAAGAATACGGGATATATCACCTGCTCCTACGGAGAGGGAACGAGCACTCCCGAGCACGGCACCTATGCCGTAACCAGAAACTACGCGCACCTGTTCAGAACGAACAGCCTAGTCAAGGCGTACGAGCCCGACGGCTCTCTTGCCGAAACCGACAAGGCTCTTGACGTTGCGGCGGTATGCACGAGGCTTGACCTTGACCAGTACACCGCTGAGTACCGCTACTCGTATCTGTTCTGTGCGGCAAGCGCCGACTTCTTCTCAAACGAGCTTATCGGCAACGGCTCCTATGCAAACTTTGACGTTGTATCGGCTCTCGTTGAGAATATTTCGAGAAGCGACGAGTACGCCTCTATAACACTTGGCGGAGTTTCATTCAACTCCGACTCTGTCGGCGGTAAGGAGCTGTCCGACCAGAAGCTTTATACCGTCAGCGACTTCTCGACGAGCCAGGAGCTTTCGTCGTATGAAAAGAAAACCTTCTCGACTGACGTTGCCGTCTGGTTTACCGTTATGATAATGGCAGTGCCGGTTACCGTAGCGGGTCTTGGCATATTCGTATGCGTTAAGAGAAAATTCAAGTAAGGAGTGCGGAATTGATTAGCTTTAACATAAAGAAAATCGGCAAAAGAAATCTTGCCATCATTATAACCGCCCTCACGCTTGCAGTTCTTATTGCCGCTTACGTGATAATTGGCGCGGTGCTTAACGCCACCGCAGGCGACGGCACGCAGGGCTCGGGCGGGCAGGGCTCGGCGACTCCCGAATACGACGCCTCGATAGGCGAGTCCTACTACGGCTCAAGCGCACTTGCCGTTCCTATGGTTGACGTCGATAAAATGACCTCTATCACCGTTGACTGCCACGGCGGCAAGTACGGAATGACAAGACAGTCGGGTGAGGATTATTACATTTTCTGGTATGAGCGCGACGGAAAAACCGTTCCGTATATTCCCGAGATAGCCTCGGTTGAAAACAACTTCGATTACACGAGCCTTTACGCCGTTGACCCTACCGACAGCTTTATGCAGACGAAGCTGACGAAGTTCTCCTACGGCATAGGCACGCTTATCTTCGACTACTACGTAGACCTTCGGCAGGACGATGCTGCGACAGAGGTCAACGAGCGCGAGGCGCAGCTTAAGATATACGGGCTCACAGAGGACGAGCGTGAGGCTATTACCGTAAAATACACCGATTCCGACGGAAGCCAGAAGAGCTATACCGTTCTCATCGGAAATAAGCTCGTTTCGGGCAGCGGCTACTACTTTATGATTGAGGGCAGGGACAGAATATACTCCTCTGTCGCAAGCTCGCGCCTTGAGCTGGCGCTTGGCGGCTTCGAGAGCTTCATTCACTCGAGGGTTGTTGCAAAGGGACTTACTAAGGACAAGACCTTCGAGCCCTATCTTACAACCGACTTCCAGCAGTGGAAGAACACCTACGTTTCCGAGGACGGCGCAACCGTTCCCGAGAATTCGACGGTAATTATCTATACAGACGTTGCATACCCGGTCTATTCCGCGGCGGAGGGAGAAGCATTCCCCTCTGACGGCTACGGCCGTGACGGAAAGGCGAAGCTTGAAATTCCCCTAAAAGAGCTTTCGGGCAGCATTTATTCGAGGGTCAAGGCTGCGCTTATCGGGGCTGCCGTTGACTCCGACGGAGAGAATTTCGGCAAGGCAACCGTAATTAACGGTATGAATATTGCCGAGCTATATGACTCCGAGAGCGGAGCGGGAGTGTATAAATACGAGATAACCGCTATCGACTCGGTGCTATCCGATACCGATGAGATATTCACTGAGGGAACGCCGACACTCGGCTACAGCCTTCTTAAGGTGACCTACAATTACACCGTTACCGAGAGTGGCGAGGGCGGTGCCCTTAACGAGCGCGGCGAGGACGGCTGTCACGCGGTAATTGATATTAACGACGCTCATTTCGCCTCGGTTAAGTCGGCGCTCACCTCGGCGACCGTCGGCACGCTTTCCTCACCTATCTCGCTTGAGATAAGGTACACCGAGGAAAACTCAGCAAAGAGAAGCCTTACCTACAGGGTTACCGAGATATCCGAGATTATTAAGCTCGGCGAGGGCGGCGAGCCCGTAAAGCTCGACAAGGTTACCGAGGATGCGATAGTATATATCAAGTACGAAACCGAAATGACCAAGGAGGACGGCTCAAAGGAGACCGTTGAGGAGGGCGAGGGCTACTATGACCTCTCGGCAATGAAGGAGAGCGACGCGCTCTATTCAATCAAGGCAGCGCTTCTCGGCAGAGCGGTCGGCGGCTGTAACGTTTCGGTAAAGCTCGGAGAAATCTGCTTCCAGGCATTCGATGACTTCGTATGCTACGAGATTGACAGAATAGAGGGCTTCGTTACCTCTGAAATCGTCGTCGCCTTCAGCTATCTCAACATGAGTGAGCGCGACCCCTTCTACGGCGAGGCTACCTTCCAGAACAATATAGCAAAGCACGACCCGACAAGCCCCTATGCGATATACGCCCTCAACGACGATAACTGCATAAGGATTGCAAGACTTCTCGGCGGTATTTCAGGAACTACAACCAACGCGGTTTCCGAGGGACTCGTCGGCAACGAAACGGTTGCCGTGGGACTTACACCCGAGGTTATGAACCGCTACTACCTCTATGAGGGCACAACCGTCTACTTCGAGCTTCCGAGAGGAATTGAGGAGGCGTCAGAGGGAAGCTCCGACTATAAGTGGGCGGCAACGCTTGGCTTCCATCTGTATATCAGCCCCGTTCAAAGACAGGACGGCGAGCAGTTCGTGTACGTCGGCTCTGATATGTACGACATAGTCGTAAAGATGGACGCTTCGACCTTTAACTTCGTAAATTATTCCTTCCCCGACTTCTGGGCAAGGCGTAACCTTGCAATGGTTTCGTCTGAGGATATTGACTCAATTGACGTTCAGTTCAATATGACCGACAAGGTCGGTAAGTACAGCTTCCGCTTTGACCACACGACCCATTATATCCGCGCAGACGGCGTGCACGTCTTTGAAAAGGAGGAGGGCACTACCGAGTACGACTGGATTACGGTTTATCCGACAATCGACGGCTACGTTCAGGGCTCAGACACGGTCGCGGGCGTCTATGATAAGACGCTGTTCTCCTACTATCAGTCGCAGTACAGACAGCCGCTCGCGCTTCACGATATTTACAATATCGTTCATAATGGCTCTGTGACAAATATGGCGCTTTCGGGACACGACAGCCTTGCTACCGACTGCTTCAAGGAAACGCTTAAGATGATGTATACCACCTACTACGTCGGCTCTCTGACAGAAGAGGAGCAGGCTGAGGCGCTTCTCGGCGAGGCGGTAATGAGAATTGCCTTCTACGTTGACGAGTCCTCAACAACGAGCCGCTACGTCTACGAGTTTTACAGGCTTGACGACAGGCGTGTTATGGTATCCTTCTTCAAGGAGGCGCGCGACGGCTCGTCGTCAACTCTCCGCGCTAACGCAATGTATATCTCCGACTTCGCCTTCAAGAAGATAGCGAGAGCCTTCGACGATATGCTTAACGCTAAAATAGTTGACGCGGACATCGGTTACGATACCGAAGGATAGCGTGCGGCTGCCCCGAAGGAACAAATTTTACAGTCTCGGGGCAGAAAAAACACAAATTTATTAAATATAGAAAAAATTACTAAAAAACATTTGCATTTTCCCGTGCGGTGTGCTATAATAGTGATTAATTAATAAATATTTAAGGAAGACAGAGAAGACAGATATGAAAAAGAGAATTATTTCTGCAATTCTTGTCGTCGTAATGCTCGTGCTTTCGCTTGCGAGCTGCGGCGCGTACGATTTCTCCGAGGAGGACCTCTCGAGCTACGTAACGGTTGATTACGATAAGCTTGTTAAGGCACTTGGCGAAATCGAGATTGAGGACGGTGAGTTCGGCTCTACCGAGGGTGAGCGTCAGGACTACATCAACGATAAGATATACGAGGCATTTGCGAAGAAGCTCTTTGCTAACGCTGAGGAGCTTGACTCCGACAAGCTTAAGAGCGGTGCTATAGGCGCAAAGGACATCGTATTCTTCAGCTATTACGCAACCGACGCGGACGGCAACGTATTCTACTTTGAGAATATGAACGCTCCCTCTAACATCGGCACCGACCTTGACAAGGTTAAGTCCACCTATTTCGTTAACCTTGCAAGCCTTGACGACGGCGAGGAGCTTGCAAACGCTATTGCGGCAGCTCTCGTTGGTAAGAACGCAGAGGACCACCTCTACGCGGCAAACGGCGAGAAGGGCAAGAAGATTGAACTTGGCGATACCATCGTCGTAAGCTACAAGAGAGAGTTCAAGCTTCTTGATAAGACCGATGCAACAAAGGAAATTGCTACCATCAATCAGACCGCCGATTACGAGGTTGTCAAGATTGCTTCCGATTCCGACAGTGCGCTCGGCAGATTCCTTGCCGGCAAGATTGGCGAGGCAAAGACCGTAGTTAAGATTAACTCTAATATCGAGGTTGCCGACGGCACCTCCTCGACAAGCAAGCCCGTAGTTGAGGGACTTGGCGAGACCTACGACTACAAGTCGGGCGAGACCACCACTACCTATGACGTAGACAAGGCTACCTACAGCGAGATTAAGGTTCTCTGGGAGGTTGAGTCCGAGGGAGCTCCCATCGACGTAACCTTCACTCCCTTCGAGGAGGAGGCAGAGGATGGCAAGGAGCTTCCCAAGCACGAGGTTAAGGTTTCCACCTTTAAGGGTAACAAGGTTGACCTTACCAACAAGGAGCTTACCTATCACGTATATCCCGTATTCTACCTTGATATGCCCGAGGAGCTTTCCGCGCTCAATATCCTTGAGTACGTAACAGGCTCCGATATAACCCTTCGCGTTGAGGACGACAAGTCCACCACGAACAAGAACGAGGCAAAGGAGCCTTCCTTCGATATCTTCGAGGACGAGGCTTACGCAGAGAAGGTTAAGACCGAGATAGAGAAGATTAAGAAGCTCTATGCAGGCACCTTCGACACAGACTCTGTGCTCGAAACTCTCGGCAAGGCTTACACCAACGCAGAGAAGGCTTATAAGGTATTCGACGACCTTTATATCGCTATTCCCAACAAGGACGCAGAGGTTGCGACCGTAGTTAAGGAGATTGCAGAGGCAAAGACCGATGCGGCAAGCGCGGTTACCTCTATCGGAAATCTTCTTACCGCAGCGGAGAAGGCAGTAACCGACTATGAGTCGAAGAAGGACACTAACCCCGAGCAGTATGCGGCAAAGGTTGCGGTCAAGACGCTTCTCACCGAGGCAAAGACCGACCTTGAAGCACTCAAGGCTCTTATAGATGCTGCGGCTACCGCGGCTACCGCTTACACCGATGCGGCAGAGGCTGATAAGGCAGCCAAGAAGGACGCTCTCACCGCGGCTCATCTTGCGGCATACGACAAGGCAGAGGAGCTTGAGGAGAAGTGGAGCGATGCTCTTGACGCGGCTGAACAGGAGAAGGTTTACGCAAAGCGCAGTGCGGTAAGAGCAGCTCTTCAGGAGCTTGTTGCAATCAAGGCTGCCGACACCGACACAGAAACTCTTGGCGACAAGCTCTACAAGGAGTACCGCGAGGACGAGTATGAGAGCGCAGAGCATTCCTACAAGGAAGATATAATCAAGAAGGTTAACGAAGAGATTTACAAGATTGTCTTCGAGTCCGACGATATCGTTAAGGTTAATGGCTACCCCGAAAAGGTAGTTGACGACTACTACAAGAACCTCTACGAGTCCTACGAGCACGACTTCTATACCGGCAAGGCGCTTGACTCGAACGGCAAGGAAACCAGCCAGTCCAACTACTCGAAATACGGCAACCTCCACGCTTATCTCTATGAGATAACCGAGGCAAAGAAGACCGGAAAGACCGACGAGAAGGAAGCTATCGAGGCGGCTATTATCGCAGAGGCAAAGGAGCTTGTAGCACCCGTTCTTAAGCTCTATGCGGTTGCAAAGGCTCTTGATGCTCATAACGCGGGCGCAACCCTTAAGAACTACTATCAGGCTGACATTGACGAGGGCGTTTACAATTCCACCTTCGAGCCCGAGGAGTACGAGTACGACGACTCGATAAGCGAGTGGAAGAACAACCAGGCAAAGAAGAAGCTCGACAAGCAGAACGAGAAGAACAAGAAGACCGCAGAGGAGAACGCGCAGAAGAACAAGGATAACCTTATCGACGCGGCTGATAACTTCATCGTTGACAAGGATGTATATAAGGCGTATAAGAAGTCGCTCGGCAGCGTTCAGGCGCGCCAGCTTGAGGAGTACTACGGCGAGATTAACCTCCGCGCAATACTCCAGACCAACAGGCTCTTCGATTACCTCACTCATTACGAGAAGGAGTACGACACCGAGGAGAAGCATGCAGACGCAGTACAGACCACTGCGGGTGAGGGCGATGCAAAGACCTATACAGTCAAGTTCTCTACCGTTAAGTACACCTTGAAGGCTGACTAATATTCATTGACATTCAGAGTGAGGGGCTCTAGGCTCTCTCGCTTACCGAGAGGGTGTTGCATATAAACTCTTGCAACGCCCTCTTTCTTAAAATTCTACCGCACAGCGGCAGAATGGAGCTATTTATGAAGGAAGTATCGATTTATACCGACGGCGCTTGCCGCGGTAATCCCGGTCGCGGCGGCTGGGGAGCTATACTCGTGTACGGAAAATACGAGCGGGAGCTCTCGGGCGGTGATGCTATGACGACCAACAACCGCATGGAGCTTACGGCGGCTATCGAGGGACTCTCGGCGCTGAAGGAGCCCTGTAGGGTTACTCTTTACTCGGATTCAAAGTACCTCGTTGACGCATTTCTCGAGGGGTGGGTTTACTCCTGGGAGGCGCACGGCTGGCGGCGCGGCAAGGACGAGGTCAAGAACCCCGACCTCTGGCAGAGGCTGCTTGAGCTTACCTCTGTGCACGAGGTGAAGTTCGTCTGGGTTAAGGGCCATAACGGTCACGACTACAACGAGCGCTGCGACACTCTGGCAACGGCTTATGCCGATAGCCTTGCGTAAAATTACTAATATAATAAAGGTAAGAAAAATGTCTGACAGACAAAGGCTTAACAGAAAAAAAGAAGAAAAAAAGCTCCGTAAGATGGGCTACAATCAGGAAGAGCTTCCCTTCGAGGTGAAGCTTGCCGCAAAGGACGGACAGGAAGCGACAAAGGCTCCGCGTACAAAGCTCTCTCCGACGGCTTGGGCGGCTATCATTACGGGCGGAATTGTTCTTATTGTCGGAATAGTCGTTCTTATAGTTGTGCTTGTAAACCAATATAAGAAGGACCCGAACTTCGATTACCTCTCGGCAGACCTGTCGGGATATATTGAGTTCAGCGCCGACACCTACAAGAACTATAAGGTTGAAATTGATATTGCCGAGCCCCACAGAAAGAAGAAGGGCGAGGACGGCAAGATAAGCGGTGTGAGCGACGTTGACGTGAAGATTACCAATCTCCTTTGCTCGAAGAGCGAGCTCGTTGACGACGCGGCAAAGTCAAAGAACGTTCCCGTAGAGATAGGCGACACGGTTTATTACCGCTATCAGGCTTATCTCTTTGACAAGGACGGCGAGAAGGTATACCTCTCGGGCCTCAACGACTTTACAAACCTTGATCCAACGAAGATGGCTATCGGAAATCACACCCAGATGATGATAGGACTTGATATAGGTCTTATCGGTAAGGACCAGACGCAGTACGCAAGGTTCGACGGCAACACATCGGGTGCGGCGGTTACCGACAAGCACGTTGTATATTTAAGCTATAAAAAATCGACCGACGGCGGCACGGCTTACACCCATAAGAGCGAGCGCGTTGCTATGACCGACGGCAAGGAGAAGGTTGACGGGGAGTACGGCGAGGGCTTCTACGATTTCCTCTGCACCCGTAAGTCGGGCGAGAGTGGCTACACCTTTGAGTGTGAGCTTGAGGGTAAGAAGCTTAAGTACACCGACCTTCAGGTGCAGCTGGTCACCCTTTGCGAAAGCACCGAAACGAACGGCGGCACCGAGATACTCACGGTTGAAGCTTATTATCCTTACGATTACGGAACTACGGGACTTCCTAGCGCATATCTCCGTAACGAAACCGTATACTTTGAAATTTATATCGACGGTGTAAGCGAGGCAACAACCCCCACACTTTCCGACGCGTTTATCAACGAGCTTCTTGAAGATGAGGACTCCGACGTTACCGCCGAGGACCTTGAGAAGTATGGAGAGTACGAGTTCCGCGACACGAATTCCGAGTATTACAACGCGTTTAAAGACCAAAAGCAAAGTTTGGTTTACAAATACCTCTGTTACGTAGAGGATACCCTCTGGGATTACTACGAGGAGGCACGCGACTCTATGATTGAGGACGCGATGTGGACTGTGTTCCTTAACAGCGCGAAGGTGACAAGATACCCCGAGAGCAAGGTTGACGAAATCTACGAGCAGTACGTAGAGGACCTTCGTGCAAACTACAACGCGAACAAGGACGAGCTTGACGATTACGGCGAGCTGCTCTACGAGGATATCGACGATTACGCAAAGAGCTATCTTTCGCTCTCCGACAAGGAGAAGTGGGAGGACGTTCTCTATGAGATGTCCGAGAACCTCGTAAAGGAGAGGCTTATCCTCTACTACGTAATGAAGGTTGAGGGGCTTACCCCCACCGAGGAGCAGTTTGCAGCCGAGCTTGCCGCGATAAAGCAGGAGTATATCGACGAGTACGTCAGACAGTACATTGAGGCGCAGCTCGAGTCCGACGAGGACTATGACGACCACCTCACCGACTATGACGCATTCCTCGAGGCACGTAAGGAGGAGCTCTTCGACTTCTACGACGAGGAGTACTTCAAGGAAACCACCTATTACGAGCACGTGCTCCCGACACTCCTATCCTACGCGACTGTAAGCGACCTTAACACAAGGCGCGCATATCCGCAAACCAAATAACCGAAGAATAAATTTATGCCCTAGGCATAAACGAAAAAAGTGGAGATACTGTAATTGGCATCTCCACTTTTCATTTTGCTCAAATTAATGAATTCTCTTTTCTAGCGCGACATTTTGAGAAGCAGCTTTTTGTACTCGTGTGACGAGTCGATAAAGCCGCCATCGTACGCTTCGTTATAGAGCCTTGCCGCGCGGGCTCTGTCGTAGACCTCTCCAAGTCCGAATTCCGCAAGCGCTCCAAGAAGGTAGCTTGCCTTCGGATTTCCAAGCTGCGCTGAAACCTCGAGCATTTTCCTTGCGGGCTCGTATTTGTGCATATAGTATAGCTCCTGTGCCGCCGCGAACAGCGAGCGGAGCATTTTCCTTTTCTTCCTCTCGTAGAGCGCGACAAGCTCGCCCTCCGCCGCCTTGACTCCCATTCGGCTTGCAAGGGTGAGATGCTTTATCGCGAGGCTTGTCGAGCGTGCCGTGCCTATTCCGTGCGCGTAGGCTCTGCCAAGATTGTAGGTTGCCGCCTCGTCCCCTGCCTCTGCTCCGAGAAGATAGCATCTGTATGCCTCTCTGCGCGACCTTTTCGTGCCTATGCCGTTTTCGTAGTAGCTGCCGAGTGTTGAATAGGCGGGAATATAGCCCATTGCTGCCGAGAGCTGGCAGGATTCGAACGCCGCCTCGGGATTTTTCAGCTCCTCGCGGATTGCTCTCGCGTAGTAGCCCTCACGCTCGTAGGAGAGCGCGTCAAGCTTTGCCTGTGCAGAGCCGCCGCCGAGGGTTGCTGCCTTGCGGTAATATTCGAGAGCTGCCGAAATATCCATTTTAGCAAGCCTGCCCTCTGAATAAATATCTCCGAGCCTCTCGTATGCCTCGGGGCTGCCGAGCGCCGCCGCGCGCTCAAGGTATGCTATCGCCAGTGCAGGCTCGGGCGGGAGAAGCTCTCCGCGCAGGAGAATTGTAGCAAGCGAGCGCGCGGCGTCCGCAGAGCCAAGTCCCACCGCCTCGTCGAGAAGCGTAATTGCGCGCTCGGCATTTTTCTTGACTCCCACGCCCTCGGCATAGAGCATAGCGAGGGTATACAAGCCGTCCTTCGTTCGCTCTGCTGAAAGAAGCTCTGCAAGCTTGAAGCGCAATAGGTCAAGCCCCCATTCCTTTGCCTCGTATATGAGCGAGCATAGGATTTCGTTTCTTCTGTCAAGAACCGGCTCGGGCGGTATTTCCGCCTTCACCTTCACGAGCGAGAACCAGAGGCGGGGGGCAAAAAAGAGTGTGCGGAAGAATTTCTTCGAGTACCACTTCGCAAAGGGGGCGCGACCTTCCTTGAAATTCTCCTTTGCGAGATATAGCGCAGAGGAAAAGTCGCCTGCATCTGCCGCCAGAGCGCGATAATAGTGTGCGCTATCCTTGTCGCCGCGAAGCGCAAAGACCTTCGCCGCCTCGGGAAAGGCTCTTCTCTCACCGAGAATTGCCGATACCAAAATCCAGAAATCGTGTGTTCCTACTCTGCCGTCGGTATGTGCCGAAAGGCAGGCGTATCTGTACGCCGAATAGGCATCTGCCTTCGAGGCAGAGGCGAGATAGTACTCGAGGGCGGTTGCGGGGTCCTCGGGCATAAGCCTGCCCTCCTCGAGAAGCATTGCGAGCGTTCTCTCCGCCTCGGTATAGCCAAAGCTTGCTAGAAGCGCGTATATTTCTGTAGCCTCGGAATAGTTTTTTAATTTCATATTAAGCGCCGCCTCGGTCATAAGCTCCTCACACTCGGCAAGCGAGAAGGAGAGCATAGAGCCGCAGGACGGGCAGGGGAGCGACGGATTTTTGAGCGTCGCACCGCATTTTTTACAGGTATACATAAAAAAACCTCGCGGTGTATTTGTAGGTGTGGACTTGCCTTATAATACATACATTTTACTACATTTATATCTCTTTGTCAATTGCGTTAATAATTTTTCCGAGTTTGGGGAAAATACGAACAATCCCATATAAAGGAGAAAAAAGATGGAAATGAACAAAAAAGCCCGAAAGAAGCGACATCCTTACGCTGCTCTTGCGGTATTCACCGTTGCGGCGGCAGGCGTTATTAACGCGGTGGGCAAAATGAAGAAATTCGTTACCGAAAAAGCCGACGCTATGAAAAAGATGCTCGGTATGAAAAACGATAAATAATTCTTTAAGCTCTGCCCTTTGCGCGAGAGAACGGGCAGTATCCCGTACTTTGTCGAAAGCGGAACAGTAATTATTATAAATCATAAAATAATTAATAGCCGTGAAGGACAAATCAGAGATTCCCACGGTCAGCCAATTCGGGTTGGAATTGGCTATGCAAGAGAGGAAAAAGCAAGCTTCGAGTCCGATTTCGGTGCTTGCCACTCTTGCAAGGTCTTACTAAAAACAACTACGGGTATACTATGGAAATACGCACTATAGGGAATGGGCGGCGGCTCTCGGTTTGCGCCGAGCTGCTCTCGGGCTTTGGGAACAGCCGTTACCCGAGAATTATTCTTCTGCCCATTCCGACGACTTTTCGTGACGGATACATTGGCGGCACGGGGGTATCTCTTGAAGAGCTTTTGTCGCTTTCAGACAGCGGTACCCTTGCCGTCGGATACAATATTCCCCTCTCTCTTGGCCGCGAGCTTTCGGCGAGGGGGGCTACACTCTTTGACCTCGGGCGCGACGAGAAATTTCTCCTCGGAAATGCAGAGCTCACCGCCCTCGGGGCGCTCGGATATATCCTTACCGAGTGCGACTCTGCGCCCGAGGAGCTTTATATCGGCCTTGTCGGCTACGGAAGAATCGGCAGGGCGCTCTTGCGCCTTTTGCTGTTCCTCGGCGCTCGCGTGAGGGTTTACACCACCCGCGAGTCGGTACGGCTCGGGCTGTGCGAGATGGGGGTTGAGAGCCGACTCGTCAGCGAGGAAAAGGACCTCTCGGAGCTTTCCCTTCTTATCAACACCGCGCCGAGCGAGCAGATTTCGGTAGAGGAGCTGTCATCTCTTCCCGAGGACTACAGAATAATAGAGCTTGCCTCGGGCGAGAACTTCGGCGGCGACAGGCGGGTAATAAGGCTTCCCGCAATTCCCGAGAGGAGATATCCTATATCGGCAGGGCGGCTGATGTACAAAAGAATATGCGAGGAGCATCTCGGCAGCAGTGGGGGTGCGGAATTATGATAGGCTACGCCTTCACAGGCTCGTTTTGCACCTTCTCTCGCTCAATTTCTGTGCTTTCGGGGCTGGTCAGCTCGGGCGAGGAGGTCCTTCCGATTATGAGCGAGACGGCATATACCACCGACACGCGATTTGGGACGGCGGCTGACTTTGTATCAAGGATTGAGGAGATTTGCGGCAGGAAGGTTATACACACCGTAAGAGATGCCGAGCCGCTTGGCCCTAAAGCTCCGCTGGAGGCGCTGATTATCGCGCCCTGCACGGGCAACACCCTGGCAAAGCTCGCCTCGGGAATAACCGACACCTCGGTGACAATGGCGGCAAAGGCGCATCTGCGGCAGGATAGGCGGCTTATTATAGCCCTCTCGTCAAACGACGCAATGTCGCAAAATCTCGGAAACATTTCAAGGCTCCTGACGCGCCGCTCGGTCTACTTCGTACCGCTTCTTCAGGACGATATAGCGGCGAAGCCGCACTCACTCGTCGCAGAGCTCGAGAGAATTCCCGAGGCGCTCGCCGCCGCAAGAGAGGGAAGGCAGCTTCGCCCGCTGTTCCTATAAGTAAATCTTAAATCCGAGCAAAACGAAAAAGTGGAGATGCCGTTTTACAGTATCTCCACCTTTTTTATTCGTTTATGCCTGAATACGAAAGCCTCGGCGAACGGAGCCCGAGCAGAAATATCCACTCGTTTATGCCTGAATGCGACAGCCGAGAGATTATCTCATTCCGTAATGCTCAAGCACATAGTCCATATCCTTGTCGCCTCTGCCCGAAAGGTTGATAAGCACAGAGCCGTGCTCCATAGTCTTTGCGAGCTTCATACCGTAGGCAACCGCGTGCGAGGACTCGATAGCGGGGATAATACCCTCAAGCCTTGCAAGACGGAAGAAGGCGTCAATGGTTTCCTCGTCGTCGATTACGTCGTACTTAACTCTGCCAATCTCCTGAAGGAATGCGTGCTCGGGACCCGACGAGGGGTAGTCAAGACCGCTGGCAACCGAGTAGACGGGCGCGGGCTCGCCGTTCTCGTCCTTAAGCATAATGCTGTTGAAGCCGTGCATAATGCCCTCTGTGCCGTACTTAAGGCTTGCCGCGTGGTCGCCAAGCTTCGGTCCTCTGCCGAGGGGCTCAATTCCGTAGATGTCAACTGGGTCGTTTAAGAAGCCTGCGAAAAGACCCGCCGCGTTCGAGCCGCCGCCAACGCAGGCAACGATAGCCGAGGGAAGGTGTCCCGTCATATCTATAAACTGCTCTCTTGCCTCAATGCCGACAACACTCTGGAAGTCACGCACCATCATAGGAAATGGGTGAGGGCCGAGAACCGAGCCTATGCAGTAGATAGAGTCCTTATATTCCTTTGAGTATGCGTCGAATGCCGCGTCAACCGCTTCCTTGAGGGTTTTGAGTCCGTGGGTAACCTCTATGACGTTTGCGCCGAGAATTTTCATTCTGGCAACGTTCGGAGCCTGCTTCTTAATATCAACAGAGCCCATATAGATATCGCACTTAAGTCCGAAGTATGCCGCAGCGGTCGCAAGCGCAACGCCGTGCTGACCTGCGCCGGTCTCGGCGATAACCTTCTTCTTGCCCATATACTTTGCAAGGAGCGCCTCGCCCATACAGTGATTGAGCTTGTGCGCGCCCGAGTGGTTGAGGTCCTCGCGCTTTGCGTAGAGCTGAACTCTGCCGCCGAGTGCGTCGGAGAGTCTCTCGAGGTGGGTGACGGGGGTAGGTCTGCCCTGGAACTCCTTTCTTATTCTGCGGAGCTCCGCAATAAACTTTCTTGACTGGCAGATAGAGTAGTAAGCCTCGGTAATCTCTGCCATAGCCGCCTTGAGCTTGTCGTCAACGTACACGCCGCCGTACTTGCCAAAGTAGCCGTTCTTGTCGGGATAGTTTGCAAAATAGGTGTCAAAATCAACGTTTGAAAATTTCATTTTTCTCCTCCTTGGCTCGGGCAAACAAAAAGCCCCGAGCAATAACAAAATGCTCGGGGCGGAAAATATTCCGCGGTGCCACCCGATTCGAAGCTATGCTTCCTCACGTACAGAATACGTTGTGCGGATAACGGTGCCTGCCGTCGGAGCCTACTCGTCGCCTTTCGGTCCGCCCTCGAAAGTCCATTCACAAAAGCTATCATACCGCACTCTCACCGACGGCGGCTCTCTGCAATGAATTGCTGTTGCTACTATTCTTTCTCTACGGTTATGCGAAAATTATACTACCGTTTTCGGGTTTTGTCAAGGGGTTTTTAAAAATTTCCACGATTTCTCTGATTTTTGATAAGATAATGCAACACGGCGTGGGCAGAGGTGCAGGATTATTGACCGAGCCCAGCAACTTTGTCCTGTATTTTGGCAAAAAAGGTATTGAAAAAGGCTCAAATAGGTGGTAGAATTATTGTAGATAGAACTACTGCCCGATAGCCGATATTTCGGCAGCTCGGAGATTGAACCGAAGAAAAGGAGAAATGATGGAAAACAAGCATCTTGTCGTCGTGAGTGTTGATGCGCTCGTATACGAGGACCTTGAATATGCGGCAACGCTGCCGAATTTTTCACGTATAATAAATAACGGCGCTATGATTAAGAGGGTAAGGACAATATATCCCTCGCTTACCCACCCTGTTCACGCATCTATAATCACGGGTGCTCCCGCGGGGATTACGGGGGTTATCAGAAACGAAAGGCTTCACACCGAGAAAAGCCCCGCGCCCTGGTACAATTTCCTTGACGAAATCAATTGCGATACTATTCTTCACGCGGCAAAGAGGGCGGGTCTTACGACTGCAGCCTCGACCTGGCCGCTCACCGCGAAGGGCGGCGAAGCCGTAGACTACCTCGTTCCCGGTATTCTCAATATATATCTTGAGGGCAGAGAGGACGACGTCCTGTCGGTATACCGCGAGTATGGCGCAACCGAGTGCATTATGGATATTATCGAGGAAGCGGTGCGCCGTTACGGATACCTCGATGCTCACCCCGCCTTTGACGAGTTTCAGGTATACTGCGCCGCGGAAATAATCAGACGCTATCAGCCGAACCTCGTGCTGGTTCACCCCGGATACGTCGATAGCGCAAGGCACAGAACGGGTGTCTTTGGCGGAAAGGTCAAGACCGCGATTGAGGAAACCGACAGGTGGCTTGGCGAGCTTCTTTCTGCCGTAGAGGATGCCGGAATTCTCGATACCACCGATTTCGTCGTGCTCAGCGACCACGGACAGATTGACACCGTAAGAAAGATTTGCCCCAACGTTTTTCTTGCCGAGAAAGGCTTTATCAGATGTGACGGCGAGGGCAATATCAAGGATTACGACGCTTATATTGCAAGCGGTGGACTTACGGGGCACGTCTACCTCTCGCGTCCCGATGACAGGGAGCTTTGGGAGTCTGTGTACGCTGTGCTCTCTGAGATGGCAAGCGAGCAGATTTACGGAATTGAGCGTGTGTTCACGCGCGAGGAGGTAAAGGAGAGGTATGGGCTTGACGGTGACTTCTCCTTCGTTCTGGAGTCCGACGGATATTCGGGCTTTGGCGGCGAGGTAATCCGTCCCGCGGTGCTTCCGCTTGATAACAGTGACTACAGAACGGCTCACGGCAACCACGGACATATGCCCGAGAAGGGACCGCAGCCGCCTTTTATGGGAATGGGCCCGTCATTTAAGCGCGGAGCTGTGCTCGAGGAAGGAAATATCCTCAATCACGCACCGACCTTTGCAAAAATTCTCGGTGTAGAGCTGCGCGACGCGGTGGGAGCTGCCGTTACCGAAATACTTAACTGACAGATATTAAAAAATCCGCTTTGCCTTTCGACAAAGCGGATTTTTTGTTAATTAAGGGGTGAACAAGAAGCTTTCCTTCGATTATTTTTTATCCTCAAGCAGGCTGCTTTTGTCTGCCGCCTTCTTCTGGTAGTTGAGAAGGAATATACCGCCCGACACGAGAAGGAGGGTGATTACGAGATTGATAGGATTTACTCCCGTGGACTCGGGGAGCATAAGGAGCGAGAGGAGTGTGCCGAATATCGGAGTTGTGAAGCTGAATATCGACACGCGCGACACGGGATTATACTTAAGGAGCATTCCCCAGAGCGCATAGGCTACCGCCGAGAGAAGCGAGAGATAGAGAAGAACGAGGAGAGCCTTCGGGCTATCTACCGTAATTCTGCCGCCGAGAATTAAGCCCAGCATTATCATAAACGAGCCGCCGACGATAAACTGATATCCGCTTATAACCACCGGGTCCTCGCGCTTCGAGAAGCGCTTCATAAGAACAGACGAGAAGGCGTAGGAGATTGTCGAGAAGATTACAAATCCGTCGCCGAGGAAATTCATAGTAAGCTCAAGTCCGTCGAGGTTAACAACTATAATTCCCGCAAAGCCGAGTATGCAGGCGATAATCTTCTTTGCCGTCAGCTTCTCCTGTCTGAAAACGAGGCTCGCGATAAGCACGCAGAAGAAGGCAGACGAGCCGCTTGCGATAGTGCCCTTGACACCTGTGGTGTTGGCAAGTCCTATATAGAAGAATATGTACTGAATTACCGTCTGGAAGGCGCTGACGGTGAGAACGCAGGGAATATTTTCGGGCTTCGGATAGAGCAGCTTCTTCCTTGCTATGCTATAGATAAGAACCGTGATAATTCCCGCGAGGGTAAAGCGAATACCCGCAAAGAGGATAGTTTGGGGAACGGTTTTCTCGGGCATCATAAGCTCGTAGCCGATTTTTATAAAGGGTGTCGCGCTGCCCCAGAGCGCACAGCATAAGAGTGCTGAGAGAGTGAGGACGAGGGGGTGAGTGAAGATGCTTTTTTCTTCAGCCACTTTGATTTTTTCCATTATATCTTCTCCTGATAATTAATACAAAAATGGGCTTGCCGCAGGGCAAGCCCTATTATTATACATCTAAAAAGTGGGAAAGTCAAGCCTTATTTTACTTTCAGCGCGATATGCTCAAGTCTTGCTTGCGGTGCGCCCTTCGGTACTCCTCGGGAGATATTCCGACTCGCGCCTTGAAGATTTCGTAGAAGCCGTTATAGGAGGAGTAGCCGACAGCCTCGGCGATTTCGCGTATCTCCCTGTCACTGCCCGAGAGAAGCTCCTCGGCACTCTTAATCCGCAGGCGCAAAAGATGCTCGCGGAATCCCACGCCAAACGCTTCCTTGATTGCTCTTTCGGTCTGCTTTTTCGAGAGGGAAAGAAGCTCGGACAGCTCCGAGAGCGACGCGCCGTCAACGTAATATCTGTTGAAATACTCCTCGATTACAAAGCCCCTTATGCCGTATTTTTCGCCACCTCTCCGTTTGTCGGATTTCGCCCCGTCGCCTGCGAGTCGGGAAAAGAGCTCGGTGAAAAGAAGTGCAAGGCTTGCCTTGACCGCTTCGGTTGCAAAGGGCGAGGCGGAGTGCGCTCCTGCGGTTATTCCCTTTATGCAGCCGTCGATTGCCTCGCTCCGCTCAAAGCGGATAGGCGAGCCCTTCTCGGGGAGCGCGGATGTCAAGAGCGAGTAGAGGTCCTCGCCCGAGCCCCTTCTCTCAAGATAAAACGAAAGGCTTAAAATAAGTGCGCCCTCCGACCCCGCAGCGAAGCGGTGGAAGAGCTCGGGCGATAGTAGAAGCGTTTCCCCCTCGGATAGCTCTGTGCTGCCGCCCTCGTATTCGAGTGTGGCACCGCCCGAGAGCAGGTGGTGAAGCTCATAGCTTGTGTGACTGTGCGTTACGCTGTCTGTCTTGTTCCTCGCGGCTCTTATCGAGTCGGTGACAATCCGTAGTCCAATGTTTCCAATCTCTATTTCAAGTGTTTCTCCGTTAATCATACAACCTCTATAAATAGACTTTTTCGTTATAATTATGTCGCTTTTGCTTGTTTACAACTCTCTTAAGAACCATTATAATTAAAATGAAAAGAAAATAAAAGGTCTGAATTGTTAACATTCGGAAAAAAGGAGAAAAATTATGTCAAAGGCACAGGAGCTATACCGTCACGCAAAGGAAAGAATTCCCGGGGGAACGCAGCTTCTCTCGAAGCGCCCCGAGCAGTTCGCGCCCGACAAGTGGCCGAGCTATTTTACGAAGGCTGTTGGCTGCGAGGTCTGGGACGTTGACGGCAATCATTATTACGATATGACCCTATCGGGAATAGGCGCCTGCCTTCTCGGCTATGCCGACCCCGACGTCACAAGAGCGGTTGTCGAGAGAATTGAAAACGGCTCAATGAGCACCCTCAATCCCCCCGAGGAGGTTGAGCTTGCCGACAAGCTCTGCGAGATACACCCCTGGGCAGAGAACGTTCGCTTTGCACGCACGGGCGGCGAGATTTGTGCCGTGGCAGTAAGAATTGCGAGAGCAACCACCGGCAGGGACAAGGTGGTAATATGCGGCTATCACGGTTGGACTGACTGGTACATTGCCGCAAACCTCGGCGCAGACTCCGCTCTTGACGGTCAGCTGCTCCCCGGGCTTAAGCCTGCGGGCGTTCCGCGTGCGCTCGGCGGCTCTGCGCTCACCTTCAACTACGGCGACAGAGAGGCACTCGAGAAAATTATTGCCGAGCACGGCGACAGTATTGCTTGCCTGATTATGGAGCCTATCAGAGGCGGGGAGCCCGAGCCGGATTTCCTTAAATTTGTCTGTGAGAAGGTCAGAGGCGTCGGCGGACTTGTAATCTTCGACGAGATTACGATAGGCTGGAGATGGTGCTTTGGCGGCTCGCATCTTGCGCTTGGGGTTAATCCCGATATGGCAGTGTTTGCGAAGGCGCTCGGCAACGGTCACCCGATAGCCGCAGTAATCGGTACTCGCGCGGCAATGTACGGTGCAGAGGACAGCTTTATCAGCAGCACCTATTGGACCGAGAGCGTAGGCCCTGTCGCGGCACTCGCCACAATAAAGAAAATGGAAGAAACGAGGGTCTGGGAGCACGCAAATAAGGTCGGCGCGGCTATGATTGACAAGTGGAACGAGCTTGCAAAAAAGCACGGACTTCCTGCGCACGCAGGCGGCAGGCCCTGCCTTGCACACCTCACCTTCGAGGAGTACCCGCTGGAACTAAAGACGCTCTATACAGTTCTTATGCTCGAGAGAGGATACCTTGGCGGCATTGGCTTCTATCCTTCACTTGCCCACACCGAAAAGATTATGGAGGGCTACTACGAGGCGGTTGACTCTGTGTTCTGTGAAATTGCAAGAGTGCTTTCGGTCGGCACCCGCGAGGCAATTCTCGAGGCAATAGGCTCTCCCGTTTGTCAGGCAGGCTTTAAGCGACTTCTTAAATAATCGACACGAAGGAAGCTCGCGCTTTTTAAGAAACACCTCAAAAAAGTAAATAATAATTTGCAAAAACGGCACTTAATCCGAGGATTAGGTGCCGTTTGATATTTCTGCTGTATATTATTATTGCGGTCGGGTGGAGCGATTTTTGCGCTTGCTCCTAAATCGCTTAATCATTCGAGATTATGCTTATGCTGATATCGCCTGTGTCGGTTTCTATTATGCAGGGCTCGGTGCCCGAGGGCGAGGGGACGCTTACCTTGCCTGTGTCGGTGCTTGTCGAGAAGAGCTTCGGGGAGAGAAGCGTTCCTTCGACGTCACCCGTGTCGGTTGAAACATTAATGCTCTTTGCATTGGAGCTATTGAAAATCACGTCGCCCGTGTCGGTCGAAAGAGTGAAGCGCTCGGCTGTGGTGTCGGTAAGGCTAACCTTGCCCGTGCTGACGTCGACGCTAACGGTGCCCGAGGAGCGAACCTCTTTTAGCGTAACGTTTCCCGTTGAGCCGCTAACCGATACGTCGCCTGCGCTTATCGCGGTTGCGTGAAGCGCGCCGGTGCTCTTTTTCACCCTGATGCTTCCTATGACCGTCAGGTTGTCAAGATGCACGTTGCCTGTGGATAGCTCGACGTCAAGCGAGCCAAGACTTGCCGCAGTCAGCGAAACGTTGCCGGTTGAGCTTTTGATTTTTGCCTCTCCCGATACCGAAGCGCCGAGGTGAAGGTTGCCTGTGCTCATTTCTATTTTAGCCGACTCGAAGGAGAAGCCTTGAGGCAGGCGAATATCGCCTGTGCTTTCGTCGATATTAAGCGCCTTGTATTCGGTTTTTGGCAGGTAAACGGTAATCTTCGGCGACTTGAAGCCAAAGCTTATATGCTCGTACCATTTTCTCTCGTCGCAGAGCTTGATTTCGAGCCTGCCGTCGGTAACCTCTGCGGTGTGCCTTTCCTTTTCCCGCTCGTAGCAGATGACACGGCACACGCCGTCCTCTGCGGGAAGGAAGGAGGTATCTGCGGTTTCGGTGTCAAGGAGAATACTCTCGAAATCCTCTTCTACTGTATGCGTGTTGGTTTGCATTGAGCCGCTGCCGATTTCTGAAAAATTCCAACCGCCGGCTGCCATTACCCCGACGAAAATACAACCGCCGAGAGCGATAAGTATTACCGATATAATCAATAGCTTTTTCATTATACGTTAACCTCTCCCTTTTTAGTAAGCATTCTTTTAGCAAGCGGAACACTGTTCTTTGTCAGATAGAACGCCCCGACAGAAGCCGCTCGGCAGCCGTAGAACGCGAGGATTGAAATTCCCGCCGAAACGAGCGAGCCGGAAATCAGCACAAGCCCCGTAAGGACTCCGTCGGTGAATATGAGAATTACACCCGCAATAGTTCCCGCGACACCCACGGCGGCAAGCGATACGAACACTGCCCAAAGCGACAGCACCGCCGACCACAGCACGGCATATAGCGAGAAAACAACCGCCACGGCGGCAACAATCAGCGAGAGCCAAATCGGCGAGCCTAGAACAAGAAGGACGATTTCCCACGCCGCGAGCCCTCTTTTCGGCTTGATTTTTTCCTTGACAAGGTTCACTAGCGGCACGCCCTCGCGTATTTCTGCCGCGATGTCCTCAATGCTGCCTAAATTGGCGACGGCTTCTTCCTCGGACATACCGTCCTCAATTTTATCGTCTATCATTTCACAGTAGAAGCTTATGCGCTCGTCAATATCTCGCTTCGGCAACCCCGATAGCATACCGCCAAGCCTTACAGTAAATTCACGTTTAGTCATTTTTTCTCTCCGTATTCGTTGGAATTGTGCCGCCGCCACAAGAGCTCGGCGCCGAATTATAGTTGCTTCGTATCTTTGATATGCGACTGTCAGTCACGGGTGACGAAGCGGTAAATCGACATAACCTCGCCCCACTCGTCCTTGAAATCCTCAATTCGTCCAAGGCCTGCCTTGGTGATATGATAATATTTCCTGAGCCTTCCGCCGTGCAGAGAGGTACGCACGGTCAGCATTCCCGCTAGCTCAAGCCGCTTGAGAATGGTATAGAGAGTTGACTCCGACATCTCAATATACGGCTTCATATCCTTAATAATTTTATATCCGTAGGAGTCGCCGTCCTTGATTGCGGACAGCACGCACACGTCGAGCAGTCCGCGCTTTAACTGAATATCCATTTGATACCTCCCCTTGCGTAATACATCATATCACGAAGTATTACGTTTGTCAAGAGCTTTTTGCAAAAAAAGAAAGCCCGAGAAGCACAAAAATAAATCACCGTAGCACAAGTGCTACGGTGAATAAATAAACAATTATTTGCTTTTAAGCGTGGTAATCGAGGAAACGAGCATGCGGCGGAGCTCTCCGCAAGAGTGTAAAAGGTTCTTGACCTTTTCTTCTTCAACTATGTTTGCTTTTACAAATAATTCTAACCAATATTCTGTTTCATAACATTCCTTCAAAGCGACATGAAGCTTTGATATGAAATCTGCTTTGCTTTGAGCATAATTCGCCTCTCGAATATTTGCACCGATACTTGTTGCGGAGCGCTCAAACTGATTCTTAAGAGAATAGTGACCTTCTATTGAATTCTCTAATTCCAATGCGTTTACAGCAAAAACATTGATAAGTCGGCAAGCTTGTTTTCTTTCATAATCTAAATCTCCTTAAAATGAAATCGCGCCAAAATAATTGGCGCGATGAGGTCACGTTGTGATGAAGTCCGCCGGTGGCGGATGAAGTCCAAAACTGCGTTTTGGGTTGAATTAAATCCACTTATCGCCGCAGCGACATCATCCTTGCAAAGCAAGGATTTCATCTGCGGAGCAGATTTATTCCACACGTAGCGTGGATTTAATTGCATTTTCCGACGGCAAATGCCTTATTCCCATTCTATCGTTCCGGTAGGCTTCGGTGTGAGGTCATAAAGCACGCGGTTGATGCCCTCGACCTCGTTTGTGATGCGGTCGACTATCTTGTGAAGGACTGCGTAGGGTATCTCCTCGATGGAGGCTGTCATTGCGTCCTTGGTGTTTACGGCGCGGATTATCGCGGGCCAGCCCTCATAGCGGCTGTCGTCCTTTACTCCTACCGACTTGATGTCGGGGATTACTACGAAATACTGCCATACCTTCTCTGCAAGGCCCGATTTGTCGAACTCGTCGCGGAGAATTGCATCAGCCTCGCGGAGCGCTTCAAGTCTGTCGCGGGTGATAGCACCGAGGCAGCGAACGCCAAGACCGGGGCCGGGGAAGGGCTGACGGTATACCATACCGTGAGGAAGTCCGAGCGCCTCGCCGACAACGCGAACCTCGTCCTTGTAAAGGAGCTTTATGGGCTCGACAAGCTCAAAGTCGAGGTCCTCGGGAAGTCCGCCAACGTTGTGGTGCGACTTGACTGCCTTCTTGCCCTCTGCCTGCTTGATGCTCTCGAGTATATCAGGGTAAATCGTACCCTGCGCGAGGAAATCAATGCCCTCGAGGCTGCGTGCCTCGTCGGCAAATACGTTTATGAACTCTGCGCCGATAATTTTTCTCTTCTTCTCGGGCTCTGATACGCCTGCAAGGAGATTTAAGAAGCGGTCGGTCGCGTCAACGTAGATAAGGTTAGCGTCGAGCTGGTTTCTGAAGACCTCGATTACTCCCTCGGACTCGTTCTTACGCATAAGTCCGTGGTTAACGTGAACGCAGACGAGCTGCTTTCCGATAGCCTTTATGAGAAGCGCGGCAACAACCGAGCTGTCAACACCGCCCGAGAGTGCAAGGAGCACCTTCTTGTCGCCGACGGTGCGTCTTACCTCGGCAACCTGCTCGGCGATAAACGCGTCGGCAAGCTCCTTCGTGGTGATGCGCGCCATGGTTTCAGGTCTCTTATTAGAGTCCATAGTATTTCCTCCGGAAAATATAAAATTAATATAATTATTATACTACTACGTAGGGAAAATTTCAAGATATTTTTCACAATTTTTTTCCTCCGAAATAAAATAATATAGACTTACTTTATGACAGGAGAATGATATGCTGGTGGTAAAGCCTTACAACAGAGAAAACGCCGTTGCCTACGCTAAAAAATATGCCTTCTCGCAGAATTCCTTTTTTGCAAGCTTTGCGGGGATTGGCGGAAACTGCACGAATTTCGTTTCGCAGTGCATATATGCCGGTGGCTGTGAAATGAATTACACCCCGACCTTCGGCTGGTACTTTATCTCTCTTGACGACAGGAGTCCTTCCTGGACGGGGGTGGAATTTTTCTACAATTTTATTATAGAGAACGCTGACGTCGGGCCGTTTGGCAGGGTTGCGACCTCTGACGAGCTTGAACTCGGGGACGTAATTCAGCTGGCAAAAAACGACGGCGGATACTATCACACGCTCCTTGTCGTTGGGTTTGACGGCGAGGATATCCTCGTTGCGGCACAAACCGACAACGCCTTCTCACGCCCTCTCTCGACCTACAACTACGATTACGCAAGGTATATTAAAATCCTCGGTATACGGTTTGAAACACCCGAAACCAACGATTGCTTTGAGAGGATTATGACAGGCTAGGCGAAACGAAATGTTTGCTTACACATTCGTGGTTTCGCCCTGTAATTCTTGCAAAACGGAGCCTTTGTCCGTTTTGGTACGCTCCGCGTACTACCAAGAATTATTGATGTTAGGGGGGGCAAAGTTGCGAAACGAAATGTTTGATAATACAATCGTGGTTTCGCCCTGAAATTCTTGCAAAACGGAGCCTTTGTCCGTTTTGGTACGCTCCGCGTACTACCAAGAATTATTGATGCTTGGTAGGGCAAAGCAGCGCCAATGCAACACAAAAGCAAAACCTCGCTCTATGTAAATGCTACTCTACAAAAAGCGAGGTTTTGCTATAATAAAAAGATTTTGACCAAAGATTAATCCTCTTCTGTGGACGGAGCCGATGGAAGGTTCTCGCCGTCCTTTGTGTATTCGAGAATGTCGGAGAGATTACACTCGAGCGCAGAGCATATACGGTCTAAAATGTAACTGTCGTAACGAACGACGCGGTTTTTGTAATATCGGTCTATCGTTTGAAATTTGACCTCTGTGCGCTTTGCAAGCTCGTAGCGAGTTATACCTCGCCTGTCAAGATATTTGTCTATAGTCAGCCTTACCATATACATCCCTCCCTTGATATATATTTTATCTGATATATACCTTATTGACAATCTCTCTATTTTGGTATATACTTATATAGGTATATATCTTGAAGGAGGATTATATTCTATGAAACTCTTGGTTTTTGGCTCCCCCACGATAAAGGAGTTTGATTTTTCTCCGTACGTGACACCTGAAATCGATACCGTTATATGCGACGGCGAAAGAGGAATCGCTGCATTGGCAGAGCAATATGCTGATTCTCACCGACTGTCAAAGTACGTTGTGCGCCCTCGCCGCGACGCTCGAGGACGTGCTTTGCTGATAACGCGTAACGAATCAATGGTTGATATGGCAGATGCCGTGCTTTTTGTATGGGATGGGCGCACTCAAGGAATAGACAAAACGCTTCTTTACGCCAAAAGGAAAAATAAGCCCTATGCGTTTATCATTGTATAAAGCAAAACCTCGCTCTATGTAAATGTTACTTTACAAAAAGCGAGGTTTTTACTATAAAAGCGAGGTTGTATTAGAGATTAATCTTGTTCTCTACGGTGAAGAGGTCGAGCAGCTCTGCCTTCTTCTCGGCGATTTCTGCCTTCATCTTAGCGATATCCTCCTCGGAGAATCCGTCGAGGTCGCCGTCCTTGAGGGTTTTCTTATACATCTTGTCGAGCATAAGAGCGTATCTGATTTCGTTGGATACGAGCTTGCCCTTTCTCTCGCAGACAACAAGGTTGGAGTTGCCGCGAAGAAGCTCCTCTGCGGCGTATACGCCCATCTTTGATGCGAGAACTCTGTCGCGAAGGTTGGGGTTACCGCCGCGCACGATGTGAGCAAGGCGAGCAAACTTAGTTTCAACGCCGGTTTCTTCCTGAATCTTCTTTGCAAGCGCGGGAGCGTAATCAGAGCCTACGCCCTCGGATACGATAACGATGAAGTTGCGCTTGCCGAGCTCTCTTGCTCTCTTTATTTTTCTGCAAAGCGAGTCGTCGTCGTGGGGGAACTCGGGAACGATTACTGCCGTTGCGCCAGAGGCGATAGCGGTGTTGAGCGCGATGTCACCGGCTCCTCTGCCCATAACCTCAACAACGTTACATCTTGCGTGTGACTCGCAGGTGTCACGAAGCTTGTCAACAAGCTCGATAACTGTGTTCATAGCGGTGTCGAAGCCTATCGTTGCATCGGTGGAGGTGATGTCGTTATCTATCGTTGCGGGGATACCTACGCAGGGAATACCGTGTGCGGTAAGGTCGGTTGCGCCGCGGAACGTTCCGTCGCCGCCGATTGCAACTATACCGTCAATGCCAAAGCGGTGGCAGGTGTCTACAGCCTTCTGCATACCCTCGGGAGTCTTGAACTCGGGGCAGCGGTCTGAGTAGAGGAATGTACCGCCCTTGTTGATTATGTTGGATACGTCTCTGACCTCTAGGGGCTTGATGTCGCCGTCAATAAGACCCGAGTAACCGCGGTAAATCGCCATTACCTCAACGCCGTGGGAGAGTGCTGTGCGGGCGACGGCTCTGATTGCCGCGTTCATTCCGGGTGCGTCACCGCCGGAGGAGAGGACGCCGATTCTTTTAAAGTTCTTCATTTTCAGTGCTTTCCTTGTATGATAAAATTGTTTTTTCGTTAAAAAATAAATTAACGGAAATATTATACAACAAAATTTGCTTATTTACAATCCCTATTTTCAAAAAAATGAAAAATTTTCGTATTTTATTTACATATTTATTTTATATGAATGATTGACAAACATTTAAAAGTGTGATACAATATATTCAATTCGTGAAAAACGGAGAAAATTTTGCGCTTCGGCACAAGAGCCGAGGCTAAGGAATATACGTAAGGCAGTGTTGCCGACAGTACAGGAAGATGGGAGAGGCTATGGAAATCGCTATTATCGCAGACGACAACAAAAAAGAACTTATGGCGCAGTTTTGTATCGCATATTGCGGAATACTGAGCCGCCACCACCTTTGCGCGACTCATACAACAGGCAAGTACATTTCCGATGCTACGGGGCTTGAAATAGATACGGTTATGCCGGGAAGCGTAGGCGGTACGGAGCAGATTACCGCGAGGATTTCTTACAACGAGATTGACCTTGTGTTCTACTTCAAGAGCACCGAGGCTGACAGAGAGCCTTATCCCTCGGAGCTTGACCTTATGAGGCTTTGCGACGTTCATAACATTCCCGTTGCTACCAACATAGCGACCGCGGAGGTTCTTGTTACCGCGCTTGACGCAGGCAGCTTCGATTGGCGTAAGTTCGTCAATCCGAGAAGCGAGTACAATCAGCATAAGCGCGCAGCATTTTAATCACAACGGCAAAAACGGCGGTTACCCTCCGTTTTTGTCTTTTTTCACATTACGAAAGGAAGGTAAGCTTCGGTGAGGACTGTTCTACCCTGTGAGATAAAGATAAAATCCAGAATTGAAAATCTTGACTCCGCGGGACTTCCCGAGGGGGATATCGAGCGCACCGAGAGCTTTGCCGAGGGCTTCTATCATTACGATTCCGACGGCGATATTCTGATTACCTACGCCGAGGAGAGTGAGGGCAGCCGCGTAGAAAGCGAGATTGTCTTGCAAAACGGCTCTGTTACCGTGAAGCGCTCGGGGGCTACCGAGAGCGAGTTCGTGTTCTCTGAGGGTAGGCTTCACCGTTCTCTCTACCGCGTGCCGCCCTATGCCTTTGATGCGGAGATTATGCCGAAGCGCGTAAGGGTTACTCTTGGCGAATGCGGCGGCGGAATTGACCTCTTTTACAGTATGAAAATAGGCGGCGCTGACAAGGCGGTGCGTATGACAATAGACCTTAAGACAAAGACTGTGGGTGAGAGCCTATGACCGAGCTTTCTGATTTTAAAGCAAGACTTAAGTCCGGCGAGCTATCGGGTATCTACGTTTTCTCGGGAGAGGAGGACTACCTTATAAGGTATTATCTCTCCGAGCTTCGACGCGCGATAAGCCCCGACGAGTCGCTCGCGGTATTTAACAATCCCGTATTTGACGGGGACAAGCCCGACTTTGGCGCGATTGCCGAGGCTTGCAAATCGCCGCCGATGATGAGTGACAAAAAGCTTGTGGAATGGCGGCACGCCGACCTCGCCTCGCTTAAGGAGGAGGGGCTCTCGGAGCTTGAGGCTCTTGTCGAGGTGGTAGAGGAGCACCCTTATTCTGTGGTTGCCTTCACCGCCGAGGGTGAGAAGCTCGATATGGGCAACCAGAAGAAGCCGTCTGCATTTGCAAAGCGGTTTGACAAGCGCATGTCAATACTTAAGTTCGATAAATCCACCGACTCGCAGCTCTACTCCTGGCTAAAGAAGCATTTTGATGCCGAGGGTGTTCTTGTGACTGTAGATACCGTCAAGTCGCTGGTCTTTCGCTCGGGGCACTCTATGGACACCCTCGTGTCCGAGGTGAAGAAGCTGTCGGCACTCGCAAAGGCTCGAGGCAGGTCGGAGGTAACGGTACGCGACGTCGAGGAGGTTGCAAGCTCCACCCCCGAGTGTGACACCTACGCCTTCTCAAACGCGATAACCGAGCGCAATAAGCAAAAGGCTTACGCGGCACTCAACGAGATGCGGATAAGAAGGGTTGACCCGCTTTCGATTATGGGTATGATGTCAAGAACCTTTAACGACCTTCTCTACGTTTCCTGCCTCTATGACGAGGGGTGCGGCGCGAAGGATATAGAGAAAATTATGAAGCTTCATTCCTATAAGACCGGGCTTTATATCAGTGCGGCGAAGCGTTACGGCAGAGGGGCTCTCCGAGAGATTTCCGAGAGGCTTGCCGGCGCCGATGCCGCGGCAAAATACGGCGGAATAGGCGGCTATGCCGCAATCGAGCTGTTTGTAGCTCAATATCTATAAAAGCAAAGAAAGGTTTACAAAATGAAGAAGATTTTGGGATTAATTCTTGCGTTATCACTCCTTGTAGGCACTCTTTCGGTGCTTACCTCCTGCGACGACGGCGTCGAGTACGGAGAGGGCGCGTGCGAGTATCTTGAAACAAGAAATACAGATGGCAGGGAAATAAGCTACGTTGAGATTGCGGTCAGAGGCTACCCTAAGATGGTAGTGCTTCTTGATGCCACGACGGCGCCTGTTACGGTTCGTAATTTTCTCTCGCTTGTAGAGGACGGCTTCTATGACGGACTCACCTTCCACAGAATTATCAAGGACTTTATGATTCAGGGCGGCGACCCCGATGCCAACGGCACGGGCGGAAGCGATAACGAGATATTCGGCGAGTTCGCTTCAAACGGACACAACAACGATATAAGCCACAAGCACGGAGTAATTTCTATGGCTCGCTCAAACGACCCGAACTCTGCGTCCTCGCAGTTCTTTATTTGCAACGCTGATGCCTCGCAGTCGCTTGACGGAAGCTATGCGGCGTTCGGATACGTGGTTGAGGGACTTTCGGTTGTTGACGATATTACCGAGGATTTCTTCCCGAAGAGCAAGCTAGCCGACTATTACGGCAGCTACGAGATAGACCCTGCTTACGGCACCTATAAGCACGTTGTATGGCAGTATCTTGGCAACGGCGCGATTGAGGACAAGGGCGACCAGCCGATAATCGACCACATAAAAATCCTTGATAGCTGGGAAGCCGACGGCGAGTAATAATTTCCCTTCAAAACTTGTCGATTAGATATTGACAAGCAGTGCGCGTTATGTTAAAATATATGCTAATATAAATAATTTGTGTAAAATTACGTAATATAAAGTGAGGAAGTAAAAATGGCTACTTATTTCAATGAACCCTCCCACACCTTCAGTGAGTATCTTCTCATTCCCGGCTATACCGACGAGAGATGCATTCCTGCGAACGTTTCGCTTCGCACTCCCCTCGTTAAGTACAGAAAGGGTGAGGAGGAATGCCCCCTTATGCTCAATATTCCTATGGTGTCGGCTATCATGCAGTCGGTTTCCGACGACAGAATGGCGATAGCTCTTGCCAAGGAGGGCGGCGTATCCTTCATTTACGGCAACCAGTCCATAGAGGACGAGGCGGCAATGGTCGCAAGGGTTAAGGGCTATAAGGCAGGCTTCGTTGTAAGCGATTCCAACCTCACTCCCGACAACACTCTCAGCGACGTTCTCGAGCTCGTTGAGAGAAACGGACACAACACTATGGCTGTTACCGATGACGGAAGCGCAAACGGCAAGCTTCTCGGTATCGTTACAGGCAGAGATTACCGTGTCAGCCGTATGACCGGTGACGAGAAGGTTTCGAGCTTTATGACTCCCCTTGAGAAGCTCGTTGTTGCTCCCGAGGGCACAACTCTCAAGCAGGCAAACGACATTATCTGGGACAACAAGCTTAACTCCCTTCCCATAGTTGACAAGGACGGAAAGCTTAAGTACTTCGTATTCCGTAAGGACTACGCGCAGCATAAGGAAAATCCCCTTGAGCTTCTTGACAAGAACAAGAGCTACATCGTAGGCGCAGGTATTAACTCCCGTGACTACGAGGCGAGAGTTCCCGCACTCGTTGAGGCAGGCGCTGACGTGCTTTGCATTGACTCGTCCGAGGGCTACACCGTATGGCAGAAGAAGACTATCGACTTTGTTCGTGCAAAGTACGGCGACTCAGTAAAGATTGGCGCGGGCAACATCGTTGACAGAGAGGGCTTCCGTTTCCTTGCAGAGGCAGGCGCAGACTTTATCAAGATTGGTATCGGCGGCGGCTCTATATGCATCACCCGTGAAACCAAGGGTATCGGCCGCGGTCAGGCTAGCGCGGTAATTGAGGTTGCAGCGGCTCGTGACGAGTACTACAGAGAGACCGGCGTGTATATTCCTATCTGCTCCGACGGCGGTATCGTTCACGACTATCATATGACTCTCGCTCTTGCAATGGGCGCAGACTTTATGATGCTTGGCAGATACTTCGCAAGATTTGACGAGTCCCCCACACCCAAGATTATGGTTAACGGTCAGTACGTTAAGGAGTACTGGGGCGAGGGCTCTAACAGAGCAAGAAACTGGCAGAGATACGACCTCGGCGGCAAGGCAAAGCTCTCCTTCGAGGAAGGCGTTGACTCCTACGTTACCTACGCGGGACCTCTTCACGACAACGTTGAGAAGTCGCTCTACAAGGTTAAGTCCACTATGTGCAACTGCGGTGCTATAACCATTGAGGAGCTTCAGGAGAAGGCGAAGCTTACCCTCGTTTCTGCGACGAGTATCGTTGAGGGCGGCTACCACGACGTTATGCTCCGCAGCACCACTACTGTTAAGTAAACTTTACAAAATTCAATATTTTGTGGGGCTCGAGCAAGATTTTTCTGCCTCGGGCTCCATTCGTTTAATAACCGTACCGCTATGCGGTAGGCAAGGGAAGTGGGCAATCCGCTATGCGGAATTGAGCCCGCGGCACTCTTGCCCTTCGGAAAGGAAATTTTTATGAGCAAGCTCTTTATTCCCGAAAACTACACTCCGCCCTTTGACGTCTACAAGACGCAGAAGGCGATATCCTTTATTAAGAAAACCTTCCAGGAAAGGCTCGCGGCAGCTCTTAATCTGAAGCGCGTGTCGGCGCCCCTGTTCGTTACCGAAAGCTCGGGACTCAATGACAACCTCAACGGCACCGAGCGCCCCGTGTCCTTTGATATTCCCGACGTTGGCGAGTCTGCCGAGGTCGTTCACTCGCTTGCAAAGTGGAAGCGCCTTGCGCTCAAGGAGTATCACTTCTACGTTGGCAACGGTCTTTACACCGATATGAATGCGATAAGGCGCGATGAGGAGTTGGACAATATTCACTCGATATACGTTGACCAGTGGGACTGGGAGAAGGTAATTACCGAGAAGGAGCGCACCCTTGATTACCTCAAGGAAACCGTGCAGAAGATAGTTAACGTTATCTGTGACACAAACGACCTCTTCCGCGTTGATTTCCCCGAGGCGGGTGTTACTCTAAAGCGCGAGGTGTCGGCGATTACGACCTCTCAGCTTGAAGAAATGTACCCGTCCTTAACCCCGAAGGAGCGCGAGGACGCATATCTTCGCGAGCACAAGACCGCTCTCATTATGCAGATAGGCGGCAAGCTTAAGTCGGGCAAGCCCCACGACGGCAGAGCGCCCGACTACGACGACTGGGAGCTTAACGGAGATATAATGTTCTACAACGAGGTGCTTGGACGCGCCTTCGAGATTTCCTCTATGGGTATCCGCGTTGATGCGGCATCGCTTGACAGGCAGCTTCGCGAGCGCGGCTGTGACGACAGGAGAACTCTCCCCTTCCACAGTATGCTTCTTCGTGGCGAGCTTCCCTTGACGGTTGGCGGCGGCATTGGTCAATCGCGCCTTTGTATGCTTATGATGGGCTCGGCGCATATTGGCGAGGTGCAATCGTCCGTTTGGGATGCGGCGACGAAGGAGGGGTGTGCTGCTGCTGGCATACGCTTACTTTGATGGGCTGTAAAATTTTTGTATAAATCGTCGTTTACGAGCACTTGCAGTAGGTTACTACAGCGGCGACTCGTAAACGGCGTTTTCTCCTCAAAACTCGAAGAGCCCCGACAGGGGCGGCTATTCACCGATGACCGCGGTTGCAATTTTTGCACCCAGCTTGAAGGCGTATACAAAGGCTTCTCGTTCGTTTAGGCTTGATAGTTCGGAATAACAGTCAAGGAGCTTTTCCAGTAGGTCATTTTGGTCTTCAGAAAGCAATGAATGAAGATTTTCGTGTATGGTCGCTGCGGTCTTGATTATCTCTTTTTCTTCGTCTGTTAGTTTGCGGTTCTCTCCGCACGGATTAATGTTTCCGCACCAGAGCTCAACAAGTACGTTTTTCATATTATCTCCTTTTTTTGTTTTCATTTTATCACAAATTGAGATAAATGTCAATATCTCAAAACGAGATATGGTAAAATGATTTCAAAAATCAAAAAGGAGCCGATATGAGAATACGGGATTTAAGAGAGGATAGCGACCTGACGCAGGAAGAGGTTGCTCGCTACCTGAATATCAGGCAGAATACCTATTCGCAATACGAGAACGGACAAAGGCAGCTTCCGCTTGATTGCCTTATTGCCCTGGCTAAATTTTACAAGACGTCAACCGATTATATCCTCGGGGTGACCGACAAGAGGTGACGCATACCTCTTTAAAGATTTTTTATTATATTATTGTAACCTTTCTTTGCTCTTTGCCGTCTTTATTATCAGAGAGAAAAAGCCGCCCGAGGGCGGCGGAACGGAGATTTGTATGAAAAGGTTATGTAAGGCTTTGGCGGCTCTTGCGCTGCTTGTCGCTGTGGTGACGAATATTATAGGCTGCTCTTCGGAAATAGAGGCGCGAAATCTCTCTCGGGGTATTGCTACTAACACTGTAAAGCCTCTGGAGGAGCTTGACGGCGGAAATGCTGCCGTGACGGATTTTGCGCTACGGCTTCTAGAGGCTGTTGAGAGAGAAGAGGGTGGAAATACTCTTCTGTCGCCGCTATCGGTAATGACGGCGCTTGCTATGACAGCTAACGGCGCGGGCGGCGAAACGCTTTCTGAGATGGAGTCTGTTTTGGGTATGACGGTGCCCGAGCTTAATCTTTATTTTTATAGCTTGATGCGCGCTCTCCCCGAGGGAAATAAATATGCTCTCAGCCTTGCAAATTCTATGTGGGTGAACAGTGACGCTCGCTTTACGCCGTCCGAGAGGTTTCTCGGGCTCAATGCCGACTATTACGGCGCATCTGTTTATGAAAGTGACTTTGGAACGCAGACGAAGCGCGACATTAACAACTGGGTAAAGCAAAGTACAAACGGTATGATACCGAAAATTCTGGACAGAGTACCCGAGAACGCAATTATGTACCTTGTAAATGCGCTTGCATTTGAGGCGGAGTGGAGCGAGATTTACGAGCGACGGCAGGTGCGCGACGGCACCTTCACGTGCGAGGACGGAAAAAAGCAGCGAACAAAAATGATGTATTCAAACGAGTACGGCTATTTCGAGGACGGCGGTGCGAGTGGATTTATAAAGCACTACAGCGGCAGAAAATATGCCTTCGTAGCGCTTCTTCCTAAGGAGGGCGTGAGCTTGGCGGAATATATCGCCTCGCTTGACGGAGAAAGTCTTGGGTCGTTGCTTCAGAGCCCCGAGCCTTTGGCGGTAAAGGCATCAATTCCCAAATTCGAGGTAGAGTTTGGCGAGGATATTTCGGGTGCGCTCGCCGCAATGGGTATGGACGATGCGTTCGATATACAGAGGGCTGATTTCTCGGGACTTGGCAGCTCCGAGGAAGGGAATATATTTATCAATCGCGTGATGCATAAGACCTATATCGAGGTAGCGGAGCAGGGGACTCGCGCGGGAGCAGCAACCTCGGTTGAAATGGGTGACGGCTCGGCAGGGCCGCCGGACGAGATAAAGGAGGTTCACCTTGACCGTCCGTTTATGTATATGATTATCGACTGCGAAAACAGAGTGCCTCTCTTCGTTGGTACGATGAGGGACGTTTAGTGCCGCGCAAGACAACAATTGTTTACATTTGCTTTTGCGGAGCCTTGATAAACACTGCAGCAGAGCTTGATTATTTGACTTCGATACAGTTACAACAGAGCCGAGAAAGCATCTCTCGGCTCTCCTTTTTCAAACTACTGCATCTTTTGGGCTGTGAGATTGGACTACTCAAGAAAACGTGGCTAATAGAACAATTTTTCAAAAATTTCCGAAATGCTCTTGACAATCGGGGGCTTTGGGAGTATAATTAATGACATCAAAGAAAAGGAGCGTGCAGCAATGAGAGCAAATAAGTTCTTTTATTACTTTTATTATTTTGCCAAGGGCTGCCCGTCTTCTGTGAATTCCAGAGCTTGACTCGGAACGAAAAACGGACAGTCCGCATTCGCTTTTGCTTCAGGGCATAAGGGGTATGCGGTTTTTTTATTTGAATTAATCTGTTCACCGTGTCGGGGCGCTGCTCCGACGGCAGCTTTCGGGTCTGTTTTTTGCTTTCGGTGCCGTCTTTGATTAGTCTTTGATAAGCATTGAATATTATTTTACGAGGTAAATACTATGAGAATGAATTTCCAAAGGAAGCTCCCAATACCGAAGGACGTTAAGGCGGAGTATCCTCTCACCGAAAAGATGATTGCCGAAAAGGCGGCGCGCGACAAGGAAATCGCCGACGTGTTCGAGGGGGCGAGCGACAAGTTTATACTTATTATCGGTCCCTGCTCGGCAGACCACAGAGAGCCGGTGCTTGATTATATTTCGAGGCTTAAGAGGATAAGCGAAGAGGTTTCCGACAAGATAATAATAATACCCCGTATCTATACGAACAAGCCCAGAACAACAGGACAGGGCTACAAGGGAATGCTGCATCAGCCCGACCCCGATGCAAAGCCCGATATGTATAAGGGCATCGTTGCGATAAGAGAGCTTCATATGGAGGCGCTTCGCGACTACGGCTTCTCCTCGGCTGACGAGATGCTTTACCCCGAGAACTACCGCTATCTCTCTGACCTTCTTTCCTACGTTGCGATAGGCGCGCGCTCGGTTGAAAACCAGCAGCACAGACTGACAGCAAGCGGAATTGAGGCTCCCGTTGGAATGAAGAACCCGACAGGCGGTGATTTCAGCGTTATGATGAACGCGATAACCGCGGCACAGTCGAGCCATACCTTCATTTACCGCGGCTGGGAGGTTATCAGCGAGGGCAATCCCCACGCTCACGCTATTCTTCGCGGATACATCGACTACGCGGGTCGCTCCTGCTCAAACTACCACTACGAGGACCTTTTGCGCGTCAGCGAGCTTTATGAAAAGTCGGGGCTCAAGAACCCCTCCGTTATTGTAGACACCAATCACAACAACTCAGGCAAGAAATACCTTGAGCAAATAAGAATTGCCAAGGACATAGTCCATAGCAGAGGACAGAACGCCGACATTAAGGGGCTTGTCAAGGGACTTATGATTGAGAGCTATATTGAGGACGGCGCGCAGAAGGTAGGAGAGCACGTATACGGAAAGTCGATAACCGACCCCTGCCTCGGCTGGGAGAAAACCGAAAGGCTCATTTACGATATCGCTGATAAGCTCTGATTGCAGGGGCAAATTTCCCTGATTTTCGCCGATGCTTTAGGACAATTTCCCTGCCTTTTTGTCGGCGTTTTAGGAGATTTTTGGGTGGATTTTCCCGAGCGTACACAAACTGTTTTTGCGAGAGCACTTGCCCCTGTCTTGTAGGTTGTTAGGGGACAAAACGCCAAAAATGTAAACAAAAGAATACAATAAACGCTCAAAAAAGGCTTTGCACTGTGATATGTGCAAAGCCTTTTTCTTTTGATTGCCGTTTAGCGCAACGCGTCGGAATAGGCGTCCTCTATCAGCCTTACGATATCTCTGCCGTAGGCTGCATCGGGAATTTCGGACTCCTCGCCGCGAATATATTTGCAGAACTCGTCAATTTCGCGAACAAAGGCAAGTGTGTCCGAGGTGTCCTCAATCTTCGTCCAGGCTTTTTCGCCCTCGCGGCGAATTTCAATAGCGTAGGTGCCGACGATTTTGATAGCACCGCCCGTGAAGTAGTAGTACGCCTCGTAAACCACGTCGCTGTAGCCCGAGAGGGTAACGGTTGCCGATACTCCCGACTCAAGCTTTGCGAAAATCTGCGCGTGGCCCTCTACGTCGCGCTCGTTAATCAGGTTGTCTGCGCTTGCCGAAACCGACACGGGCTTGCTGCCCGTAATGTAAAAGAGCTTGTCAAAGGCGTGCGCGCCGTAGTTCATAACTATTCCGCCGCCCGACATTTTCTTGTTTGTAAACCAAGCGGGACGGCTGTCGAGGAAGTAGTTTATGCTCCTTTGCTCGTTATACATACAGAGCTTGCCAAGCTCGCCCGAGTCTACGATATTCTTGATAATTCTGTTAGCCTTGAAGAAGCGCTGAACGTGCGCGACGGCAAGCCTTGCGCCGCCCCTTTTCTCGGCTGCAATCATTTCTTCGCACTCGGCGACGGTGTTCGCCATAGGCTTCTCGACGAGCACGTGAATTCCTCTCTCGAGGAAGAATACCGAGGCAGGCGCGTGCAGTCCGTGGGGAAGGTTGAGTATTACCGCGTCGCATTCCACCTTGTCGGGAATATCTCTGTAATCAAGGAAGTAGGGCACCGAGAGACTCTTTGCAAGCTCCTTGACGCGCGCCTCATTGAGGTCGCAGAGAGCCGAAATCTCGCAGCAGTCGAGCTTCGATATCGCATCAATATGCGATGCGGCTATAATTCCTGTTCCAATTATCGCGATTTTAATCATAATATTCTCCGTTCTGCCCGTGGGCGAAAGCAGCATTTCCGTTTTAATTATACAACCTGAGGGGGTGAAAGTCAAGCGACAGGAAAATTTTTGTCTGATACTTGACAAACAGCCGACTGTGTGCTATAATTGCTTTGAAAGTAACCGATTAGTTACTTTGACACTATTATACCTCAGTCACAGGCAAAAGTCAAGTACCCGACGGAAAATTTTTCGAGGGCAACGGCTGAAAATAAAAAAATATATATAAATATTTACATATTTACTATTTACTTGACATTTTGGTTCCAATATGGTAAAATAAACTAAAGTTTTATTTTTCTCGGAGGGACTATGGAGCCAAGGCATTGTAAAAAGAGCGTGCTTACACGGGAAAGAATTCTTGCCGCGGCAGAAGCGGAGTTCTCCGAGAAGGGCTTTTACGGAGCGCGCGTTGACGAGATAGCCGAGGCGGCTGACATAAACAAGAGAATGCTTTACGCGCATTTCGGCAGCAAGGAAGGGCTATATACAAAGGCGCTTCTTTCGGTTTACGAGAGACTTGCCGACTGCGAGAGGCAGTTTATGATTGAGGGGCTCGACCCTGTGGCATCTATTCGGAATATCGTGCACGTGTCGTTCAGGTTCCTCGTTGAGAACCCGGATTTTGTTCGTATGCTGATGTGGGAGAACCTGAATCGCGCGACGGCAATTCCGAAGGACGATCTGGTAAAGCTGAAGGCGCCGACCTTTGATTATATGAGGCGGCAGATTCGTCGGGGTGTCGAGCTTGGAATATTCCGCTCTGACGCAGACGAATATCAGATAGTGCTCTCGCTTATGAGCTTCTGCTTCTCTTATTTCTCGAATATTCATACTATGTCGGCAATTTTCGGCAAGGATATGTCGAGCGAGGAAGAGGTTCACGCCCGCGCAGAATTCATTACGGATATGCTTATTAAGTACCTTAGCGTTTAAGCTTCGGTACTTAATTTTGAACTCAAAATAACCGGATAGTTACTAACAAGCGGAGGTAATTATGGATAAATCAGAGCTTAAAAGAAAGGTTTGCGCTGAAATCGACAGGCATAAGGACGAGATAGGTGCGATTGCAGAGAAAATCCTCGCAAGCCCCGAGATGGGCTACCGCGAGTACAAGACGGCAGAGCTGGTAAAGGAAACCCTATCCTCGCTCGGAATACCGTATACCGACGGACTTGCCGTAACGGGAGTTATGGGAAGGCTTTCGGGAAGGGACACAAAGGCGCGTGTTGCGGTTATTGGCGAGCTTGACGCGGTTACCTGCTCCTCGCACCCAAAATCCGATAGAATAAGCGGCGCGGCTCACGCCTGCGGTCACAACGCGCAGATTGCCGCAATGCTCGGCTGCGCTATGGGACTTATGGCGGTTGCGGGCGAGCTTGACGGCGAGGTCGATTTCCTTGCTGCTCCTGCCGAGGAGTACGTTGAAATCGGCTACCGTGAGAGCCTCAGGGAGCGCGGCGAAATTGACTTCTTCGGCGGCAAGCAGGAGCTTATCCGTACGGGAGTGTTTGACGGAATTGATATGGCTATGATGGTGCACGCGCAGGGAGCGACACCCGAAAACGAGCTTTATATTGGCGGCTCGAGCCTTGGATTTGTAGCAAAGAAAATAGATTTTATAGGCAAGGCGGCTCACGCCGCAGCGGCACCGCACGAGGGTGTGAACGCGCTTAACGCGGCTATGGCGGCTATGATGTGCATTCACGCACAGCGCGAAACCTTCCGCGACGAGGACAGAATAAGGATACACCCGATAATTACAAACGGCGGCGAGCTTGTCAACGTAGTGCCCTCCAGGGTGACTATGGAAACCTACGTCAGAGGAGCGAGCCTCGAGGCGATAAGCGATGCCTCGGAGAAGGTTGACAGAGCTATCGACGGCGCATCCTACGCGATAGGCGCAAAATGCGAGATAAAAAATTACAAGGGCTATCTTCCGCTTATTCAGTCGGAGGAGCTATCCGAGATTTTTGCCGAGAACTCACAGCTTCTCGACAATCCCCCGAGGGTAATACGCGGAGTCCCTATGACGGCGTCAACCGATATCGGCGACCTCGGATATCTTATCCCTATCATTCAGCCGATGATGGGCGGCTTCGTGGGCAGTCTTCATTCAGCCGATTTTGCGGTTGCAGACAAGATTCTTGCATACGTAAATCCCGCAAAGATTATGGCTATGACGGTTATCGACCTGCTCTCGGACGGAGCGAAGGGCGCTATCGCCGTGAAGGAGAGCTTCAAGCCCCGACTTACCAAAGAAGAATATATAAACTGCTGATGCTTTAATAAAGCATACGAAAAACATATTGAAAAAACAAAAACAGGAGAATAGACTATGTGGACTGAAGAAAGACTTAACGAGCTTCTGACAACTCCCTCGGATAAGCTCGTCGAGGATATCGCTAAGATTAAGGGCGATATAATGGTGCTGGGTGCCGGAGGAAAGATGGGCCCCACCCTCTGTATACTTGCAAAAAACGCGGCTCGCCGCGCGGGAATTGAGAAGAGGATTATAGCCGTTTCGCGCTTCTCCGACCCCATTGCGCTAGAGCTTCTTCACTCAAACGGCATTGAAACGATAAGCTGCGACCTTCTTGACAGAGACAGCCTCGAGGCACTCCCCGAGGTTGAGAACATTATTTATATGGCGGGCAGAAAGTTCGGCACCGACGGTCAGGAATACCTCACCTGGGCTATGAACGCAACGCTCCCCGCATTCGTTGCTCACAAGTTCAGAAATTCGAGTATTGTCGTATTTTCCTCGGGTAACATTTATCCGATAGTTCCGCTTTCCTCGGGCGGTTGCACTGAGGACGACAAGGTAAGCCCTGTCGGCGAGTACGCTATGAGCACTCTTGCAAGAGAGAGAGCCTTTGAGTACGCATCGAACAAGTACGGCACAAGGGTGTTTATCTATCGCCTTAACTTTGCGGTTGACCTTCGCTACGGCGTGCTATTTGACTGCGCGAAGAAAATCCTCGACGGAGAGCCTATTTCGCTCTCAACCCCCTGCTTCAACTTTATCTGGCAGGGAAGTGCCAATGAGATTGCCATAAGAGGCCTTCTCCACGCGACCTCTCCCATGACCAAGATGAACGTAACAGGCCCCGAGACGGTTTCTATTAAAAAGACAGCAGAGAAGCTTGCGGGCTACCTCGGCAAGGAAGCAATATTTGAGGGCGAGGAGGGCACTACGGGCTATCTCAATAACGCCTCTCGCGCAATGGAGCTGTTCGGCTATCCCGAGGTTTCGGCAGAAACGCTCATAAGATGGCAGGCAGAGTACATACTCGACGGCGGCAGAACCATAAACAAGCCTACTCACTTCGAGGAGAGAAAGGGAAGCTACTGATATGACAAGAACAGAAAAGGCACTAAAAAAGCTAAAGGCGGGAACCGTAATCCCGGCAAATCCCCTGGCACTTGACAAGGACGGAAACTTCAACGAAAGGCGCCAGAGAGCCGTCGTAAGATACTACCTCGACTCGGGAGTCGGCGGACTTGCGGTTGCGGTGCATACGACACAGTTTGAAATACGCGAGCCGAAGCACAACCTTCTCGAGAAAGTGCTCCGCGTAGCAAAGGAGGAGGCAGACAAATTCGAGGCGGCGCACGGCGAAACTGTCGTTATGGTTTCGGGCGTTTGCGGACCTACCGAGCAGGCGGTAAAGGAAGCCGAGCTTGCAAAGAGCCTCGGTTACGATGCGGTGCTGCTGAGCCCCGGCGGACTCAACTCCTACTCCGAGGACTATATGGTAGAGCGCACGAGGGCGGTTGCCGCGGTTATGCCGGTTATAGGCTTCTATCTTCAGACTGCGGTCGGCGGCAGAGCCTTCAGCTACAATTATTGGGAGAGAGTATGCGATATCGACAACGTCGTAGCTATAAAGGCAGCGCCCTTCAACCGCTACTACAGCCTTGACGTGGTACGCGCGGCGGCACTCTCGAGAAGAGCCGACGATATCACCCTCTACACGGGTAACGACGACAATATCGTTCTCGACCTTGTGACAACCTACAAATTCACTGTTGACGGGAAGACCTACGAGAAGGGCTTTATCGGCGGACTTCTCGGTCACTGGTCGGTATGGACAAAGCGCGCGGTTGAGCTCTTCGAGAAGCTCCGTGAGTACAGAGGCAAGGATAGCCTTCCCCGTGAGATACTTACCCTCGCGGCAGAGGTCACCGACACGAACGCCGTGCTCTTTGATACCGCAAACGGCTTTGCGGGCTGTATCGCGGGACTGCACGAGGTGCTTGTAAGACAGGGGCTATTCGAGTCCACAAGGTGCTTGAATCCCGACGAAAAAATGTCCGAGGGACAGAAGGAAGAAATAGACAGACTGTATAAGTCCTATCCTCACCTTAATGACGACGAGTTCGTCAAGGCGAACCTCGACAGGTGGCTCGCGGACTGATTTTTGTAAATCCAACTTTACAAAATCGAACAAAACAAGGAGATGACGCTATGAAAAGAGGATTAACTTCAGTAACATTCCGTAATCTTTCCGCGGATGAAATAATCGCTCTCGCAAGAGAGGGGGGACTTGACGGAATTGAATGGGGCTCCGACGTGCACGTGCCCGAGGGGAACGTTGCCCTTGCGAAGGAGGTCGCCGAGAAAACACGCGCGGCAGGACTCGAGGTCCTCTCCTACGGCTCTTATTTCTATCTCGGCGCGGGAGCAGACTTCAAGCCCTTCCTTGACTCCTCTGTGGCGCTCGGCGCAAGCATAATACGCGTGTGGGGCGGTAAGAAGGAGCGAGGCGAGATGACCGACGCGGAATATTCCGCGCTCGTTTCTGAAACCAAGAAAATCGGCAAGATGGCAGCGGAGTACGGTATTACGGTGGGCTTTGAGTTCCACGGTCACAGCATTACCGCAACCGCGAGCGACGCTGTGAAGCTTATCGAGGACGTCGGACTTCCGAGTGTGAGGCTCTATTGGCAGACGGTGCTCGGCGCTACACGCGAGGAGAACCTTGAAAACCTTAGGCTGGTATCACCCTATCTTGTGAACGCTCACGCGTTCCACTATACCGGAAACCGTCAGGAGCTTCTTTGTGACGCGGGCGGCAGGGAAAATTGGTCGGACTACGTTTCGGCGCTCTCGGGCTACGGATTTTCGGGCTCGGTGATTATCGAGTTCACAAAGGGTGGGCTTCGTGAGAGCTTTCTCTCGGACGCCGCCACTCTTCGGGAGCTTATAAAGAGGTAAGAACTTGATTTTTTTTGAGTTTTTGCTACCAAATTATTTGGCAAAGACTTTCTCAAAAGCTAAACAAATTTCCTCACAGATATTCTGTTTGAACAAAAGTGTTCGTGATTTTTTATTGAAAATCACGAACATTTTTGGCTTGTTTATAAGGAAGTAATGTGTTATAATATATATAGATATATAACTCTTTTGATTAATAATAGAACAATCTATTCCACAGTAACGCAATTAGTATGACTTGAAAATCTTGTCGGCGCGAGCCAAAGAAGCGGCGTACTCCTCTAATTGCGTTTGATTTTCCCGCCGAGGTAACTAAACGGTTAGTTGACGGATTAACGTCGGCTTGCCTTCAGATACGCGGCAGAAAGGAAGAACTATGAAAAAGCTACTATACATATTTTTGATGCTTTCGCTGGTTTTCTCGCTTTACGCGTGCAAGATAGGCGGCGACGGTGACGAAGGCTCGGGTGACTCGGGCTCCGGCAATTCCGGCTCGGGCAATTCCGGCTCGGGCGACTCGGGCTCGGGCGATAATTCCGGCTCCGGTGACTCGTCTGACGGAGTGATTCCCGACAGATACGTATTTGCCCCGGGCACTGCCGTGACGGTTGTCACCGACGGCGAATACGCCGACACAGAAAGGCTTATTGAGAAAATCGAGGCGGCAACGGGTGTTGCGGTTACCGTAGCCGATAACACGTCAAGCGCTAAGGCTCACGAGATTGTAATCGGTCAGTCCTCAAGAGAGATTTCAAAGCTTGCATACAGGTACCTCGAGCGTATCAAGGAATACCGCGAGGGCTACGTCGGTTACGTTATCTACTCTGACGGCGAGTCGCTCGCAGTTGTCTTTGACGGTGAAACCTACACATCAAAATCCGCCGAAACTCGAGCCTTCTCCTGTCTTATTGACGAGCTAATAGGCGACAGTAAGGTGCTTGCCCCGAAAGAGGGCAGAGTAAGATACCTTGCCTATGACGTAATAGAGTACCAGGAGGAGCTTGACGCTGTAACGCAGGCGGCAAAGTGGGCGACCTTCGAGGAGGAGCTTGCTAAGAGGACCCCGAACCACGAGGAGTTTGCAGCGGCGATACGCTCTTACTACGATTATATATGCACCGACAACGTCGTCGATTGGTTTGCAGACCTCTACGACCCGTACATCGGCGGCTTCTACTTCTCGAACTCGGCGAGAAACACCGAGGGCTTCCTTCCCGATATTGAGTCAACCGCGCAGGCTCTCGGCTTCTTCGTCAGCTCCGGTATGACGGGCAGTCACGATTTCCCCGATTGGTTCGGTAAACAGATTGTAAGGTTTGCGAAGGGGCTCCAGGACCCGAACGGTTACTTCTATCACCCGCAGTGGGACAGAGAGGAGCTTGAGAAAAACACTCAGCGTATGGGCCGTGACGTAGGAAGCGCCGTGCAGGTGCTTGAACGCTTTTACGCGCTTCCCACCTACGACACACCGACGGGGGTCAAGGGTGACGGCATTTTAGCCGACGGCAGCTACGTTGGCGGCGTTGCTCCGACCACCTATTCGCGCCTTTCTCCGAGGCTTTCGGGCAGAAATGCTGCAATTCTTGCCTCTCGCGTTGTCGCGACCTCGACTATCGCGGGATTTGAGCAGCTGACCAGCGAGGCGAAATTCAGAGCCTACCTTGACGACCTCTCGGCAAGGAACAAGCTCGATAAAACTCACTCGAACTACCGCTCCTTCTATCAGATTGCAAACGAGCTTACCACCAACACAACGCAGCTGCTGGCAAGAGATGCGGAGCTTCGCGCAGAGGGTGCGAGTTACTCTCTTGCAGAGATAGAGATAGAGTGGCTCTCGGCGCATCAGAACCCCGAAACGGGACTCTGGGACGAGGGACTCACCTACGCGAACACCAACGCATACTACAAGGCGATAAACGTATACAACAAGCTCGAGGCTCCCGTGCCGCGCGCGGCGCTTGCGATTGAGTCTATAGTAGCGATGCTGACCTCGGAGCAGCCTGTTGAAACGGTTCTCTATACCTACAACGTGTGGGGCTCGCTTAACCAGACTATGATTAACCTTCGCGACTACTCCGAAACCCCCGAGGAAAAGGCGCAGTACGCTGAGGTTCGTGACAAGATGCTTGCCCTTGCCCCCGAGGCAATCAACGCAACGACCCAGAAGCAGGCTATTTTCAAGAAAAACGACGGCTCTATAACCTATCTTATTGGGCAGAACACCTCTACGAGCCAGAGTATGAAGGTTGCCGTTCCGAACGTTGACGAGGGCGATATTAACTCCACCACCCTCACTATGGGCGGACTTGTTGAGGACTTCTTCAAGACCACGGGCACGATTGATATCATGCCGAGAATATTTACGAGAGCCGACTATATGAGGCTTGTCAAGAGGCTCGAGGGACTCGGCGAAATTGTAAAGGACTCGGGCGAGATTAAGGTTGATTACATTCACTTTGATAACGATACCGTCGGCGGAAAGCCTGTCGGAGTAAACGCTACCTCTCTTTCGGATGGCTCACTCAGCGTAGTAGCCGCACCCATAAAGGGCGAACCCGCAAACCTTGCTATGGAGTTCGACACCGCGCTCGGTTGCTACGAAGCGCTCGAGATTAAGGCGGCGGGCGTTGCACCGAATACCACCTGCTACGTCTTTGAAGCCGATTTCTGCGTTCCCGAAAAGAGCAAGAGGGACGCCGAGTTCCAGATACTTATGCAGGACTCGGTTTATATGGTAACGCTTAACATCACGTGCGACGAGGTCAGAATGTGGGAATGCTCCTCGCGTAAGCCCTCATTTGAGGTACGAACCGAGATTGACGCCGTAGCAAAGGTTGGCGAGTGGTTCAACTTCAAGATGGTCTACTTCAAGGGCGACAAGGAAACCGTGAGAGCGAAGCTTTACTTCAACGGCGAGCTTATCGCGGTAACCGATAACTTCTTCGACGACTCGGGAGCGAAGCTCTCGGGCGAGGCGGAGCCGAGGCAGTCCTTCTCCTTCACGAATATTATTGCGGTAACGGGCTGTGAGGCAACGCTCTGGATGGATAACGTTGCCTGCTACGGAACAAGCCAGGTCTATGAGGTCGAGAAGAGTGCGCCTATTAATATCGACGCACCATCAAGGGGCAGGGAAACGCACAGATTTGACGGCGACGGTCTTCCGTCTGTATTTACCGTCGAGGGCGACGCGGACGCGGTGACCCTTGCCGAAAACTCCGTGACAGGCTCGCGCGCTCTCTCGATTAATGCGGGTGCGGAGTACAAGGTAAGCCTACCTATTAACGTAAGAAGCAACAAATCCCGCGCTATGGTCTTTGAGAGCGACGTTACCGTATCGGCAGATGCTAATGGCACGGTGCTAAGGCTCACAACGCGTGAAAACAACTCGAGGCTCAACGACGTAACCTGCTTTGACCTCGCGGTAGCGAGCGTGTCCGGCGGCAAGGTCGTAAGGCTCGTCGAGGCTCCCGACGGAGCGGCGGGCGGCGCGGTAAAGGGCTTTGAGGTTCCCGTGGGCGAGAGCTTCAAGCTTCGCCTTGAATACTTCACCGAAGAGCCTGCAATCCTCGTTTATGTAAACGATACTTTGCTTGGAATGAGCTCACAGGTCTGTGCAGGTGCGCAGCAGTACAGAGCAGAGCTGCTTGAGATTACCCCGGTAAAGGGCGGTGTCGGTACTGTTATGCTCGACAACCTTATCTTTGAGCGTGACGAGCTTGACTTCCTTGACAGAGTTTCCCCGACAAACGACTCGATAGTTCACACCTTCAAGGGTGAGGACTCCCTCGTATCTCTCACAGGCGGCGCGGCTATACAGAGCGAGCGCGGGAAGCTTGGCTCTACGGGTGCTTCCTTGAAGCTCCTTCCGACCGACAGAAGCGTCGTTAAGAACACCTTAAGATTCGTCGGAGCGCTCAGCGCAACCTCCTCGGCAAGCGGAACCTACAGATTTACTCTTCACAGTGACGACGGCACCCCCATAATAAATCTCGACGTCGAGATTAAGGGCAGGAGCGTAACCCTCTCTGAGTATTACGCGGGCGGTAATGGCGCTGTTCTCTCGCGAAGCACAGTAGGCTCGAGCGGCTTTGAGCTTGAATTTCTCTATATGATTGACGAGGGAATGATGACTGCCTACGTTGGCAGAAAGCTCGTTGCCCTAAACACTCTGACACACATATACGGAAGTGAAAATCTTACTCCCGCATATCTCACGGTAACCAACGTTTCGGGCTCGGGCGGTGTAACGCTTGACGACGTAATCTGCGAGAACACTATAGCCTTCTACGTAGAAAATCCTTTCTCGAACGTCGTGCTTACTCCCGATAACGGATTTGACTTTGAGAACGCGCACCCGAATAATCCCATACCCGACACGAAGTTTGAAGCTCGCTCCGCAAAGGCGCAGCTCGGCGTTAAGGGACTTGAGGTTGGCAAGGACGGGGACGGAAATCCGATATATTCGAAGTTCCTCTCGCTTCGCACCTCCACGGGCGGCAACGATACCCTTAACTTCTATATGAAGGCAGCCGACAAGAGCTCGTCTGCACTTGTGACGGTTTACGAGAGCTATCTCTACCTCGACTGCTACGACTCGAAGGCTTCCTCCTCGGTTGAGGTCTACCTTCTGAATTCCGACGGCAACAAGGTATGGTACTGCAACCTCGGCTTCAAGCGCGGCGGCGGTGCCGTGACGGTTGGCGATACGATAGGCAAGTTAGGTACAATAGATACGACTACTATAGGAAGCGAGGAAAAGCTCTTCAAGCTCCGCCTTGAGTACGCAGTAGTTGACGGCATACTGAACGTCAATATCTTCGTCAACGACTCCTACGTTTCAACTAGTACGATAAGCTACTTCTACGAAACACCCATCACCGCAGACAAGGTGACCGGCATTCGCTTCTATACGTCGCAGGCGGCAGAGGGTATGCTCCTCTTTGACGACGTGAAGCTCTATCACGCGGCGGCGCTCTCTGACACCAATACCCCCGACCCCGACCCCGACGAGGGCGGTGACACACCCGGTACAGGCGGCGACAACCCCGGCGGCGATAATCCCGGCGGCGATAACACGGGCGGCGACAGCGTAGACCCCGACGAGAAGCCCGATTACTCCTATCAGGGCCCGAGCAACCCCGACGCCGACGTTGGATTTGACGATATAGGCAATATTCCCACCACCCCCGACGAAAGCGACAGCGTTGACGGCTCGGGCTGGACGGGAAGCTATACGCCCTCGCCTGAAGAATGGATTAAATAAAATCAAACGCAAAACAATAAAAAACTATGAAAGGAGCGCCGACTATGAAGGAAAAGAAAGGCTACACAGAGCCGATTCTTACGGTGACGAGCTTTAAGGACAGCGACGTGATAGCAACAAGCCTGATAATTCCTACGCTTGGAGAGCCGGATAAAAACGGCGGCGGTTGGACAGGAAGCTGACGGCAGATTTATCCACAAACACAAAAACAAACTAAACTTAAACGAAAGGAACAAAGAAAATGAAAAATCGCGTAACAAAACTCCTGCTTCTCGTGCTTTCGCTCGCGCTTCTCGTGGGCGGTGCGGTAGGAATTTCCGTAAGTGCCGAGAATGCAGCACCCGAAATTATCAGTAAGAACGTTATGGACACAGGCGATTTCTGCCTTATGTTCGCAGTTGACCCCGCAACCGTCGCAGGCGAGGACGTAACTCTCCGCGTATACGACAGAGACCCCTCTGAGCAAGAGGCAAAGCTCGCTTTTGAGGAAACAAAGGCTAAAACCGCTACCGAGGACATCGACCTCGACGGCGACAGAACTCCCGAAACCGCGGTAATCGTATTCACCACCGCAGGCGTTGCCGCAAAGGACTTCGCTGACGTTTGGTATATCGAAACCGAGTCGGCAGGAGCAAAGAAGGTTATCACCTATAGCGTAATGGAGTACGCGTTTGAGCGTCTTTACAGAGATGGCGCAGTTCTCGCTTCCGAGGAGGACGCCGACCTCTATTCCTACTATCAGAAGGAGTTCTACTTTGGTATGCTCGATATGGGCTCCGCGGCTCAGAACCTTCACGTAAACTATGGTAAGGCAGAGGCAGAGAGAGAAAGACTCGTTAAGGAGTATACCTACGTTTCCGTGCTTGACGGCACCTTCACCGCAGGTGAGGCTACCGCAGACCGCGGCTTCGTTGAGGCTAATACCTCTATCACCCTTAACGCAAACGACACCGAGGCTATCAAGGGCTGGAGCATTTTCACCTACGGTCAGAACGGCGTTGAGATTGACCGCAAGGTTGCAAACGACGGCGACACTATCACCGTAACCGGCAATACCGTTGTAATTCCTTACGAGATAGGCGTTACTGCTGGTAAGTACTTTGACGAGATAGGTGATTCTGCTTACACGATGGACGGCTGGACGTGGAAGGATTTCATTGGAAACGGTGGTAACAACTACGTGGCTCATACCAACTTCTCAAAGAATAGTTGCGCATATCTTCTTAAGGACTCCGGATTTGAGAAGTACGGTGCGATAATCGGCGGTAGCAAGCCTTCGGTTGAGTCAGGTGAGACGGGTACACAAACCTTGCTTCATTTCCCGATATACAAGACAACCTCGGAAAGTGCAAATTGCGTAGTATTTGAGTATGACTTCTACTACAATGGAGCTGACGTTTATTATAACAATGAGTCGGATACCGATTCCGGAACTGTTTACTTCCTTATGAATTCGGACGACCTAACGTCATCTTCCGGCAAGTCATATAACACTCTTACAAAGACTCTTCAGAAGGGTGTACAGACAATTGATCTTGACGGTGTTAAGGCATACGATGAAACAAGCACAAAGTACAAGAGTGCAAAGGGAGAGAACGCCCTTCGCCTTCCCGGCGTGACAGATTCCAAGTATGACCTTCTTGCTAACACTTGGTACCGTATTACATACGAGGTTTATACCGATGCCAATACCTGCCTTGTTTATATTGACGGTGTATGTGTAGGCTCATTCGCTACTGCTACCGGAAAGACGGTTGCGGATTATAATACTGCAAGCCTTATGTTCGATGCTCGCTTTAGAAACGTTGAATTCTATGTCGACAACGTTTGCGGTGCAAAGATTTGTAAGGAATACAAGGCTCCTAACTAATAGGCACAGTAATTGAAAAGTAAACAGAAGCTTACATACAGCGGCTGTTAAGTGAACTTTAGCGGCAGTCGTTCCTGAAGGTGCGGCTGCCGCTTCTATGATTTTTTGGTGAACAGAAATGGAAAAATTTATAGGCAGTATTGATGACGGACTTTCTCCCGAGCTCGTAGCCGAGCTCAAGGCGAGAGATGCTGAAACAAAGAAAAGACAGTGGGCGCGCTTTGAGGAAAAGCTCGACGCTCCGAACAAAAAGGAGATAGTCGAGGCGTTCAAGGAGCTTCACGCAATATATGACGTCGGGCTTATTAAGTGGATGGCTAACCTCTACGACCCCGATATTTGCGTTTGTAACGAGCTTTACGGCAAAAGCGAGTGCGAGCATCACCCGCTTTGCGGAACGGCGGGCTTCCACTATACACATTCGGCGAGAGATAACGTAGGATTTCTTCCCGTTGTCGAGGCTATGAACTCGATTTTTGATTTCGTCGAGAGCTGTGGACTTACCGACGAGGAGCACGTAAACGAGTGGTTCGGCAAGGAGCACAGCGAGAAAATGATGGCGTTCGTTGAGAACCTTCAGGACAAGGACGGCTTCTTCTACCATCCGCAATGGGGCAAGAATATCGGCATTGGCAGACGTTGCAGGGACTACGACCGCGCGCTTATTCTTCTTAAGAGATACGGCAGACGTCCGAAATACCCGACTATGAGCGACGGCGGCGAGGGCGGCGACATACTTATTCCCGACAATATGAAGACTCTTGAAGCCTTCAAGGAGTATCTCTCGACTCTCGACCTCGACCACAGAAGCTATAACGTTGGCTCTGTTCTTTCAGAGCAGATTTCAACGCTTAAGACTCGCGGCCCCGAGTATATCGAGGCTCTTGCTGAATTCTTCGACTCGCATCAGCGTGAGGACAACGGCATCTGGCACGAGAAGTGCGACTATTACGGCTCTAACGGACTTATGAAGATTGCCTGTGCATACACCAAGATGCACAAGCCCGTTCCTAACCCCGAGAAGGCTATGAAGGCGGCAATAGCGGCAATTATGTCGCCCGAGGAGCCTGACACGATAGTCACCGTATGGAATCCCTGGGTTTCTGTCAAGAGGCTGCTGCTTAACATTGACGAGCACTACTCACCCGAGCTTTCAAGGAAGCTGCGCTGTGAGCTTTACAGACTCGCACCCGAGGCTATAAGAATTACGAGGGACAAGACTCTGAAATTCAAGAAGCCCGACGGCTCGTTCTCCTATCTTCAGGCATATTCGACCTGGACTATGCAGGGTGCGCCCTGTGCAATTCCAAGAACGGTTGAAGGTGATATGGATGCAGGTGTTCTCGGCACGAACTCAATGGTATGGGTAATTTCCGACGTTCTCGGTGTTCCCGAGAAGGACGGCGTGCCGCTCTTTGGAGAGTATGAGAGCGCGGTATTTAAAGCGATTATGGACAACAGAAAGCCCGTTCGCAAATTTGCGGAGAATATTTGAACATAACGCGCGTTTCCACCCAAGCTCGGCGTACACTCGTACGCCTTCGGGCTGTAAACTCGTGTTCTGTCCTAAATCTTCTCTCGCAAATAATGGCTGTCGATTTTTGGCATAAAATTTTGAACAAATATACAAAGAGCCTCACTTGAATGTGAGGCTCTTTTTTGCCAAAGGGCTATTTTTATTTGGTTTTGCGTTTTTCGCCTTATTTGTAAAAATCAAGCAGCATACAGATTGTTCTGCCGTTGGCAGAGGCGTTGGGACTCCAGGGGACAAAATAGGGGTCGCGCTCGTTGTAGCGCTCCAGCATATAGTATTCGTCGGTCATTGAGTAATCGTATACGCCGCGAAGAAGCCTTTCGCACATATCGAGCCTGCCGTGGCGCATATAGTACTGGAACCACGAATACTCGTGGCAGCAGACGTACCACACGACGCACCTGCCGTTCTCGTCAAGGTTGAAGCGGGTTGAGCCGCTTTCCTTTATATCCGACGCCTTATCGGGCATTCTGTCACAGAGCACTCCGTCGCCGCGTATCATACCGAGCCTCTTGTAGGTTTCAAATACTCTCTCGCCCTCGTCTATAGGAAGGTCCATTCCCTCAACGAAATAAGAGACGGGATATGCGAAGTGGTAGGTTTTCATTATTACCTCGTCGGGCACACCGGGGGAGAAGGGTATTTTGAGGTCGCCCTCGGTTTGTGCCGCCTTGAAGCTGTCCCAGAGCCTCTGAATTGTTGCTCTGTAGTCCTCGCACTCGGCATAAACCTCTCCGTAAGCCTCGTCACCGAAGTGGTGGCAAGCCTCGGCAAAGGCGGTGATACCCTTGATATTGAAGGTATCGGTGGAGCACCAAGCCTGGAATACGAGCTCGTCGTCACAGCTGCGAAGGGGCGGGAAGAGCCCGGGTACAACGGTTTCCTCTGCCTTAACCGAGGCGCGAAGCTCCTTCATCCACTTGAAGGCGGCATACGCCTTGTCGCGGTACTTATTGAAGAAGTCCTTGTCGCCTCTCTGTACTGCGTATCTGCCAAAGCTCTGGAGCACGTTGCCCGTAGCCATTGCCCACGGAATTGCGAGGGGTACAATCTCGCCCGACTCGGTTGCAAATTCGTTGAAGTATACGTCTATTATAGGCTCGATATAGTCGTCGAAATCGCCAATGCGGGAGAGCGCCTCGAGCACGGGCATAGTTTCATAGGTCCATACCTGCCTTTGGAGTCCTCCCTGCCTTGCAAGCACAAAGTCGCAGCCCTTCGGACGGCAGAAGCACTGAAGCAGCTGAACTGTGAGCTGCCTTACTGTCGTTTCGTGTCTTGGCTGCGCCTTAAGTCCCTCGGGGAGCTTGTTAATTCTCTGAAGCTCACGTTGCCAGCTCTTTATGCACTCGGCGCGCGCCGCCTCGTAGTCGGGGGCGGTGGGTTTTCCGCAGTCGAAGGCGAGATATACGGTCTTTTCCTCGCCCGCAGCGAGTGTCACCCTTGACTTGCCTATACCGCGCTCCTTATCGAACACGAAGCCGAAGTCACCCGAGATGGTTATAAATCTCTCGCCGTCGGTGAGTACTCCGTCCTTTTCTGCCCAGGTCGCCTTGACACGCTCCCATACGGAGAGGTCGGGCGCGTAGCTTGCATAGACGTCGGGCGACTCTATAACGAGAGCCGACTCGCGGCCTGTTCTGACCATAAATCCGAGAGCTTCGGTTGCCTCTTCTTTGGTACTGTTTTTGAGCGTTGCCTTGATAAAGCAGGCGGGGGTGAGCCCGAAGGGGGCGCAAGCCTCAACTGTAAAATCAAGCGCGCCGAGCTTGAAGCCGAGCCCGTGAACGGGAATACCGTCCTCGCGGTGGAAAATCTTCGCCGACTTGAAGTCGAAGAGCTCAGAAGCCTCTCCCCGAAGGAAGGTAAGCCCTGCGCTGACAAGGTCGAGGTATTCGTCACGCACCGCCTTTTCTGCCTCGCCAAATATGAATTTGCCCTCGCGCCAAAGAGTATACATACGCTGTGACATCGGTGGGTGAATATATCTTCTCGTTGTTTTCGGTCTTTGCCAATGCACGTAATTCATAGGTTGACTCCTTTGTTTTCTGTAAATATGTAAATAAAAGTTTACTTTATATGTTCAAAAATACTATCGCAAGCACTCCGAGAACCATACCGACGTTCTGCTTTAAGGTGAGCTTTTCCTTATAGAAGAAGGTCGATACAATCCAGGTGACGACAATTCCGCCTGCCGAGATTATTGGGAACATAACCGAGTTATCGACAGTCTTTGATACCACCATAACGAGAAGGTTGACAAGTCCGTTCGCTATACCGCACAGCACCATAAGGTGTGCGCCGCACTTAAGCGAGGGAAGAATTTCTTCTCTTTCGTGGAAATAGGCGAATGCCGCTAGCCCAAGAAATACCGAAAGCAACGCGACAACCATAAAGGTGCTGTCGTACTCGCCACCAAATATCCTCGATTGCAGCGGCTGAAGGGTTGAGCAGAGGCCGTTGCCGACAAGTGCCAGCACCGCGTACACCGCCCATTTGAGGGTTATTTTCGTGTCGCCCTTCTTCGCGTTTATAAGCACGAGGCTTACAAGGAGCAGTCCAAGTCCGACAAACAGCCATATTCCCGCCTCGTCGCCGTCAAAGATAAGTCCGTAAAGCGTGGGAATAATCAGAGAGTAGGAAACTGCAAGCGAGGTAAGCGAGAGCGGCCCTGCCTGTATTGCCAGAAAGTTAAAGACCGACGCGCAGAAATAGCAAACCGCAAATCCTATAGCGAACGGAAGCATCTCAAAGCCGAAGGGAAGGTAAAAACCGCTTTTCACAACGAAAAAGATGCAGGCTGTCAGCACGGTTACCCCGCTGAAGGTAAAGACGCCCTTGCCCTCGCTCCTTTTGTTGTAGCCCTTCTTGATTACGTTCTGCGCCGACATTGCAACGGTTATAATTACAATAAACAGTGAGCTAAGTAAATCCATATCACAAGCTCCGCGGTGCATACCATTAAAGCACTGTCAGTGCCGAGTTATGCTTTGCGGCTTCTCCTTTTCGGTTATATTATAACTCTCGGCAAGTAAAAAGACAATACAATTATCTTCCTCTAAAGTTGTCTTATCTTCCCAAAATGGGAAAAAACCCAAAACCGATTGACAAAAATCGCTCTTTGTAGTAAGATGTATTCAAAGGAATAATCCCCGACCGTAAAGCGAATGTTTTATATACGGGGCAACTAACAGAGGCGAGGTAATGCCGTGAATATCAGATATAACGTAGAGAAGCTGAAGGAAATAATAGACGAGCTTGGTGAGGTTACGGGGCTGGCACTCGCAATTCTCGACTCGGAGTTTAACTTTTTATATATGAGAGGGCGCGCGGACGACGATTTCTGCGACTGCCTTCAGGGTGTCAGAGAGTGTCGCCTCAACTGCGCCGCATCAGACGAAAAGATGCTTCTCGAGTGTAAGAGCACGGGCAAGCCGCACACGCACATCTGCCACGCGGGGCTGCGCGACACCGTCGTGCCGATACTTAAAAACGGCAGTCCCGTCGGCTACGTGATAATCGGCAGACTGCGCCCCGACTGCGAGCTTTCTGTCGATAAGCCGCCCTTTTCTGAGTCGCCAATGCTTTGGCGCGAGCGCTACTCGAGGCTCTCGTATTTATCCGAAAAGCAGCTCGGCAGCTTGATTAATCTTTTGTCGCACCTTCTCTTTGAGAACGCTATTGAGATAGATTACGGCGAGTTCGTTGAGAAGGCGGTCGCCTATATCGACGCTCATATTTCGGAGCGACTGACCGTTGAGGGGCTTTCCGCTGCGCTTTTCGTATCGAAGAACCGACTTTACGAGGGCTTTCACAGCTATTTTTCCACCACCGTTGGTGAATACGTAACCTCGAAGCGAATAAGCCTTGCAAAGCGGCTGCTTGCCACAACCGAGAAATCGGCTGCCGAGATTTCCTCTGCGGTCGGAATGGAGAATTACAGCTATTTTTCGAAGCTTTTCAAGCGCCGCGTCGGTTGCAGTCCGAGCGAGTACAGAAAAAGAGGATAAAGGGGAAGAGGTTGCGGAATTTCAGCACTAAAACGCGTGTTGCTTGTTTTCTCCCCGCTTAAACGCACAAAAATTCAGAGCGAAGATGCCATTTTGATATCATCTCCGCTCTTTTTCATTCGGGTTTATTAATTTTTTGCCAGCTCCTTAATAACCTCGCCTGCGAGGATAAGCCCCATAACCGAGGGGACGAAGGATATGCTTGGCGGTGGGTTGCGCTTTTCCGCGGGGTTTTCCACATCAATGCTCTCTCTGACGGGGGCGTCTGATGGGCGAGGGCAGGGAAGCTCCTCGGAGTATACCACGCGAAGGTGATTTATGCCCATTTTGCGCAGGCGCACTCTTACCGCCTTTGCAAGCGGACAGACTGCCGTCTTGGAAATGTCGGCTACTCTGAACGCCGTCGGGTCAAGCTTGCCGCCTGCGCCCATTGCCGATATAATCGGCACGCCGAGCCGCGTTGCCTCGGCGATTAGCTCAACCTTCGAGTCAACCGAGTCGATAGCGTCGATTATATAGTCGTATGCCGTAAGGTCGAAGTCCCCGCGGTTTTCTCTCGAGTAGAATACGGGATAGGTTGTAACCTGCGCCTCGGGGTTGATTTCGGCAATTCTATCCCTCATTGCATCGGTTTTATACATACCGACGGTTTTGTGGGTGGCGATTATCTGCCTGTTGATGTTTGTGAGTGACACCCTGTCGGAGTCGATAAGGTCGAGCCTACCGACACCCGCACGGCAAAGAGCCTCTACAGCATACCCGCCGACCCCTCCGATGCCGAACACCGCAACCCGAGAGGCGCGCAGCCTTGAAAGACCCTCGCGCCCGAGCATCATCTCGGTTCTTTCGTGCTGATTTTCCATTAAAGCTCGCCTCTCGCTATAGCCTTGATAAGGTTAAAGTCTTCGTCAACTATGATAAAGTCGGCGTCGTATCCGACCTCGATTTTACCCTTATTAAGTCCCATAAGAGCGGCAGGGGTTTCGGTTGCCATTTTCACGGCATCCCACTCGGGAATACCGAAGGAGATAGCCTTCTTGACGCAGTCAAAGAGGTTTGTCGTCGAGCCCGAGAGATTGCCGCCCATAGTACGGCAGATTCCGTCCTTTACAACGACGGGCAGGCCGCCGAACACGTATTCTCCGTCGCCAACCGCGGTTGCGTGAATGGAGTCGCTGATAAGCACTATTCTGTCAGCGCCGTAGAGCTTGTAGAGCGCTCTGACTACCGAGGGGTGAATGTGAATTCCGTCGCAAATAAGCTGCGCGTACGCACCCTCCTCTGCGCCTGCGGGGATAGGGCCGGGGGCTCTGTGATGTATGCCGGGCATACAGTTGAAGGTGTGGGTTATGGATTTCGCTCCTGCTCGAAAGGCGCGCACTGCGGTATCGTAATCGCAGTCGGTGTGACCTATTGCAACCACCGCGGGGCAGTTTTCGATAAATTCAATCGCACCCTCAATTTCGGGAGCGACGGTAACGAGCTTTACGTTCTTGCACCTCTCAACAAGCTCAAGAGAGGGGGGGATAACGAAGCTCTCGTTCTGTGCGCCCTTGTATTTCTTGTTAATGAACGGACCTTCCATATGGAAGCCGGGCATTGTCGCGCCGTGTCCGACGTCAAGCTCTATGTTCATAGCCCGAACGAGGTCCTCGGCGGCAACCGTCATAGTAGTCGGATACCAGGTGGTAATTCCGTGGGCGAGCTGCCAGTCTGCCATAGTGTAGATTTCCTCGGGGGTAGCTACCGAGGAGTCGTATCCGATACAGCCGTGGCTGTGTATATCGATAAGTCCGGGGTAAATTTTCGCGCCGCCGAAATCCAATCCCTCGCCTTCGATTTTTCCTATTTCAACAATTTTTCCGTCCTCTACGGCAATATCCACGGTTTTACCGAAGAGCGTAACGTTCTTAATAAGCTTCATAGCCTTGTCCTTTCGTCAAAAGCCCGCACGAAAAGCCTTCATACCCTTGTCGTGCTTTTTTATTTGAGAAAAATATCTCTTGCTTACTTAATTATATATTATAACGGAAAAAAAGTCAATAACGCATATTCGGTTTTGTGTCCCGTCGGCGAAAAAAACATATAATGAAAACGAGGGGAAGAGCCCCTTCTAACTGAATACGGAGAAACATATATGAAAATCGTTGTTGTGCGCTCCCCGAGAGCGTTAAGAAGAATACTTGCAAAGCTCTTTGGAGTAAGTCTGGATAAGTAATAAATAACAATATTCTCAAGGCGCAAAGCGGGAGCCTCTCCGCTCGGAGAGGCTCCCGTAATTATTTAATTGTTGCTTTATCTTGGGAAAGGATTGAGGCTTGTCGGCGAGCTTTCGGGAAAGAGCGGGAATTATTGATGCTCTGGGCTTTGTCAATTAAGGTTTGCGTTGGCTGCAATCCTCAACACGCTCACCGTCATATCGTCGTCGGTTGGCGAGCGTCGGCGAGCCTCGGCGAGTATCAGCTCGGACAGGTCACGCGTTGACCTTCTTGCGCTTCTGCCAAGCATCTCGACAAGCCAGGGCGCTTCCTCGGGAGAGGAGGCTATTCCGTCGGAGAGCATAATAACCGTGTCGCCGGGGAGAATTTCGGCGCGGATTTTCTCGGTGTCTATAGACTGCATAAGCCCTATCGGGGCGGTTTTCGAGCGTATTCTGAACACCGAGTCGCCTCGCTTCACAAACGAGGGAGCAGCTCCGCTCTTAATAAACGTTGCCTCGCCTGTATGAAGGTCGAATTCAAAGAGGTCAACGGTTGCCGAGCATTCCTCGCGCCTTCGCAGGAGCATCATATTGAGAGTATAGAGCACCGACTCGGTCGATATGCCGAGGTTGAGAACATTTCGTAGAAGATCGAGCACGAACACCGAGGTATTACGCGCCGACTCGCCCGTACCCTCGCCGTCGGAAATCAGGGAATAGAAGTGTCCCGAGTCCGAAACAAATCCCGCCGCGGTATCTCCGGAAACCTTGTTTCCCCTTCCTGCCGCGGTTGCGGTTGAGTATTCGACACGGTATTTTTTCTCGAGCTCACACTCCATAAGTGCCATTTTTCCGCGTCTGAAATATTCGGGGGCTTTGAGCGGAGCGCCGAGGGCTGTGGCTAGGGCTGCGTGAAGCTCGCTTGATGTAATTCTGTCGCCGACCTCGTCCTCGAGAGCTAAAATAATATGCCGTCGCGCCACGCCGAAAACTCTTATAACTGCCGACGAGAGCCCGAGCCTCGCAAGTGCCGACGAGCATTTTTCGGTGTCCTCGGAGTTGAGGACAAGCTCCTCGCGGTCGCGCTCGCGTGCCTCGCATAGCAGTCTTGAAATAAGCTCCAGCTCCTCAGAGCTTGCAGATTTATCGCGCTTGTATTTTTCACGCTCAAGGGCTGCCGCGCGCTCGTTTATCATTCCCGCAACCTCAGCTGCGTGCTGACAGAAGGCGGTTTCGGTATTGACGTCCTCGGCTCTGCACCGCTCGCCCGAAAGCAGCCTTTGCGCGATTCTGTCCTCGGCTATTATCTCCTCGGGGATTTTATGCTCTTTGCAAAGAGGCGCGCCGTCGCAAAGCCTGCATCTTTCGGTAAGCACTGTGTGAACGAGCCTTCTGTAGTCGGCAAGGGCAGGGGTGCGCTCCTCGGTTTCGTCCCTGATTAGCAACGCAATCGACCCGAGCGCAGCTCCGAGCGCATCGAGTGAGGGGGAGTGCTTCGTTCGATAGGCAAGGGCGCAAGAGCCGACCATCTCCTCTGCCTCTCTTGTGCTCTCGCGGCTCTCCTTCTCACTCCTCTCGGCAGATATGCTCTTGACAAGAGGAATAGAGAGCACTGCGGCAATGGCGTACTCGGGAAGAGTGGAGAGAAAGCCGAGAAGCCCCTCGGAGTAGGAGCTCCATAGCGAGAGCGCAGCACCTCCGCCGACGAGTCCTGCCGCAGTTCCAAAGCCAAAGAGAATTCCCGAGGAAAGACCCATAAGCGCAAAGGACACCGCGTGCGAGGCTGATAGCCCGAGTGTTGCGGTAAAGCCGACGGCAAGCGCGCGAAGCGGGCCGAAGCGCTTCGATACGACGAGCGATACAAGGCTGACGAAAATATACGAGGCTGATATGCCTAAGAGCTCAATCTCCCGCATTGAGAGGGTGACAAAGAAGAGAAAGACGCAGGCGGAGAGCTGGAAGAAAATTATCCCGTACCTCTCGCCCTCGTCCCTCTCCTGTAGAGAAAATACGTTGGAATTGCCGAAAATGAATTCTTCGAAGGATATTCCGAGGCAGAATATGCCTGAAAATACGAACGTCAGTGCCGGCGGTATCAGAATCATCGACACGCCAAAGAGAAGCGACGTGCCCGAGAGCCCCGCAAGCAGCACCTCGTATACCGCTGACACAAAGCCGCCAAGAGTGGCAACCGACATTCGCAGCAGCAGGCTCTCGGCAAAGGGGACGCCTGCCTCACCGTTTTTATCCCTAGAGGTTACGAGCACTCGCAGCACCGCGACTATAGCCGAGGACACTGCATAGATTATTCCGTCGCTGCCGAGGGAGAACGAGCCTATAAGCGCGCCGAGCGTTGCCTGCCATACCCCCTTCGTAAGCACCGAAACGAGGGCAATTCCCAAGGGGTGCGCCCCGAATATCACGTGGCATCTCGCGAAAAGAAAGCCGAGCGCAAGCACTGCAAGGTCAAATATAAGCGCGCGCCTGCCCACAGAATAGCCGAGCCCCTTGCCGAGCAGAAGCTTTCCGAGTCTTGAAGGAAAGCTCTCCTTTTTTGGGAGAGTATCCTCTGTTTGTAGCGTTTCAGTTTTAAGCTTGTCCATACAATCTCCGTTCTGCCTTTTAGGCATATCCGTTCTGCCGCTGTCGCGGTAATCTCGAGAGGAGCTCCGCGCGGCTGTAAACGGGTACGCCCGAGCTTTTTTCTTACTACATATTTTAATACGGTGTAGGCGCGGAATTTGACGGATTACGCTTTTGTATTCTGCCGAGTCAGGACGAATAATAAAAGAACGCGACGGCTTTCCTCACAAAAGCGTGAGCTGCCGTCGCGTATGTCGCAAAATGCGAAATATTAACTTTAATTTCGGGCAGAAACGTGAATAAAATCAGTTCCTCAACGAGTGAATGGGTGCGGGAATTCTGCCGCCGCGATTTATAAACGCTGCGCAGGACTCGGATTTCAGGGGCATTATGGGAGCATAGCCGAGAAGTCCTCCGAACTGTGCGATATCCCCCTCTTCCTTGCCGTAAACGGGGATAACCCTGACTGCCGTCGTCTTGTTGTTGACTACGCCTATAGAAATCTCGTCTGCGATAATTCCCGATATGGTAGATGCCTCGGTGTCGCCCGGAATTGCAATCATATCAAGTCCGACCGAGCAAACCGCCGTCATAGCCTCAAGCTTCTCAAGGGTGAGGGTGCCGCATACCGCCGCGTTTATCATTCCTCTGTCCTCGGATACGGGAATGAACGCGCCCGAAAGACCGCCGACGTGGCTCGACGCCATAACGCCGCCCTTCTTTACCGCATCGTTGAGGAGTGCGAGGGCTGCTGTTGTACCGTGAGTGCCTGTGCGCTCAAGTCCCATATTCTCGAGTATCTCGGCAACCGAGTCGCCCTTTGCGGGAGTGGGAGCAAGCGAGAGGTCTACTATGCCGTAGGGTACGCCGAGTCTGTTTGCCGCCTCTGCGGCTATGAGCTGACCGACTCTTGTAATCTTGAAGGCAATCTTCTTTACCGTGTCGGCGAGCATAGAGAAGTCGCACTGTCCGGCTTCCTTGATTGCCGCCGCAACTACACCGGGGCCGCTGACGCCGACGTTAATAACCGTGTCGGGCTCGCCGATGCCGTGAACGGCGCCTGCCATAAAGGGGTTGTCCTCGGGTATGTTGGCAAACACAACGAGCTTTGCACAGCCGATGGAGTCATTGTCGCGCGTGAGGTAGGCGGTCTTTTTAATAATTTCGCCCATCTTCTTCACCGCGTCCATATTAATTCCCGCCTTGGTGGTGGCAACGTTGATTGAGGAGCAGATTCTCGTCGTTTCTGAAAGCGCCTCGGGAATTGACTCTATAAGATTTGCAGCACCCTTGATGCAGCCCTTCTGCACGTGCGCCGAGTAGCCGCCGATAAAGTTGACTCCAAGCTCGGTTGCCGCGCGCTCAAGAACTCTTGCAAGTCTTACGAAGCCCTCGGGAGAGAGTCCTGCGCCGATATAGGATATCGGGGTTACCGATATTCTCTTGTTGACAATCGGAATACCGTAGGTGCGCTCAAGCTCCTCGCAAACCGAAACAAGACGGCGGGCAGAGCCTGTAATTTTGTCGTATATCTTCTCCTCGAGGCGAGAGGGGTCGTCTGTGATACAGTCAAAGAGCGAAATACCCATCGTTACTGTACGGATATCGAGGTTTTCCTCTCTTATCATTTTAATTGTTTCGAGTATATCCTGTGTATTAAGCATTGACCTTCTCCAAATTAAATCTTGTGCATAGTGTTGAAGATATCCTCGTGCATAACGCGGATATCAACGCCTGCCTCGGTACCTGCAATCTGAAGCTTATCGGAAAAGCTTGCAAAATCGGTGGTGAGTCCGTCAAGCTCGATAAGCATAATCATTGCAAAATAATCCTTCATAACGGTCTGGCTGATATCTACGATATTCGCTCCGTACTTTGCGCATTCCGCGCTTGCCATAGCGATAATACCAACCTTGTCCTTACCTGTAACGGTTACAACAGCCTTCATAATAATTCTCCGTTCCGCCGCCGCGAGAAAGTTTTTTCTTTGCGGTGCTTTAAAATACACTGATATTTTATCATATATTTTATAATTTTACAAGGGCTTCTCTTGAAATTGTTTTGCCGCTATGGTAAAATAGAATAAAAACGGCAGGGTGCCGACTGACAAAGGGGCTTTATATTGAAGAGCGGAGTCGTAATAGTAAAAAAGTGCGAGGGAATGAGCAGCCAGGCTGTCGTCTTTCGCGTAAAGAAAATATTTTCAGCCGATAAGGCAGGGCATACGGGTACGCTTGACCCTCTCGCTACGGGAGTGCTTCCCGTTCTTGTCGGACGGGCTGTGAAGGCGAGCGAATTTATGCTCACTGCCGATAAGTATTATTCGGCAACCCTTCTTCTCGGATTAACCACCGATACAGAGGATATAACCGGCGAGGTGCTTTCGCGCTGCGAGGATATACCGAAGGAGGACGAGGTTTTCAGGGCGGCTTCGCGCTTTGTCGGCAAAATAATGCAGACACCGCCTATGTATTCGGCTCTGAAGGTTGGGGGAAAAAAGCTATACGAGCTTGCGCGCCGAGGTGTTACCGTAGAGCGAGAGCCCAGAGAGGTTACCGTCCATTCGATTGATATAAGCAGGACAAGCGACAGGGAATACCGCCTTGACGTTCACTGCTCGAAGGGCACCTATATAAGAACGCTGTGTGCCGATATTGGAGCTGCGCTCGGAGTCGGAGGAGTAATGAAAACTCTCGAGCGCACGAGAGCCTCGGGATATACACTTGAGGACTCTTACACGCTTGAGGAGCTTGAAGGAATGAGTGAGGAGGAGCTTTCGCGCGTCCTTCTTCCGACAGAGCATATTTTCAGAGAGTACAAAAAAATAACTCTCCCCGATTTCTACGCGCGCCTTGCGGGAAACGGTCAGGAGATATATCTTAAGAAGATTGGACTTACGGCGGAGGTCGGCGAGCGCTTTGCCCTGTATAATAAGGACGGCTTCTTTGCCGTCGGCGAGGTGACACAGTTTGAGTGTGGGCTTGCGGTAAAGCCGATACGGCAGTTCTGAGCTTTGCGATTTATGTTGCACAAATTGCGTGATAAAATTTTGTCAAGCCTGCACAACGCAATTTAGACAAAACTGTCGAATTGTCTTAAAAAACAGGCTTTTCGGTAATTTTTCTCTTGATTATATTTGATTTTTGAGTTAAAATATGGGGTGTGGCGCAGAGGGCTTCTTCTGCCTCACGCTCCTTATTTTTTATTAATTAATAGGAAAGACGGCTTATGAGTACTAGTATACTGAACGGAAAGCTGCTTAAGGATATGCTTATAGGCGGCGCGGAAAATATGCGCTCGAATATCAGCGAGATAAACGACCTTAACGTTTTCCCCGTGCCGGACGGAGATACCGGAACAAATATGACCCTTACTCTCGAGGGCGGACTTAATTCGATAAAGAACGTTGAGTCGGAGAGCATAGCAGACGTTATAGACAGCTTTGCGCGCGGCGCGCTTCTCGGGGCGAGAGGAAACTCGGGAGTAATACTCTCCCAGATTTTCGCAGGCATAAAGGAGGAGCTATCTCACTACGAGAGGGTGAGCGCTACCGACCTCTCGCTTGCCTACAAGCGCGGAATTGACAAATCCTACGCCTCGGTTCAGAATCCGACTGAGGGAACAATCCTTACGGTATTCAGAGAGGCTACCGAATACGCGGCGGAAAGAATAAATGAAAAATCCTCTATAGAGGATTTCTATAAGCTCCATATAGAGGAGGCAAAGCGCTCGCTCGAGAGAACGAAGGAGCTTTTGCCCGTGCTTCGCGAGGCAGACGTCGTTGACTCGGGTGCCGCGGGATATCTCTGCATTGCGGTGGGAATGTACCTTGCCCTTACGGGAAAAATCAAGGGTACGACCACTCTTGCCTCGCTCACCGAGGAGAAGAGCGCAGCTCCCGATATCAGCCGCTTTACGAGAGAGTCAAAGCTGGAGTTCGGCTACTGCACGGAATTTCTTCTGCGTCTTACCGACAGTAAGGTAGATGTTGACTCGTTTGATATTGAGTGCGTCAAGGAGCTGCTTCTGTCGCTTGGCGGCGAGAGCATTGTTGCCTACAAGGACGGCGATATCATTAAGGTGCACGTTCACTCCTTCACCCCGGGCAAAATTCTTGACGAGTGCCAGCGCTTCGGCGAATTTCTGACTGTGAAGATAGAAAATATGTCGCTCGGTCACTCGGGCGAGCCCGCGCCGAAGAAAAAGGACAGAGCAAAGCTCTCGGTGCTTACGGTTGCTACGGGAGAGGGAATGTGCTCTCTGTTTTGCGAGCTGGGCGCGGACGGAGTAATCTCGGGCGGTCAGACGCAGAACCCCTCGACCGAGGAGTTTATTGAGGCGTTCCGCGAGCACGACGCAGAAAATATTATAGTCCTGCCGAACAACAAGAACGTATTTCTTGCCGCAAAGCAGGCATCGGAGCTATACGACGGAGCGAACATTCATATCATACCGACCAAAACTCTTATGCAGGGCTACGGAGCGCTGCAGGTAATAACTCCCGGAATTACCGACGTTGACGTGCTTGTGAGGAACATCGAGAGAGCCGCAGGAGAGGTTGTGGGCAGCGAGATAACCGTTGCGGTGCGCGACGTTACGATAGGAGGCAAGGAGGTTCACGCGGGCGACTACATAGCAATAACCGACGGTGAAATTACTGCCGTTGCCGACAGTGCTGAGGAATGTGTTATCGGAATGCTTCAGGCAGTCGAGAATATCGACGACTATGAGATACTGACGCTGTTTGTCGGAAAGGACGTCGGTGAGGAGCGCCGCGCGGGTCTTACGGAGAGGCTTGAGGAGCTTTATCCCGACTTTGACGTAGAGGTATATATAGGAGGTCAGGAGGTCTACGACTACCTCGTAGCGCTTGAATAATTTTTGAGAAGGAGTCGCAGGTCACACCCCCTGCAAGGTAATATGGAAAAGTACAGAAAAATAATAATAGACACCGAGGGCTCGGACAAGGGGCCCGAGATGATGATACGGGGTGCTGCCGAGGCGCTTCGGGCGCACCCGACACTCTCGGTGGTGCTCGTCGGTAAGCGCGCGCTTATTGAGGGCGAGTGCGAGAAGCTCGGAGTAGCGCCCGAGAGGGTCGAGATTATCGAGGCAAACGACGTTATCACCAACTACGACAGCCCTGCTACGGCGGTTTTCGGCAAGCCCGATTCGACACTTGTGGTAGCGCTTTCGGCACTTGCCGAGAGAGATGATATTGACGGAATGATAAACGCGGGAAACACAGGCGCGCTTATTGCGGGGGCTATGAGATTTCTCTCGGCACCCGACAGAGTTCGCCCCGCGCTTTGCGCTGTGCTCCCGGGAGCTAACGGCAATTTCACCTGCCTTGTGGACACAGGCGCGACGGTGGACTGCACGCCTGGGATGCTTCACCACTTTGCAAGACTCGGCAGCGACTTTATGAAAAAGTATTACGCTATCGACGAGCCGAAGGTTGCGCTCCTCTCTAACGGCGCGGAGTCAACCAAGGGAAACAAGGCGGTCAAGGAGGCGTATCCTCTCCTCGAGGCAGACGGGGATATTTCCTTTATCGGTAATTTCGAGGGAACTCGCGCGCTATCGGGCGAGTGCGACGTGCTGGTTGCCGACGGATTTGCCGGCAACCAGGTGCTTAAGGTCAGCGAGGGAATTGCCAGAAGAATCATAACCGATATAGTAAAGTATTCGAAGAAAACCGGTGAGGAAAATATTATGAAGCTCGTCGGATATCTTATGGGAATATACGACTTCAACTCGCTCGGCGGAGGTATTCTTCTCGGAATAAGGAAGCCTGTAATCAAGGCTCACGGCGCGGCAAACGAGCAGTCGATTGTCAGCACCTCGGGAATACTTCTTAATATGCTCGAGAACAAGAGCGTGTTTGACGAAAAAAATCATAGTCACTGACGGTAATATAAAAAAACTTATAATCGATAAATAATTCAGGGCAGAAATGTAACCGACACTCCTACAGTTAGTGCAATGTAATCTGCCAAAAAACAGAAAAGAGGCAATTGAAATGGGAAAAATCAAGGTAATGTGCACCTCTACGGGCTGCATTGAGTACGCGCCCGAGAGATACAGAAATCTCGGCATTGACATCATAAGAATACATATTTACTTCGAGGGCAAGGACTACCTCGAGGGAGTAGACTTAAATCCTTGGGAGTTTTACGAAAAGCTTGAAACCCTCGAGGACCCCAAAAACAATCTTCCTAAGACGGGTATGCCCTCGATAGAAACTATTCGCGCTCACTATGACAAGGCAATCGAGGAGGGCTGCGACGAGGCTATCGTTATTGCGATAAGCTCGGGACTTGGCGGCACGTACAACGAGCTTTCGCTTGTTGCAAGGGAGTATGAGGACAGACTTAAGGTGCACGTAGTTGACTCGAAGGTGACCTGCTTTAACGAGGGCTTCCTTGCGGTATTTGCAAAGAAACTCGTTGACGAGGGCCGTGACTCCGAAACTATTCTCAAGGAAATAAACTGGATGATTAAGCACCAGGAGTTCTACGGAGTTGACGGAAAGCTTGACTACCTTATCTACAACGGCAGACTTAAGGGCGGAAAGGCATTTATCGGACAGATGCTTAAGATTTGCCCCGTCGTTCATTTCACGAAGGACGGAGAGCTTCTCGCACTCGAGAGCGTAAGAACCCCGAAGAAGGCGCTTATGCGTATGTGTGAGATGATGAAGGAAATTATCGGTGACAGAGACCCCAAGGACTATCTGCTCTGGCACGTTTATACAGGAACCTCGCTTCTTGAAACTCTTAAAGAGATTGAGGGCAGATACGGTATCGAAACTAACCACGAGGACGTAATTATGTCCCCCGTCAGCGGCTGTCACAACGGCCCGTGGCTTGCGGGCTACGAGCTTATCAGGCTTCGCCGCGAGGACGAGCCTCTTGAGTAATCAGACTATATAGCCGAGGTGTTTATGGTAAGCGTAAGCGAGGTCAGAACTAAAAAGGACATAAAGGAATTTATTGAGCTGCCGCTCCGTCTTTACAGAGGCTGCGAGCAGTTCGTGCCGCCGCTCTACGGTGACGAAAAAAAGCTTCTTTTGGCAGGCGGCAAGCCCAAAATCTCCGAGTCGGTGTTCCTTCTTGCAAGACGGGACGGACAGACTGTCGGAAGAATACAGGGAATAATTCAGAAGCAGTATAACGAGCTTCACGGCGAGAGGCGACTGCGCTTTACTCGCTTTGACTCTATTGACGACACAGAGGTGTCGGGGGCTCTCTTCTCGGCACTCGAGGAGTGGGGCAGAGAGCGCGGAATGGACACCCTCTGCGGCCCTCTCGGATATACCGACCTTGACAGAGAGGGGCTGCTTATCGACGGATTTTCGGAGATGTCTACCTTCGAGGAGCAGTATAATTACCCCTACTATCCCGCGCTCGTCGAGTCGGCAGGGCTTACGAAGGAGATTGACTGGCTGGAGTTCGAGCTTCGCGCCCCCGAGAAGAAGAACCCTATGCTCGAGCGAGTTGCGCTCCGTGCGCTTGAATTAAGCAGGCTGCATATTGCCGATACGAATATCCCGAAGAAAGACTACATTAATAAATATAAGGAAGGTTGCTTTGAGGTTCTTGACGAGTGCTACAGTAAGCTTTACGGCACGGTACCGATAAGCGAGGAGGAGAAGGCAGAGATTGTCGGACAGTTTATGCTGATACTCAATAACAGGTATCTTCCTGTAATCCTCGACGAAAACGAAAGGGTTGTAGCCTTCGGACTGTGCTTTCCCTCGATAGGCAAGGCGATAAGGAAAAGCGGCGGCAGGCTTAACCCTATAGCGCTTATCAAGCTTCTTCGTGCAGTTGCAAGGCCGACTACCGTAGACCTCGGTCTTATTGCGGTGCTTCCCGAGTATCAGAGCGCGGGCATTAACGCCGTTCTTCTGAACGGTATGGTTGATATGCTCACCTCAGGTGACGTAAGGTCGCTTGAAACCAACCTTAACCTTGAAACGAATACTGCTGTTATTTCGCAGTGGAAGTATTTCACAGCGCGTCAGCACAAGCGCCGCCGCGCCTACGTCAAGAGTATTAAATAGAGTACCGAAAGGAAGAGAATATCTATGTTAGACAGACTTAAAGAGATACTTACAAAGATTGTACCCGAGCTGGATATGAGCACGGTTACCCTTGAAACAAGACTTATTGAGGACCTCGAGTTTGACTCGCTCGCGCTTATGATGATGAGTATGGAGATTGAGGACGCATTCTCCTTCAAGTTCACCGAGTTCGTAAGATTTGAAACGGTGGGCGACGTCTGCACATACCTTGAGGAACGCGTGTAATGGTGCTTGGCGGACTTCAGAAGCTGACGCTTCTCGATTATCCCGGGGAGATTGCCGCAACGGTGTTTGTTAACGGCTGCAATTTCCGCTGCCCGTTCTGTCACAACGCCTCTCTCGTTCTTCCCACAAAGCTCGCCGAAGGAATAGACGAGGCGGAGTTCTTTGATTTTCTTGACTCGAGGCGTGGCAGACTTTCGGCTGTATGCGTAAGCGGCGGCGAGCCTACGCTGTATCCCGACCTTCCCGAATTTCTATCGAAAATACGCGAGAGAGGGTATCTTATAAAGCTCGACACCAACGGCTACCGCCCCGAGGTGCTCTCCTCGCTTATTTCGGCGGGGCTCATTGATTACGTGGCTATGGATATCAAGAATTCTCCCGAGTCCTATGCAAGGACTGTCGGACGGAGCGATTTCGATATTACTCCCGTTATGCGCTCGCTTGAAATTTTGCGCTCGGGAGAGCTTCCGTACGAGCTTCGTACGACGGTTGTGCGCGAGCTTCACACAGAGGCGGATATTATCGCTATCGGCAGATGGATATCGGGTACGGAGCGCTACTATTTGCAGCCCTTTAAGGACTCCGGCGACCTTGTCGGAGTCGGACTTTCGGGTTATTCCGAGGCAGAAATGAAACGTCTGCTTGCACTTATCAGGCAGTTTGTCCCTCTTGCACAAATAAGAGGGTAGGTTACTAGATATTGTGCCGATTTTTGAATTAAAACTCAATATTTTGTGTTTCTCCTGTTGACAAATGGTTTCATTTGTGGTATGCTATTAATGCTCGCAAAAATGAAAAATCAGTACGACAGGAGAAATTTCTATGTATACGGTCTTAAAAAGAGACGGAAAAATCGTAGACTTTGATCTTACGAAAATATCCGAAGCCATCTCCATGGCGTTTGACGCGCAGGAGAGAAATTACAATCAGAACGTTATCGACTTCCTTGCACTCAAGGTTACTGCCGATTTCGAGCCTAAAATCAAGGACGGACACATTGCCGTTGAGGACATTCAGGACAGCGTTGAGTCTGTGCTTATTCAGGCAGGCTACGACGACGTAGCAAAGGCGTACATTCTTTACCGCCGTCAGAGAGCAAAGCTCCGTGAGGTTAAGTCTACGGTTCTCGACTACAAGTCGATAGTTGACAGCTACGTTAAGGTTACCGACTGGCGCGTTAAGGAGAACTCCACCGTTACCTATTCTGTAGGCGGACTTATCCTCAACAACTCGGGCGCAATCACCGCTAACTACTGGCTCTCCGAGGTTTACGACGACGAGATTGCCAACGCGCACAGAAACGCAGATATACATATTCACGACCTCTCGATGCTTACCGGCTACTGTGCAGGCTGGTCCCTGAAGCAGCTTATTCAGGAGGGTCTTGGCGGAGTTACGGGCAAGATTACCTCTGCTCCCGCGAAGCACCTTGCAACCCTCTGCAACCAGATGGTTAACTTCCTCGGTATTATGCAGAACGAGTGGGCAGGCGCACAGGCATTCTCCTCCTTCGATACCTACCTTGCTCCCTTCGTCAAGGTGGACAACCTCTCCTACGATGCTGTAAAGAAGTGCATTGAGTCCTTCATTTACGGAGTTAACACTCCCTCACGTTGGGGTACTCAGGCTCCCTTCTCGAACATAACCCTTGACTGGACCGTTCCTGCTGACCTTGCAGAGCTTCCCGCAATCGTAGGCGGCAAGGAGATGGACTTCAAGTACAAGGACTGCAAGGCTGAGATGGATATGATAAACCGTGCCTTCATTGAAACTATGATTGAGGGCGACGCTAACGGCCGCGGCTTCCAGTATCCTATTCCCACCTACTCCATCACCCGTGACTTCGACTGGTCGGAGACCGAGAACAACAAGCTTCTCTTCGAAATGACCGCGAAGTACGGTACTCCCTATTTCTCCAACTACATCAATAGCGATATGGCTCCCTCTGACGTTCGTTCGATGTGCTGCCGTCTTCGCCTTGACCTTCGTGAGCTTCGTAAGAAGTCGGGCGGCTTCTTCGGTAGCGGTGAGTCCACAGGCTCCGTCGGCGTTGTAACCATCAATATGCCGAGAATTGCATATCTTGCTGCCGACAAGGACGACTTCTATAGGAGACTTGACCGTATGATGGACATCTCGGCTCGCTCTCTTAAGGTTAAGAGAACCGTTATTACAAAGCTCCTCGATGAGGGACTTTACCCCTACACCAAGCGCTACCTCGGTACCTTTGCAAATCACTTCTCGACTATCGGTCTTATCGGTATGAACGAGGTTGGCCTTAACGCGAAGTGGCTCCGCAAGGATATGACTCATAAGGAAACACAGGAGTTCACCAAGGAGGTTCTCAATCATATGAGAGAGCGCCTCTCCGACTAT
>JAFUQP010000013.1 GCA_017472305.1 Clostridia bacterium | reverse complement strand
GTTAGACTCTGCCATCATAGCAAATCCTGTCTGACGGCAAGCGTATACGTCGGAGTGGTCACCGAAGATGTTAAGAGCGTGGGAAGCTACGCATCTTGCGGAAACGTGAATAACGCAAGGAAGAAGCTCACCGGCAATCTTATACATATTGGGAATCATAAGAAGAAGTCCCTGAGATGCGGTGTAGGTGGTGGTAAGAGCACCTGCTGCAAGAGAGCCGTGAACTGCGCCTGCAGCTCCTGCCTCGGACTGCATCTCAACAACCTTTACGTTAGTGCCAACAATGTTCTTTGCAGGCTCACCGAAAATGTTCTTGTTGGAAGCAGACCAGGTGTCTGTCACCTCAGCCATGTTGGATGAGGGAGTGATGGGGTAGATGGCAGCTACCTCGGTGAACGCGTAAGACACGTGCGCCGCGGCGGTGTTACCATCCATAGAAATTTTCTTTCTTTCTATCATGGGTTTGTCCTCCATATAAAATATTTTTAATAATCTTGAAAAAAGAGTTTCCTCGACTAATAATTATAGCACGGTTTTTCAAAAAAGTAAATAGATTTGTGAAAATATTATCATATTAATTATAATAAAATTATATAATAAATATTTAACCGTCGCTTTTCCTTGCCGAAAGACGGGAAAGAAGCGGGATTACCGCGAAAATCAGAAGCGTTGCAACAGCTCCCGCGAGGAAAATCTCGGGCGCGGGGATATACTCGGTAGTCATAGCGTCAGCGCCGGGGTTGGGAAGGAGAATTCCGCGCGAGGCATTTATCAGGTTGCCTATCGCAGGGCCGACGAGCATAGGAATAAGCACACTGAATACCATTCTGACTCCCTGAAGCTTTCCGACAGCCTCGGTTGGGGTATTGTCCCTGACGGTCGAGCCGCAGAGCGCGTTAACGAAGATATAGCCGCATATCATAACGAAGCCACCGATACCAAAGAGAATAAGAATGGCTATCTTATTTTCAAGCATTGAGAAGAAGTACATCATAAGAAGTCCGACAGCGAGAATTGCCGAGGCAAAATACAGAAGCCGCGTCTTGTCCATTTTATCGGAAAGCCTTGTAAGATACAGATTAACCGCCGCGCCGCCGAGTATAGCAATACCGAACACAAGGCTGTATTCAAGCACCTCAAATCCGAGGTAGGTCGTCATAAAGATTATCAGATAAGGCATAAATATCTGGCAGGCAATTCCGTAAATCAGAACGATAATCAGCGTTACGTAGAAGGGAGCGTTATTCTTTATCACGCTCGGTCTGAAGCCGTAGAGGATATCTCTGAAGCTTCCGCTTCTTTGAAGGCTCTCACTGTCACGCACCTTGAATATTCCGTACACACCGACAAGCGAAATCACAGCACCTAAAAGAAGGAAGAGATTTCTGAAGCCGCCGAGAATATCCTTTAAAATTCCAAAGCCGCCCGCGACAATAAGAAGCGCGATTAGCGGAAGGATAGAGAGAACTCCCTCGACCGTGCCTCGGTTTTCGTGAGTGGTGTTGTCGGTAACCCAGGCGTTGAAGGCTGCGTCGTTTGCCGTCGAGCCGAAGAGTGTCATAACACAGTCGCCAATTACGACAAAAGCAAGAGTCAAGGTAATCGCCTTGTCGCCGCCGACTCCGAACACCGCCTCGGTCAGCTCGGGGGAAAGACAGCCAAAGAGTGCGACAGTGATACCCCATATAAGGTAGCCCCAGGAGATAAATGCGCGGCGGTTGCCAAGCTTATCGGCAAGCGTTCCCGCAACGAGGGTTGCAACGGTTGCAACGACTCCACTTAACTGCACCATAAGAGTAACGGTATCAAGGTCAGGAAAAATCTCGTAGGCAAACAGGTTGAAGAACATATTCTCAACCGACCAGGCAATCTGCCCGATAGTTCCGAATAGCAAGAGTATCAGCCACCTTTCCTTGCCGAATACCGAGCTGCTTTTTTCACCGTTCATAAAATAAGTCCTTTCATTAAAGTTTCTGTGCTTCTATTTTATCATATAAAATGAAAATACTCAATAGATTTGCCGAAAAAGAGAAGCGCTTTTTGCTGGAAGCAGGAAAAAGCATCAATAAAGAAGCCGTAAAACGCCAAAATATCTCCTATTTTGCAAACAATTATTTACTACTTAACCTATATTTAACATAAACCGTCTTGCAGAATTAACAGTACTGATGTAAAATCTATAATAGATTAATTTTTGGTTAAAAATTTATTATCTATTATTAAGACGGCGCGGCAATCGCCGTCACAAGGAAAGGTGACTATGGAAATTTTACTTGATATGGTGCTGCCGCTTATCTGCGGTCTTGCGCTCTTCCTCTACGGAATGGACCTTATGGGCGACTCGCTCAAGAAGAGCGCAGGCTCGGGTCTTAAGACAACGCTCGGAAAGATGACCTCGAGCCCTGCCCGCGGCTTCCTTCTCGGACTTATCGTTACAGCGATTATTCAGTCCTCGTCTGCGACGACGGTTATGGTCGTCGGCTTCGTTAACTCGGGCACTATGACGCTTCTTCAGGCTGTCGGTGTTATTATGGGTGCGAACGTCGGCACCGCCGTTACCGCTTGGCTTACAGGTCTTTCGGGTATGGACGCGCTAGACCTTCTCAAGCCCGACGCGTGGGTGCCCGTAATTGCTATAGTAGCCGTTGCTATGATGATGTTCATAAAGCGCGGAAAGAAGCGTGACGTTGCTTTTATCCTTATGGGCTTTGCAATCCTTATGGTCGGTATGGACCTTATGTCGGGCGCTGTATCGGGGCTTAGGGAGAACGAGGGCTTCACATCGATACTCACAATGTTCGAAAATCCGATACTCGGTGTTCTTGCAGGTCTTATTCTTACGGCAATAGTTCAGTCGTCCTCGGCATCCGTCGGTATTCTTCAGGCACTGACGGTTACGGGCGGAATTACCTACGGCGCGGCTATCCCGATTATTATGGGACAGAACATCGGTACCTGCGTTACCGCTATGATATCCTCGATAAGCGCAAATAAGAACGGTAAGCGCGCAGCGCTCATTCACCTCTACTTCAACATTATCGGCGTTGTGGTTTACCTCTCGCTATTCTATATTCTCAACGCTATCTTCAACTTCACCGTCGGCGGCATTCTCTTTACCGACCTCGTTATCGATATGTGGGGCGTTGCGCTCGTGCATACGGTATTCAAAATTCTCTCGGTTGCGCTTATCGCACCCTTCTACCGTCAGCTCGAGAAGCTTGCCCGTATCTCCATAAAGGAAAGCGCAGAGGAGAACGAAACAACGACTCTTCTCGACGAGCGTCTTTTCGAGACCCCCGCGATTGCCGTTCAGAGAGCTACCGAGGTTACCGCTATGATGGCTCAAATCTCCTGCGAGGCTCTTTCCTCGTCGCTTACTCTCTTTGAGGGCTACGATGCAAAGCTTGCGGACAGAATCCGTCAGCTCGAGGACAAGGCTGACAGCTACGAGGACGCGCTCGGCTCATATCTTGTAAAGCTCGCTTCGTATGACGTAGACGACCGTGACTCGAAGCAGATAACAAAGCTACTTCACATCATCGGCGACTTTGAACGTATTTCCGACCACGCAGTCAACGTTCTTGAATCGGCAGAGGAAATGAATGACAAGAAGATTGTCTTCTCGCAGGCAGCGCAGAAGGAAATGTCGGTTCTCCGCGCAGCGGTTGCCAATATTCTCTCGATTACCGAGGCGGCGTTTGCAAAGAACGACGTAAGACTCGCAACCGACGTCGAGCCTCTTGAGCAGGTTGTCGATGACCTTCGCGACAAGATAAAGCTCAACCACATCTTAAGACTCCAGAAGAGCGAATGCACGATAGAGCACGGCTTCATTCTCGCCGACCTTCTCAACAACTTCGAGCGTGTGTCCGACCATTGCTCGAACATTGCAGGCTGCGTTATAGAGATTTCCTCCTACGACGCGCTCGATATGCACAAGTACCTCGCAGAGGTCAGAGCAGGCAGCGAGGAGTTCGAGGAAAAGTACAAGAAATACAAGCACGAATACTCCTTCGAGGGCTGATTTAAGACAATTCCTTACCGAGCCTGAAATCAGAATTCAAATAACAAAAAAAGAGCCTCACTGCACTCTTGCAGTGAGGCTCTCCGTATAAAGATGGGATAATAATCATCGGGCTACACCTTCGGTAGCCTTTTTTTGCTATAAATGCTCGCACTTAGTTATTTGCTGACGCTATTTCTTAATCCGCACTACGTCAAATCCGCCCGTCGAGCCGGCACTCCAGTCATAGCCCGAAATAAACGCGCAGGACTCGGGCACGTGAATGGTAAGCCCGCCAAAATCAGGAGCAGGAAAGAGCTTGTTTTCGTCGTCGGTATAATCGTAGTAAATATAGAGGTCCTCAATGCGCGAGCCGTCGAAGGCTCCGCCGAGGAAATTGCGGAGATTGGTATCCTCGGTGACGGTCAGCTTAGTCACAGAGCCTCCCGAGAACGCGCCATAGCCGATAGAGAACACCTTCCTGCCCTCGTGTCCGAGAGGCACGGTCAGCTCGCTCTGCTGTTTTCCCTCGTCGGTAAGTCCCGTTATACGAAGGCAGCCGTTGTTCTCAACCGAGTAGGTAAAGTACCTCGAGTTTTCGTCCTCGCCCTCATAGGAGTAATCGTATTTCGGAAGCTCGGGTGCGGGTGGGTCGTAAAGCTCGATATATCCAAGCTCCAGCTCCTCCGAGAGCGACTCTATAAGTCTGTTGCATCTGACTATAACTCCGAAATCGTTCGGGTGGAAGTTCGTATCGTAGAAATATGCCTCGTCAAGAATATACGAGCCTATATCTCCAAGCACCTCGCAGTCGAGCATTGAGTCAAGATAATCCGAAAACTCGTAAATTTCCGCGTAGTCAATATTCTCGCCGAGTGCGAGACGGTTTATCGGGCAGAAGCTGAAGTAAACCTCTGCTCCGCGCTCGCGGCAATCCGAAACGTAGCTGTTAACAGTCTTTATAAACTCGCCGTCAACGATAGATTTGTCAAGCGTCACCTCTGTCGTTGGGTCGTAGTAGAGCGACATTACGTTCTTTCTTCGAAGCCCCGAGGCAATATCGAGATATGAATTGAAGCTCTCCGCCGAATAAATTCCGCTGATAGGCGGTCTAGTATCGGTTACCGCGTATCCAAGCTTCTCCGCCGCATGCGCGTATGCTCCGCCGAGCAGCGAGAGCTTATGGTCAACCGAAAAATCAAAGAGCATTGAATAGTCGTCATCTATTGCGCGAAGCACCTCTCTTGCCGAGAAGAACTCCGAGAGCATTTGCCTGTCAAGCTCGGGCGCGAGAATTACGGTATCCCCCTCGGATATTCCCGAGAGCGAAAGCTCAAGCATACTTACAGTTCCGAGAGCGCCGTATAGCCCGAAGTTGACAACCGGCATGCCGAGCGCATTCTCGATATACTCAGAATCAAGCCCGAAGGCAACCGACGAGCCGCCGATAACCACGATTTTCTCGCCCTCAACCGAGTGCAGTCTTTCGTATTTTTCGTCAAGCACCCCAACGTAGCTGTCACTGTATACCTTCGGGGTGAGGAGCACAGTCCCGAGAGTTAAAATTACAGGCGAGAGCACAATCAGAAGAACGAGGAGCGTTAGTAAACAATTCTTTACAATTTTCATACAAAGCACCCCCTAGAACTGGAAATAAATGAAGGTGCTCGTCATATCCTTCGATAAAAGGAGAGCCCAACAAAGGATAATCGCCCACACGTAAACGGCAAATCCGCCTCTGCGTATAACGAGGTCGGAGGAGTCGTCCTTTGCCTCGTATGTCACGAGCCTATCGAGCATTACGAGTGTCAACACAGAGAATACAGTCATAAGTATTTCCACCGTTCCAAGCCCCATCGCAGCGAGTGTATCAGCCGGAGACACGCTCCATTCGGTAAAGAGCTTACCGAGAAGAAGGAAGGCGTCAGAGGTCGAGTTTGCCCTGAAGAAGAGCCAGGCAAAGGTAACCAGCACAAAGGTGTTTACCCGCCTTACCGTCTTTACCGCAAGACTCTCACCCGTGAGGCCTATGCGAGAGAGCCCTCTTTCCCTCGCCTTGTAGGTAAGGGTACCGATAATCTGGTAAAGCCCGTGAAGAGCGCCCCAGATAACGAAGGTCCAAGCCGCGCCGTGCCAAAGGCCCGACACGAGAAATACTATCATAACGTTAATCATCTGACGCGCCCTTCCGCGGCGGTTACCGCCGAGGGGTATGTAGAGGTAGTCCTTAAACCAGGAGGAGAGCGAAATGTGCCAGCGCGACCAGAACTCCTTGACTGTTGCCGCGCTGTAGGGGTGGTCAAAGTTCTTCATAAGGCGAATGCCCATAACCCTTGCACAACCCGTAGCGATATCGGTATAGCCCGAGAAATCGCAGTAAATCTGCACCGCAAAGAGGCAGGTAGCAATGATAATTCCAAGCGCGCCCGCGCCCTCAGGGGAGTTGTAAACCGAGTTTACGTATACCGAAATAAGGTCGGCAACGCATATCTTCTTGAAGAAGCCGACTATCATGAGCTTCGCGCCCGCGATAGCATTCTCACCCGACCACGAGTGCGGCTCCTTAAGCTGCGGTATAAGATTTTCGGGACGCTCTATAGGGCCCGCAACCAGCTGTGGGAAGAAGGACACAAAGAGCGCGTAAAAGAAGAAATTCTTTTCGGTTTTAATATTTCCCCGATACACGTCAATGACGTATGAAAGTGTCTGGAAGGTGTAGAAGGAAATGCCGACAGGCAGAAGAAGCGAAAGCTCAAAGCTGCCGACCTCGCCGCCAAAGAGCCTGATAATCCCTACCGCGCTTTCCGCGAGAAAATTAAAGTACTTATAGAAGAAGAGGACGCCAAGACAGACGGCAAGCGTCAGGGTCAGCATTGTTCTCTTCACCCACCTGCGCTCTGAGCGCTCTATTACGTTTGATGCGAGCCAGGAGATGAGCGTTGTTCCGAAAATAAGGAACACAAGCTCTGCCTGATAGCACATATAGAAGTAGTAGCTCGCAATGAGGAGCATTGGCCATCTCGCCTTCTTTGGCAGAAGGAAATAGAGTGCCAATACTATCGGATAAAAGAGAAGAAATTCCCAGGAATTAAATGTCACCTCTCTCCTCCTCTCTCGGCTTCCTTACTGAACACTACAGAAAAAAGAAGGTACGAGGCGGTGTATACGAAGGTTGAGCACATATACACGAGCACTGCCTCAGCGATAGGAGCCTTAACAAGCATAAGCGGAAAAATCAGCGAAATATGTAAACAAATATTTACTACCGCAAGTATTTTTCCCAATATGCCGTCAGTGAACTCCTTCGCGATATCAAGAATTATTATCAACGCGGAAATGATTATTACCGCGGGGCTTGTGAAAATTATCATAGCTGTTCCTTTGTGCGGCTTTGCAGGAGCTACGGGTGCCGAGGCTCAAAAATCCGAGTCCCGAGAAAGCCTGCGTTATTCTCTTGACAGAAAATGTTCCCGAACCGAAGCGTCGCGCTACTGCTCGAGCCACGGAACGGTGTAAAGAGGAATACCGTTTACAACAGGGTCAAAAAGGCACCCCTCGTAATTAAAGCCGACCGAGTTGAAATTGCGCGGATTATCTATTCCGAAGAGCACGGCAAGGTCACGGTACATTCTGTAGGTGCGCCACACTCTGCCGTAGTCGTTCGGGTGGAATGCGTTATCGTAGAAATACTGATGAGCGAAGATATAATCTCCCGACGAGCCGAGGTTTCCGTCAAAGGAATAGGTATCCAGGATAAGCCTGTCGTATGCCGAAATCCACTCGCCGATAGCAGGAAACGCTTCTGTGCATATTTCGTCTGCGTCAACCGGACAGAAGGAGAAATAGACCTTTGCTCCCGATTCCTTTGCCGCCTCTATCGCGCGGTTCATATTGTCCTTGTAGCGCGCATCGGTGAATTTGCACCACTTTTCAGAGGTCTGCCAATCCTCAAGGGCGGGATTTGCCGTCGAGAACGCGCCCTCCTTTATCGACTTGACGTACTCGTTCAGAGTTATCTCGTAGACGTCCTTGAAGGTGCCCGCGGGCATATCCTCGGCATAATCGGCTCTCTTTTCAAGCTGATACTCGCCGTACTCGTTCATATTCGAGCGCAGTGTCTGGTCGCCGTAGCTCTGCGGAATTCTCTTATATCTCGGAGAGGTGTTCGCCTCGTAGAGGGGATAATCGGGGTCGAGCGCCTCGCCTGTGTTGTACTCTCTGAACGCGCCGAGAAGGTTCTCGTACGCCGAGGCATCAATTACTCTGAAGAGGTTATACATGCCCTCAAGGTCGCGAAGGGTTTTCCAATAAAGCGTCGGCTCACCGAACATATAAATACTGTTTTCGGGAGCATATAAAATAACGTCGTCGGAATCTGCGTAGTATTTCATCGCCTCAAGATAGATATAGCCCTGCGTAGTTCTCGTAGTGCCGAAGTTGACGACCGCGTACTCGCCGTCAAGGAGCGCCTCAAGGTACTCGGTGGAAAGCCCCTGGAACGCCGACGAGCCTGCAAGCACGATTATTCTCGGCTTGTGAGAGGTGGAAAGAAGCCTTGCAAACTTAAGGGCAAACGAGCCGTCGGCAGTCGAATATCTCGGTGCCATAGTCGCGTTGACGTAAAAGTCGGTAACGCCCGAGAAGCTCGCCTCGTCAAAGGAATCGTTTGATACGTAGTAGACCGCGTCGGGATAGTATATTCTCTTAAGAGAGGTGCAACCGACGAACGCGCCGTCGTAAATTGCGAGAATATTTCTGCCCATAACGAGAGTTTCCATTTCGGTAACGTCTGTGAACGCGCCGCTCGCTATTCCGATTACCGGCTTTCCTCCGAGCTTGTCGGGAATAACTACCTTACTGTCAGTACCCGAGTAAGAGGTAATCAAGGCGCCCTCCGAAATCCAGTGAGGTGCCTTGTCTGCCGAAACTCCCGAAGGCAAAGGCAGCGTCAGCTCGGTATATTCAAATGCCGACGCCTCGGTGCATTCCGACCAGATGCAGTAAAGCATCCTTGCCTCGATATTCAATGGGAACTTCGAGCCGAGGCTGTAGCCCTCGCCCGAGCCGTCCGGCTCGGTGTTGTACTCGGTGAGAATATAGCCGTCGCGCCCAAAGCTTCCGTCGTCCCAGAAGAGCGAGGCGGCACCGACCTGACTGTAATAGTCATCGCGAAGCTCAACTCTTAACACATCACCCGAGCGAGTGGCGGTGTAGTAGTCCTTGTCGGAAATACTCGCGGAGGCGGTGTTTATACTGCCGCCGTTTGCGTTGTAATAATAGACGTTTTCGTCAAGATAATTTGCATAGAGGAAGAGCCTGCCGTTTTCGTCAACCATATCGGGCGACAGGTCGAAGGTAAAGCTGCGGTCTGTCGAAATATAGGGGTTATCCGAGCTTGCCTCGCCGCCCGCCGTCCAGCCGAGAAACTCGCGCGAGGCAAGGCCTGCCGTAACGGTTATAAGAGTTCCCGCACCGGTCATTCCGTTCTCTACGGACGATGTGTCGTAGCGCGTTCCGTGCATTTCGTAATTGTAGCTGTAAAGCGTTGAGTAGCCGACGTCCTCGCATACAAAGTCGATAACCGTGTCGGCGGTAACGTTCTGAAGGGTGATTTTTCGAGTTGTCGGATTGTAGCTTCCTGCCGAAAGCGAACGGAAGGCAACCGTATCTCCGAGGCTCACCTGGAAGCTCGCGCCAAAGCCCGACTTAACCTCGACGGGATTCTTCGTCAAAACGGTGACACCCTCGGATACCTTGAGCGTTACCGTGTATTTTTCATTGCTTCCCGAGCCGCCCGAGGAGTCCCCCGAGTCACCTCCGCCCGAGTCGGAGCTTCCGCCCCCGGAATTATCACCCGAGCCGCCGTCCGAGCCGTCACCAGCACACGAGCCGAGAACAAACAGCCCAAGAGTAATTATCAGCAAAAGAAAAACGAGTCTTTTCATATTTCCTCCAAAAGCAAAAAATCGCACGCGCCCGCGGGCGCAACCGGTAGTAACGATATTTTAACATATAGTGAAAACAAAATAAATATAAAAGACCCGTTTTTTTATAATTTTTTTAAATTCCTTAAAGCCTTTTCACAAATTTCCTTACTGTCTTTTGTGAATTTTGGACTATCAAAGAAGCAAGGCAGGTTTAAATTACCTTGTATCCCGCCGCCACAACGGTTGCGGTGAGAATTTCAGCGGTAACACCGTCCGATACCTCAACCTCTGCGCTGCCCGACTTGTGGCTGACCTCAGCCGAGATTACTCCCTCGACAGCCTCGAGCGCCGCCTTGACTCTCGCCTCGCAATGGGGGCACATCATACCCTCGATTTTAAGTGTGATTTTCATATTTTTAATTTCCTTTCCCTCGCCCGCCTCGGCGCTGACTTCTGCCGACACGGGTTCGTGTTTTTTAGTTTTATCAGTCTTAAATGTATAGAGGCGCAAGGCGTTCATTACCACGAAGAAGCTCGAAAGGCTCATTGCCGCAGCGCCGAACATAGGGCTTAAGGTCAGCCCGAATACGCCTGCCGCAAGCGGAATTCCTATAGCGTTATAGATAAACGCCCAAAAAAGATTTTCGTGTATGGTCTTAAGCACTCGTCTGCCAAGCCGCACTGCCCTCGGAATATCCGTAAGGTCGCTACCGACCAGCACGACGTCTGCCGACTCGATAGCAATATCAGCTCCCGTGCCGATAGCCATTCCAACGTCGGCTCTCGTCATAGCGGGCGAGTCGTTGATGCCGTCGCCGACCATAATAACCCTGCCCTCAGCCGAGAGCTTCTTCACCGCCTCTTCCTTGCCGCCGGGCATAACGTCTGAGATAACCGTGTCAATACCGACGCCTCTTGCTACCGCCTCGGCGGCAGCTCTGTTGTCACCCGTTATCATAACCGTCTTTACACCGAGCGAGTGAAGCTCGGCAACTGCCGCCTCGGCATCGGGGCGAGGCGTGTCGGTTACGGCAATAATACCGATAAGCTCGGAGTCACGTACGAAAAGCATAGCCGTCTTTCCCTCGCTGATTAGGCGCGCGTGCTCGCGCTCGGCTGCATCGGGAATTTCAGTAATGGTGGATATATACGCGTGCTTGCCGCCGACAAGGAGCGAGCCCGAAACCTCGGCTTGCACGCCAGCACCGACAAGCGGCTCGAAATCAGATACGTCAAGCCTCGGAAAGTCATCGCCCGCGTACGAAAGAATAGCCCTTGCAAGCGGATGCTCGCTTCCCGACTCGAGAGATGCAGCATAGGAGAGAAGCTCTCCCTCGCTGACCCCCACAGGATAAACGTCGGTAACCCTCGGCTCGCCAAGCGTCAGCGTGCCCGTTTTATCAAGAGCAACAACCTTTGCTCTGCCGACAAGCTCGAGCGCCTCGGCGCTCTTATATAGAATGCCGCATTTTGCACCGATACCGCTGCCGACCATTACCGCAACTGGTGTTGCAAGCCCGAGAGCACAGGGGCAGGAAATGACGAGCACCGAAATCGCCCTGCCGAGAGCATAGGAGAAATCTCCGCCGAAAATCCACCACAAAGAAAGCGTAACAATAGAAACAAGAAGCACCGCAGGAACAAATATTCCCGATACCCTGTCGGCAACCTTCGATATAGGCGCCTTCGTAGTTTGAGCATCCTCAACAAGCCTTATAACCTCGGAGATTGCCGTTTGCGCTCCAACCCCCGTAGCCTCGCAGCGCATATAGCCCGAGGTGTTCACGGTAGCCGAAAGAACTCTGTCGCCAACCGCCTTGTCTACAGGGAGTGACTCTCCCGTAAGAGCCGCCTCGTTAACGCTGCCCGAGCCGAAAACCACAACTCCGTCGGCAGGTATGCTCTCGCCCGCCCGAACAACGAACAGCTCACCGACTCTGACAGCCTCGGCAGGGATAACAATTTCCTTGCCGTCACGGATTACGGTTGCTTCCTTCGGCGCAAGCTCCATAAGGCTTCTCACCGCGTCTGTCGTACGTCCCTTCGCAATCAGCTCGAGAAGCTTTCCGACTGTGATGAGCGCCAAAATCATAGCCGCTGACTCAAAGTAGAGGGTGTGAAGATAATGCTCGACGTGACCGCCCGAGAGCGCCTCGGCACTCATAATGAATACCACCGCCACACTGTATACAAACGACGCGCCCGAGCCGAGAGATACGAGTGTATCCATGTTTGGCGAGAGGTGAATTGCCCCGCGAAATCCGCTTATAAAGAAGCGCTGATTTATCACCATAACAAGAGCCGATAAAAGAAGCTCGGTAAGCGCTAAGGCAATCGGATTTTCCGACAGCACAGTCGGCAGTGGGAAGCCCCACATAACGTGCCCCATAGAAACATACATAAGCGGAATAAGCAGTATAAGCGAGGCAATAAGTCTTATTACCATCTGCCGTTTTTCGGCTTTTTGACTATTATTATTTACATTTTCGGGGCGTTTTGTGCTTGATGCGCTTTCCGCTACGTCCACAAGCGACGCGCCGTAGCCCGCGCGCTCGACAGCACCTATAACCTCGTCAGAGCTCGCGTCGCCCTCAACAGACATACTCGAAAGCAGAAGATTTACCGAGCAGGACTCCACCCCCGCGAGTGCCGAAACTGCCTTCTCAACCCTTGCCGAGCAGGCAGCGCAGCTCATGCCCGTAACGTTATATTTTTTCATACGAAACCCCCTTCTCAAAGAAACCGCCCGAGCGTTTGTATAAGCTCGTCAAGCGCCTCTTCCCTTCCCTCTCTCACGTCGCTTGCAACGCAGGTTTTTATATGGCTTGACAGCAGCTCTCGCGCAAATGCGGCAAGCGCCGACTCTGCCGCCGCCACTTGGTTAAGAATATCGGGGCAGTAGGCGCTAGCCTCAACCATTCCCGAAATCCCTCTTATCTGCCCCTCAATCCGCTTGAGGCGATTTAATAGCGCTCGCATTTCCTCGGGTGAGCGCTCCTTCGTTCTTTTACAGCACTCGGACATATTCTCCTCCTCTGCTTTTCTTTTTTAAGCCTCGCTGTTTTATTAATTAACTTGCAACAGCTTTATTGACCGACAGCAGCATACAATTTATATTTTGTCTTTTACTACATATAGTATATACCCCCTAGGGGTATTTGTCAAGCATAAATTCCTGTCATCGAAATCAAGAAAATGCCCCGAGTCGGTGACTCGGGGCTTGGTATTGATTTCCGTTTTGCTTTTGAGTCCCTATGCCTTACTTTTCGGGAACTATAAGGCCATAGCTGCCTTCCTTACGCTTGTAGACAACGCAGGTGTCGCCGCTGTCGGCATCGGTGAAGGCGAAGAATGCGTGGCCGAGAAGGTTCATCTGAAGAATTGCCTCGTCTGCCGTCATAGGCTTGAAGGGGAAGCTCTTAACCTTAATCGAATACTCGGCTTCCTCTTCGTAGTCGTCGTCCTCTATCGGAGCGGGAGCAAATGCTCCGCGCTTAACGGTATTTTCAAGTCTTGTCTTGTTCTTTCGCATCTGACGCTCAAGACCCTCAACCGCTCTGTCAAGAGCCGTTATAAAGGTTTCATTCTCTTCCTCTGCACGGAAGGTCACACCGCTGTAATTTACGGTGATTTCGATGATTTTTACCCCCTTGCGTACCTTGCAGGTTACGAATGCCTCGGTGTCCTCACCGAAGTACCTGTCAAACTTCGAGAGCTTCTTTTCAATTGCTTCCTTAAGGCTCTCGCGTACGTTCATCTGTCTGCCGTAAACCGTAATCTTCATAGTGTTACCTGCTCCCACCGTGGGAGCTATCCTTTCGTGAGTTCTGCGGATTTTTCCTTCCGCACTTTAATTATAGCATATCCTTTGTAAAAAATAAACAGTTTTTTGAAATTTTTCTCAAAGTTTTTAATAGTTATGTCTAAATTGTAAAACTCACAGGCACACCAATACATTTTGAAGAAAAAATCTTGACAGGGGGCACTCGGTTATGATAAAATAATAAGTAGTTGACGCAAAAACCGCGCTGAATTCTCATTCGGCGCGGTTTTTTATTTGCTTTTTTACCGTTTTTCGCGGGAAGGTTGCCTCGTTATGTGTGTCCGATTACGCTGCCGTCAGGTTTCAATCTCCCTGCCCTCGAGAGCTGCAAGGCCCTCACGGAAGGCGCGGGCGGCAAGGAGTCTGTCCTCCTCGGAGTTGCCCTCGAGCATTGGCAAGAGGCGGCGGTAGAGCTCGCCCTTGACCGTCATATCGCGTTTAAGCGACTCGGTGCCGTAAAGCGGCATAGTCTTGTCAATTATATCGAAGGAATAGAGTCCGAAGGCATCGCTGCCGAGGTTCTTCGGCACGATAAAGCGAGGCCCGATATATCCGACAAGCTCTACACGCAGAGCCGTTTCGGTGCCGTACTTCTTGTCGCTGACAAGGCGGCTTACGCGCGTGATAATCTCGTTGTTAGAGTCAACGCCGGTTATATCAATCTTCTCGTTCTGGAAGACAATCTGACCGAAGGTCATATTCTTCGCGTCAATCGAAAGCTCGCCGCCGTTGTATCTGATAAGTATAAGCTTCGCACCGCCGACACCGGGCTCGTCAAAGCCGGTCGATTCAAGCGCGCCCGCATAGCCGTAAATCGAGTCGTCAAGGCTCACAAAGTCTGTTCCCTCGTGGCGCGAGCCAAGCGCGTAATAATCCGCGCCGAAGCGACGGAGGTCGTCTGTAGAGATAGGACAGCGCACAGAGCTAAGCTCACCGTCAATGTCGGCGTAGCCGCAGACGATATTTATTCTCGATATGTCGTCAACCTGCTTTTCAAAGAGAGGATTTTCCACCATCTCACGCGAGGTGAAAGCCCAGCCGTATACCGTAACTCTGTCCTCGGGGAAGTCGAAGCGGTCAAGCGCGTTATTCGAGAAAACGTAGCAGTTCTCGGGGAGTCTGCCCGAGGTATAAATCGGATTATCGGTAAAGCAGTCGGCAGAGCCGGGGGCTATTATGAATTTCGTTTCGGGGCAGCCGCGAAATTCTCTGACGAGAAGCTCGGCTGTGCTGTTTGTTGCGTATCTCGTATCAAAGAGGTCGCCGCTTATAAGCACGTAATTAATACACGCGTGGCGCACGTATTCCATCATACGCATAAAGGTTGCGCGAAGCCCCCTTCTGCGCTCGTCGCTCTTCTCGGGCGACAAACCTACGTAGGGCGTATCGAGATGTATATCCGCGCAGTGAAGAATTTTAACCGGAGTGGTTTTCGTATCGCTCATATCGGTACCTTTCGTGAGTTTGTTTTGCGGCTTTTTCACCTTGCCGCACTTTATCTATTTTAGTATATCACCTTTCGGGCGATTTTGCAATAATTTTATCAAAAAAACTTGAAAAATGTCTTGCATAAGACCGAAAAGTATGATAAAATATTGATTGAATAAATTGAGGCAGAAATGCGTTTTCTGCGGAAAGGATAGGCTATGCTTGCTCTTGCGGTAAGAAACACCGGAAAGCTTATTAGGGAAAAATCAAAGAGTGAGAACGTGCGCCTCGGCAGGCTGTTCACTAAGAAGGATACCGCCCGTCTTATGGCGGATATGCTTTCTCTTGACGAAACGAAGGACGTTTACACCCTGCTCGACCCATCTGCCGGAACGGGCATTTTAGCGGCTGCCGCAGTTGAGGCTATTTGCAAGAGGCTTCCGTCCTGCAAGCAGATTTTCCTTACCTGCTACGAAAACAATCCCGACTTTCTCCCTATGCTCGAGGATAACCTTGAGAGAATAAGAAAGAAATGCCGTCACGACTATGACGTAAAGCTCTATATTACAGTCTACGGCGAAAACTATCTCACCGACTCTAAAAATCACTACACGGTATCCTTCTTTGACGAAATTATAGAGGATAAGTTCGACGTTATAATCATAAATCCCCCGACGGAGCTTGTGGATAAGAATTCTCCCGAGGCTCTCTCGGTCGGCGGAGTAACACAGCTGAAGATTAGCGAGGCGTTCCTCTTTGCCCGTCTTGCAGTGCGCCACCTCGAGGAAGGCGGCTCGCTCGTTATTATGCTCCCGACGACGGTTGCCTCGGCATCTGCTCTGACTCCATTCCGCCGCGAGCTTGCAAAGTCGCTCTCGCTTACGGGTGTTCACCTCTTCGTCGGTAAGCAGAAGAACCCGAAGCGCCCCGTGCCGCTAAAGAAAAACGTGCTCCTCGCCTACACCAAAAAGGAAGCACCGCAAAAGGTCAAGATAACCACCTCGACCGACGACGGCAAGACTCTTACCGAGCTGCCGCTGCTCGACTACTCCTTTGTCGTTGACGCAGAGGACGGAAGCCTCACCTTCCCAAAGAGCCTTGAGGACACCAGAATTGTAAAGTACCTTTCGGGCTTCCCCGAAACGCTCACAAGCCTCGGTCTTAAGATGTCAACGGGACTCGTTATAGACTCAAGATGCGAGGGACTGCTCTTTGAGGAGCCGATAAAGGCGTCTGTACCGCTTCTTCGTCCCTCGGCGATAAGGAACGGACAGATAAGCTTCCCCGAGGCCGGAAAAAAGCAGTACATAGCTCCCGTAAGCCCTACCCTCGTTCAGAAAAACAAGAATATGATTATCGTCAAGCGCGTGCCCGCAAAGAGTGACGACAGATTTATAAATCCCGCAATCTATATGGCGGCTCAGCTCCCGGCATACAGATACATAAGCACGCACAATAAGATAAACTTCATTGATACCAAGGACAAAAATGCCGAAATATGCCCACGTCTTGCCTTCGGTCTGTTCGCGCTTCTCAACTCTACAGTCTACGACAGATACCTCTCAATCGTATCAAAGTCGAAGCAGATTAACTCAAAGGAGCTTCGCTCCCTGCCCCTGCCGCCGCGCAATATTATCGAGAATATCGGTATGCGCCTTATGGCACTGCGACAGACAAGCGTCGCCGCCTGCGACAGTATTGTAAACCCTACTTTACATATTATCGAAAAATAGCAAGGGTCTGCGTCATTTAGGAAACCTGAACGAAAAAGAGCGGAGATACTGTTAAAAAGGTATCTTCGCTCTAAAATTATGCATAATTAAGATTTTAAGGTTGAAATTCTACGAATTTCTTCTTTTTTATTTTTTCGTTCTATCGCCGTTTCCTTGCTCACCGTACACTCGTACGGTTATCGCTCGTCAGCCGACGATTTCTGCTCAAAATTACTTCGCCCCTCTGTTTCGAATGTGTAATGATTATCCTTATGCCGCAAGGCATTTCAAGCTCGGCTGTGCCGAGCATTTCAAGACCGCAAGGTCATTTTGGGAATTCGCTAAAGGCGAATTCATTTCAACGTGGCGAACGCCTCTACTCCGCCTCTCTTACCGCGCGCTCAAGCTCCTCGGCATAGCGGCGGTTGGTTTCTCCGTCGGGGCTCTCGACCATAATTCTGACCTTCGGCTCTGTGCCCGAGGCGCGGAGCATTACCCTGCCCCAGTCGCCAAGCGCGCCCCTTACTCTCGCGAGCGCGTCGTTTACCGACTCGCTGTTGATTACGCGCAGCTTATCCGCTACGGTGACGTTGATATTCGCCTGCGGATAGAGCTCGACGTCGAACATCTCAGAAAGTGACGCGCCCTCGCGGCGCATAACACCCGCGGTAGCGATTGCCGAGAGTATTCCGTCGCCCGTCGAGTGGATATCCTTTAAAATAATATGTCCCGACTGCTCTCCGCCGAGCGAGAGTCCCTCGGAAATAAGCTTCTCGAGGACGTATTTGTCGCCTATATCGGTACGGATAAGACCGATACCGCACCTTGCGAGAGCGTGCTCTATTGCCATATTTGTGTGGCTCGTGCCTACGACGGTATCAGAGCGAAGTCTGCCCTCCTTTTTCATATTGCGCGCGAGCATATAGATAAGCATATCGCCGTCTATGACCTTGCCGCACTTATCGACGGCAATCAGCCTGTCGGCATCTCCGTCAAAGGCAAAGCCAACGTCAGCCTTGTATCTCTCCATTCTGCGAATCAGATGCTCGGGATAGAGCGCGCCAACGCCGTCGTTGATTTTCATTCCGTCCTCGCTAGATGCCGAGGCAACCACAGAAGCACCGAGCGCTCTGAATACCGCGGGAGCTATTCTGCAAGCGGCACCGTTGGCGCAGTCGAGGACTATCTTCATTCCCTCAAGCGAGCCTACCGAGCTTTCCTCGAGGAAGCTCTCGTATTTTTTTATGTGATTATACTCAGAGGAAAATCTGCCTATGTCGGGAAAATCATTGATTTTAGTATGAATAAACCGCCTCTCGAGGGCTTCCTCCTCCTTGTCGGAGAGCTTGTAGCCGTTCGAGTCAAACACCTTGATTCCGTTATACTCGCGCGGATTGTGCGAGGCGCTGATAACGACACCGTAATCGGCAGAAAGCTCGCGCGTAAGATAGGCAACTCCCGAGGTGGGAATAACCCCGAGGTCGATAACCTCACCGCCGCCGCTCATAACTCCCCCTGCCACGGCAAGGGTAAGGTATTCTCCGCTCACGCGCGTGTCGCGCCCTATAATAACGCGCGGCGAGGGCTTGACAGAGGCAAGCGCGTTACCGCACTTGTATGCAAGCTCGAAGGTAAGGTCAGCGTTTACAATTCCGCGAAGTCCGTCGGTTCCAAAAAACAGTCCCATTTCTTTCTCCTTATTCCTTGGGGTTGATAAAATGTTTAAGATACTTATGCGCTCGCCCGGGCTTGCGCTCGGCGCGCACCCTGCCAATGACGAAGTCGTCCTCAAGCACTCTCTCGGTTACCGTCGTGCCTGCGACGATATAGCTGTTATTCTCTATCGTGACGGGGGCTATAATATTGCAGTTGCTGCCTATGAAGCAGTTGTCGCCAACCGTAGTTCTGTGCTTAGATTTTCCGTCGTAGTTTACAAAAATCGCTCCGCAGCCGATATTGCAGCCGCCTCCGAGGTCGGCATCTCCAACGTAGGCGAGGTGGCTTACCTTCGTTCCCTCTCCGACGGTCGCGTTCTTTATCTCGACGAAGTTGCCGATTTTCGCCCCGTCGAGAATTTTCGCCCCGGGACGGAGTCTGGCAAACGGCCCGACGTACACTCCGTCACCGACCGAGGCGCCCTCGGATTGCGACTGATTGAAGGTCGTGTTCCTTCCTATTACCGTATCTACTATATAGTTGCCGGGCAAAATTACAGCGCCGTCGCCGATAACCGTGTTACCCTCTATCCTGTTGCGCTCGTATATGGTAACGTCCTTGCCGATAACAACGCTGTCGGCTATGAAAATGCTCCCCTCGTCGAGAAGCTTGAGGTTTTCTCCGTGCTTATACATACCTTCTCCGTTCTTTTTTTGAAATACACCCTCGGCTTTGCAGGGCTATGCCCATACTCGCAAAAATTAACCCTCGAATTTGAAATCGTGTATTCCGCATATTTTATCAAAGCCTATTATAACAGTGCATTTTTTAATTGTCAACCCCCCGAAAACGGCGTAAAACAGTTAAAAAATGCACAAAACGCCCCCGAAAACCAAAATACGGCTTTACACGATTTTAAAATTCGGGGGTGCTTTTCTCGCATTTTTTAAAATTACGGCAAAACGACCCACCTCTTTCAAAAACGCGTTTTCTCTTTTATCCGCCGCCTCGCGCTCTCAAAAAAATAATTATAAAATTTTATTAACCGTAAATTCGCCCCCTTCGCGTTACATTTATATAATAAATATATAGAAAATAATAATTTTTTATATTGACTTTGCATTTTCACCGTAGTATAATGGTGCTGTGTCAGGGTCGCTCTACGCGTGAGCCTGCCGAGTGCTTTTATCCTTCGGCAGGTATGGGGCTATGTTCTCGAGTACGGCAGACACTTTATTTGACCTTTAATATTATATTCCAAATCAGAAAAGAGGAAACGTTATGTTTGAAAAAATTTCTCCCGAGCTTATCGGTCTTGACTCGGCAAGAGTTCTCGAATTTATCGATGCGCTTAACAGGCGCAAAATCCGTATGCACAGTGTGCTTATGATGCGCGGTGACAAAATCTTTGCCGAATATTACTGGGCGCCCTTTGATAAGGACTTCTGCCACAGAATGTACTCGCAGACCAAGAGCTATACCGCAGTTGCAATAGGACTTCTTGAAGAAGAAGGCAAGCTCTCGCTCGACGCTCCTATGTCTACCTACTTCCCCGAGAAGATTGGCGCGTATCTTCCTCGCCACCTCGCAGAGCAGACGGTGCGCGAGATGCTGACTATGACCACCGTGGCCGAGGGATGCTATTGGTTTAATAACAGCTATTCCGACAGAACCTATATGTACTTCAACGTCAACAGACGCGAGGAGGTCCACCCCGCGGGAACTCTCTGGGAGTACGACAGTGCAGGCTCGCAGGTGCTCTCGAACCTCGTTGAGAAGCTCTCGGGCAAGACCACCTTCGATTATCTTTATGACAAAATTTTCTGCCACCTCGGCACCTTCAAGACCGCCGAGATGCTTAAGGTAAGAAACGGCGACAGCTGGGGCGACTCGGCACTCATATGCACCTCTCGCGATATGGCTTCCTTTGCAAGGTTCGTCCTTTGTGGCGGTGTCTATGAAGGCAAGCGTCTTATGAACGAGGACTACCTTAAGACCGCGACGAGCAAGGTTCGCGACAACAGCGAGTACGAAAGGCACTATTCGCCCTTCACAAACGGCTACGGCTATCAGATTTGGAGAACCGAGGAGAACTCCTTTATGTTCAACGGTATGGGAAGCCAGTTTACGATTTGCTCGCCCGATAAGGACACGGTTTTCGTCTGCACCGCAGATACGCAGGGCTCGCCGTTTGCAGGTCACTACATAGTAACGAGCTACTTTGATATTATCTACCGCAATATCGGTAGTGCCGTATTGCCCAAAAATCCCGAAAAGGACAAGGCTCTTGAGGCACTCGCAAGCTCCTTGAAGCTCGTTTCGGCAGAGGGTGACATAGACTCGCCCTTCAGGCGCGAGCTCTCGGGCGCGGTATACGGCTGTAAGGAAAATCCGATGGGAATTACCGAGTTCTCCTTCGTATTCTCCGAGGACGGAAGATGTGGCGAGCTTCGCTACAAGAACGCCCAGGGCGACAAGGTTATCCCCTTCGGAGTAAACTACAACGAGTTCGGCAAGTTCCCCGAGCTGGGCTACTCCGACGGCGTCGGCGGTATCAGAACGACTGACGGCTTCACCTACAGGGACGCGGTTTCCTTTGCTTGGCTTGAGGAGAGAAAATGCAAGCTCGAGGTGCAGATTATCGACAGATACTTCGGAAATATGACGGCATACTTTGCCTTTAAGGGCGACGAGGCAGGCGTGGCAATGTATAAAACCGCAGAGGACTTCCTTGACACCTACGAAGGCAAGCTTATTGCAAAGAGAATAAAATAATAAAATTTTTATTGCAAAAATAATAAAGCAAGGCAACGAAAAAAGAAAAGGAGCAACCGAAATGTTTGAAAAAATCACTCCCGAGGCGGCGGGTATACCCTCGGAAAAAATTGAGGAATACATAAAGACACTTGAAAAGCGCGGTGCTGCAATGCACTCGCTTCTCATTATGCGAAACGGTAAGATTGTGTCCGAGAACTACTGGGCGCCCTTCGATAAGGATTTCTGCCACAGAATGTACTCGCAGACAAAGAGCTTCACTGCTATAGGCATAGGCCTTCTTGAGGAGGAGGGCAAGCTCTCGCTCGACACAAGGCTCGTTGATATCTTTCCCGAGAAGATTGACAGAGAGATACCGAAGTATCTTTCCGAGCAGACGGTGCGCGATATGCTGACTATGACGACCTCGGGCAACCCCCTCAACTGGTTTACCGCGGGCGACCCCGACAGAACTCACCTCTACCTCGCGACAGGCTCCTCCGAGCGTCCCGCAGGAACACTCTGGGAGTATGACAGCCCCGGCTCGCAGGTGCTGGCGGCAATCGTGGAGAAACTCTCGGGTATGTCGCTTCTCGACTACTTGAAATCCCGCCTCTTTGACAAAATGGGCACCTTCAAGACCGCAACAATTCTCAAAACCCCGAACGGCGACAGCTGGGGCGACTCGGCTATGGTCTGCACGGCGAGAGATATCGCGTCCTTCGGTCAGCTCTGTATGAACTACGGAATGTGGGAGGGCGAGCGCCTTATGAACGAGGACTTCCTTCGCACGGCAACGAGCAAGGTTCGCGACAACACCGAAAGCTCTCACTACGGAGTATTCCGCTACGGCTACGGCTACCAGATTTGGAGAACCGAGCAGAACGGATTTGCCTTCGTCGGAATGGGCGACGAAATCACCATCTGCCTCCCCGACAGAGGCATTATACTCGTCACTACGGCAGACAACCAGGGTGACAAGAACATAGTAAGAAGCATTATTGTAAACAGCTTCTTTGACTTGGTGGTCAATAACACAAAGGACGAGCCCCTGCCCGAAAATCCCGAGGCACAAAAGAGCCTTGAGGACTACTCGGCAACCCTTAAGCTTCGCACGATGGTCGGTACGGAGGACTCCTCATTCAGAGAGGAGCTCTCGGGCAGAGTCTACGACTGCGAAAAGAACCCTATGGGCATTACCGAATTCTCCTTCGTTTTCTCCGAGGACGGAAAGAGCGGCGAGTTCCGCTATAAGAACGCACAGGGCGACAAGGTTATCCCCTTCGGCGTAAATCACAACGTCTTTGGAAAGTTCCCCGAGCTTGGCTACTCCGACGAATACGGCGTTACCAAGACGACAAACGGCTTTATGTATAACGATGCCGCCTCATTTGCGTGGCTTGAGGAGAAGAAGCTCATACTCTTCGTTCAGATTATCGACCGCTATTTCGGAAATATGAGCGCCGTGTTCGGCTTCCGCGGCGAGGACTGCGCGGCAAGCTTTACAAAGACCGCCGAGTTCTTCCTTATGGAATACGAGGGCAGGCTTCTCGGCCACAGAAGGAGTGAGAAATGAAAAACATACACCTTCTCGGTAAGAAAATTATAGCCGACAGGTCCGAGGTGATTTTCAGCTATAAGCCCGACGAGAATTTCCTCGACTACTTCACCCCGATGTCGGGACACTGGGAGTATAAGGACGGCGCGATTATAGGCACCGAGCCCGGAAACTTCGGCGGCATACTCTTTTCAAAGGAGTACTATGAGGACAACGTAATGCTCTCCTTCACCGTATCGGCCGTTCCCCCCGCGACCCGTGACCTTAACGCGGTATTCTGCGCGAAGTGGGACGAGGAGAAGGACTACCTCGGCGAGTCCTACGTTTGCGGTCTTAACGGCTGGTACGAGCATAAGAGCGGCCTTGAGAGAAACCTCGGCTACGGAAAGGGCTCAAACCTCTACTCGACTACCTCGCTCTACAAGTACACCCCCGGCACCGAGGTAAGAATGAGCTGCGGCGCAATAGACGGTCATAGCTTTATGGTGGTTGACGGCGTGCTCGTATCTGAGATGATTGACCCCAACCCGATATCCGGCGGCCACGTCGGATTCTCGGCATACTGCACCAAGCTCCGCATTACCGATATAGAGGTACGTAAAATATTCTACGAGGACTTCCCCCAGGAGTACGAGCCCGAGTTTTAAGTCTGTAAAATGTCAATAAACTTCAATTCACGGCCCGAATTGGATAAATTTCAGTTTTTACTTTTAATTTACAAAAATTTAAAGATTTTTCGGGATATTTTTACAGTTTTATTGACTTTTAGATATTTATGTGCTAAAATATAGAAAACACTATAAAATCTTTTAAATAAAGGAGAACTCCGACAAATGCCTGAAATCAAATACGAAGTAGTTGACAAAATCGGTATCGTGAGCGAGGGAAACAACGGCTGGAACAAGGAGCTTAACCTTATCAGCTGGAACGAGAGAGAGCCTGTATACGACATTCGTACCTGGTCTCCCGACCACGAGAAGATGGGCAAGGGTGTTACCATATCGGTTGAAGAAGCAAAGGTTCTTCGCGATATGCTTAACTCGCTTAACCTCGACTAACCGAAAATCGAACCGTCCGCTAAATGAAGCACAGCGGAAGACAAAGACAAAGCGCAAGCGGAGCTGCCTCGGAGCAGCTCCGCTTGATTTATACGCGAAAAGCCGTATTTTGCAAATCTTAGTTTACAAAATACGGCTAAAATTTTGTTTTCAGCGTCGTTTCAGCAAGTCATTATCAAGGCATATATGAAGGGGTCGGAGGATTTCTCCGCTGACTTTCCTATAGCTGCCCGATTATTTATTACGGAAGATACCTATAAGGTCGCCGATAAACGAGCCGCGCTCCTTTGGCTTCCTTTGGGCTTCTTCGTCGCCGTCTGCGCCACTTTCGGAATTCGGCAGAGTGTCGGACGAGTCCTTGAAGAAATGCTCCACAACTGTAAGTATCACCTTAACCGCACGGCTCTGCTCCGCAAGGCTGCGCTCCTCCTCGGCAATTATATCTCCGTAACCCTCGAAGGACTCGTCAGCACCGACGAGTGTCGGCGAGAAGGTGTCTTCAAGCTTCTTCTGTATAAAGCCTTCGCCGAATCGTCTCTCTAAAAGGTCCATACCGAAGCCGAGCACGCTGCTCGTGTCGGTTGCCTTCTCTATCAGCGCGTCGGCAATCTTATTGTTCGGTGCTTCTCCAAGAGTGCAGTATATTCTGCCGCCCTCGCCGAGAACAAAGGTCATATAGCGAGTGTTCGGCAGCTCGGGATACAGAAACTCTATCCTGTACTCCTCGTCACCGTCCGCGTTTATTCTCGCCTCGCCAAGCGTCTTTACCGCGTACTTCTCCCCGCGGAAATCAAGCACACACTCCTTGTATCCGTACAGTCCTATCTCAATTCTGTAGTCCACGCCGCTCTCGGTAAAGAGCATATACAGCGAGTCCTCAAATCTGTCAAAGCCCACACGTGAGATGGACGATGCGAGGTTGTTGTTCATTCCTCTTATTATAAGCGGAAGGAAGCCGACGTTGTTCTTTGGGAAGGAATAGGAGCCGAGAATATTATTCCACCTCTCGTCGTAGGGTGTCTTATTTCTGAAGCCGAAGAGGTAGGTAAGGCCGCGCTTCTTTTCAAGCGGACGCGCCCATCTTCTGGAGTCAAAAAAGTGCGTTTCGCGCTCTGAGAGCTGCTTTATATCCCTTCTGTGAAGCTCGTCGGAAATCTCGCCGCCAAGATATTTACGTATAATAGACATCGCGGGGCTGTCCTGGAAGAGCTCGTTATTACCCGAAAGCACTACAGCGACGATATTATTTCTCGGGCACAGCCATACGTTCTGACCGAGCATACCGTTAAAGAGAACCTCGTCGGTGCTTCTGCCGACCCACATCTGATAACCGTAATTGAAGTCGCCCATTGCCGTCGAGGCTACCGCCTGAGTGTCAGAGCTTCTTTCTACCCAGTCCTCGGAGAGAATTCTGTGTCCGTTATAAACACCGCCCGAGAGGAACATATATCCGAGCTTCGCCCAGGATTCCGCAGACATATAGAGTCCCCAACCGCCCTTCTCTACCCCTTCGGGGCCACGCTCCCAGAAGTAGCTTGTAATTCCGAGAGGCGAGAAGAGCCGCTCCTCGAGAAATTCGCAAAGGCTGGTACGCGAAATCTCGGTGACGATACGCGCAAGTATATAAGAGTTCATACTGTTGTAGCTGAACTTAGTTCCCGGGGTGTATTTCAATTCCGAATTAAAGAAGCACTCGGTCCAACTACTCTCGGTAACCGAGCCCGCCTCGGAGAAGGATACCCCCGCAGTCATTGAAAGCAGGTGATGCACCGTAATATCTGCAAATCTTTTATCCTTGTACTTGACGTCGGGGAAAAGCTCACAGAGCCTCGTGTCGGTTGTCAGGCGTCCCTCGTCTACAAGCATACCTATAGCCATACCCGTAACGGTTTTCGACATAGAGTGCGAAAGATGCCAGGTGTTTATACCGTAGCCGTCGCGCGAGCACTCGGCAATAACCTCGCCGTCAACCATAATAAGAAGGTTATGTATATTAGCGCGCATCTCGCCTTCAAGCTCGCATAGCAGATTGTATATTCTCTTTGAGGATATTCCGTGACGCTCGGGAACGTTTCTCAAAAACGAGCGCTCCTCGTGTCCGTACACCTCTGTCTTTTGCGGATAATAGGGCACGACAGAGGGGCTTCCTTCGCTTCCGAACGCAAGCGAGGAGAGCAGCTCTACAGAGCGTTTTTTCCATCTTTCCATATTTTATATTTCCTTTCGGTAACAGTATATCACAAAACGCCCCTCTTTGCAACCCCGAGGGCAGAAAAACGGTGAGCGCAGGACGAGAAAATTCTGTCAAGATAGCCAATACCAACCTAAATCGAGTTAGGTTGGTATTGGCTAACGTTTGTCATTCAATTATATGAGCCAATTATATGAGCGCCGGGAAGAGGAGGTCGCCAAGAAGTCCGAATACAGCTCCGACGAGAACAAGTATTCCTACGACCAAGAGGTTTTCCTTGATATGTCTGTTAACTCTGAACAGCACGAGAAGTCCGACGCCGGCACCCGAGAAGAGTCCCGAAAGCATCGTTCCAACGCTTATTATTCCCTCGGTAGCAAGGGTTGCAAGCACGACCGAAGCAGCGCAGTTCGGTATAAGCCCGAAGACCGCAGCCACTATATGACTGATTACGGGGATAGAGCTCATAAACTCTCCGAGCGTATCCTCGCCTACGAAGAACACGAGAGTGTTAATAAGAAGCGTTACTATCAGAACGAAGAGCGACACTGTAAGTGTGTGGTGAAGCGCCGAATAAAAAATACCGCGCTCACAGTGGCAGTTGTCGTTATCACAGATTTCATCGATGTTGATTTCTACGTTCTCCTTATGACGAAGGCGCATAATAAGGTCAACGAGAAGTCCGACACCGGCGCCCACCGCCGCCTTGTACAGAAGGATAAGCAGCACCGTTCCAACGGGAATTCTGCCCGATATGAGTATCGGGAGCATCTCGTCAGAGGTCGAGAGAAACACCGAAAGAAGCGTACCGAGGGATATAACCCTGCCTGCATACAGGCTTGATGCCGCCGCGCCGAAGCCGCACTGCGGAACCGCGCCAAGCGCACCGCCGACAAGCGGCGAGTATTTTCCCGCGCCCTTCATAAAGCGCTCGACCCGTTCTCCTGCCTTATGCTCTATATATTCCATTAACAAATAGGTGAGGAATAGGAAGGGCAAAAGCTTCAGGGTATCGAGAAATCCGTGAAGGAAAATCTCCTCAAGCACCATAAGCGCGCCGCCCCCCTCACCGTGTGCGTGTAAAAGAGCCATAAATTCTTTCCTTAATATTTTTTACCCGTTTATTCTATCACAAAAGTTAAAGATTGTCAATAAGGGTATACAAAAACACCCGTTACGGGTATAAAAAGTGCCCGATTTTCCCTCAGGATAGCAAGCAGGTTATATTCAAGCGCGCAAAAGAGAAGGCGGCCTGCCGAAAGCGACGAGCCGTCTTTTCTTTATTATGCACTCAGAGAGAAGAATTTACTCTGCCTGTACCTTAGCCTTTTTCTTTTCAAGATACCAGATAACCGCAACGGCACCTGCAAGGAGCGCAAAGCCCGAAAGAAGCGTTACGAGAGCTGCGATACCGTAGGAAACGCCGCTTGCAACGATAGCACCGGCAATAAGGTAAGCTACGAAGGATACCGCCGCAACGAGGCTCGCATAGGGGAGCTGTGTCTTTACGTGGTCGATGTGGTTGCACTGTGCGCCCGAGCTTGCCATAATGGTGGTATCGGAGATGGGGGACACGTGGTCGCCGTAAACCGCACCTGCAAGGATTGCAGAAACCGCAAGAATAACGCCGGGCTCAAGACTTGTACCAAGAATAGAGGTTGCAACGGGAATGAGGATTCCGAAGGTTCCCCAAGACGTACCCGTCGCAAAGCTGATAAGGCAGGCAAGAATAAAGAAGATTGCCGGAATAAGAGCGATTGCAATACCGCTTTCCTTAAGCGCCTGCATATTCTCTTCAACGAAGCGTGCTGCATCAAGGTAGCCGCCCTTTGCGCCCATAACACCGCTTAAGGTCCAGGCGAACACGAGAATAAGCATTGCTGGAACCATGGACTTAACGCCCTGGGTAAGGCTTTCAACGCACTCGGTAAAGGAGAGCGCCTTAGTAGCCATAAAGATTACGAATACGATAAGAAGCGCAACAACAGAGCCAACACCGAGAGAGATGCCCGCATCACAGTTGGAAAACGCCTCGATAACGTTAGCCGACTGAGGCTCAGATACCATATGTCCGTCCCAATCGTAGAAGAATCCGTTGTAAATCATCGAGCCTATGCAGCAAGCGATGAGAATAACGATGGGAACGACGAGCTGCCATACCTTTCCGCCCTTCTTTGCCTCGATGCCGATATCCTCTGCGGGAAGCTCGGTCTCGCCTGCGAGAAGGTCGCCGGTCTTATCAGCTATATCCTGGTTTCTCTTCATCTTACCGAAATCAATCTTAAGAAGAATGAAGGCAACCATCATAGCGATGGTGAGAAGCGCGTAGAGGTTGAAGGGGATGGTCATAATGAAGGCAACTATTGCGTTGTCACTGTCAAGGAAGCCGCTGACTGCCGCCGCCCAAGAGGAGATAGGCGCAATAATGCATATCGGTGCTGCCGTCGAGTCGATAATGTAGGCGAGCTTCGAGCGAGAAATGCCGTGCTTGTCCGAAACGGGACGCATAACCTCGCCGACGGTAAGGCAGTTGAAGTAGTCGTCAACGAAGATAAGGCTTCCAAGTCCGACCGTAGAAAGGAGCGCACCCTTTCTCGTCTTGATTTTGTCCTTTGCCCAAGCACCGTAAGCACCCGTTGCACCCGTGCGTGCAAGGATAACTGCAAAGATACCGAGAACCACGAGGAATACGAGAATTCCGCCGTTCTCACCGAGCTTCTCGCCGATTATCATAACCGTATACGAGAATGCGTTAATAATATTGCCCTCTGCAAAGAGGAGAGCACCGACGATAATACCTGCGAACAGAGAGGGGTAAACCTTCTTCGTGATAAGCGCAAGCACTATCGCAACCACTGCGGGCGCAAACGCCCAGAATGTTCCTGCCATAATAGAAGAACTCCTTTTTTGTTTTTTTTGGATAAAAAATGCCGCGGAGCATCTCCGCGGCAAATAAAAACCCACCGTCCGATAGCGCTCCACAAACGTGACAGCCTGATGCATATTCTGCAACAAGCCAGCCTACGCGCCCGAGAGAGAACGGCATAGACTTCGGCAAAAATTCCTTTCGGGAGCGCCTCTCTCGGCGTAATCTCCGTACTGATAATTTCCGCACCTCTATCCTATTATGGCAAAATTATATCACTTATCGAAACAATTGTCAATATATTTGTAATAATTTGTTAATTTATTAATTTTATATCTTGAACACTCTGCCCTCTTTTCTTGGGAGAGGCGCGGGGAAATCTGCCTCAACAGGGTAACCGACAATACAGTTACCGACGCCCTCGTATTCGCCCTCGACACCGATAGACTTAAGCCACTCTTGCCACTCGGGCTGCTCAAATACCTCTTTGGCTCTGTGTATCCAGCAGGAGCCGAGCCCTAAGGCATGAGATGCGAGCATAAGATTTTCCATAACGAGGCTTCCGTCGTAAATCGAGGTGTTCACCGACTTATCGGCAAGCACGACGAGCACGCAGGGCGCGCCGTAAAACGGGTCGGTATTCGCACCGAGCACCGCTGCATTTGCCGCCGAGAGCCTGTCGCGCACCGTCTTGTCGGTTACGGCAACTATTATAGCGCCCTGACGGTTTCTTCCGCTCGGCGCATAAAGCCCCGCCTCAATAATTTTGTCTATGTCGGAAAGCCTCGGCATTTCCGATTTATACTTTTTAGTGCTTCTTCTCGACTTCATTAATTCAAGCATAAGCATCTCCCTTTCCCATCGAAGCCCGAGCGCATCTACCCGTGCTCTTGTGGATTGTTGTTTTCTGGCAAACCAAAGAAATCCGCGCTTTTTCTTCTCGTATTCCTCTGCGGTTATTCCAAGGAGCTTGTAGCCGGTATTCGCTACCGCCTCGTATAGCTTCCCTTCGTCGAGCCTTTCCTCGGAAACAATCTCACAGCAACCGCCCTTTGCCGAGGAGCTGACGCTCTTGATTTTAAAATTGTTTCTTATTACGTCGTTCATATGCGACTCGCACATCGAGCACATCATACCGTCAATTTTAAGTACCGTTTTAATCATTTTTCTTCCCTTCCGCCACCGCCTCGCAGGGCTATGTGACACAAAAATTAATTTATAACCGTATTTCCTTTCGGGTGCTGTTAGCTGTCGGCGCGGTACACGACCTTGCCGTCTATCACCGTTACGTATGCCGAAGCACCCACCGTCACAAGCGGGTCGGCATTCCATATAACCGCGTCGCCGTCCTTACCGACCTCGAGCGAGCCGACTCTGTCGCCGATGCCCACGCTCTCCGCGGGGTTAACGGTTATCGCGCGCCAAGCCTCCTCGTAGGGAAGCCCCGCACCGACCGCGAAGCCCGCAAACATAGCAAGATACTGTATAGGCGTTACGTCGGAGTCTGTGATTATGCTCACCTTGACACCCGCGCGGTGAAGTGCTGCCGCCGTTGCAAAGCTCTTGTTGTCAAGCTCCCTTTTGCTCTTTCCTCCAAAGGAAGGACCGACGAGGGCGGGATATCCCTCAGCCGCAAGCTCCTCTGCAATAAGCGCGCCGTCGGTGCAGTGGTCAAGGGTCAAACCGAGCCCGAACTCCTTCGCTATCCTTATAACCGTGAATATGTCGGTTGAGCTATGCACGTGAGCCTTCAGGGGCAGCTCGCCCTTGATTACGGGTATCATTGCCTCAAGCTTCATATCAAAGGCGGGGCTTTTGCCCGACTCCTTTGCCTCTAGGTACTGCTTTGTCTTAAAGAGAAGTCCGCGAAGCAGTGCCGCAACGCCCATCTTCGTCCTCGGTGGCTTCTTTTGCTCGACGCCGAAGCACTTCGTGGGGTTTTCGCCAAAGGCGCACTTCATAGCGACGGGATACTTGATTATCATATCGTCAACCCTCTTGCCGACGGTCTTTATAGCGGCAAAGGTTCCCGCAACCACGTTACAGCTGCCGGGGCCCGTGCAGACCGCCGTTACGCCGTGGCTTACGGAAAGCGAAAAGCTCTCGTCGAAGGGGTTAATTCCGTCAATCGCGCGCATCTCGGGTGTCAGGGGCTCAAGGCTCTCGTTGAAGCCATAGCCGACCGAGCCGACACCGCCGGAAAATCCGACGTGACAATGCGCCTCGACAAGTCCGGGGGTCACAAGCCTGCCCTCGGCATCAATCACCTCGCTGACATCTCCCGTATACTCTCCCGAGCCAATCTCGGCTATCCTTCCGTCATCACCGAAAAGTATATATCCGAGCGGAATATCGCCATCCGCCACAGTCTTTATTCTTCCGTTTTTAATCAAAAGCATCACTCAAGGCTCCTTTAAACGTTTATCGCTTTTATTTTAGCACAGTTTTCATTTATTTTCAACAAGCAAAATAAAAATACCAAAATAAATAAAAAAAGAATACCGCCGATTTTCCAGGCGGTATTCCGAGAAAGTATTATCAGTCGATGGTCATATCAATCATTCTACGAAGGATTTTACGGAGAGTGTTCTTCGGGAACTCCTCTTCTCTTACCTTGAGAACTGCTATCTTCTTATAGGGAACTGCCGTGCGGTTGTACTCGTTTACGTAGCCGCGAAGGTAGCTTTCTACGTCGGTAATGCCGTTCTGTGCCATATAATCCTTGTCGCAGAATATCTCGGCAACTATCGCGTTGTACGCGTCGCCTCTCTTGCTCTTGCCCTCGTATACGACAATTTCAAGTACGCCGGGAGTCGCCGCAAGCGCGTCCTCAATCTCCTCGGGATATACGTTCTTACCGTTAGAGAGGATTATGAGGTTCTTCTTTCTGCCGGTGATGTAGATTACTCTTGCTCCGTCCTTCATAGTAACGAGCTTACCGTAGTCGCCGGTGTGGAAGAAGCCGTTCTCGTCGATAGCCTCGCGATTAGCCTCCTCGTTCTTGTAGTAGCCGAGCATTACGTTAGAGCCTCTGACGAGAATTTCGCCCTCTCCGTCCTCATTGGGCTCGTCGATTACAACCTCGTCGATAGGAAGCACGGGGCCAACGCTCTTCGGTACTATATACTTATTGTGGTTTACGGCAATTATGGGCGCACACTCGGTAATTCCGTAGCCGTTAAGCACGGTAATGCCTATCGAGTCGAAGAGGTCTGCCATCTCCTGGTTAAGCGGCGCGCCGCCCGAGATAATCATATTAAGCTCTCCGCCGAAGGACTTAAGTATGCTCTTCTTGAAGAACAGACTGCGAAGGTCGATGCCAATCTTACGAAGCGCGTTGCTTATCTTAATAAGAGTATAAACGAGCTTCTCCTTACCGGAGTCCTTGATGCCCTTGATTATTCTTCTGTAGAAGGTTTCAACGTAGAGGGGAACTGCAACGAGGTGACCGGGCTTGTGCTCTTGGAGCTCCTTAAGAATGTACTTAACGCCAGAGGAAATGTAGATATCGCAGCCTATCGACATCTGACCGTAGATTGAAACGCTCGAGCCGTAGGTGTGGTGAGGGGGAAGTACGTTAATGCAGCGCGTAGAGAAGTCGATAAAGGGAATAACCTCTGCAAGGTCGGACATAAAGTTCCTCTGGGAGAGCATAACGCCCTTGCCCTTACCGGTTGTGCCCGAGGTGAACACGAGCATTGCGAGCGCGTCAACGTCAATCTCTACCGAGTAGTAGGGGGTCTTGTCTGCGGCGAACTTTTCAGCACCTGCCGAAAGCATTCCCGAGAGGGAATTCTCGCCCTCGCCGTCAAGAACGATAGGCGCGGGAAGTCCAAGCTCCGAAGCAATGAACTCTCCCTTATCAAGTACGTCCTTGTCACAGAAGATTATCTCACCTTCACCCGTTCTTACGGTTTCAAGAAGGTCCTCCTTTGCCCAATCTCTGTCAAGAGGGATAAGCACCGACGCAGTTGCGAGGGTTGCATAGTAGCACTGAATCCAGGAGTAGGTATGCTTGCCGAGACAGACTATTCTCTTGCCGTTATAGCCTCTTGCAATATACTCCGATGCGATAGCTCGTATGTGGTCGCGGAACTCCTCGTAATAAACCTTTACGGCTTCCTTATCGTGAGGGTTCTTGCGATAGCGACACGCTACCTTGCCCTCGTAGAGCGAGCCAATCTCCTCTACCATGCCTCTTATGTTTTCAAATTCTTTTTTAGGATGTAACGGTCTATCCTTTTTCATAATAGCCAGTCCTCTCGTGTTATTTAATAAAATGCGGAAAAATCTTTTTTTCCGTAGACATTTTAGCACAGTTTGTCATTTTTGTCAACAGTTTTATTGTTTTACAATATTTGTCGCTACAGATGTAACGCTTATGTATCTTATTTTTGCATTTTACGGTCGGAACTTCCTCTATCGATTCGGTGAGGCGGTTGGACCTTACAGGTGTTCTGCGTGACGGGGTCACCGAAAATTCAGACCTCATAGCAGCCGGGACTATTGCTTGCGCTTTCTCTTGAAATACGAGGAAAGCATATCGGCACACTCCTCTTTAAGTATGCCGCGCGAAACCTCGGGCTTATGGTTAAACGGAATTTCGGAGAGGTCAACAAGCGAGCCGAGCGCACCGAAGCGAAGGTCGGACGCGCCGTACACGACTCTTGGAATACGCGCGTTGATAATCGCCCCCGCGCACATTGCGCAAGGCTCAAGAGTGACGTAAAGGGTAACCCCGGGCAGCCGCCAGCCTCCGAGTGAGGCGCAGGCTCTCTCAATTGCGAGTATCTCTGCGTGATGCGTCGCACAGCGTGAGCGCTCGCGGGTATTATAGGCTCGGGCAATTATTTTGCCGTCCTTGACGGCTACCGCGCCTATCGGCACCTCGTCCTCAGCCTCCGCAAGGCTTGCCTCGCGCATTGCCTCGCGCATAAAATACTCGTCAGAGGCATTCCTGCACTCTGTGAAATTTTCTACGGATAGAGCTTTTTCGTCCATAATTTTCTCCGTTGGTGATGAAATAGGTTAATACGCTTCTGAGCTTGATAAACAAGAAAGCAATACCGCTCGCGAGAGCTATATAAACAGCTCGGTAACTGCGATAAAGAGCGTCGGCAGAGCAAATAGCAGGGGATATGCACCGGCCTCGTACTTTTCGCCGATTACAAGTAACCGCTTTACCCTCTCGCGATAGAGCTTTTTCCAAAATACAACCGCAAGTATAGCCGAGATTGCCGCAAGCGCCGCAATAGATATAAGGAAGGGCAAAGCAAGCGGTGTCCCCTCGATAAAGAACGTCCAGACAAGCGAGATAAGATTGTTTGAAAAATGCAGAACAAGCGACGGTAGAACGCTGCCGCACATAAGGTCAACCGCCATAAAGATAAGCCCCGCGACAAGCGCGTAGGGTATCTGGAAAAAGCTGTGGTGAAGCAGTGCAAAGAAGCCTGCCGAAAGAAGCAGGGTAACCGCGGGCGAGCGCTCGCCTATAAGCTTTATCGGCAGATAGCGAAAGAGCGCCTCCTCGAGGACCGCAGGTAGGAGCGCGTGCAGAATGACCGCCATAGCAAAGCTATCGCCAAGCGCCACGTCCTGGCTGACACCGAGCGTATAGCGAAGAAGGAGCGCCGAGAGATACGAAAGGACAAAGCAGATACCGACGAGCAGAAAGAGCGTATTCGCGGTAATGATTGCCCCCGACCCCGAGAGCGTAAGATACTCCGCGCGACGCTTCTCTCCCGGTATTTTCGCAAGCGCAAGAGCAAGGCAAAACGGCAAAACAAAGCCCAGAATGTAAATCACAGTTGACAATATCCCTTCAAATGCACCCGAAATGAAAAGTGAGAGCAAAACCAAAAGATATGTCAGCGTCAGAAGATTAATTTCTCTTTTCATCAGATATTTTCCACCGGAACGAATGATAATTTTCCTCTGATTATATCTGCCTCGACGAGCCTCACACGAAGCCTGTCGCCGATTTTGTAGGAATGCGTGCGGCTTCTGTGCGTCAGAGTTTTCTCATCAAAGATATAGCCGTAGGGAAGGTCGTCGGTATGCACAAGCCCCTCGACGGTGTTATCAAGCTCAACAAAGAAGCCGTAGGATACCGCCGAGCATACAGTCGCCGAGAACTCCTCGCCAACTCTGTCCTGCATATAAATTACCTTATACAGATTTTCAATACGCCTCTCCGCCATAAGCGCGCGCAGCTCTCCCTCGGTTGCCGCTGCCGCCGCGCGGCGCGCGTAAGAGGAATACTGAGCCGCCGCCTTGCCACAAAACAGCACCCTTTTGATTATTCTGTGAGTCGCAAGGTCGGAGAGTCTCCTTATAGGCGAAGTAAAATGACAGTAGGTATCGAGTCCGAGCCCGAAGTGCGAGGTGCGCTCTGCGGAATACTTTGCCTTCGCCATAGTGCGTAGCATCGTTCTCGACACAGGCATAAGAATATCCTTTTTCTCTGCCTCAAGGAGTACCTCCGAGAGCATTTTCGGCGTTGGGTTCTCGCTGCGAAGCAGCGTTCTGTCTATGCCGAGCGTGTGCGCGTAGCTTACGAACTCGGAGAATTTATCGGGCGGGGGTGCCTCGTGCACGCGGTATACGCAGGGTATTTTCGCGCGCGTAAGCTCTCTTGCCACCGCCTCGTTTGCGGTGAGCATAAACTGCTCGATTATCCTCTCGGCGACACCCCTCTCGCGCCTGACTATCTCCGTGGGAACCCCGTCCCCGTCAAGGAGTATCTCTGCCTCATCGGCATCGAAGTCCATAGCACCGCGAGCATCGCTCTTAGCCTTCAGCTTCTCATACAGCTCACGCATAGTAAGAAGCGTTCCCTTGACCTCAGAATATTTTTTCTCGAGGTCGGCATCAGCCTCTCCCGAAAGAATAGAGTTTACCTCGCTGTATACTCCGCGTACCCTGCTGATAATTACCGATTCAAGCAGCTCGAGCGAGAGTATCTCGCCGTCGGCGGAAAGAGAGATTACGGCACTTAAGGTGTACTTTTTCTCTCCCGCACCGAGCGAACAGGCGCCATTGGAGAGAGCCCTCGGGAGCATCGGTACCACCTTGTCGGTAAAATACACGCTCGTTCCCCTCGCCATTACCGCGCGGTCGAGCGCGGTGCGCTCCCTCACGTAGTGAGAAACGTCGGCAATATGCACCCCGAGGCGGTAGCCGTCGGCTGTGCGTGTAAGCGAAACCGCATCGTCGAGGTCCTTTGCACCCTCGCCGTCTATTGTGAATATTATCTCCGAGGTAAGGTCTGCCCTGCCCTCGACTGTGACAGGCTCTCGTGAAAGAGCATCTGCCTCTCCAAGCTCCGCGTCGGAAAACTCGGTAACAATTCCCGCCTCCTCTAGGATTGCCGCGTAGTTTGCTTCCCTTGAGTCTGACTTTCCGAATACCGCACTCACCCGTGCCGAAAGCCCGAAAGCGCCGCCTCGGACAAGCTCTGCCTTGACCTTCTCGCCCTCTCTCGCGCCGCCTGCATCCGTGACCGTCGGGTTCAGTGACAGGCGATTATCGTCGGGAAGGATATAAAGATACGCGCCGCGTCTGCCGTATCTTTCGCGCTTAAGAGTACCTATAACGAAGGTTCTGCCGTACTCGATAATTTCGGTAACTCGCCCCTCGGTGCGCTCTCTGCCGTCGCGGTCGGTGAAGCTGTGGTAAACCGCGCGAACAAAATCGCCGTCAATAGCACCGCGGCACCTGCCCTCGGGGATAAAGATATCCTCGCCGCCCGCCTCGGGAGAAACGAAGCCGAAGCCGCCCCTCGAGCCCGAGAAAATACCGCGTATCTCATATTCGTCCCTATGGGGTGTTGCGGACACCCTCGCGCGGCGACCTCTGTCAAGCGCGCTCTTAAGCTTCAGAGAGTCATAGGCAACCCCACTCTCGCGCACCGCGCGAAGAAGCTCTCTCCGCGCCGCATCCTTATCGCGGCGCTTATGCTTGTTTCTTTTTGTAAATCTCGTAAAATCCTTTTTCATAAAATCCGTTTTTTTATAGTCTTGACAAAAAATCACTGATAAATCCCGCACAAGAAAAAAAGCCGCCGTCGATATCGAGGCAGCTTTTTTCTGTCAGTCAGCCGGGAACAGCGAGGAATAGCTGTTCTGATTCATCCACTCGCTGGGCGAGTAGTAGTTAGAGAAGTCGGGCTGAATTACGTAAACGGCAAATACCGCAACGGCAAACACGATGCTTGCGATAAGAGTCCACTTGAAGAGCTTACGGTCGGTGCGGGAGGATTTATCCTTACCGTAGAAGGTCTCGGAGCCGCCTGCAATAGCGCCCGAAAGTCCGTCCTCGCTGCTCTTCTGAAGAAGAACCGCTACGATAATGAAGATTGCTGCAAGAAGCAAAACTGCTATAAGCACGTACTCAAGAACTATCATTTTTATTACCTTTCAGATTATCTGCACTTTGGCATTTATATTTTCATAGAGATATTTTACCACAAATAACTTTAAAATGCAATACTTTTTTTGAAAATTCCTTCCGTTTTGATTTTTAAGCGCTTTGGGTGCATTTTATTGTACTTTTTTATACAAAATATGCATTATTTTGTACACAACAAGCCTGCGAATATTATATAATTATTTATGAAAGACGCAAAAAACCGAATGAAAGGAAAAAATTATGCTTACAATTAACAAAATCTCACTTGCCTCGCCCATCGACTACGCGGCAGAGGAATTAAAAAAATATCTTCGTATGATGATGCCCGAGGTCGGCGATATCTCCATATCCTATAACCCTGAGGCAGAGGGCGGCTTCCGTCTCGGACTTATGCAGGACTTCGGGCTTGACGTGTCGGATGCCGAGAACACAGAGCTTGACGATATACTCTACATAGACTGTGACGAGTGCGGCGGCATCATTGCGGGCGACAACCCTCGCTCGGTGCTTCTTTCGGTATAC
>JAFUQP010000012.1 GCA_017472305.1 Clostridia bacterium | reverse complement strand
GTGCAGTAATGCATGCAGCTGATCGATACTAATAGACCGAGGGCTTGAACTGCTTTTGTTCTCAATACTAGCAAAAGCTCTTCAGGTTCGCTTACTTGAGCGTTCCGTTTCCTTCCTTATTCGGTTTTCTGTGGGCATTAACACTGCTTACAGTATATTCCTACTTAGCTCAGTCGGTAGAGCGCATGACTGTTAATCATGATGTCGCTGGTTCGAGCCCAGCAGTGGGAGCCAAAACTCAATAAAATATGCGTTTAATTTTTTATGCACCTCTAGCTCAGTTGGTAGAGCAACTGACTCTTAATCAGTGGGTCCAGGGTTCGAGTCCCTGGAGGTGCACCAAAAATTAAACGCATATTTTTTCTGTAAAATGGGCTCGAAGCAGTGACACCAGCTTAACAGTCATTGTTTCGCTGCGCGAAACTGACTGTGAATGAGCTAGCGTGCGGGTGATATAATATTGTCGCAAGCTGCAGTACAAATTATGTGGTATTCCCACGCAAACGCTCGATACCGCTCCGCGGTATGCACGAGTCGCGAGGTTCGAGCCCAGCAGTGGGAGCCATAATGGGGCAACAATTTTGTGCCATAACACAATATTCCTTGATTTTCAAGGGCTTTTTGTGTTTTTAGATGAAAACAATCAAATTCCACTACTGCATCTTTTCACTGTCTTTTTGGACTTGAACCTGCGACTTTATAAGAACGTGTTGAATTTATATAGCTTTTGTGATATAATAAAACGCAAAGGGAGTCGGTGCATTATGAAAGACAAGAAAGATATATTTAATGGAAAGATAAAAAAGGAATATGTGTCTTATCTAATTACTTCATATATTGTTATTTCAATTTTATTTTTACCGGTTCTATGTTTCTTTACTTATATATTTTTACATTCGCCTATCGAGGTTAAAATAATTGTAGGATTGCTTCTTTTAGGTACTTTGTATCTCACGATTATAAATCCGTTTCTAACTCTATTTGTTATCAGACAATATCCAAAGTATCCCAAACTTAGAAGGTTGCTTCTTAATTCTGATATTTATTTTACGGACAGCACCTCAAATGAGTATTTCGACGGCAGCAGAACAATTCGAGGACGTATGCGTAAAATCGCTTTTGAGACGGTTACAGTTTTTGCGGAAGCGAAAAAAAGAATGGAAGATAAGAAATCCATTCGATATACGCTTTATAACGCACTTGCACTTTTTGCCGGAGTGCTAGGACTGGCAATCCTTATTGCTATGCCACTATTGTTTGAAAATGGTATTGTCTTTCCTAATATGTCGGATGGTATTTTTTTGCTTTGTTATATATTTATTGTTATTATCAGTATAGCTTTTGCTATTTTCTTTCTTATGCGAGCCTACAAAGTAGCGCTAGTGTCACCGGTGGAAAATCATAAATGGATATCCGAGCTATACACCTTGCTTATAGATATTGCTGTTCGCAAAAACAATAAAAAGCTTAAATTCTGGTACGACAAAGATCAAATAGAGCAAATCAAGAGCTTGGTGAAATCTGCATCCGAAAATGCTGAATTAAAGCTTGAAACAAAGGGAAATAAGTTGGTTTTATTTAAGGTGGTCGATATTTTAAACCAACGTGTAATATTTACAGGATTGTTCATATAGACAAAGGTTCAAAGTTGTTGGGGGGACTCATATAAAAAGCACTTGCAAGAAGCAAGTGCTTTTTTGCATATAACAGAAAAGGGCTCGAAGCAGTGACACCAGCTTAACAGTCATTGTTTCGCTGCGCGAAACTCGAGAGCATAAGGCGGAGCCGTTGCGTGTGCACACAATATTCCTACTTAGCTCAGTCGGTAGAGCAACTGCATTCCGAAGGAATATTGCCAAGCAAGGAGCAGAAAACAAGCGGAAGTGCCCAACATAACGGATATATTGTATTTTTCCCCGAGCGGCAAACGCTTAATTTGCCATTCGGAGCGGGCGCTATTATACAAGCGCAGTATTTAATGAATTACGGGTAAGAGTAAACCGTGGAGAAGCTAAGGCTGATTTTGCTCTGAATAGGTTTTGGAAAAATCACTTTTTCGCCCCGTAGCCACATATAAGAGCACTTGCTTCGGTAAGTGTTTTTTGTGAGGTTTGCGGTATAGCGTTGTATTTACGCTGTCGGAGTATAGAGTTACACGCATAAAACGATGGCAGATTTCAAAGTAACGCAAAAGTAACAACACTTTTTCTTGATTTGTGCTATAATGTAGGTGTTTGGAGGTAACGTGATATGGAATTTAAGGAAAATCTAAAACAACTGAGAGTGCAAAAGGGACTCACACAAGCGCAATTAGCAGAAAAACTCTTTGTGAGCCGCAGTACTGTTGCAAAATGGGAAAACGGTTTAGGATTGCCCAATCCCGAATCTATGACTATGTTAGAGATGCTCTTTGATATTAATGCCTTGGAACTTGCCACCAAAGAGCCTGAAAAAGTAATCGTAAAAAAGAATCGGAAATTACGGCAGATAGGACAGATTGTCGGATGGTCAATAATTCTCGTTTTGCTTATTGCGATGAGTTATCTTCCGTTTGCAATACATAATGGCGAGTACGGCTTCACTCCTGAGATGGCTGCGGGAAGCTACGCGGATAGCGAGTATATTGATACCGGTGATTATAGAATCTATTATTTCACATTCGGAGGTGTCTTAGAGGATGGACACTATTGGTCGGATTTGCAGGGATTTAAACCCGTAAAAAAGCGTTTGTGGGGGTGTACTGTTTCAGAAGATGACTACACCTACAAGGTGTTTACCAAAGACAATTACGTTGTTGGAAGACTCTATACAATTAAAGGAGAAGACGGGTATTACAATCTAATCAATAAGGCCGGAATATATAAAGTCGAGGAGCTGGGGACGCCGGCAATCTGGGATATTCCCAGCGAATTGATTACAGCTACAACTATTACGATCTCAGGTGTAGAATATGAGCTTCAAGAGGGGTTCTTTTTCATTACGAACGAACCTGTAAGATATTTCAAAATCGGCGAAGAATGGTATGACGTAGAATAATGCCTTCGCGAGAAAGCAAACAACTATTTGCATTTTGGTGCATTTTTGCGTATTTTTCAGCTTGGGATTTTGGCGCTCGGTGCAAAAACCGGGGTTTGGATTTTAAAAAGGCTCTTGAACCGCGAGCCCTATTGACAAGGAATGTCGGAAGTGTTATAATAATAAAAATCCTATGCTTGCAATTTTGGCGTGTATTGCCTCCGTCGCTTTTAAGACCGAAGGCAGCATTGGATTCGATTATATTTATTAAAAACAGAAAACAGAGGTTGAAAATGAAAATACCGCGGATAGCTAGTGATTGGAGAATTTTATTCAAGCCTGAAAAGAACGGAAATTACGTGAACGACCATTCTGTTGTGATTGGCTCTGACGGCAAATGGCATTTGTTCGGTATAACGAGCTTTGACGGGATACCTGCTCACGAGCGTTACTTTGTTCACGGAGTGGGTGAGTCGCTTCGAGAAGAGTTTGTTGAGGTTGGGCGTTCTGTTGACAGGGGAACGCTCGCGTGGGCGCCCTGTGTAATCAGAAGGGGGGAAAACTATTATATGTTCTATGGCCCGTCGCCCACATCTCTTGCGGTTTCGTTTGATATGTATGAATGGTACGGAACGAACATATACTTAAAGGATGAGCCGCTTATGGGAGCGCACCGCGACCACTTTGTCTTGCAGCTTGAGGAAAACAAGTACCTTATGTACGTTGTTGGAGTATGTGAAAAGAGGGGAGCTGTATCCTGCTTTTCTTCCTCAGACCTTTTGAATTGGCAGTTTGAGAATTTTGCGCTTACCTCGGGAGAAAAAGCACCCTTGACACCCGGCTGGGGCGCGTTTGAGTCGCCTTTCGTTGTGAAGAAAGACGGACTTTACTATCTTTTTGTCACCTACACCGACTGCTCGGACGAAAACTATAACGACACGCTTGTGTTCTGCTCGGACGACCCCAAAAACTTCGGCAGATATAACGGTGGGGTAGACGGTGCGGTGCCTATCACGAAGCTCAAGGCGCACGCGCCCGAGGTGCTTTCTGAGAATGGGGAATATTACATAACGACCTGCGGCTGGAACACCAAGCCTAATCCCAACAAGGGAGCGGTATCAATTGCCCGTCTTGAGTGGGATTAAAGGGCGCCGGGCTGACTGTGCATTGCTCGGTTTCGCAGTTTTTTAAAAAAACATCTTTACAAAGCGCTCTCTAAGTGGTATAATTAAATGTAGCAAAAATCCATATAAGGAGTAAAATTATGAAACTGATTATCAAAGACAACTACGCGGCAATGAGTGATTGGGCTGCTCAGCATATCGCTGACGCAATCAACAATCATAAGGAAAACCGTCCCTTCGTGCTTGGTCTGCCTACAGGCTCCTCGCCTCTCGGTGTTTACAAAAGACTTATCGAGATGAACAAGGCAGGAAAGGTAACCTTCAAGAACGTTGTTACCTTCAATATGGACGAATACGTTGGACTGCCCCGTGAGCACGACCAGAGCTACTGGTACTTTATGCACGACAACTTCTTCAATCATATAGATATTCCCGAAGAGAACGTTAATATCCTTAACGGTATGGCAGAGGACCTCGAGGCTGAATGTCAGCGTTACGAGGATAAGATTGCCGCTTTCGGCGGAATTGACCTCTTCCTTGGCGGCAGCGGTGTTGACGGACATATTGCATTCAACGAGCCCTTCACCTCGCTTACCTCGAGAACCGGTGTTCGCGCTCTTACCGCAGACACTCTGATTGCTAACTCCCGCTTCTTCGACAACGACCCCGACAAGGTTCCGAAGACCGCGCTTTCGGTCGGTGTTGGAACGGTTTGTGACTCGAAGCAGGTGCTTCTTCTTATCAGCGGTCACAACAAGGCGCGCGCACTTCGCCACTGCGTTGAGGGCGGCGTTGACCACGCTTGGACCATCAGCGCGCTTCAGCTTCACAAGGACGGAATAATCGCTTGTGACGAGGCTGCTTGCGGTGAACTGAAGGTTGATACCTACAAGTACTTCAAGGAAATATACAAGGACGAAAAGTAATTAAATGTCAAAAACCGCGAATATGTAAACTCTGCGTTACATATTCGCGGTTTTTTCTTTTAGTTGAATTTGATTGAGTAGAGGTCGGCGTCGTACATCTTCACCGTGAGGGTTACGGGCTTGCCGGAAAGACGGTCGATTGCGCCGTCGTCCTCGAAGCGTATCCTCTTGTCAGTGGAGTTTCCGAACACCTCGACCGAGCTGTATTCCTCGTCGCTTGATTTGAGGGTGAAGACGAGAGAGCCGCGTGCCGAGGTGGCAATATTCGCGTAAAGCTCCTCTCCTGAGTAGATAAACTCCTTGGTCGTGAGTACCTTCTCCTCGCCGCCTGCGTGCATTGATACGAAGCCGTCTAGTCGGGACACGTATTTTACGAGCTTGTTATAGCCGTCGGTCGGGCGGAAGCTCTCGCGGACGATTATCGTGTACTCGTTGTCGGCACCGGGGATAGGCGAGGGGGTTTCTATAAGCACGGGGGAAGCCGTGCCGTCGCCGTAGACGAATGCCTCGGGGTTCTCGGCAGGCGGGGGAATGAGTGCCTCGTCGTACTTTTCAAATCTGTAGCCGTCGCGGCTCGTCATAAACAGTCCGTCGCTTACGGCAAGTCCGAGTCGAGCCATCTGCTTCATTCTGTTAAGACGTGCTTCTCTGCCGCAGAGCTCGTCGTAGTTCTTCGTCCAGGCCTTGCGCTCAACGTAGCGAAGCGGGAAGCCCACGAGGATATGCGGCGCTCTCGGGTAGAGGAATACACAGTTGTTGTAAAGCTGGAAGTCGGTGCCTGTCGTTTCGATTTTCCTCTGGCTTGACCAGTTGACGAAGTCGCTTGACTCGATAACTCGGACGTCGCGCATAAACGAGAAGGTGCCGTCGCCCGGCTCTCGAAGGAGAAATTTCTCGGGGTCAAAGAGCGCGTTTGCCGTCTTGTCGGTGTAGGAGCGGTCTAAGATTGGAATATCTCCCTCGGGCTCGTGCTCGCCGCGGTAGTAGCAGAAATACTTGCCGTGCGCCGCGCTCCAGAAGGCGCGGTTTTGCGAGTCAAATTCACCGTCGTCGGTGATTAGCCTTGATTTTGTAAAGTGGAGTCCGTCGGCGCTGAAAAGCGCAAGCAGCGAGGCGTGTCCCTGCCACCAGGCGACCATCTTGTATTTTTCGTCGGGAAGGCAGGTCGGTGCCTCGTCGTAGAACACCGACATATTGTCAAAGCCCGTGAACTCGAACTCGCGGAGCATATCGATGCTCATAATTATATTGTTGTCGCGCGAGCCCGCGAATTCAACGAGCCCGAGGCTCGGGCGTACCCAGCTGTCGCCGTCCTCGCTCTCCGCGTAGCAGATATATTTTTCCTTACTTGAAAGGGTTGTCGCGTAGTACATACGCCACCTGCCCTCTGCATAGAAGGTCGAGAAGAAGGTTGCGTATTTTCCTTCCCACGGCATATTAAGCTCGAGGATAATGCCGCGGCGCGTGGGCTTATTGAGCCTTCTTTCGGCGGTGGTTTTCTCTTCGTTGATTAAAAAGCTGTCAAAAAAGCACTCTCGTCGGTTGGAAATGTTAATCATAGTTAACTCCTTTTGTTCTCGGAGATACGTAATCCGGGGAAACCCGCATATTTTAAACAGGCTCATACCTGAATTTATTTTAATATACTCGGGGAGAAAAGTCAACCCACAAATAGTAGGATTTCAAAAACGGAGCTCTACTGTCGGTAGGATTTTTCGGTATGCTGGAAAAACTCTTGATAATTCGGTTTTGCTATTGCAAATCGGTTGCTCGCGTGGTAAAATATATCTGCTGAAATTTTACCTCTCGGGATAGCATAAAAGTGCTATTTATCGGCAAAAACGGTATAGAAATGCCGAGGGAGCGGTGATAAAATATTGTTGCACACCCGAGGTGTCGGAAAGCGGGGGTCTAATCCAAAATCCTCACGGTAAGTCCTTGTGAGGTGCAAAAATATTGACTGTGGATATTATGGACGGAGAAATATTTTATATTATCGGGCAGGCGCTCGGAATAGTTGCGGTTGCGTTTGGATTTGTTTCCTTTCAGATGCGCTCACCCGGGAAAATACTGCTTCTGCAAATTATAACCGCGTTTGTATTTTCGGCGCATTATCTTCTGATAGGCGCTATGACGGCAATGGCGCTCAATTTGATTGCCGCCGTGAAGTGCGTGTCCTATTACGTGAGGGACAGTCGCGGGGGCAGAGGGCTGTTTTTGCCGATATTCTTTACTCTGCTCGTTGCGGTGACAAGCATTATGACCTGGGAGGGCTGGTATTCGGTTCTGATAATGCTCGGGCTTATGGTTAACGCGATAGGCCTTGCGCTCTCCGATGCTAAAAAAATCAAAATTGCCGTGTATATAAAATCACCGCTTTGCCTTGCGTACAACCTGATAGTTATGTCGGGCGGCGGAATAATATACGAGTGCGCGGTGCTTATATCCACGACTGTCAGCCTTGTAAGAGAGAGGCTTCGGGGACGGAGTGAGGCGGCGGCATCCGACGGGGAACAGAAGGGAAATTAATATGGGAAAATTTGACGGAATCCTGATTTGCACCGACCTTGACGGAACGCTGCTGAAAAACGACAAGACGGTATCTGAGGAGAACCTTCGGGCAATTGAATATTTCAAGAGCGAGGGCGGAAGGTTTACCTTCGTTACGGGAAGGCTGCCGTACTACGTCGGTAAAGCGCTTGACCTTGTGCGCCCCAATGCCCCTATCGGCTGTGCAAACGGCGGCGGAGTATACGATTTTGCGAGCGAGGAATACGTCTGGACCTGTCCTCTCTCCCGAGAGGCGTTGCCGCTTGTCGAGCATATTGACGGACTTTTCCCCAACGTGGGAATTCAGGCGGTTTGCTTTGGCAATACCTATTTTTGTAAAGAAAACGTTACAATGAAGGACTTCAGACGGGTAACGGGACTTGAAAATCTTGCCGTCGGGTACTACGACATAAAGGAGCCTATGGCAAAAATCATATTCGGCAGTAACGACGGCGAGGAGCTTCTTGCCGTTGAGGCGGCGCTCCGCGCGCACCCGCTTGCCACGGAGTTTGACTTTATCCGCTCGGAGAGAACTCTCTTTGAGATTTTGCCGAAGGGGATAGGCAAGGGCACAGCCCTTCTGAAGCTCTGCGGACACCTCGGCATACCGATTGGGCGCAGCGTTGCAATCGGCGACTACGATAACGACGTTTCTATGCTCAGAGCGGCAGGTGTTGGAGTAGCGGTTTCAAACGCCTCGCCCCGTGCGCTTGCCGCCGCCGACACAGTTACGGTGAGCAACGAGGAGAGCGCTATTGCAAGAGTGATTTCCGATATAGAGTCCGGCGTATTGACGCTGCGCTCTTAGATTTTCTTGTCGGCGGAGTCAGCTGTCGATGCTCGGTTGTCTGAGTTGCAGGAATTCAATGAACCTTTTATATAGAAAAGCTGCCTCGAATGCTTGATTTTGCATTCGGGGCAGCTGATTTTTTCTGTTATGCGGAATTCCTTTTGCTTACTGTGCGGAATTTCTTTTGTTCGGTGTATGGAATTCTTTTATGCGCTATGCGGAAATTTTGTTTGTCTGCTGCGCGGAATTCTTTTTTATCCGGAATTACTTAGTGCCGAAGAGGCGGTCGCCCGCATCTCCAAGACCGGGAAGGATATATCCGTGCTCGTTCAGGCATCTGTCGAGGGTGGATACGTAGATGTTTACGTCGGGGTGAGCCTCGGCAACCTTTGATACTCCCTCGGGCGCGCCGATAATAGCCATAAACTTGATGTGCTTGCAGCCGCGGTCCTTGAGAAGCTGAATAGCGTCACAGGCACTGCCGCCTGTTGCGAGCATAGGGTCAACGACGAGCACGAGCTTGTCCTCGATGCCTATGGGGAGCTTGCAGTAGTAGGACTTCGGCTGAAGAGTTTCCTCGTCGCGGTACATTCCGATGTGTCCGACCCTTGCAGAAGGAAAGAGAACGTGAATACCGTTCACCATACCAAGACCTGCGCGAAGAATTGGCACTATTGCGATAGCGTTATCCTTAACTACCTGCTGGGTGCATTCCTCGAGCGGAGTCTTTACCGTAATTTCGGTAGTGGGAACGCCGTCCTTAAGGCTCTCGTAGGTCATAAGGGTGGTTATCTCCTCAACGAGCTCGCGGAATTCCTTCATACTCGTTTTCTCGTCGCGGAGAATTGCTATCTTGTGTCTTATAAGTGGGTGGTCGAATATTACGACGTTATCGTAGCTTTTCATTTAATTATTCCTCGGTTTCCTCTCCGTTTTCCTCGGGAGACTTCTTGAACTTGTTGAGAACTATGTTGGTTATGATACCGAGAACGAGCGCGCAGGCGGTGCAGGTGATGTAAACCTTACCGATTGCCATAGCCATTCCGCCGATACCTGTAATAAGTATAACCGAAACGGTGAAGAGGTTTGCATGGTCCTCAAGGTCAACCTTCTGAATCATCTTAAGACCCGATACTGCAATGAAGCCGTAGAGGGTGATGCAAACACCGCCCATAACGCAGCCGGGGATAGAATCAAGGAAGGCAACGAAGGGGGAGAAGAAGGAAACGAGTATTGACATAAGTGCTGTAACGCTTATGGTAGCAACCGACGCGTTTCTTGTGATGGCAACGCAGCCGACGGACTCGCCGTAGGTGGTATTGGGGCAGCCGCCGAAGAGGGCGCCTACCATAGAGCCGACACCGTCGCCGAGAAGGGTCGAGTCAAGACCGGGGTCTGTAAGAAGGTCCTTATCAATAATGGTAGAAAGGTTCTTGTGGTCAGCGATATGCTCTGCGAATACGACGAACGCAACCGGAACGTATGCAACCGCGATGGTAGCAAGGTAGCTCCACTCGAAGTCAGCAAATCCTCGGAAGCCCTCAATGAAGGTGAAATCGGGAAGGTCTATAAAGGTGGTGAATGCAACCTTACCGTCAACGAGAAGGTTCGTGAAGGGGGTGAAGTCGATAACCTTCATAGCGTCAACGCCTGCGGCGTAGCCGATTACGGTGAACACGAGCGCTACCAAGTATCCAGCAAGGATACCGATAATGAAGGGGATAAGCTTGGTCATCTTCTTGCCGTAAACCGAACAGAGAACGATAACCGCGAAGGTGACTATAGCGCAGATGAAGGAGAGCCAGATGTTGGCAGTCATAATGTAGTAGCCGTTAAGACCGAAGGTCTCCTTGGGACCGTAGGAGAATACGTCGCTGATAGCGGCGCCTGCAAGAGAAAGTCCGATAAGAGCAACAGTCGGGCCGATAACTGCGGCGGGCATAAGCTTGTTAATCCAGCCTGTGCCGAATTTCTTGACAACGAGTGCGATAATGACGTAGACGAGTCCTGCAAAGACTGCGCCTATGATAAGTCCGAGGTAGCCGAGCGACATAGAGGTCGCGCCTGCAAAGGCTGCCAGCATAGGACCGATGAATGCGAAGGACGAGCCGAGGAATACGGGGCTTCTGAACTTGGTGAACGCCTGATAAACGAGCGTTCCAACGCCTGCTCCGAAGAGGGCTGCAGATGCGCTCATGCCGTTACCTACTATAGCGGGAACAGCGATGGTCGCGGCGAGAACTGCGAGAAGCTGCTGAAGCGCGAAAACTAAAAGCTGTGATGTTTTGGGTCTGTCGTGAATGCCGTAAATGAGTTTTTTCGCCAAGGTTTTTTCCTCCAAATAAATTATTTCGTACAAAAGACCAAAAGGTCGCGAGTGCTTTCCTTTCAGTCCATACTGAAAATATTGTATCACAGAGAGGAAGTAAAGTCAAGGAATACGGCGAATTTTGTCGTTGGAAAATTTATTGAACATTTACCAGAAGACTCACGGAGAACGGCTTCGGAGCGAAAGAGCTTTTCGAGGCGTTTTCGCTCTTTTTCGCCGGGTTAGACCGAATTGCCCGCCTGCTGTTTATTATTGCCGTTTTCACAGCTCGTTTGCCCTTTGCGGATTTTACCGCGGGCATATTTTATCACAAATTTACGCTTAATACAATAATCCGGAAAAATGACGCGAAAACGGAATACAGAGCCTCTGCAAGTCCAAACGGCGGCATCTTTGCTTTCTTCGCTAAAATATAATTACGAAAAGTTTTTCGATTGGATTGGAAACGGGTTGACTTTCGGTGTCGGAGGTGTTAAAATTGGGTTAGCATTAACCGTGGGCTTGAACGCGTACAGCGGGGAGCTCGTACGGTTGCTTGATGATTTGAGGAAAAAAGATGACGAAGGCAAAACGCAATCTAACGGAGGGTCCGATTTTCTCGAGCCTGTTTCTGTTTACTCTCCCGATTATGGCTTCGGGACTGTTGCAGGTTATGTATAATATGGCTGACAATATCGTTGTCGGCAGCTTTTCGGGTGATAATCTCGCGCTTGCCGCGGTTGGAAGCACGGGCACTCTTACTACTCTGATTGTCAACTTTCTTATGGGCTTCGCAACCGGCTCGGGCGTCGTTATAGCGCATAGCTACGGAGCGAGGGATACCGACCGACTTAATAGGGCGATACATACTGCGGCGGCGCTCTCGCTTTTCGGCGGCGTGCTTCTCGGCTCGTTAGCCTTCGTTCTGTCCGAGCCGCTGCTCGCGCTTATGGGAACGAAGACCGAGCTTATGTCGAGAGCCGTGCTCTATTTTCGCATAATATGCGTGGGAATTCCCGCGAGCACGGTGTATAACTTCGGCGCGGCGATACTGCGCTCGATAGGCGACTCGAAGAAGCCGCTGTACATTCTCTCCGTCACGGGACTCGTCAACGTCGTGTTTAACCTTATATTCGTTATTGGCCTCGGCATGGCGGTCGAGGGCGTTGCTTTGGCAACGGTAATCTCGCAATATCTTTCGGCGTTAGCCGTCACGGTGCTCCTGCTCCGCCAAAAAGATGAGTCATGCAGACTTAAGCCTCGCTCTATAGGAATATACAAGCAGGTGCTGGGCAGAATTCTGCGAATTGCAATTCCCGCGAGCCTGCAGTCGTCGCTTTTCGCAATCTCGAATATCTTCATTCAGAGCGGAGTAAATACTCTTTCCGTGCCCGAGGTTGCCGGCAAGACCATATCCGGTAACATAGACGCGCTCGTTTATACCGCAATCAACAGCTTCTCGCATACTGCTATGACCTTTTCGGCGCAGAATTACGGAGCAAGAAAGCCTGAGCGAATCAAGAAAATTTTCTTCTATACGGTATTACAGGTGTCACTCGTCGGCATAATTCTCGGTCAGGCTATTCTTTTATTCGGACGCCCGCTCGTTGAGATTTACGTAGACGTGCTCGACCCCAACAGAGATGCGGTTATCGAGTATTCGCTTGAGGTTATGAGGCTCATTCTCAACATTTATTTCCTTTGCGGAATTATGGACGCTCTCTCTGGCTTCCTTCGCGGCTTGGGAAACTCGCTTGCGCCTATGATAATAGGAGTTCTGGGTGTATGCGGGCTTCGTATGGTGTGGATACTTATATTCTTCCCGATGGAGCCCTTCAACAGCCTTACGGGCATTTACCTTTCTTACCCGATAACCTGGGTATTTTGCATTATCGTGCTCTCGACTGTTCTCGCCGTTGAGTGGAGGAAGAAAAAGCGGATTATGACGGAGAATTCAAGTAAATAAAATAAGGGATAGACCCTGCCGCCCTTCGGGGAAGCGGGAGCATCTATCCCCTTTTTATTATAAAATAAAGGAGATATATTAAAAACGGTCAACGCAAGTCCTGATTGTCCACACCTCTTGCCCGCTCTCGACGTCATAAATATGAACCACCGAGCCGCAAAGCTCGGGCTTGCCCTTACAGAGTGAGGTGTCGAGCTCGTAGCGGTAAGCGTTCCAATTTCTGAATTTTCTGACGTCGTAGCCGTTGTATGATTACATTCTCGAGGGTGACGAGGATTTGCAGCAATTTATAGGCTGCTCATACGACGGCTCGAGCCATTTTGAGAAATTTTTGTATCAAAAACGACAAAAAGATATCGTAATGGGAATTGAAACCTATGCTCGTTTATGATAAAATGAATTTGCTATAATACGTGCAGTCGCCGTTGGCGATGGCGTGTAGTGAGTTTCATCTGAGCGGTTGCTTCGGTGTTCACGCCCCGAAATTTTCGCGATTTGGAGCCTTGTTCCAAATCGTCGCAGAGCGATGCCGAAAATTTGTTTTATTATGGGAAGTCGCCTTTGGCGACGGGAAGGAGCTTTTTATGGATTTCAAGGGAAAGGTTGCGATATCGACGGGTGCTGCGTCGGGAATGGGACTTCTGTTCGCCGAGAACTTTGCGGCGCTTGGCGGTGACGTCGTTATGTGCGACGTGAACGAAGAGGTGCTTTCCGAAAAGGTCGGCGCAATAAACGAAAAGGGCTGCGGCCGCGCCGTAGGCGTAATCTGTGACGTGCGCGACTACGCGCAGGTTTGTGCCGCGAGGGACAGAGCAGTCGAGGAGTTTGGCAGAATTGACGTTATGGCGAATTTCGCAGGCGGCACGGCGGTCAGAATGTGTAAGGTTGACAGGGAGAAATACCGCGAATTCCCCGATATTCCAATCGACGTTTTCGACTGGGGACTTGACGTTAACCTGAAGGGCCCCTTCTATTTCGCGCACGCTGTGCTTAAGCAGATGAGAGAGCAGGGCACGGGACTCGTTATCAACATCGGCTCTATTACGGGCGCGGAGGGCACTGCCGTCGGTATGGATTACTCGACCTCGAAGGCGGGCCTTATGTACGGTCTTACCAAATCAATAGCGCAGTTCGGCTCGAAGTACGGCATAAGATGCGTTTGCGTATCTCCCGGCCCCGTCCTGACACGCGCGAATATGGCAGATATGCCGACGCTTCTCGGCAGAGCCGCGGAGCCGCAGGAAATTATCGACCTCTGCCTCTTTATCGCTTCCGAAAAGGGACAGTTTATCAATGGCGAAAACATTATGATTGACGGCGGCAGAAACGCAATGGGCAGGTATTGGAAATGATAAAAGAGCGGAGCTTTCTTAACCGTGACAGGGCTACCGTTACCTGTATGGTGCAGGCGGACAATCCCGACAGAATACGCTACCTTGTAGAAAAGGCACGCGCCGAGGGCGCAGAGGCTATCGGTATGCAGTTCTGCCGTATGAAGCCCGAGTACAGAAGCCGCGAGGTCTACAAAGAGCTATTCGACTTTGCCTCACCTCTCCCCGTCTACGTGACAAACTACCGCACAATGGAGAACGCAGGAAGGAGCGATGAGGTGCTTGCAGAGGAGCTTATTGAGCTTGCTGAGTGCGGCGCAACCTTGTGTGACGTTATGGGTGACACCTTCGACAGACCCGAGGGAGAGCCCGTGATAGTAGGCGGTCCTACAAAAAACGATGCGGCAATAAAGAAGCAGATAGAGCTTATAGAGAAGCTCCACGAGCGCGGAGCAGAGGTTATCCTCTCCTCTCACCTTATGAAATTCACCCCCGCAGACGAGGTGCTTGAAATCGCAAGAGAGTATGAACGGCGCGGTGCGGATGTTGCGAAAATCGTCGTTGAGGCAAACAGTATGGAAGAGCAGATAGAGAACCTTCGTATTCTCGACCTCTTGAAGAGGAGCGTGAAAATTCCCTTCCTCTTTCTCTCTGGCGGCGAGAGCAGAATTATCCGTCTTATCGGCGGTAGCCTCGGCAGCTGTATGTCGCTGTGCGTTTACGAGCGCGACGACTTCGCAACCAAGGCGCAGCCCCTGCTTCGCGATATGCTGCTCGTGCGCGACGGGATAAACGGATAAAATGTGCCGATTTGAAAAAGAGGTCGGCAATATTTACCGACTGAAAATCCCGTTTGAGGATATATACACCTCAGTTTTTCTTATTAAGGACGGCGGCGGTGCGCTTCTCGTTGATTGCGGTCAGAGCCGTGAGGCGGTAGACGAATACATTGTCCCCGCTCTCGAGGGCGAGGGCTATTCGCTCTCGGACATTGCCGCGCTGATACTCACTCACCGCCATAAAGACCACGCAGGCGGACTGCCGAGAATTCTCGAGCTTACACCGTCGCTTACAGTCATAGCGGGAGAGGGAGTAATCTCCGAAGCCGTCAAGACCTACCCCCTACCGGGGCACACACGCGACAGTATAGGAGTTCTGTGCGAGGACTGCTGTGCGCTTATTACGGGCGACGGCGTACAGGGCGACGGTGTCGGAAGATATCCGACGCTCATCTCGGATAAAGAGGATTATATATCCTCGCTTGGGAAAATCGCCGCCGACAAGGGGATTCGAGCGCTGATTTTTTCACACCCCTACAGACCCTGGGGAAAAGATACCGTACACGGAAGCGAGGAGATTAACCTCTGCCTTTCTTACTGTATAAACAAAGCTAAAGGAGAAAAGCAATGAAAGCAATACTTGTAAACGAAGACAGGTCGCTCCGTTGGGACAACGTTGCCGACCCACAAATAAAGGACGACGAGGTGCTCGTCAAAATAGAGGCGGCGGCTCTCAACCGCGCCGACCTTATGCAAAGAGAGGGCGACTATCCGCCGCCTGCGGGCTGTCCTGAATGGATGGGACTTGAGGTTGCGGGCGAAATAGTCGAGATAGGCAAGGAGGCAGCGGAAAGGTCCTCGTGGAAGATGGGCGACAAGGTTTGCGCGCTTCTTGGCGGCGGCGGTTATGCCGAATACGTAAGCGTGAAATACGATATGCTTATGCCCGTACCGAAGAACTGCTCTATGGTAGAGGCGGCGGCAATTCCCGAGGCATTTGCTACGGCATATCTCAACCTCTTTATAGAGGGTAACATCAAGGAAGGCAACACCCTTCTTATGAATGCGGGCGCATCGGGACTTGCGAGCGTTATAATCCCTATGGCAAAGGCGTTCGGCGTAAGAGTTATCACGACCGTGCTCACCGACGAAATCGCAAGGAGCATCACCCACCTCGGCGCAGACAGAGTGGTAGTAACCGCAAAGGAGGACATATCCGCCGTTCTTCGAGAGGAGCTTGAGGCAGGCCACTCGGTTGACGTTGCTATAGACTGCCTCGGCGGCGAGATAATGGGCAAATGTATTCACTACCTCACTCACGGCGCGCGCTGGATTATGATTGCGGCTCTCGCAGGCACGAAAACCGAGATTGACCTTAAGAATATATACGTAAGAAACGTAAGAATAATAGGCTCGACCCTTCGCTCCCGTACACCGAAGGTAAAGGCTGAAATCCTCGCGGGAATTGTCCGTGACGTATACCCAAAAATCGAGGCAGGCCTCGTAAAGCCCACAATCTACAAGGTTCTGCCCATCACCGAGGCAGAGGCGGCACAGGATATTCTCTACCGCGGCGAGAACGTCGGTAAGGTTGTTCTGACTGTCGGCTGATTGAGTGAGAACTCATAGAAATTTCGCGAATTCGCTCTGACACTAAAGGGCTGATATTCCGATAAAAAGCGCATATTTGTAACGCAAGGTTTACAAATATGCGCTTTTTCTATTCCTTTTCATCTTCGATGGGGTCTTCGCCCGCAAGGTGCCTTTCGGCACTTGGGGTTTTGCCTTCGTGTTTTTCATATAAATCACCTAACTTGCCTACAGGGTATTGAATTTTGACTTTAAATCTGCTATAATTATCAAGGAAAGATCTGCTAAAATCAAGGATATTTACCGCGCAAAGCAGAGGTTTAACGGTGTGGCAGTAGAGCTTATACGTTAGTATTTGCTACGGTCGATGCCAACCGCACTCAATTTACCGAAGCGAGCCTATGGAGAATGTATGAAAAGGATATCAGACTACGTAAACGTATTTCAAGGAAACGGAAAAATTGATTTGCCCACTCCCGAGGGGATTGCGGCAACCTGGCTGTTTATTAAGGCGCAGTGCGGTAATACCACCCCTGCCGCCGCTTATCCGTTCGGTAAAATGACGGTCTGCTCCTATACGGGCGGATACCCGACGGGCTACGGCAACCACCGACAGAATTTCTGCGGCGACCCTATGACAATCCCCGGGAAGGTGCGCGGCTTCAGCCACCTTCACGCAAGCGGCACGGGCGGCATTGGCACCTACCATAACTATGCTCTCACCGCTCCGATAATCGGCGGTCTTTGCGAGATGTGCGAGGATTTGGTATCCGAGCGCGCCTCTGTCGGCTACTACTCGGCAGAGCTTTCGTCGGGTGTTAAATTCGAGGGTACGGTCACGCGTGACGTCGCACTCCACAGATATTTGGCGGCTTCCCCCTTGACGCTGCAAATTGACTTTTCGCACTCGGGGCTTCTTCCCGAGCTTGGCGACAGGTATTACGATATTCCAGAGTGTGTCGAGGTCGGGATTAAATCAAAATCGAGAGTAACCGCGCACCTGAAAAACCAGGGCGTAGACCTCTATTTTGCCGCAGAGTGCAAGGGCTCAAAGGACGCCTTCCTCTGGAAGGACTACGAAAAGCTCGGCGGTGAAAGCATAGCCGAGAGCGAGTGCAAGTCCCCTATCGGCGCGGCATTCGTATGCGAGAAAAACGCCGAAATGCGCCTCTCGATTTCGCTTGTCAGCCGTGAGCACGCAGAAGAGCTTCTCGACAACGCGCCTTTGGACTTTGAGGCGGCGCGCCGCGACACCGAGGACGCGTGGGAGAATTACCTTTCCAAAATCAAAATTGAAACCGAGGACGACACTCTTCGTGAAATCTTCTACTCTAACCTCTACCACTCGCTAATCAAGCCCTGTTGTGCAAATGGCGAGAGCTTTATCTACGACAGAGAAAAAAATTCCGATTTCTGCTTCGACCTTGCGACTATGTGGGATATGTATAAGACGGCGCTGCCGCTCATATTCACCCTCTACCCCGAAGAGTCGAGAAGCATAGTAAACACCCTTATCTCGGTTACCGAGAAGGAGGGCAAATCCCCGATAAACCTCACCCTCTCGAGAACGACCGACTTCTCGCTTCAGGCAAGAATGCTCGCGGAGCACTCCTTTGCCGACTACTCATACAGATACGAGTGTGCCGACAGAGAGAGAATGGTAGACGCAGCGCTCCTTGACCTCTCGGCTCAGAAGGACTTTCTGGAAACCGGCTACACCGAGAGATTTACCCACATTCTCGATATCTGCGAGGCGCTTTACGCGACAGCTGATATTGCAAGGGAGATAGGCAGAGAGGCAGACGCCGAGTACCTTCTCTCGATTGCCGACAGCTTCACGAACGCCTATGACAAGGAAACGGGAATGATGGACGAGCGCTCCCCCTACTACGAGGGCGACAATTATAACTACTCCTTCAGGCTTCATAAGGATATGCAGCGACGCATAGACCTTATGGGCAAGGAGAAATTCCTTGAGAAGCTCGACGAGCTGTTCGGCTACACAAGAGATGCAGTCAAGCAGTCAAGAGAGCCTAACGTCAATCCGCAGATTGCGGGCTTCCACAGCTTCGAGGGCTTCAACAACGAGAGCGATATGGAGGCGCCCTTTGCCTATATCTACGCAGGAAGGCATGATAAGACTGCCGAAATACTCTCGTCGGGAATGAAATATATGTTCACTAAGGGCCGTGGCGGACTCCCCGGCAACAACGACTCGGGCGGACTTTCGTCCTACTACGTATGGGCTTCTCTCGGAATATATCCCGTCACAGGTCAGGATAAAATGCTTATAGGCTCACCTATCCTTGACGGCGCGGAGCTTATACTCTCCAACGGAAAAACCTTTAAAATCACGGTTTATGACAACAATAGTAGTCATATTTACGTAAAACGCGTGCTTCTTAACGGCCGCGAGATTACCGATTACTCCTTCAGCGTCCGAGAGATGATGCAGGGCGGCCATCTCGAAATATACAAGAGTTGACGAAAGGAAGCGCAAAAGAATGCATCAGAGAACAGATGGACGAGTGGCTGTTGTTTCGGGGTTTTCAACGACCAGCACCGACGAAACCGACGTTTTCACCGACACGAGAATGAGACGGCAAACCGTAATAGAATAAAAAAAGAGCAGACAGGCAAGAGGCTTTCCCGAGGGAATTAATCTTGTGTGTCTGTTCTTTTTATGTATTAGTTCTTTTGTTCCTTATCCGTTCTAGTCTTTTTTGTCGGGTGAAGGTCGTAGCGCACCGTGGAATAGATAAGCGAGCCGAAGGCGAGCGTGTCGCCGATTGCCGAGCCTATAGCTCCGCTCGTCAGATTGTAGGTGAAGCAGAAGGGGCAGCAGAGAAGCGAAATGAGCCTTACGTGCTTTTCGTTCTTAAGCCAGAGCGCGTCGGTTTGCAGCGTGACGCCGAGTATCAGGAAAATACTGAATATATTCTTATACATTAAAATGCCGATGCCTATAAGAACTATATTATTAATGATGAAAATCAGCGGCTTGTGCTTTTTGTATGCGGGGCGCTCGATGTTCTGTGCAAAGAAGGTGGAGATAGCTCCCGCGATGTCAAGGACAGCTCCTGCGAGCGCTCCGACCAGCACGTACTGCACTATACAAAGCGCGCGAGAGGCGAGATTGAGGGCTATTATTTTAGCCCTGTCCTTCTGTAGATATCCGAGTAGAAATAATGCGACGGCGACAAAGCCGGCTATAAGTCCGAGTTTTTCCATTTGCGTAATCTTTTACTTTCGTTATGCGTATTTGAGCCACAGCCCAATAGGGGCTGAAAATCCGCGCTCCTCTTCGGGCGCGACTGACATTATAGCACCCTTTTCGGCTTTTGTCAAGAGCTTCTTGGGTACTTTAGAAAATAAATATATTTACACATACTGTGTAATATCTTGACAAATCGTGTCGATGGGTTTATAATAATCTTATCTTAATTTTATCTTAACTTTTTGGGGGCTTGTGGGCTTATGAATTTTCTGGAGCAGCGTATTTTGAAGGACGGAATTGTTAAAGAGGGGAACGTTCTGAAGGTTGATAGCTTTCTCAACCATCAGATGGACGTTGCTCTTATCGACGAGATAGGCAAGGAGTTTCACAGACGCTTCTCGGATAAGGAAATCACGAAGGTTTTGACTATAGAGGCGTCGGGTATTGCTATCGCGTACGCGGCGGCGCGCTGCTTTGGTGTGCCTATGGTTTTTGCCAAGAAGGCAAAGAGCATTAATATCGACGGAGATATGTACACCGCCGAGGTTGAGTCATTTACTCACAAGAATAAAAACAAGGTTATCGTTTCGAAAAAGTTCCTCTCTCCCGAGGACAAGGTGCTTATCGTTGACGACTTCCTCGCCAACGGCTGCGCGCTTCAGGGACTTATCTCGATTACCGAGGCTGCCGGCGCTGAGGTTGCGGGCATTGGCATTGCTATCGAGAAGGGCTTCCAGTACGGCGGCAGAAGCATCAGAAATCTCGGCTATCAGCTCGAGTCGCTTGCTATCGTTGAGTCAATGGACAGTGAAAACGGTAACGTAGTTTTTCGCGCGCAGGATAAATAAGCCGAAGAGCAGGGCATAATCAGACGCTACTCTTGCATTAAAAACCGTGCTGTTGCATTGTTGCGGCTTTGAAAAGGGCTGTGGCTTGTGCTTTGGAGCTATGAATAAAAAAACGAGGTGGATATGGCAACTTTGCGCTGTATCCATCTCGCTTTTATTTATGCTGATTTTAGCACCCTATTATCGCTCTTCTCTGAAATAGGGTATTCCGAGAGATGCGGGGGGCTGATTTTCTCGCTTCTTGCTGATGCTTGTAATAACGAGAACTATAATCGTTACAACGTACGGAAGCATCTGAAGAAGGGGGGTTGCGCTCATACCGAGGTTAATTCCGAGCGAGGGAATGATTGAGCTTGCAAGATAAAGCATACCGAACAAAATCGAGCCGACAATGCTTACAAGAGGCTTCCAGAGGGTGAAAATAACGAGTGCGACCGAGAGCCAGCCGAGAGCCTCAATGGTCTTGTACGCCTCAACCGAGCCCATAAAGTCCATAATGTAATAAAGTCCGCCGAGCGCCGCGACGGCACTGCCTATGCAGGTTGCGCCGTACTTGTATGCGGTGACGTTAATTCCAACTGCGTCTGCGGTAGCGGGGTTCTCGCCGACCGCGCGAAGGTGAAGTCCCACCCTTGTTCTGGACAGCACGTAGGCCGATGCGAGTGCAATAGCTATTGCCAGATACATCATTACTCCCCAGGAATTAAGTCCCGTCGTGCTTTTTGCGAAGGGGGCACGGAAATATTCAAGGGCATAAAGGTAATTCTTCGTTGCATCTATAGCCATACCGGACATAATATATTTGGTAACACCGACGCCGAAGGTGGTCATAGCAAGACCCGTTACGTTCTGGTTTGCCTTGAGGGTGACGGTTAAGAAGCTGTAGATTGCTCCCATAAGCGCGCCGCCGAGTATCGAGGCAATAATTGCGAGGGTAACAACGAAAAATCCGGGCATACCGTAGCAATATTTCAAGGCAAGGCAGCCCGATGCGCCGCCGATACACATAATGCCGGGAATACCGAGGTTAAGGTGGCCTGCTTTTTCGGTGAGGATTTCTCCCGTGCAGCCGAGAAGGAAGGTCATACCGAGAGCAACAGAGGTCAGAATATAGTCAAGAAACATCATTATTCGTTACCTCCTTTGCTTTCTGCCGCCTCGGCGGTTGCCGCCGCGGCACTTTTCTCCTCGCGGGACTTTAATTTGAGCTGATAGCCTATAAAGAACTCGCAGCCGATAATGAAGAACAGTACTATGCCGACGACCATATCGGGGAAGGACGAGTCGGTGTTGAAGGTGGTGGTAATCTGCGCCGCTCCCTGGTCAAGGAAGGTGATAAACGCCGACGTTCCAATCATAATAAGGGGATTGAACTTTGCAAGCCAGGAAACCATAATAGCCGTAAATCCCATACCGCCGACCGAGGTAACCGCTACCGAGTGGTCAAGCGCGCCTACGATAAGGAAGCCCGCGAAGCCGCAGATAGCGCCCGAGATGAGCATTGTGCGGATTATGACCTTTCTTACGTTGATGCCGATATACTTTGCGGTGTTCTCCGACTCGCCGACAACCGAGATTTCGTAGCCCTGCTTCGTATATTTCTGATAGACGAATACAAGCGCGGTAAGAGCGAGAACGAGAATAATGAGTAAGAGATACTCGTGTCCGATAATCGGAAGGTGTCCTTTGTCAAGTCTGCCGAGTACGCTTGAGCCGCTTGGAGTCCAGAGAAGCAGGAAGTAGGAAACAAGTCCCGTTGCAACGTAGTTCATCATAAGGGTGAAGAGCGTTTCGTTAGTTCCCCAGATAGCCTTGAAGACTGCGGGAAGGCCGCCCCAGATAGCACCGATAAGCACTGCCGCAACAAGCATAAGGAGAAGCAGCACGCCCTCAGGAAGGCTGTCACCGAGATAAACGATAACCGCAACCGCCGCAAGAGCGCCGATAAGCGTCTGTCCCTCGGCTCCGATGTTCCAGAAGCGCATCTTGAAGGCAGGGGTTATTGCAAGAGCAATGCAAAGAAGGATAGAGAGGTCCTTTGCAAATTTCCATATACGGCGGCTTGAGCCGAATACACCGTCAAGCATTGTGGTGAGAAACTTTATGGGGTTTGCGTTAATCATAAAGATTGAGAGGACGGAGCAGAGAAGAAGTGCCGCCAGAACCGCGATAACGCGGATGAGCATAGCCTTCCAGGTCGGAATAGTGCTTCGCTTTACTACGTGGAAGGGAAGCTCGAGCTTTTTAAAGAATTCCTTCACCTGTTACACCTCCTTTTTCGTGTCGGAGTCGGTTTTGGTCATAAGAAGACCGACCTCCTCCTTGGTGACGGTTCTTCCGTCAACTATGCCGGTTATTCTTCCGGCGCATATTACCATTATTCTGTCGCAGAGCTCGAGAAGAACGTCGAGGTCCTCTCCGACGAATACTACCGCTACTCCGCTTTTCTTCTGCTCGGTGAGAAGATTGTATATTGTGTACGAGGAGTTTATATCAAGTCCTCTTACAGGGTAGGCTGCCATAAGAACCGCAGGGGCTGCCGCAATCTCACGGCCGACAAGCACCTTCTGCACGTTTCCGCCCGAGAGGCGTCTTACGGCTGTGTGAGTGCTGGGTGTCACAACCTCAAGCTCCTCGACAACCCTGTCTGCAAGGTCGCTCGGGCGCTTTCTGTCAACGAACATCGAGTGTGACTTACGGTAGCTTCTGAGCATCATATTGTCTACGATGTCCATATTTCCGACAAGTCCCATTCCGAGTCTGTCCTCGGGAACGAAGGAAAGTCTTACACCCACCTCGCGTATCTGAAGGGGAGTCTTGTCACGAAGGTTCATTACGTCGTCCTCGTTGAAGAGTATCTTCCCCTCATTTACGAGCGCGCGGATTTCCCTGTTTGTCATACCCGTAAGGTCAACGGGTGTGCCGTCCTCGTAATGGAATTTATTCTCGGCGGCAAGCGCCTTGACGTCGGACAGGGACTTGTGATAGAAGGATACGGGAAGGTTCTTTTTCGGGCGGTTGAAGATTATCTCACCGCTCTCAAGAGGCTTAAGACCCGCGATAGCCTCGAGCAGCTCGCGCTGTCCCGAGCCTGCTATTCCCGCAATACCGAGAATTTCTCCCGAGCGCGCGGTAAAGCTGATATTATCAAGCACCTTTATGCCCTCGATATCAACCATAGAGAGATTCTTGACAACGAGCCTGTCCTGAACGTTCTCGGGTGTCGGACGGTCTATGTTAAGCGTAACCTTTCTGCCGACCATCATCTCGGTGAGAGCCTCAGCGGTCGTTTCTTTCGTGTTGACGGTGGCGATATGCTCGCCCTTACGGAGAATTGCCACTCTGTCGGAGATTGAAAGCACCTCGTGAAGCTTGTGAGTGATTATAATTATCGACTTTCCGTCGTCGCGCATTCTGCGAAGCACCTCGAAGAGGCGGTCGGTTTCCTGCGGAGTTAGAACTGCGGAGGGCTCATCGAGAATAAGTATTTCCGCGCCACGGTAAAGAACCTTGATAATTTCAACGGTCTGCTTCTCGGACACCGACATATCGTAAATCTTCTTGTCGGGGTCGATACGGAAGCCGTATCTGTCGGCAATCTGCTTTACCTCACCCGAAACCCTCGCGATATTATATCTCTCACCCGAGCTGTTTCCGAGGATAACGTTCTCTGCGGCGGTGAAGAGGTCAACCAGCTTGAAGTGCTGGTGTATCATACCTATTCCGTGAGCGAACGCGTCGGCAGGGGAGTGTATATTAACCTCTTTTCCGTCTATGTAAATGCTGCCCGCGTCGGGATAGTAAATGCCGGCTATCATATTCATAAGGGTGGTCTTTCCGCAGCCGTTCTCGCCAAGCACTGCGAGGATTTCACCCTTGTATACGGTGAGGTCCACGTTGTTGTTGGCTATAACGCTGCCGAAGGTTTTCGTAACACCCTTCATTTCAATGGCAATTTGCTTATTCATTAAGGCTCCTCCGTGAAATTTCAGAAAATCTTCTACAAAATCCAAGCAAGCGACTTGAGAAGAGCCTCGAGCCGCTTGGTTGATTCTTGTAAATTAAGTAAACAAGCGGGGCGGTGCCCCGCTTGTCTTTTATTGGAATCAGAACTTCTCGTTAAGAAGAGTGATGCCGTCGATTCTGATGTCGAAGTAGGGTGCGCTTCTGAACTTGGACTCAAGGAATGCGCCGCCGTCAACAACGTCGGTGTCGGGAGTAAATGCAGAGTCGGTGTCAACGTCAGCCTTGTGGTCGGCAGCGATGGGGTTGCCGCCAACGGTGAAGGTGGTGGTGTCAAATACCTTGATTTCGCCGGAGATGAGCTTAGCCTTAACCTCGTCAAGCTTAGTCTGAGTGCCCTCTGCGGCAGCAGCGGTATTGACCTCGGAGAGAGCTACTGAGCCGTTAGTGAGGGTACCCGTCCAGTCTACGTCGATTGCGTTACCGTCCTTAACTGCGTTGCAGATATATACGAAGTAAGGAGTCCAGTCAATCTTGGAGGAAATGATGAAGGTGTTGGGGCAGGAGGATACGGTACTGCCGTTGTAGGAAACGTTGGGAACGCCCTTGGTTTCGCAAATAGAGGGAGCGCCCATCGAGTCAGCGTGCTGGGAAATAAGCTTGCAGCCTCTGCCTATAAGAGTATCTGCCGCCTGTCTTTCAAGAAGCTCGTCATACCAAGAGCCGGTGAACTGAACCTCCATGGTTACGGTGGGGCAAACAGACTTTGCGCCAAGGTAGAAGGAGGTATAGCCCGAAATAACCTCTGCATAGGTGAATGCGCCAACGTAGCCCATCTTAGCCTGTGCGGCGGTAATTTCACCGTCAGCTATCATCTCGTTAAGCTTAAGGCCTGCGGCAACGCCTGCAAGGTATCTGCCCTCGTAGATGGAAGCGAATGCGTTGTGGAAGTTAGCAACACCTGCGGTGTGAGCCATAGTACCGGTAGCGTGGCAGAACTGAACCTCGGGGTGCTTTCTTGCGGAGTCAAGAAGGAAGGTCTCGTGACCGAAGGAGTCTGCGAAGATGATGTCACAGCCCTGGTCTACAAGGTCGTCAGCAGCCTCGGTGCAGAGTGCGGACTCGGGAATGTTCTTCTTGTAGATAACCTGGTCGTTTGAAAGACCGAGCTGAGTCTTTGCGCGCTCAACAGCCTCGATGAAGTTCTTGTCGTAGGTCGAAGCCTCGTCGTGAAGAAGAATAACGCCGAGCTTGAAATCGTCGTCATCTCCGCCGCAAGAGGTGAAGGTGAGCGCAAGCGAGCTGAGCATAGCCAGCATGAGAATGATGGATAAAACTTTCTTGAACATTTTTAATGTTCCTCCTTAAAAATTTTTCGCGTCCGTAGCTTGCATTCACCGCGGTACGCAATTTATTTATAAAAGCCTTTGGCCTCTACAAATCAAAATTCGTCGGATTTCGACTTTCGTTCATAATAACGACACAATTTATTTTAACACACAATTTTAGCCTTGTCAACAAATTTTGCTATTTTTTTCAAGATTTTAAAGCTTTATATAAAGCTTTTACAGAGTGCTGGTAGCGGTAAAATAAAAAAAGCACGCCAGAGTGGAGCTGAGGCTCCCGTAATATCTGACGTGCTTTTTGTTTTAAAGTTGTAAACTGTTCCTTGCGATTATGCCCTTTTAACAGGCGTTTTGTAAACAGTTCTTTGCAAATTCTGCGTTTGCAATCAAGTCTTGCCGGGGCCTGCGGTGTCGGAGCCGTCGCCTGTGAGTCCGAGCCTTGCCGCCGCTTCCTCGCGCATTTTGTATTTGAGGATTTTTCCTGCCGCGTTCATAGGGAAGCTCGATACGAACTCAATATACTTCGGAACCTTGTGGCGCGCCATGCTCGCCTTTATGAAATCAGTCATCTCCTCGGCGGTAACGCTGCCCGGCTCCTTTAGGATAATGCAAGCCATTATCTCCTCGCCGTATTTCTTGTCGGGAACTCCGATAACCTGAACGTCCTTGGTCTGTGGGTGGGTGTATATAAACTCCTCAATTTCCTTCGGGTAGATGTTCTCGCCGCCGCGGATTATCATATCCTTAAGTCGGCCGGTTATCCTGTAATTTCCGTTCTCGTCGCGAGAGGCAAGGTCGCCCGAATGAAGCCAGCCGTCCTCGTCTACCGTGCCCTTTGTTGCCATAGGCATTTTGTAGTAGCCCTTCATGGTGTTGTAGCCCTTGGCGCAGAACTCGCCGTTCACACCGGGTCCTACCTCCTCGCCGGTTTCGGGGTCTACAATCTTACAGCGAACGTGGGGGAATGCGTATCCGACGGTTTCGGTACGTACCTCAAGCGGGTCGGTCCAGGAGCTCATAGTGTTACCCGGGGCGCACTCGGTCTGTCCGTAAACGCTGACTATACCCGTCATATTCATCTCGTCGGGCCTTGCGGCGCGGCGCATAAGCTCGGGCGGGCAGCCCGCGCCTGCCATAATTCCGGTTCTCATATGCGAGAAGTCGGTGCTTCGGTAGTTTTTGTGATTGAACATCGCAATAAACATAGTCGGAACGCCGTTGAAGCAGGTAATCTTCTCCTGATTTATGCAGGCAAGAGAGGATTTAGCCGAGAAGTAGGGCATAGGACACATAGTAGTGCCGTGCGTCATAGACGAGGTCATCGAGAGCGTCATACCGAAGCAGTGGAACATCGGCACGTGTATCATCATTCTGTCAGCCGTTGAAAGCCCCATACGGTCGCCGATACACTTTCCGTTGTTGATAACGTTGTAGTGGGTGAGCATAACTCCCTTCGGGAAGCCTGTCGTACCCGAGGTGTACTGCATATTGCAGACGTCTGACGGGCGTACCTCGGCTGCCATTCTCGCTACCTGCTCGGAGCTGACAAGCTTGTATCTTGCCATAGCCTCGTCGAAGGTGAGAGAGCCCTCCTGCTTGAAGCCTACTGTTATTACGTTGCGAAGGAAGGGAAGCCTTTTTGAGTGAAGAGGCTCGCCGGGCTTCGTATCCTTAATCTCGGGGCAGAGGGTGTTGATAATCTCGCGGTAGTTCGAGTCAAGACAGCTCTCTATCATAACGAGAGTATGGGTGTCCGACTGACGGAGAAGGTATTCCGCCTCGTGAATTTTATACGCTGTGTTTACGGTTACGAGAACCGCGCCGAGCTTAACCGTTGCCCAGAAGGTTATATACCAGGCAGGAAGGTTGGTTGCCCAGATTGCGACCTTTGAGCCTGCCTTGACACCGAGCGATACGAGCGCTCTCGCGAAGCGGTCAACCTCCTCGCGGAACTGTGCGTAGGTTCTCGTGTAATCAAGGGTGGTATATTTGAAGCAATACTGGTCGGGAACCTCGTCGGCAACTCGGTCAAGCACCTCGGAGAAGGTGAGGTTTATAAGCTCGTCCTTCTTCCAGATGTACTGCCCTGTGCCGTCGTGGTTGAAGTAGAGCTTCTTCTTCATATCCCTTGTCGGGCTGAAGCGCGACATATAGTTGACGAAGTAGGGGAATATGATTTCGGGGTCCTGAAGGTCCTCGAGCCACTCGGGCTTCCACTCAAGCGAGATGAAGTTATCGTAGTTGACCGAGGAAAGCGCGCGCATAAAGTCGTCGATTGGCATAGTGCCCTCGCCGATAAGCTGATAGGCGCCCGAGTCGTCTGAGTCGCGCATATGGACGTGCTTTACGTAGCTGCCGAGGTTCTTTATGGTGGTGTCGCCCGACTCGCCGTTATCTCTGTAGGGGTGGTGAATATCCCAAAGAACGGCAAGGTTGTCGCTTGCGAAGCGGTCGAGCATATTGCGAAGCCTTGCGGTATCGGAATAAATTCCGCTGGTCTTGACGAGTATCGAAACGTTAAGAGCCTCTGCGGTGGGCAAAAGCTCCTCGAGCACCGAGCAAACAGCCTCCTCGTTATCGGTCAGCGCGCATACTACTACGTAGGGAACCTGCGCGTTTCGCGCGATTTCCATAAGTCCTTTTACGGTGTCTACGCTCTCCTTGCCGAGAGAAATATCGCAGGACGTATCGAAGCAGGGAACCGAGAGCCTTCTTTCCCGAAGGTCGCGCGCGGTTGCAGCGGTATTGTATTTATGGAAGGGACCGCCCTTGTCGGTGAGCGCATTAAAGCTTTGCAAATTGTATATTTCCACACCCGAAAAGCCCATATCTGTTGCCGTACCGAGCATATCCTCAAACGAGAGCCCCGGCCAGCCGCGCGTTGAAAACGAAAGCTTCATTCTGCCTCCTCCTCATAGATTATTTTGTTGAGCGCGCTGAGGTATGCCTGTATACCCGCGCCGACTATATCGGTGGATATTCCGCGACCGGAATATACCTTGCCTGCCGAGCGGAGCTTAACTACGGTCTGTCCCATAGCCTCGCGGCCCTCTGTAACTGCTTGGAGCTGGAAGTCGTCAAGCTCGTAGTGGCAGCCTGTAATTCTTTCTATTGCCTGGAAGGCGGCATCGATAGAGCCGTCGCCCATATAAACGCCCTCGACGGGCGTGCCGTTCTTCGTAAGCTTGATATGAGCCGTTGCCGAAACCGTATTGCCCGAGGTTATAAGATAGGTGTCGAGCTTGTAAATCGGGGGAACCTGCATAGCGTATGATGCTACTATTGCGTCAAGCTCCTTAAGTCCTACCCGCTCCTTCTTCTCGGCAATTTCCCTGAACGCGCCGTATACCTTGACCGTATCCTCCTCGGAGAGGTCGTAGCCGAGCTTTGCCGCGGCAACCGTTACGGCGGAAATATCGTCGTGAAGCGTGAGGAACAGGTCATCAGCCTCGCCGCCCGAGGTCCTCTGAGCCGTCTTGCCTGTCTGGCAGATACGCTCTATCTGAGCTATGATTCTGCCAAGCTCGGTCATTCTTACCGTCGAGTGGGCGTCAAGCGTGTCGCCCTTTGCCGCGAGAATACGCGCAATATTTGAGAGGGAAGCAAGCTCTATCGGGTATGCCGCCGCGGTAATCTGCTCCGCGCCGCAGGCAACTGCGGCAATAGACGACGCGTCTGCCATTGAAATGACGTTTGATGCCGAGATGCCAAGACAGACGTCCCGAAGCTCGGGGATAAGCTCGTACTGACGGCAAATAAAGTCCGAAAGCTCGGTCGGAAGCATAGTGCCCGCCGTGTCGGAGAGTGTTACGGTGGTTGCGCCTGCGCTTATCGCTGCCTTGATTGCAGCAGTGAGGAATTCCTCCTCGCCTCTCGTTGCGTCCTCTGCTATGAATTCAACGTCGGCAGAGAGAGAGGCGCATTTTGCAACCGTCTCGGTTATAGCCTCGAGCATTGCGTCGGGCTTTTTATGATAAAGGTACTCTATCCGTACGGCGCTCATAGGCGCTACAACTTGAAGCCTCGGGTGCTTTGCAAGCTTCAGAGCCGCCCAGGTTGCCTCAATGCTTTCGCCGTTTAATTCTACGGGAGCTGCTATGCTGCTCTCGGTAACTGCGGCCGCAATGGATTTTATACGCAGCGAGTCGATTCTTCTGTTGCTTATTCCCTCGAGCTCAATAATATCAACTCCGAGCCTGTCAAGCAGCTTTGCAAATTCAATCTTTTCCTTAAAGGATAGGACGAAATCCTCCGATATCTGCTTCATCGTCGCATCGCTGAGCCTGATTTCCTTCATAACAGTTTTCCTTTCGTATAATAAGACTTTGATAAATTATCGTATAATAAGCTTTTACCGTTAATAGCTTTCGATAAAAAACAAAAAAACCCGAGCCCGCTCTATGCGGCTCAGGGACGAATTTGAATTCGCGGTACCACCCTGATTATCCCCCGAAAAGGGAAATCACTCAAAACCTCAAGCAAGGTCCTGCTCTGTAACGGGAGCGCCCGTGTCTCATTACTCGCTTTCGCTTTGACAAGACCGACTCGGGAAGAAGAACGCCCAATCTCTTTCGCATCGGCTCGCACCGTACGCCGACTCTCTGCAGCTTCTGAAACAGGGGTAGTTTCCGTCATTGTCTTTCGGTAAATGGCTATCAGATACGTATATTAAAACACCAAATCCCCACTTTGTCAAGGGGGAAAGTTAACAAAATTGCCAGATTTGTAAGTTTTGTTAAAAAACAAGCTGCCATTTTTTGTAACTTTGGGCAAAATGACGGTGAAAAAATGTTTGACATTTGAAAAAAGATGTGGTAGAATATTTTCATAAAAGCTGTGACGAAGACGGCACGGTGAAAAAGCTTACAGAGAGTCGGCGTACGGTGCGAGCCGATAGCTAATAGCCTATGTGCCCATCACTTCCGAGCTGAAGATTCGAGCGTTTTGCCAGGGTCTTACGTTCCCCGCGTTAAGGGATAGGGCTTAATAGAGCCTGAAGTGGCGCATAGCGCAAATTGAGTGGTACCACGGGTATAATATTACTCGCCTCAAAGAGAACGTACTCTTGAGGCGATTTTTGTTTTTCTCAGGGCGCGTTCACAGTCTGACAAAATACAGAAAAGGAGAAAAATCATGCTCAACCAAACCGACACAAATCAGCTCGAAAGGATAGCAGAGCGAATTCGCGAGCTTCGTGAGATACTTGGATACAGCACGGCTGAAATGGCAAAGCTGACTGACCTTTCGGAGGATACTTATATTTCCTACGAGTCGGGAACTGTTGATCTGCCCTTTACCTTTATGCATAAGTGCGCGAAGGTTTGCGGCATTGAGATTACCGAAATACTTGAGGGCCACAGCGCAAAGCTCTCGGGATATACCATAACCCGAAAGGGAAAGGGTCTTACGACCGCAAGCGAGGACGGCATTACCATTCAGGATATGGCACCCCTCTTCAGACAGAAGATAGCAACCCCCTATTGGGTTACCTACGAATACTCCGAGGAGCTGCAGAAGCTTCCTATTAATACAGTTACTCACGCCGGACAGGAGTTCGACCTCGTTCTTAAGGGCTCGCTTCGCGTTCGTATAGGCGACCGCGAGGAAATCCTCCGTGAGGGCGACAGCGTGTTCTTCAAGTCCTCGACACCCCACGGTATGATAGCTATCGACGGCGAGGACTGCGTATTCCTTGCTATGATTATGTCGGACGACAGCACCGACCAGCCCATGCATACGGCAAGCCGAGTGCATACCGCCGACCGCAGGCCTCTCCTTTGCGAGAAGTTTATCAAGCCCGTTGAGGACGAGAACGGCTGTCTTGTCGATATAGGCTTCCGCGGCGAGGAGTCCTACAACTTTGCCTTCGACACGGTTGACGAGATAGCACGCAAGAATCCCGATAAGTGCGCGATGATTCATATTTCAAACGATATGACCGAGCGCAGATTTACCTTTAAGGATATTAAGGACGCCTCCTCACAGAGCGTAAACTACTTCAAGTCGCTCGGCATCAAGCGCGGCGACAGAGTTATGCTCGTTCTTAAGCGTCACTATCAGTTCTGGTTCGCGATACTCGGACTTCATAAGCTCGGAGCTATCGCAATCCCTGCGACAAATCAGCTCGTCGAGCACGACTTTACCTACCGCTTTAACGCTGCGGGGGTCAGCGCTATTCTCTGTACGGCAGACGGAGATACCGCCCATCAGGTTGAGCTTGCCGAGAAGAATTACGGCAAGTCGCTTACCAAAATTCTCGTTGGCGGTGAGAGAGAGGGCTGGCACGATTACGATAAGGAATACCCGCTGTTCAGCCGCAGATACCTTCGCGAGGAGGGAGCGCCCTGTGGAAGCGACCCTATGCTTATGCTCTTTACCTCGGGCACTACGGGATATCCCAAGATGGCTGTTCACTCCTACAAGTACGCTCTCGGTCACTACGTTACCGCTAAATACTGGCATCTGTGCGAGAGCGACGGACTTCACTTCACCATCTCCGAAACAGGCTGGGGTAAGGCTCTCTGGGGCAAGCTCTACGGTCAGTGGCTCTGCGAGGGCGCGGTATTCACCTACGACTTTGACAGATTTGATTCGGCAAAAATTCTCCCGATGTTCGCAAAATACGGCATAACCACCTTCTGCGCGCCGCCTACTATGTACCGAATGCTTATCAAGCAGGATTTGAGCAAGTACGACCTTTCCTCTATCCGCCACGCGACCACCGCGGGCGAGGCGCTCAACCCCGAGGTGTTCTATCAGTTCGAAAAGAGCACGGGGCTTCGCATTGCAGAGGGCTTCGGTCAGACCGAGATGACTCTCGGTATTGCAAACCTTCTCGGCACCGAGCTTAAGCCCGGCGCTATGGGTAAGCCGGTTCCCGGATACGGCATCGACCTTGTTGATACCGACGGAAATCCCGTGCCCGACGGCGTTAACGGTGAAATCGTTATCAACACGAAGGAAAAGACCTCTCCCGGCGTATTCCTCGGCTATTATCTCAACGAGGAAGCAACCAAGAGCGTATGGCACGACGGACTTTATCACACGGGTGACCTTGCGTGGCGCGACGAGGACGGCTACTACTGGTACGTAGGACGCGCTGACGACGTCATCAAGTCGTCGGGATACCGCATAGGCCCGTTCGAGATAGAATCTACGATTATGGAGCTTCCTTACGTTCTTGAGTGCGGTGTTTGCGCTGCTCCCGACGAGGTAAGAGGCCAGGTTGTCAAGGCTTGCATAGTTCTCGTTGCCGGGGTTGAGGGAACAGACGAGCTTAAGACTGAAATCCAGAATTACGTAAAGCAGCATACAGCTCCTTATAAGTATCCCCGTGTCGTTGAATTCCGCAAGGAACTTCCCAAGACGATAAGCGGAAAGATTATGAGAAACAAGCTTTAATCGATTGCTGATTAAATACTTTAAAATATTGTAAATTTCGTCAAAATTATTGACAAACGGATAGGAAAATAGTTATAATAGAGTTTGTTAAAAATTTTTACGATGAAAAAATACTTTGCCCGGCAAAACAAGCGACACTCCGCAGGGTAAATGACAAGAGGTAAGACGTGCAACCTATTCTTAATGAAATGGAAACGAAAATTAAACAGATTGCCGCAAGAATTAAGGAGCTTCGCCTTGTTACGGGACTCTCGGTCGAAGAGATGGCAGAGCGTACCGGAACAACCGTAGAGGAGTACGTTGAGTGCGAGTCGGGCAACCGCAACCTGAGCATTGCCTTCCTTTACCACTGTACCTTAAGCTTCGGTGTCGATATGGGTGACCTTCTTGAGGGTAAGAGCCCGAAGCTTCGCTCCTATGCTCTGACGAGAAGGGGCGAGGGTCAGAGGATTGAGGAAGCCCACAATATGATAGGCTATAACCTTGCCTCCGACTTCCGTAACCGTATAGCGCTTCCTCTTTATATGGAGCTTAATTACAACGGCGACGAGGAGAATATCGAGCTTGTAACCCACGAGGGTCAGGAGTGCGACATCGTTATCCGTGGTCATATGAAGATACGCATCGGCGAGCATACCGAGATACTCGGCCCCGGTGACACAATCTATTACGACTCGGGAACCCCTCACGGAATGATAGCCGTAAACGGCGAGGACTGTACCTTCTATGCGATAGTCCTTCGTAATCAGGCGGCAAGACTCGGTGAGCAGGCGGCGGCTCTCTCGGTTGCGACCAAGCGTCGCGCAGAGGACTCGCACAGCCGAATTTACCAGGATTTCATTATTCCCACCGAGGAAAACGGCAGACTTACCAAGATAGAGTTCAAAAACGAGGAGAAGTTCAACTTCGCCTTTGATATAGTTGACGCTCTCGGAAGGCGAAAGCCCGACAAGCTCGCTATGCTTCACGTAAGCGAGGACGGCACCGAGCGCCGATTTACATTCAAGGATATGAAGAAGGAGTCGGCAAGGGCGGCAAATTACTTCAAGGCGCTCGGCATCAAGCGCGGTGACAGAGTTATGCTTGTTCTTAAGCGACACTATCAGTTCTGGTTTGCAATGCTCGGTCTACATAAGCTCGGCGCGGTGGCAATTCCCGCACCGAACCAGCTCCTTGAAAAGGACTTCAGGTACAGATTTGAGGCAGGCAGGGTAAAGGCTATCCTTTGCACGGCAGACGGCGGCGTTGCAGATGCCGTTGATGCTGCTGCGGCAGATGCTCCCACCCTTACCGACAAGATTATCGTCGGCGGCAGCCGCGAGGGCTGGCACTCCTTTGATGAGGAGTACGGAATGTACAGCAGCCATTTCGCAAGAAGCGAGGATACCCCCTGCGGAAGCGACCCGATGCTGATGTTCTTCACCTCGGGCACCTCGGGATATCCGAAGATTGCGGCGCATAACTATAAATATCCTCTCGGTCATTTCATAACCGCGAAGTACTGGCATCAGGTCAATCCCGACGGACTGCACTTTACGATTTCAGACACGGGCTGGGCTAAGGCACTCTGGGGCAAGCTCTACGGTCAGTGGCTCTGCGAGGCGGCGAATTTCGTTTACGACTTTGACAGATTCAATCCCGAAAAGATACTGCCTTTGTTCGCAAAGTACGGTATAACAACCTTCTGCGCGCCGCCTACTATGTACCGAATGCTTATAAAGCAGGACCTCTCTCGCTTCGACCTCTCGGGCATAGAGCACGCGTCAACCGCGGGCGAGGCGCTTAATCCCGAGGTATTCCGTCAGTTCGAGAAGAGCACGGGCCTCAAGATTATGGAGGGCTTCGGTCAGTCCGAGAGCACGCTTATTATCGGTAACCTCTCGGGCGACAGCCACAAGATGGGCTCGATGGGTAAGCCCGTTCCTCTTTACAAGGTGCGCCTTCTTAATACCGACGGCGAGGAGGTCAAGAGGGGCGAGAACGGAGAAATTTGTATTGATATTTCCCGCGGACTTCCCCCCGGTCTTGCTTACGCCTACGAGGCTAACGAGGCTGTAACGAAGGAAACCTGGCGCGACGGCTATTACCACACGGGCGACGTTGCCTGGATGGACGAGGACGGCTTCTTCTGGTACGTCGGACGTGTTGACGACGTTATCAAGTCCTCGGGCTACAGAATAGGCCCGTTCGAGATTGAGAACGTTATTATGGAGCTTCCTTACGTTCTTGAGTGCGGCGTTTGCGCCGCTCCCGACGAGATACGCGGTCAGGTCGTTAAGGCGAGCATAGTTCTCGTTGACGGCACCGAGCCGACAGAGGAGCTTAAGCGCGAGGTTCAGAACTACGTCAAGTCGAGAACCGCGCCGTACAAGTACCCGAGAATAGTTGAATTCCGCGACAGTCTTCCTAAGACCACCAGCGGAAAAATTATCAGAAAGCAGCTATAAGTCGGATTTTTGTAAGCTTCGGTTTACAAAAACCGCATAAATAAGAATATGGACCATAAAAGATTAACTCTCTTTGCAGGTCATTACGGAAGCGGCAAAACGAATATTGCCGTCAATTACGCGCTCTCTCTTGCGGGAGAGGGTAAGCGGGTTTGCATCGCAGACCTCGATATCGTTAACCCCTATTTCAGGACGAAGGACAGCGAGGGTGAGCTTTCACGGGCAGGGATAACCCTTATTTCTCCGAGATACGCCAACACCAACGTTGACCTGCCGGCACTCCCACCCGAGAGCTACAGATTAGTTCAGGATAAGTCGAGCTTTGGCGTTATGGATATCGGTGGTGACGACAGAGGCGCGTTTGCGCTCGGAAGATTTGCAGAGGCTATCAAGGAAGAGGGCGACTACCGAATGGCGTTCGTCGTCAACTGCTACCGCCCCCTCACCTCTACGGTAGAGGATGCGGTCGTCATTATGAGGGAGATTGAGGAAGCCGCGGGGCTGAAGTTCACCTCGATTGTAAACAATTCAAACCTCGGCAGGGAAACCACCCGAGAGACTCTTCTCGGCTCGCTTGACTTCGTACGCGAATTAAGCCGAGTGACGGGGCTTGAGGTATGGATGCATACGGCAGAGGCCGAGGTTGCGAAGATGATTTCGGAAATTCCCGTCTTTCCCCTGACTCTTCAAAAACGGATTTTTGACTTACCCGGATAAGCTACGGCTTGTCAGGACTATAAACGGAGGAATACAAATGGCAAAGGTAACCTTTAATACGGATATGTGCAAGGGCTGCGGCCTATGCGTTGATGCCTGTCCCAAGAAATGCTTGGCAATTGCCGAGGATAAGCTTAACGCGAAGGGCTACTCTCCCGCATACGCGGCAGAGCCCGAGAAGTGCATCGGATGCGCCTTCTGCGCGACGATGTGCCCCGACTGCATAATAACTGTTGAGAAATGAGGAAATAAAAATGGCAGAAAGAATATTAATGAAGGGTAATGAGGCTATCGCAGAGGCTGCGATAAGAGCCGGTTGCCGTCACTACTTCGGATATCCCATCACCCCTCAGACGGAGATAGCCGCTTATATGGCAAAGAGAATGCCCAAAATCGGCGGTGTGTTCCTTCAGGCGGAGAGTGAGATTGCTTCTATAAATATGGTATACGGCGCGGCTGCGGCAGGTATGCGAGTTATGACCTCGTCGTCAAGCCCCGGAATATCCCTTAAGCAGGAGGGACTCAGCTACATAGCGGGCTCGGACGTTCCCGCGCTCGTTGTCAACGTTCAGCGCGGCGGCCCCGGTCTTGGCGGTATTCAGCCCTCGCAGTCGGATTACTTCCAGGCAACCAAGGGCGGCGGTCACGGCGACTATCGCACGATAGTTCTCGCTCCCGCATCGGTGCAGGAGATGGCGAGCCTTACTATCAAGGGCTTCGACCTTGCGGACAAATACCTTATGACGGCGATGATACTCGCCGACGGTACTATAGGTCAGATGATGGAGCCTATAACCTTTGAGGACGCCGAGATAAAGACCTACGACAAGCCCTGGGCTCTTACAGGCACAGAGGGCAAGCGCAAGCACAATATCGTCAACTCGCTTTATCTTAAGCCCGACGAGCTTGAGAAGAAGAACTTCGAGAGATTTGAAAAGTATGCCGAGATTGAAAAGTGCGAGGCTATGTGGGAGGACTATATGATGGAGGACGCAGAAATCTGTGTCGTTGCCTTCGGTATTGCTTCCCGAGTCGCAAAGAACGCGGTTGCTGCCGCAAGAAGTGAGGGAATAAAGGTCGGACTTATCCGTCCTATAACCCTTTGGCCCTTCCCGAATAAGGCATTTGAGGCGGCAGAGAATGTGAAGGCGTTCATCTCGGTCGAGCTTAGTATGGGACAGATGATTGAGGACGTAAGGCTTGCCACCGGCTGTCGAAAGCCCGTTACTCTCTGCAACCGTACGGGCGGTATGATACCGTCACCCGACGAAATTCTTGAAGCTATCCGAAACGCAGGGAAAGGAGTGTAAAAAATGGCTATAGTATTTGAAAAACCGAAGTCCCTGACCGACGCGCCCTTCCATTACTGCCCGGGCTGTCCTCACGGTATTATCCACCGCCTCGTTGCCGAGGTTATCGACGAGCTTGGCATAGATGGCAAGACCATAGGCGTCGCTCCCGTTGGCTGCGCCGTTATGGCATACGATTACTTCACCTGCGATATGATTGAGGCGGCTCACGGAAGAGCTCCCGCGGTGGCTACCGGCATCAAGAGATGCCGTCCCGAGAACGTTGTTTTCACCTATCAGGGTGACGGCGACCTTGCATCTATCGGTATGGCTGAAACCGTTCATTCGGCTGCAAGAAACGAGAATATTACCGTAATATTCGTGAACAACGCAATATACGGTATGACAGGCGGTCAGATGGCTCCGACGAGCCTTCCCGGTCAGGTTACTCAGACCTCGCCCTACGGCCGTGACGTCAATCACTGCGGCTGGCCTATCCGCGTCAGCGAAATGCTCGCAACCCTTGAGGGCCCCGAGTACGTAGCACGCGTTGCGGTAAACAACGTAAAGAACGTAAGAAACGCAAAGAAGGCTATAAAGAAGGCGTTTGAAAATCAGATAGCGGGCAAGGGCTTTTCGCTCGTTGAGGTGGTTTCCGCCTGCCCGACAAACTGGGGAATGACTCCGAAGGCGGCACTTGAGTGGGTAGAGAGCGATATGCTCCCCTATTATCCCATCGGCGTTTATAAGGACAGAAGCGCACAGGAGGCAAAGTAATGAAAACTACTCAGATACTTATCGCGGGCTTTGGCGGACAGGGAATACTCTTTTCGGGTAAATTCCTTGCATACAAGGGACTCACGGAGGAGCTTCAGGTATCCTGGCTTCCCTCATACGGCCCCGAGATGCGCGGCGGAACGGCTAACTGTAACGTTATCCTCTCGGACACGCCCGTAGGCTCGCCCATTATAACCACCCCCGACGTTCTTATTGCTATGAACCTTCCCTCTCTTCAGAAGTACGTTGACAGCGTATCGGCAGGCGGTCAGATATACGTTGACTCCTCGCTGATTGACGCGAAGGTCGAGAGAGATGACGTAGAGGTGTTCTACATTCCCGCGACCCAGCTTGCAAAGGACGAGGGTATAGGCACTCTTGCGAATATGGTAATTGTCGGACACCTTCTTGAGAAGCACCCCGAGCTTTCCTTCGACGGTGTAGAGGCGGTTATCGAAAAGCTCGTTCCCCCGAAGAAGGCAGCCCTCAAGGAGCTTAATATGAAGGCTCTTATGCTCGGCAAGACCTACGGAAACTGATTTATTAAGAATTCAAACCAAAAAGGAGAATAATATTATGAACGCAATGACTGAAATGAGCAAATACCGTCACGAGAAGGTATTGTTCGTAAACAACGAGAAGGCAGGCCTCAAGGCGATTATCGCCATACACAACACCAACCTCGGCCCTGCTATCGGCGGATGCCGACTCTTCCCCTACGCATCCTATGACGATGCTCTCTTCGACGTTCTCCGTCTTTCCCGCGGTATGTCCCACAAGAATGCCGTTGCAGGTCTTCCTCACGGCGGTGCAAAGGGCGTTATTATTGCTGACCCCTCACAGAAGAGCGAGGCTATGTTCGAGGCATTTGCAGAGGCTGTAAACAATCTCGGAGGCGAGTACATCACCGCTGAGGACGTTAACACCACCTGCGACGACGCTCTCGTTATGCTTCGTAAGACCAAGCACATCTGCGGTCTTCCCCAGAACAGCGGCGACCCCTCGCCCTTCACCGCTCGCGGCGTATGGCAGGGTATTAAGGCTACCGCAAAGGTTGCTCTCGGCACCGACTCTCTCGAGGGTCTTACCGTAGCAGTTCAGGGTCTTGGTAAGGTTGGTTACGACCTTTGCCGTCTTCTCCACGAGAGCGGCGCGAAGCTCATCGTTGCTAACCGCTCGAACAAGGCTGCTCTTGCAAAGGCAGAGGCAGAGTTCGGCGCAAAGGTAGTTGCAACCGAGGAGATTATGAGCCAGAAGTGCGATATACTTTCCCCCAACGCTATGGGCGCTATTATCAACCCCAATACCATTCCTTACCTCAACTGCCGTGCGGTTGCAGGCGGCGCAAACAACCAGATACTCGACGATGCTTCGGGCCTTGCGCTTAAGGCACGCGGTATCTTCTACGCTCCCGACTTCGTAATCAACGGCGGCGGTGTTATCAATGCAGCGGCAGAGGTTGACGGCCCCTACAACAAGGAAGCGGTTCTTGAGAAGGTAGATAACATCTACAACTCTATCGAGCGTATTCTTACCGAGTCCAAGGCTACCGGTGAGCCCGAGGGAGTTATCGCAACCAGATACGCAGAGTCGCTTATCTATCGCTGATTAGCATTTCAAAATAAGCTTGCAAGCGACGAAGAATAGACTTATAAGCCTTTCCGACAAAGCTTACAAGCCGTAACAAATAAGAAAAGAGAGAACAAATCGGCAGAAAATCCGAAATGTCCTCTCTTTTTTAACTATAGCTACGCGAAGCCTATCATAACTTGCCCGTAAGGGCAATCATAACGGCGCGAAGTATCCCATAGCTTGGGCTCTGCTCAATCATAACGGCGCCTTGCGCCTCATCACTTGGCGTAGCCAACCATAACTACGCGCAGCGTATCATAACTATCAAAGCGTTCCCTTCGAGCCGAGAACGTTGACAATCTTGTGGCTTACCATCTTCTTGACCTCAGCTCTCGCAACCTTGAGATATTCTCTCGGGTCGAATGCTTCGGGCTTCTCTGCGAGCACGCGGCGTATGCCTGCGGTCATAGCAAGTCTGATGTCGGAGTCTATGTTGATTTTGCATACTGCCATCTTAGCGGCGCGTCTGAGCTGCTCCTCGGGAATACCTACGGCATCGGGAAGCTTACCGCCGTAGGAGTTGATTTCCGAAACGCACTCGTGCGCAACGCTCGATGCTCCGTGAAGAACGATGGGGAAGCCGGGAAGTCTTTTGCCAACCTCCTCGAGAATGTCAAATCTGAGAGGCGGGGGAACGAGAACGCCGTGCTCGTTTCTTGTGCACTGCTTTGCAGTGAACTTGTATGCGCCGTGAGAGGTTCCGATGGAAATAGCAAGCGAGTCAACGCCTGTTCTCTGTACGAACTCCTCAACCTCCTCGGGCTTCGTGTAAGTAGAATTTTCAGCCGATACCTCGTCCTCAACTCCCGCGAGAACGCCAAGCTCGCCCTCGACTACAACGCCGTGAGCGTGAGCGTATTCTACAACCTTCCTTGTAAGGGCGATGTTATCCTCGAAGGAATGGTGCGAGCCGTCAATCATAACAGAGGTGAAGCCGCCGTCAATGCAGGACTTACAAACCTCGAAATCTGCTCCGTGGTCAAGGTGGAGAGCAAAGTCAACGCCGCTATCCTCAACAGCAGCCTGTGCAAGCGCCATAAGATAGGCGTGCTTTGCGTACTTTCTCGCTCCTGCGGAAACCTGGAGAATTACAGGCGACCTCTCCTCGGCTGCTGCCTCGGTTATTGCCTGGATAATCTCCATATTGTTGATGTTGAAGGCACCGATAGCATATCCGCCGTCGTAAGCCTTTTTGAACATTTCCTTCGTTGTTACAAGTGCCATTTTTGTTCTCCTCAAATTTTCTCTGATATATCTATTTTACACCTTTTGCGTGAAAAATCAAGCCTTATTTTGAAAAAAGACGAAATACAGACTGTTTATAGCCTTAAAGCTTCAATAGTCTTTTGATATTCCCCGAGAATATCATCTCGCGCTCTTTGTCGGAGAGTGGGATTTTATTAAATCTCTCAAGCTCCTCTTTCGCGTTCCACATAGGGAAATCGGTCGCAAAGAAAAAGCGGTCGGCTCCGTGCATATCTATAAGGCGCTTCGCCTCGTCGGCGCTTATGAAGGGCAGGGACGAGCAGGTGTCAAAATACACGTTGGACAGCCCCTTGTAAAGCCTTGACTCCGACCAGCATCTGTATCCGCCGAAGTGCGCGGCGATAAAGGTCGTGTCGGGGTACTTTTTTGCCATTTTTACAAGTCTTTCGGGGGCGGAATAGTTGTATCTGTCGTCGCCCATATGTAAGAGGATTGGAAGCTTGCCCTCTGCCGCTCTGTAAAAGCGCTCGGCGCGTTCGTCGTCGATGTTGAATTTCTGGAAATCGGGGTGAAGCTTTATGCCCTTCATACCGCTTGCGAGCGCCAGCTCTATTTCGGATAGAATTTCTTCGTCAGAGAGGTCCTGGTGAAGCGTTATGAAGCCGATAAACTCGGGATGCGCCTCGCACTCTCTCTGAATAAAACCGTTAATCGAGCGCACCTGATGGGCGGTCGTTGCCACCGAGTGAACGACAAATCCCGTTATTCCCGCATTTCTGCCGACCCTGATTAGCTCCTCGGGCGTGCCGCTTGGCATATCCATTTTTATATCGTAAAACTCACCTATCGTGCTTGTCGCCTTGGCGGCTATCTTTTCGGGGTAAATATGTGCGTGCGCGTCTATGATTTCCATAATTCTTTCCTGTTTTGCTATATAAGTTTATTTCGTTGCGCGTCCTGAACGTGCGGTCATTGCTTTGACTCTTTCGGTCAATTTTTTTGTTCTGTATCTCGGGCTTATACGCCAGGTCCAGTTTCCCTCTGCGACCGCGGGGGTGTTCATTCGTCCCTCGGCGTTCGTCAGCTCGAGGTAGTCCTGCATAGGCACGACTGTGAGGTTTGCGGGGCTCTTCATTGCAAGCTCGATAAGGTCGTAGCCGCGGCTTTGCTCCCTGTTTCTCGGGCACTCCTTTCTGAAGCGATGCAGAGCGTCGCCCGAGAGATTTTTGCACCAGCTTTTTATGCAGTCCGCATCGTGCGAGCCGGGGTAGGCGACGCAGTTGGGGCTTGAATAGCTGCGCGGAAGATACTCGCTGTCATCGTCATTGAAGCCGAACTGAAGCATCTTCATTCCCGGGAAGCCCGTATCGTCAAGAAGCTCTCTTACGTCATCTGTAATGAAGCCGAGGTCCTCTGCGATAATTCTCGCCCTCGGGAAGGCTGCCTTGACAGCTCTGAAGAGCTTAATTCCGGGGGCAGAGTCCCACCTTCCTTCTTTTGCGGTTGTGTGACCGAACGGAATATTGTAATATCCCGCAAAGCCGCGGAAGTGGTCTATTCGCAGAATATCGTACATACGGAACGCCATTTTGACACGCTGAAGCCACCAGCAGAAGCCCTCGCTCTCCATAAGAGGCCAGTTATAGATGGGATTGCCCCACAGCTGACCGTCGGGAGAGAAGCCGTCGGGGGGACAGCCTGCAACGACCGTCGGATTGAAGTCCTCGTCGAGAAGGAACTCTTCGGGTGCCCCCCAGACGTCCATACTGTCGTGCGCGACGTATATCGGCATATCTCCGATTATCAGTATTCCCTTTGTGTGGGCGTAGCTTCGCAGTGCCTGCCACTGCGCGTCAAACTCAAACTGCACCCATTCATAGAAGGCGCAATCGCTGGAGAACCTGCCTCTCTCACCCCTTGCAAGGGTGACGTCCCTGTGCTCCTCGCTCCAGAGCGTCCAGGCACTGTAGCCATAATGCTCCTTGAGCGCCATAAAGAGCGAATAGTCGGGCAGCCATTGGCGGTTTTTACGAAGGAAGGCCTTATACTCGGGGGATTTGTCACCGCCCTTCTCCAAGAAGCGTGCGTGCGCTTGGCGCAAAACGCCGTATCTCGTATTGAACAGCCAGCCGTAGTCAACGCGCCCCGAGGCGTTTTTGTTTTCGTTTAGCTCTTCCTTTGTGAGAAATCCCTTTTTCAGAAGTATTTCAAGGTCTATAAAATACGGATTGCCTGCAACCGACGCGGGGGACTGATAGGGGCTGTCGCCGTAGGACGTCGGGTTAAGCGGCAGCACCTGCCAGCACTTGGTGCCGGTTTCGGCAAGAAAATCAACGAATTCATACGCACACCTACCAAACGAGCCTATTCCGTAGGCGCCGGGAAGCGAGCTTATGGGCATAAGAATTCCGCTTTTTCTGCGGAACCCAAAATTTTTAAGTAAACGGGACATAATTTATTTACTCCGAAGCAATTGCTGATTTTTTTAATGAGCATATACATTTTATCACAAGAATCGCTCTGTGTCAATTGTTGAGGGGCGGATATTTGACAAAACCTTGTGCGTTCGACTCCGCTACGGCTAAGCTCGGCGGATATAAACAGCCAACAGATGCACAAAAATGACCGCAATATGTATAAAAGCATTTGGATTATCCTTTGGGGGGCGAAAAATCTTGACAATAAACTTGCCCGTATGATATACTTATCGTGTACATATTTAACAAGATACAAGTGTTATTATAAAGTAATAAGGGGGACAAAGCTATGAAAAATAAAAGAATACTGCCGATTACGCTGGGGCTCGTATTTACAATGCTCTTTCTGCTGTTTCAGATTTTGGCGTTTGCGGAGAACAGCTCTCCTTTAGCTCTCCGTTATGATTTTGTGGGGGGTGATAGCTCTGTTCTCGGTGATTTTAAGGTAATAAACGAAAATGCAGACGAATACGAGCTTAAGTCCGACGGTCTTCATTTCGGAAGAAATGCGGGAGATATAAACGGAAAGAGAACCGACGTTCAGAATTTGTTTTTGATTGACGGACTTTCGGGCGACTACCTGGTGGAAACTCACGTAGAGCTTGAGAGCGCTTGGGGCTATCCCGAAAACCAAGCCTGCCTTACGGTTTTTGACGATTACGAAAACTTTGTAAAGCTCGGCTTTCAGGGCACGTCGGTAGCTCTTTGCTATGCGCTTGACGGCACGCTTACCAACGATTTTGCAACAGTCAACGTAGGTTCTAAATCCGAAATGTGGCTCAGAATTGAGAAAAAGGACAACTCCTATACCGCATATTACTCACTCAACGGAGAGAATTACACCAAGGTTGGTGACTGTGACGCCGAGCTTTCGGCAGCTGAGGCGGGATTTTACGTAGGCTGGAACGGATACTCTGACAGAGAGCCCGTTGACGTTTGGTTCGATTATTTCAGCGTTGAAGCTTTAGAAGAGGTGGCTCCTATGGACAAAACCCTTGTTCCAAATAAAGAAACCGTAAAGCTTGAGCACGGCAAGACCTTTGCGCTTTCGGTAGAATCGAGTGAGGCGGGCGCGGACTGTGGAGAGCTTACCTATACCTCAAGCGACAGCTCGGTAGCTACAGTAAGCGACAGCGGTGTTATCACAGCCGTTGGCGACGGATATGCGACGGTTACCGTTAACAGCACTCTTTCGGGTAAGTGCCAGGTGGTTGTAAGCGCGCTTCCCGAGCTTCGCGAGTATGAGAGCGTAGCTAACCCCTATTTGCCCGCGTGGGAATTCGTTCCCGATGCCGAGCCATACGTTTTCGAGGACCCCGACAATCCCGGTGAGTACCGCGTTTACGTTTACGGCTCTCACGATACCCAGGGCGAGGCGGCTCCCTGCGGATTTGACCAGGTGGTATGGTCTGCTCCCGTAGACGACCTTACGAGGTGGCGCTACGACGGAGTTGCCTTTATTACCGGCGACTACGACCTTACCGCAAATCTTTACGCTCCCGACGTTTGTGAAATTCAGAACGCGGACGGAACTAAGACCTATTACCTCTATCCCAACGCAACCTCGTCAAAGCAGTATTACAGAGTTGCAAAATCCGACCGCCCCGACGGTCCCTTCAAGGTTTGCTCCTGGGAGAGCGATAATTCGGTGGATAACAACATAATCAGCTCCGACCCTGCCGTTTTCGTTGACAGCGACGGCAGAGTTTACGGCTATTGGGGAAGCTCCTCGAAGCCCCTGTGGGTTGAGCTTGACCCCGAAACTATGGCAACCGTAAAGGAGGGCTGCACTCCGAGGTATAATCTCCCCGGAGTTTACGATATCCTCGACAGAAATAATAATATGCAGCCTCGCGCGGATTACGACCCCACCCTTTACAACATCGTACAGGACGAGCACGTAAACGATTGGCGCTTCTTCGAGGCATCTTCTATAAGAAAGGTTGGCAACAAGTACGTATTTATCTTCTGCCGTTACGCTCCCGATACCGAGGAAACAGGCGGCTACTTCAGCCAGCTTGCGTACGGCTATTCCGACTCTCCCGAGGGCCCGTGGACTTACGGCGGAGTTATTGTCAGAAATGCGGGCGAAACCATTCCCAACGGTGACGGAACCTATGCAGATACCTTCTTAAAGCAGAACACGCACGGAAGCATTTGCCAGATAGGCGACGATTGGTACGTATTCTACCACAGAGGTCACAGAGGAATTATATCAAGACAGGCAATGGTAGAAAAAATATCGGTTGAGTGGGATGAAAAATCGGTAGCAGAGGGCGGAGAGGTCAGAATAGGCTTTGCGGAGATGACCTCAAAGGGCTTTAATACCGACGGACTTGACCCGTACAAGACCTATTCCGCAGGTATTGCGTCCTACCTTACAGGCAACTACGTGTTCAAGGCGGATTATTCAAGAGATACCGAGTTTTTGCCTATACTCAATATACATAACGAGGTAGTGGCGGGTATAAAATACTTCAACTTCTCTGAAAACGCGCCTGAGGGACATTATTCAACCCTCAGCATAAATATCACACCGAAGGGTAAAGTCGGAACTATTGACGTTTATATCCGTCCTACGAGCGCCAAGGGAACTCCGATAGTTAAAACCAACGGCAAAATCACCTCGGTCGGAGAGGGAAGCTATAAGATAGGAAGTTTTTCGGTTACCACGACTATGCCCTGGGTGCCCACAACCCTTACTATTGACGCATCAGAGGTTGATAAGCTTGAGGGCGAATGGGGCGTGTTCCTCGTATTCAATACTCCAAGCTCCTACCCTATGTGCGACCTTAACAGCATAGGCTTCGGCGTTGACGCAAAGGAGCATACAGAGGAATATACCGATAACGGCAACGGAACACACTGCTCGAGCTGCTCGCTTTGCGGAAAGATTATGACTCCCGTAGAGGCGCACAAGTTCGTTGGCGGCAGCTGCATTTGCGGCGCGGAGGAGTCGGATGAATACGTTGGCTCGCTTTACGGCTATAGCTTGACCGTTTCGGATAGCGTTGGCTTCAGCTTCTATATGATTATTCCCGACGAATGTCTTGAGGACGGCGGGGCTTATATGAGCTTTGCGGTGAACGGCAGGAGCAGAAAGCAGATGCTCTCTCCGTCAAAGAAGGTCAATATTAACGGCGTGGAGTGCTATAAATTTACGCTGATGCTCGAATATAAGGAGCTTGCTGACACGGTTACCGCAAAATTCGTTTGCAGCTCGGGAGATAGCCGAGAGTATACCTATTCGGTTAAAAGGTATGCCGAAGCTATTATGAAGAATAAGGCTCAAAGCGAGGAGTATTCCAAGGCTGCGCCGCTTCTTGGGGCTATGCTGAATTACGGAGCTAACGTTCAGAAGTACTCGGGACACTCGGTAGGAAATCTCGCTAACTCCGAATGCGCGAAAAAGGACGTATCAGAGGTAACCGACGATACGCTCAAAGACTACAGAATAACCTATGAGCAGGGCGGTGTGCTCGTTTCGCCCGCAGGCTCAAGTCTAACCCTTGACCCTGTAAATCTCAAGCTTTATTTCAGCAAGCTGACCGACAGTTCTCTTACCTTCAGTATTGACGGAAAGGAGCTTTACGTCGGAACAAAGGACGGCTACGTTTACGTCGAAATAGAGGGAATATCTCTTGAAAGACTTGGCAGCGACTTTAAGATAGCCGTGAGCGACGGCGAGGTTACCGAATATATAGATTATAATATGTTTACCTATTTCCATTTTGCACTGTCCTCTAACTACGAGGTCTTTACTCCCGAATTCAAGGACGCTATTCGCGCCTTGTACCTCTACAGTAAAGCGGTGGAAAGCTACAAATAAAAGGAGGATTTGATATGAAAACGAGGCTTATGGCGATAGCGCTGTGCTTTAGCTTGATTATGTTCCTTTTTGTTGGCTGTGGAAATGATGATGGCGGCGGGGGCGACACTCCCGAGGGGTGCACTCATAGCTATTCAAACGGTGTTTGCATACACTGCGGTGAAGGCGACCCGAATTTTAATAGCGGTTCCGGTGGCGGTAGCGGCAGTGACTCCGGCTCGAACGAAGGCTCCGGCAGCGGCAGCGGCGAAGGCTCCGGCGGCGGTTCAGGTAGTGGCTCCGGCGAGGGTGACGGTGATGCTCCTGCGGACGGAGAGGACGGTACTCCGACGCCCCCTATAGATTTTGGCGGAGAAACCGAGCTACCCTTCGTTCCTGCAAAATAATCAAAACCGCAAAAATTCGTTTTAAAAAACGGTGAAGCAAAATGCTTGTACAAAGAATAAACTGGCTTTTTCCCGGCCACGAGGCAGGGGCAGAGTTTTATCTTAAAATGCTTGATAAATACCCGAAAAGCTATGATGAAATTTGGCTTACCACAATTTCGGGCTTTCCTCCTCTTGAAAAGCACAAGGAGTGCGCCGAGTGGTTTTCGGACTTTGCCGAGGAGCTAAAGCGCAGAGGGATTAAGGTCTCTCTCCAGCTAGCAAACAGTATCGGCCACGGGGATATGATAGGCGACGAGTATGATTGCACAGGCCTTACCGAAAACCCACGCGTAAGACCGCTTGTGGGCGAGGGCGGTGAGCAGGCAAAATACTGCTTTTGTTGGAACAACCGCGCCTTTCGCGACTATTCTAAAAGAGAGCTTGCCCTTTATGCCGAGATTGTAAAGCCCCATAAATTCTGGATAGACGACGACCTGCGCCCGAATAACCACCTACCCGTTGTAAACGGCTGCTTTTGCCCCGACTGTATAGAAAAATTCAATTCTCTTTACGGCACGGACTTTAATAGAGAGAGGTTGGTTGAAAAAATCCTCGACAGCGAGCTTTCCTATCGCGAGAGGTGGGTAAAATTTATCAGAGACGGCCTCGGCTCTTACGTAAGAGAGCTTTGCGAGGCGGTGCACGAAGTCTCTCCCGAAACCGAGTTCGGCTTCCAAAACTGTGATAACGGCTCTTACAGCGGTTACGGCTACGATTTTATTTTTGACCAAATGAGGGCGGTAAACGGCAAAGCTCCCCATTACCGCGCGGGCGGTGGATTTTACTACGACCACAACCCCGACGGACTTCTCGAAAAGGGACTGAAAATAGCCTATCAGCATTCGTTTTTACCGTATTTCGGTACTTTAAGTCCCGAAATTGAGTGTTTGCCCAACACTGCCTTTGGCAAAAGCGTGGCGGGAATTCTTCTTGAAACCGCCCACTATCTTGCCCTTGGCGCACACGATATGACCTATAACGTTATGGACGATTTTCACGACCCGTTTTGGTGGCACGAGGAAAAATTCCGCGAGATTGAGAAAATGCGCCCCTACTTTGAAAGACTCGGCGAGGTATCGAAAATTACCAAAGCCGAGGGACTTCGCTACTTTGTGTCCGAGAAGGCGTATAACAAGCCCTTAAAAAAGGGCGCAACTATCTCCGAGCTTAACCGAGAATATCATATTTCGGCATACCCCCTTGTGCGTGACGGAATTCCTATCGTTTACGACGAGGACGAGGGTAGCGTATTTCTTCTTTACCCCGACGTTGCCTCTATCATCACCCGTGATGAGGCAGAGAAGCTGAAAAAAAGAAAAGTCATCACCTGCGGTGAAAGCGTTGCAATATTAAACGGCAGAGATTTTGACCTTGGATTTTCGGCAACCCCCGTTGAGCAAAGATATAAGGGTGCTCTTACCGAGATGTATGAGCCGCATCCGTTAAACGGAAGTGTCAGCGACCGCTTCGTTGAAAATTATTACACCAAGGGTAGGTTTGAGCCGCATATTCTTTCTTCTCTTCCCGAGGGAGCCGAGATTTTAGGTAAATATAAGCACAACGTGAGGGAAAGCGAGCCTATAAACGGCGAAATTTCCACCGCCATAATTCCTCTTAAAGAGGGCGGAGAGTGGTGCGTTTTCGGCTACTCGCTTTGGAAAACGGTGAAAACGATTGCCGAGCGTGACAGAATTTTAAATGTTTACGACCGCCTTGCAAACACCGCAGGCGCAAGACTTCTCTCTCCCGTACAGGCGGCGGTGAATATACGCAAGGACTCCGAGGGCAAAATACGCGCCCTCTCGCTCACCAATTGTACGGTAGGAAAAGAGAAAGACGTGCGTATATTTGTCAAAAAGCCTTTTGGAAGCAAAGCCGTTTTTCAGGGGCAGTATGCACAGGCGAGAGAAATTCAAATGCAGCAAGAAAACAGCGGATTCGTACTTGAATTGCCGACTATAGAGCCTTGGTCCGTTGCAACGGTATTTTTCGAATAATTTTTTACAGTAAAAAAGCCCGAGGCGATTTGCCTCGGGCTTAAATTTATCTTTCGCTGATTATCTGTCCTTGTTTATCTTGTAGAGTCTTACGTTGTCGAGAGTTACGTCCTGAGAATCGCCCTCACGAAGTTTGAACTCAACCTTAGTGCCGTCGGTAGCAACGTTCGGCTGATTTGCATCGGATATTGTACCTGAAAGTACTCCGTTTACATAAACGTCAACCTTTGCCACACCGTCTGCGAGATAGTATTCAAGACGGAGATTGAATTCGGTTCCTGCGGGAGGCATTATGCTCGCAACCTCGCAACCGTAGGTAACTGATCTGAAATACATTCCTGCACCAACACTGTTTCTGAACATAATATGGAACGTAAAGCAATTACCGTTTTCGTCATAGAACGCAATTTCAGAAAACTTACCGTTCTGATTTGCCGTGGGAGTAGCGTTTATGTCAGCCGACCAAACTACGGTGTTGAAGTCACCCTCTTGAGTTTCGGTAGGAGCAAACGTTGCGGTGTCAACACTGCCGATAGTGGTGCTTGCTACAAGCTGACCCTTGTTCACCTTGAAGTCACCGGTGAGAGTAACGCCAGCGGGAAGCTCATCTTCACTGAAGTCGTACACAGGACGGGATTCGTCTGCATAGACCACCTTCTGACATACAACGTTATCCATATAGAACTCACCAAACATGCCATATCCGGTAGACACGTGAGCTCTAGTGATATTAAGCTGAGGAGTTTCGTTGTTTACATAGTTAACAGTCTTTACAAGAGTACCGTTAATGTAAACTCTTGTTTCCGTAGAACTTGTCGAAGCATCGAGAATCTGATACTCAATTCTTGCGTTGAACCAGCTGCACTCAGCAGTTACACCTGTTATGGTTTCATAACCGGTCGATATGGATGTGCCGTCGGAATTTTTTCCGAGAACTCTTACGGCAATATTAGTTCTGTCCGAACCGCCAAGAGGGGAGAGAAGTACGGATGCGCCTATGGTGCTTCCGTTCATAAGGTCTACCTGCATAACCTTTTCCCACTCACCCGTCTTATCGTAGTAATCGAAATAGAAGTCGGATTCAAATACGAAGGTATCGAACGTTGTTGCGCTGGGAGCGTTAACGTAAAGGTTAGGAGCATAGGTTGAACCTGTTGTGCTGTCCTTGGTAAGACGGAGAACTCTGTTCGTAGCGTCCGTAGGATCTTTCACAACGCCGAACATAACCTGTGCGTGCTCTGCGGAGGTTCCCTTGTTGGCATAGATAAAGTCGCTGTACTTATAATCAGCCGCATCGGGAAGGAGCACGTTCTCGTAAGCGCTGTCCTTGAATGCCTTATCAAAGGTTTCGCCCTTGTTCTCGCGCACAAAGATGTCGGGTGAGATAATTGTGGTAGCGTTTACGGTAAGAGTATTAGAGGTCTGAGTAGAAGCGGCAAACTCGCCGTCATCACCGAGAGTCTTGAGCTTCCAGCCCTCAAGAATGCCCTCTGCGGTGCAGGTAAGAGTAAGCGTTGCGCCGTCGAGGTAAAGGCCGGACACGTTGCCCTCTGCATCAAGGGTTGCGTCCTTTGCGTATACGTAATTGTAATCGGTTATCGGAGTTGCCGCGGGGGCGAGAGCCGCCTGTGCGTCAATACCGTACTGAAGGGTTGAGTTGTAGAGCTTTTTCTGAACGTCGGTGGCGTTATCAGCAACGTAAAGGCGCTCGTAGAGATACTCGGCAACGCTGTATCGAACTGCCTTTCCTACAACGCCGCCTGAAACGGGCTGAGCGTAAGCGTAGTCGGCGATATTCTTTGCGGGAACGCCGCCGGTTCTTACAACGATGAAGTTGCCGCCAAGCATCGTGATGTACTCTTCTTCACCCGAATAAGTACCGATAAGCTCTGCGGAAGCATCGGTGTCGGGATTTGTCTTGTAAACCTTAACAACGGTGTTGTCAGCGGTTACCGCATCGGTTACGGGGATTGCGTAGTAGAGGTGGAGCGCACCCTCGTAAGAAACGTTTTTACTAACGATTTCGGGAGCTTCGGGAGCATCTTCCGCGTGAACGGAAATACCCACGATTGCCGTGATGAGCATAGCCAAGGCTATTGTCAAAAGGCAAATTTTTGAAAGCTTTCTGTTTTTCATTTTTTAATACCTTTCCTTTGTTTGATATATTGTTTTAAAAATAATCTAACTAAAAATTAAAAGTATTCCTTTAAATATTCCTTGGTGTTTTCAACCATTTCGTCGAACAAGGCTCTCGCATCTTCCTTTGTGAGGTTTACGAGAGGGTCGTTCATAAAAGCAACGAATGCCTTTTCAAGGTCGCGCTCAAGTGCCGCCTTTACAACAAGCTCCTGCTCACCGACAATCCTAGTGATAAGGGGGTGGATTTCGATGGGAATTTCACCTGCGAACATCGGAGTGAGTGTATCCGAGGTAAAGCGTGCATTCGTTTCAACAACGGCACCGATAGGCAGATTGGGGATCTGACCGTAGTTCGGTATGTTTACGTTTGTCACCATCTCGGAAAGACCGAGCAGTGCGCGTATCTGCTGAACACCTTCCTCTCCGCTATCTCCAATCTGGGGCTCGAGCTCACCTTCTCTGAGCTGTCTGCTCTTTTCAAGCAGCTTCACAAGACCTTCTTTTCTGTTAGATACGGGAGTGAGCGTGTATTTCCACTCCTTGACCTGCTCGGGGCTCTTCAAGAACCAGCTGCCCTCGCAGAATTCCGCGAGATGGCGGTCGCCTGCCGCGGCAATATAGCCGTAACGGCGGAAGAGCTCAAACTTAACACGGTTGTAGCATAGAAGGTCGGTGGTCATCCAGTTGTCGTCTGCGGATTCGTTGTAGCCTTCGAAGTAATACTTATCGGCAAATTCCTTGTAAAGAGGGAAGAGGTCGATGTTCTTATATTTCGCCTCGGTAAGCCAGGTGAAGTGGTTTACGCCTACAACGTTGCACTTGATCTCCTTGAGGGGTATCTTGTCGTGTCCATACTCGGTTTTCAGCATATAGGCGAGTAACTTCTGTGTTCCGAAGACCTCATGGCAACAGCCGAACGCCTTGATTTTCGGGAATACCGAGTAAAGCGTCTTTACGATGACCGTCATGGGGTTGGTGTAGTTGATAACCCATGCCTCGGGGCAGTTTTCTTCGATCTTTTTCGCTATGTATTCTATCATAGGAACGGTACGAAGTGCTCTGATAATTCCGCCGGGGCCCGTGGTGTCGCCGACCGATTGATATATACCGTACTTTTCGGGTGTATGAACGTCGCTCTCCATCTCGTCAAAGGTGGCGGGCAAAATAGAGATTATGACGAAGTCGGCGCCGGATAGCGCCTCGTCGATGCTTTCGTATGCTTTGTATTCAAAGCGGGATTTTGCTTTAGGGTGAGTTGTGAACCTTTTGCCGACTATCTCGTTCCATTTTGCGGCTTCGTAGTCGATGTCATAGAGGGCAACCGTTCCGCTGAGGTCGCCCGCGGTTGCAAGGTCGCTCATAAGCGTCCACGCCCAACCACGCGAGCCGCCGCCTATATAAGCAATTTTCAGGTCCTCGACACCTGATTTAGTGTGTTTCATTTTTGCCTCCTATTGAATAAAATGCTTAGGTCCACGCGGAATGGTCAACGTCTGAACCGTCATAACTGCCGTCGGAGGTGCCTTGGTTTGAGGCTGTAACTATATCCTTGTCAAGGAATAGAGTAACCTCTAGCTCAGGAGAAAAATACTTGCTCTTTTTCATCTCTGAAATGTTTGACATTTTATCAATACTCCTTTCTTATTTGATGGAATTTAAAAAGCTTGCAAAATCGTTTTTATCGTATATCGGCAGCATCGGAAGCTCGAAGGTCGCCATCATTGCTTCGACCGTTCTGTGAATACAGATTACCGAGGAGTTTACCGTGCCCTCGACAATTCCGGGAAGGCCTACAGGCGCGCCCTGCGACCTTCCTCCGGACTTGCCCCTCATATAGAGGAACGAGCCGTCGGTGTGCTTCAGCATCAGAAGCTTTTCCTTTGTCGAGCGGATAGCCTCGGGAGAGGTGCAAAGAAGCTCTCTGACGATGCCGTCCGCCTCCTCGGCAGCTCCGCATTTACGAAGATTACCGATTAGATATTGCAAAGCAAACCAAACGTTGTACTGCCAGCAACAGGTTGCTCTTTCGATATCAATTTCCGCGGATACTATCTTCATAGTCTCGCGTGCCGCTTTCTTTGCGTTGGGGAGCGGCTTTTTTATTGCACTGTAAAACGCGGCAATTTTGAGAAGCGCGTTTACGGCATCATAGCCGGAGTAAATACCCCAAAGTCCCGTTTCCTTGTTCTGTATCCTGCCAAGGAACTCTGCGGCACAGTCTGCAAGTCCTGCCGCAAGAACCTGTGCTGACTGGGCTGCCATCATATTTCCTGCAAAGTAAGCGTCCTTTTCCCAATCGAAGGAGTTGAGATAGGAAACAAACGCCTCCTTTGAGAGCAGATGCTCGGGCAGCGTCGTCTTTTTTTCTTCGGCATTACCCGAAAGGCGGTCGTTTGCGGTGGGGTAGGGGAGCTTGAAATTAAGCTCCCTTTCCATTGATACCGCCCACATCATATCTCTGCCGAGCCTTGAATTGCGGTGGCGCCATTCGGGGTCGCTGTAATCCCATTGGGGATGATAGATGTATCCGTCCTCGGGGCTTTGGAGCGAACAGACGAAGGCGATAATTTTTTCGCGCATTTCGCTTGGCAGCTCCTCGGCGCTGTCAATAAAGCCTATGGAGTAAAGGGTGTTTGTTGCCTGATAGGTGCTTTCTATATCGGGAAGAAACTCGGGGTTATCTCTTCCCGAAGCCGAGAAGTAAAATCCGCCTACCTCTTTGTCGTAAAGGGAGCCGAGCCAATTTGCAAACTGCGGTTCGAATATCGAATACAGCTCCTTAAGCTCCTTTACAAAGGCTTTGCCGTCGGCGCCTCTCGAGGACACCGCGTCCTCGAGTGACTTCCATCTTGGGTCTGTGTTTTTAATCATTTTCTTTACCTCGCGTTAAGACCATGCAGAGTTGTCTATGTCGCTTCCGCCGAAGTCCATAGTTTCGTCGGTGTCGGAGTCGGGAGAGGTGGGAAGGAATTCCTCGGGAACGTCCTCGAGGGCAACCTTTTCAACCACAGCCTCAGAGCTGTCGGGAACTACGTCAAGGTCTGCAAAGTAAATACCGTTCTGCGCCTTTACGATAGCGTAGCTTACCTTGCCGTTCTGGGTGACCTTTACTGCCTCGTAGCTCTCGTCAAGCTGAACTCTTACCGAGAGAGGATAGCTGTAGATTTCGTCATCAAGACCGTCCTCGAGAACTATGGTTATGTTTTCGCCTCGGGTGATGGAAACGGTTGCGTTTTCTGCCTCGCGAAGATAGAGCATAGCATCCTCGTAGTTGGTCTGCCATACCGCACCCGTTTCGACGTAAGATGCTATTCTCTTGCAGATAGCATCAAGCCTTGACTCGCGCTGGTAGAAGTAGGTTTCGGTGCCGCCGTTAGTTGCTCCGCTGTCGAAGTTTGCGTCCTCGTCGAGGTGGTAGAGGAAGAGGTTTGCAAATCTGCCGTCGCCTCTTGCCACGCTGTCGATTACCGCAAAGGTCTGAGCATCGTTATCGGGGAGTATCTGATGGGCGGGTGTCTTTTCCCAGCTCCAGTCATAGATGTTTGCGGCTGTTCCGCCGTAGTATCTGTCGGCTATGTAGTGCTCCTTTAACAGCACGTAAACCTCGTCGTAGATCTGCTCGCCGTGCATACTAACGATCCATGCATAGCCGGGAAGGACAAAGGTGTGTACGTTCTGACCCGGGAAGAGCGTACGAAGCAGCTCCTTTGAGCCGATAAACTCGCGCTCGAGGAAGTCCCAATCGATATTCTCTCCCGTTTCGGTGTCTGCCCAGAATACGTGTGTCAAGCCGTGGTTCATAATCTTAAGACGGCCTGCCGCAAGCTTCGCCCTTAAGAAGGAGATTATCTCCTCGTTCGGCGTCTTTTCTTCGGTGTTAGTACCAATGCCCGCTTCTTCCATAAGGTTATCGATAACAACCGCAATATCCGCCTTGAGGTCGTACTTTGCCGCTATTCTGTCAAGAACGGTTATAGTCTGCTTGTCTGCGGAAATATCGGTGTTAAGAGTGATAATGCCGTTTGCGCCGCCCTTGACGGGAAGAACCTTAACGTCAAAGTCCTTGCTTTCCGTCTTCGGGTAAACCTTTCCTGTGGGAGCGCCTGCGGGTGCGGTGGGATAATCAAGAGTTGTTTCGACAAGCGAAACGTTGTCCAGAAGCATGATGCCCTGCGTGTCGCCCCAGGTTGTAATGCAGAACTCGGTTATATTGTTGTTCACCGAGTACTTCGTGCCCTGTGCGTCGGTGCTCTTCGGGCCGTAGAAGTTACGTGATACGTAAATCAGGGCATTGTCCATATAAACCATGATTTTCGCCGTGTTCTGGTCGCCCTCAAAGAACTCTATTCGGAGATTGAACCATGTGCCGGGGATAGATGCCGTAGCAATAGCAGAGCTTGAGATACCCGAGGTGTCATTTGAGCTGTCGATAAAGCTAAAATGGTCCTTCGTCAGGTTCATTCTGAATGAGTAGGCGGGATTCGACTTCGCTCCAAGGTAGAACTGGTAGGTGGTATCAAGACGGCCCTCTATGTATTCGATATAGACGTCCGCTTCAAATACCGTTACGTTGTGATTATCTGAAGCCGTGGTTCTCGGAATAGTAACGACGGGCCAGCTCTTTGTGTAGGTGGGGTCGCTTGGCGTGGTGTTCGCCTTGTAGAACTTAAGCACCTTTTCCGCGGCGTTTCTCGGGTCGGAAACTACCGAAATGTAGGAGTAGGAGTCGTTCTTATTCGATTTAACCTTCTCGGGAAGCTCGCCGAGCGTGTCGTCCTCAAAGGTAATCGCGTTTTTCGGCACCTCGACAGGTGTATCGGGAACGTCGGGCTCATCGGGCTCGTCAGGCACGTCGGGCTCATCGGGCTCGTCGGGAACGTCAGGGACGTCGGGACTCGGCTCGATAGGAGCGAAGGAGTCTGTGAGCGGGTCGTTTTTACATTCCAGATTGGTCTGAATAAGCGAGGTGTTGTCGAGATAAAGGTCAGCGTAGGTGTCACCGTAAGACATAAAGCGCGCCTGGGTTATAAGCGACATAGGCTCTCTTCCGCTTACCTCGCTTCCGCCGAAGATGTTGCTGACTCGAACAAGCTCGCCGTCGATATAGGTCTTTATTCTCATAGTATCTCTTGTGCCGTTGTAGTACTCTATGCGAAGGCTGTGCCACTCTTCGGGATTTGCAATCGTTTTGTTAGAGCCTCTGTGCCTTACCTCACCGAGAGAGGAGAGGTCGGAGAAGACTATGCTGTTGCCGTCCTTGCTGAGGTTGATTATATAAGCCGCACTGTTGCCGGTTTCAAGGAATATCTGGAAGCTTGTAATCTTATTTGGCTTGAAGGTGAATTTGAAATCGGTTTCAAATACGGTTGCGTTGTAGCCGTCCGCCTTTGACATAAGAGCAAAGTTCAATGCGTCCTGTCTGCCGGGGCGAGTGCTGAACTGAAGAGCCTTTGAATACGCTCCGTTTTTGAACATCTCGCGAACCGCATAGGAAGCACCCGATGAAAGAAGACTCATAGTAACCGGCTTCGGAACGTTTCTGTTTGAAGAGCCTTCGTACGTAAGAATATTACTCTTATCCTCGACGTTTTCAGTAGGCTGAACCTCTCTTTCGGTAAAGCTTTCGCTTGTGGTTTCAGCTCTTACGTTGTCGAGAGTGAGAGCTCCCTTTCCGTCAAGTGCTTCTATCCTCAGCTCTGTGGGCAACAGAAGCTTGTTTTCCTCGCTGTAAGCAAGACTCGTGCTTGCAAGCGTTCTGCCGTTCCATATAATATAAATTATATCGCGCAGAGGATAGTAAAGAATGGAAACCTCTGCCGTGCTTCCTTTTGTAACGTAGCAGAGCGGGTCGGAATATGTGCCCTTAGCGGTTACCTCGTGAACAGACGCCCGCTGGTCCTTAATTCTTATTTCAAATGCAATTACAGTCTTTCCGTCCTTGTCAACGAAGCTGAGAAGATATCCTGCATCTCCCGAGGAGCTGATTGACATATTCGCGCTGAAGCTGATAAGGTTGGTTATAACGCTTCGCTCGGTTACGGGGAAGATTACCGAGGAGTCCTTTCCAAGACTTAAGTACTTGTTTGCGCCTCCGAGTATAGATGCGTTACCGGCGGTTTCTACGTTCAGACCGTCATCGAAGTCGTATATTACCGATTCGGTGTTCGGCCTTGTTGCCGCCTCGAAGCTCTTCTTCGTCTTTTCGCAAACGGCGTTGTCAAGAGTAAGAGATGCCCTCGAGGTAAAGCTTAAGAGAACCTTTCCTACGGTGTATCTCTTTGCATCCTGACACAGCACGTCGCAGCTTGCCAAAAGATTTGAGTCAAGGTAGAAAAGAGCTATTCTTGCGTCGTCGTAGTATTCGATTCGCAGCTTATGGTTTTCCCCGAGAGGAATAGCAACGTTGCCGATTTCAAGGTCGCTCATTCCCGTGGGCGCGGCGTAAATGCAAAGGAATTTTTCGCCGCCGCTACTTACAATCTCAAGATTGTATTTCACCACGTCGTGAGGCGCTACTCCGTCCTCTGCAAAGGCGATATCAAATATCTTTCCCTCACTCAGGGTAGCTACGTTAAGGTCGAACTCAACCGACGTCGCGTTTGCTCCCGCCCCTCTTATATTTACGGGAAGGGACACGGTAGAGATGCCGCTGACAGAAAGCTTTTTGCCGTCCGCGCCGCTTATTACCTCGGCTTCGCCGAGCGCGTTTACGGAGCTTGGAAGCGAGCCTGCCGTATCGTCCTCAAAATCGTATACGGTTATGCTCCTGTCGGGGCAGTCTACGTTGAATTTGGGCTGATTGTCGGGGTCGGATTCGGGTATGTACTGCTGCGCCTTTTTGTAGCACGCCCAGTTGTCAAGGAGAATTTTCGCTCCGTAATAAGAGTAAACGAAGAAATCCGTACCCTCAAATCTTGATTCGACAGTGGGAGTGCCTCCGTCGAGCTTTTCTCCGTCGCGGTCGTAGAACCTGTCGCTTACGCTGATAAGCTCACCGTCAACGTAAAGCTTGATTCTTACGTCGTCCGCGGTTGCCGTGTAGTAGAATTCAACCTTTATATCAAACCACGTGCCTAGCGGAATACCGGTCTTAAGGTCGGTGATTTGTGAATTTGCTCCGTCGGAGGTCTGCTCGTAGAGATATACGGTTCCGTCGTACATAGCAAAGCTGATAAGATAGCAGTTAGGGCCTACCTGAAGAGTGGCGAACATACCTGTCGGAGCACTCTTGAAGTTGAACTCGCCCTCAAAGACGTAGCAGTGCGAGAGCGGGTTTGCCGAGAGGTCCATAGGGAGTCTTACGCGCTTTCCGCCGCCTGCTGTTGCGTTGAATTCAAGAACGTTTCCGCCCTTGTGCGCCGCTCTGGTGTCCTTTATAACCTTGAAGGTGGAGTCGGTATCGCTGGAGATTTTAAGAGAGGAGGTGGTATCTCCGACGCGCTCGTCGTCGAAGTCTGCCTCGGCAACCGTGATTTTCTCCTCTTCCTTTACAATAGCTCCGAGCTTCTCAACTCTGTCAACAAATCTTATAAAATCTGCCTGACCGAAAATCGGAGGCATACTGTAGTCGAGGGCGGAAAACATCTGATAACAGGTGTCTGCAAGGCAGATGAGAGTTGCGTTTACGTCACCCTCAAGCGTGCCGGGCACAGCTACCGGCATACCCTGGCTCGTTGAGGAGGTCTGGGTTTCGTTATAGGAGAACGAGCCGTCGTCGCGAAGGAATATAGCCTGTTTTTTAAGCGTTGCCAGAACAAGCTCGGGAGCGTTTTCGCGAAGCGTTTGCCTTATTGAGGCTATTATTCTCTCCGCCTCGTCCTCGGGGTGGCAGGTGTTAAGTATGTTTATAATATTGTTTATGGAAAACCACGTGTTATAGGCGTAGCACACCGTCAGGTTGTACTCGTCTGTGGTAATGGCATCGATTGCCGAGCGCGCCGCTGCCTCGGGGTACTTCAGCGGAATACGGAGCGAGGAGCAGGCTGCGGATATTTTCATAAATCCGTTAAGTCCGTCGTAGTTTGCGTAGGGGCTCCAGTGACCCGTCGTTTCGTAGCAGTTTTTGAAGAGCCAATCCTGCAAAATATCCTTTAGTCGGTAGTCCGCGCCGACCGACTCGAGATATTCGTCGCGCGCCTTGATTTCTGCCGCCTGAGAGGCGAGGTCGTTTCCTATGGTGTAGGAGTTGTTCTTGATGTCAAGACCGTACAGATAGGATTCAAAGGCTTCCTTTGACGCTATATGGGACGGCACTGCCGCACCCGAGGTCGGCATCACCGCCGAAACGGCGAGCGTGGCGCTTTCGTGCCTTATGGGCTCGGTTACTTTGCTGTAGCTCATAGGCTTGTTAAAGCCAATGGGAGAGCCGTCGGCAAGTCTTCCGTCGCCCTCTACGTCAAGAACGTCGTAGGTAGGCTTTGCATCGAGATAAGAAAGGAGCGTTAACGCTTTTGTAAGGTCGCGGCTTCTTCGGGAAATTCTCGCATCTACCATATCGCGCGTCCATTGCGGATGGTAAAAATATCCGTTCGGGTCTTGCCTTTCCTTGATAAATGCAACAAGCTGCTTCTTGAGCCAGTCGGGAAGTGCTCTTGCAGGGTCGCCGCCGTAACTGTCGAGAGCGCCGCTTAATCTGAGAATATCAATTACCTGCGAGGTGGATTCGATGTCGGGAAGAAATCCCTCGGAGTTTCTGCCTGAATTTGAATAATAGAATCCGCCCGTTTCGGGGTCGTAAAGGTCGGCAAGCCACTCAAGCATTTCGGGGGAAAACAGGGTGTACATATCCTTGAGAGCTTCAACGGTTTCCTCGTCTGCCTGTGTCAGAATCAGATTCCATGCCGCGTTCTGTCTTTCGCTGTCTAAGCGCTCTTGCTCCTCAAGGCCGTCGAAAACGTACATTTTTGACAATCCGCGCTTGAAATCGATAGCTTGATTTTGCTTTACGTAATCCTCTTTGAAAAGCGAGAGGGCTTTCTTTATCACCTGAGCGGAGTAATCAATGGAGCTGTCGCAGTCGCTGTATGCAATAGCCACGGATTTCGCATCGGAATACACAAGGACTCTTACGGTATATGCCGAATCGGAATCCTCCACGCTCTCGTATCTTTCAAGAAGCGAGTATGCCTTGTTTGAAAGAGGTGTGTCGCATCTTCCGATGAACAGCTCGTTTGAGCCGGTATTTTGCGATTCCGAAAGTACAGAGGGCATCACGCCGAGCGCGGAATAAAGGCCGTCTTTTAAATCGGCTGCCAAAGAAAAGCGTCCGTCGGGCATTACTATGCTGACGGCTTCTCCAATATCAAAGGTTGCCTCCTCGGGGGTTGCCGTACCCGTATCGCCTTGTGACGGATTGTCTTCACCGCCGTTATTTCCTGTGTCGTCCTTGCCTACCCGGCAGGAGAAAAGAAACATAATCATAGAAGAGATAATAATCAAGAAAATAAGTAAATTCCTTTTCATATAAATCTCCTTTCTTAACGTTTTTGGCTTTGAACAAAAGCTTTAAAGATAGACTATTTAATAGCTTTCGATTTAATTATAATATATCTTGAAATTTATTGCAATGAACGGAATGAAACAAAATATGCACAAAATTGAATTATGTATTCCGATTTGTTTAGACAAAAACGCCAAAAAAGAAAAACGAAGACTGCTTTACACTCTGACGGTAGCGTATAAAGCAATCCTCGTTGGCGCTTAATTTAACTTCTTTTTGAATTCTATCGGGGACAGTCCCGTATGCTTTTTGAAAATGCGGCTGAAATAAAGGGCGTTCTCAAATCCGACCACGGAAGCGACCTTCAGTATAGGATAGTCGGTGTTCATAAGCAGTGCCTTGGCGTTTGTTATCCGTAAGTTTATAATGAACTGAAGGGGTGAGAGCTTCGTGATAGCCTTAAAGTTTTTTATAAACCAAGAGGCGCTCATATGTCTTGCCGTGGCATATTCCTTTATGTTGATTTTTTGAGTATAGTTGTCGTTAAAGAAGCCGATGGCTCGTTCGACCTCGTTTAAGGTGTCCGAGTTTACGCTTCCTTCCTCCTTTAAATAACGGCCGATTACAAGGAGTAATTCGCGAAGCAAGAGCGACGATATATCCTGATAGTTTATTCTTTTCGCTTGAATTTCCCGTATGATATGATTGCATCTGGTTGGGAAATCCGAGGAGTCTCCTATGTAATATATATTTTTGTCAAGCTCCAGACTGCGAAGCAATTCTTCTGCCTCGTATCCTGTAAAGTGCACCCAGAAGCTTTCCGTCGCTTCCTTGTTATGGAAGTAATACATTTGCTTATCGTTCGGACGGAATAAGACTATATTGCCGTGCGATACGACCTGCTCTCTGCCGCCGAACAAGAAGCGAGCCTTGCCGGATGAGATATAAATTATCTGGAAGTCCCCGCGTCCGTTTGGTCTTTCCGTTGCAATAACGGGTGCCTTTACAATCTTATTATATCCCGCTGCCGTAACGAGAAGGGGCTTCGTATTGTCAACAATATCCTCGTCGTTTTCACCTATATAAGCGTAATTTGTATACACGGCGTGCCTCCTCAAACATTGCTTTGTCTATAAAGCGTCAAAGACGGAATTGATATTTATATTATACACTGTTAATTTTTGCTTTGCAACAGCTTGGTTCAATTTTGTGCATTTTTGTTCAGCTTTGTATTATCTGTCACATACGAGCAATCCGTCGCGCTCGGTGACTTGGAAAAATACAGCCTCCTCGCAAAGGCCGCCGGAGAGATTGTTCGGCGAATGAATCGAGAGATAGGTTTTTCCGTCGGCCTCAAAAATCATTCCGTGGCCGCCGTCGTGCTTTCCGCTTGTTTCCTTTGTAAAGAGCGGCTTTTCTATCTGAATCCACTCGCCGTCTACTCTCCTGTCCTTGCTGTATGCAATTCCTACTCTGTATTCGTCGTTGTAGGAGTTTGACCATATCATAAGGAGCTTTCCCGCGGCGGTCTTGTAAAGAAAGCAGCCGTCGGTTACCTGTATGTTTGCCCAGGGGGCGTCGTCAGCTCTGAAAAGCTCTTTCGGCTCGGAGATGAAATGAGTTAAATCCTCTGAGAGCTTTGCCGCCGCCATTCTTCCTATTCCGTCATCGGTGCTTGTCCATTCGTGTACGAAAACCATCCACGGCTGTCCCTCGCCGTCAACCCAAAAGGTGCCGTCGATAGAATCCCATTCCTTTGGCGTTATATGTCCGTCTGTTATTTCAACGAAGGGGCCTTCAAGAGAATCGGATTTTAAAATCGAGCACCCTCTGTGTCCTGTTGCCGAGGAAAAGTAAGAGGCAAACATATAATAATAACCGTTGTACTTGTGCACCTCGGGTGCCCAGAGGTTTTTTTCGGCATTTTCTGGCCGAACATATACGGGAGTCTTAAGCTTTTCCCATTTTCCCGAAAGGCTTTTTCCCGTAGAGCGGTAGCACGCCCACGAGGTTTTCTCCCAGCCTGACTCGGATACGTCGGTTCCGTAAAGATAATAACAGTCTTCCCCCGCTACCACGAACGGGTCGCGAAGCTTGAATACTCCTGTTTCTATCATGTCTTGCTCTTTTCCTTTATATAATCTCTGTACCAAAGGGCAGAGTCCTTTGGTATACGCTTCATAGTTTCATAATCGGTGTAAACTATCCCGAATCTTGGAATATATCCGTGCGACCACTCGAAATTGTCCATAAGAGTCCAAAGGAAATAGCCTCTTATATCAACTCCCGCGTCTGCCGCGCGTTCAAGCTCGGCAAGATAGCTTGAAAGAAATTCTATACGAGCGCTGTCGTGTATCCGTCCGTCGCTTGATAGGGTGTCGTTTGTCGCGGTGCCGTTTTCGGAGAGGTAGAACGGAAGCCCGTAACGCTCGGTTAAGAATTTAGGCGCCCAATAAAGGCACTTCGGGGTTATCGGCCAACCGAGCGCGGTAACGGGAGCATTCTCGGGGCGCTCCACCACAACAGGCTCGCCGTTCTCGCCCGCCTTGATTTCCTTGCCGTTGTATATGTTTTGAGCGTAAAAATCTATCGGCTGATGCATAAGACGAAGGTCTTCTTCTGTAATTTCGGGCAGATAATCCTTATAAAGCTCGAGCCCGTCCTCGGGGTATCTTCCGAGCATAACGGGGTCGCTCCACCAGGAAACGTTCCACAAAACGTACTTTGAAAGCTCAGGGCAGGCAAAAAGCGCTTTTTTCGCCGCCTCGACGTTTTCGGGCGAGCCGTCTATGGGATAGTGCGCGCTGCAGGTTGGGGCATAGCCTATTTTTATAGGGCGCTTTGCCGCCCTTCGCATTGCGATTACAGCTGCTCCGTGCGCCTTCATAACGTTATGAGCCATAGAGAAAACGTCTTTATACGGAAGCGTAACTCCCGGCGCGTGAACTGCCTCGAGATAGCCCTGACCGATAAAGCACTGCGGCTCGTTAAAGGTTATAAAGTAGGTAACTCTGTCGGAGTACAGCTCGACTATTTTTTTCGCGTACTCTGCAAACCACTCGACGCTCTCGTCATTGAGCCAACCGCCTCTTTTGTAAAGGGCGTAAGGGTAATCCCAGTGAAAAAGGGTTACGTAAGGCTCAATTCCGTTTGCGAGCAGCTCGTCTATAAGCTCGGAATAAAAGCGTACGCCGTCCTCGCATATATCTCCGACTCCGTTCGGGAAAATCCTCGACCAGCTTATAGAGAAGCGGTAGGAATTGATTCCGAGAGAAGCCATAAGCCTTACGTCCTCTTTGAACATGTGATAATGGTCGCAGGCTACGTCGGAGTTCTTTCCGTCCCTTATTCTTCCCGGCTCGTGGGAGAAAACGTCCCAGATGCTAAGACCCTTTCCTCCCTCGCGATACGCGCCCTCTATTTGCTGCGATGCGGTTGCTACGCCCCACGCAAAATCTTTCCTGAAACTCATGCTTCTCTCCTTGAAGATGTACTAAATTAGGCTGCTATTGCTTATATTTGTAAAATAATGTTTGCATTTTACGGCTTTTGCGGTGCTGCTTGCCGTTAAGACGGAAGGTCGCCGATGCCCGGATTTTCCGGCTTGCTTACCGTTTTTGATATCAGAACATCGGTGCTCGAATCCATCACGTCCTCCTCGGTAAATACAAGAAGGTGTATCTCATTTTCAAACCTTCTGCCCCTGTCGTAGACGAGATATATCTTGCCGTCGTAAAAATCCGCATCGGGGTATGTCAGGTGATGAGTCTGGTCATCAACAAGCTTTTTGTATTTCCAGCTATCCCCGTCGTCGTCCGAGAGCCAGATGCTCATTCGCTCTCTTTGCTCCTTCATATCGTTGTTGATTAGAATAACTCTGCCCGAGGGAGTTCTTGAAATAAAAAATCTTGTGTCGGGGCTGTCTATACCCGTAAGCTTCGCCTTGCTCCAGGACAATCCTCTGTCGCAGGACGTGCTCTCGGCAATATCTCTCAGTCTGTTTCTTGAAAGCATACGCACCGAGCCGTCAAGCCTTTGATATGCCATGCTTTCGTCATAAGAGGTAGAGAGCTTTTCTGCGCCGTAGTGTCGGGTGAAGGTTTTTCCTTCGTCATCGGAGAGCATATATCCGTATCTGTCGGTCAGCTGGTCGTAATTGAAGAATAACCAACGGCCGTCATCGAGCACAAGTGGCTTGCATCTTAAAAATCCTATGTCTAAAAGTCTGGGGCTTGAAAAGACGGGCTTTTCGGCATCGGGGTTGTCGCACACAATGCACCAGCAGGTGTGGCGCATATCGGGGAAAACGTATCCGTCTGCCTTGACAACCGGAAGCTTATCTACGGTGTTTGCCGTCATCATATATTCTTTATCGTTTGTAAAGGGGATGGCGTTATTTTGTACCCAGAACAGCCAAAGCGCGCCGTTTGGCGCTGTCCATAGCTGAATGTCAAGAGCGTGTACCGTTCTTTTCTCGTCGCTCTCGATTACAAGAAGGGGAGGAGAAAAGCTTTTTCCGCCGTCATCGCTGTATTTCAGAATGTTGAAGTGCTCAAGGCTCGGCTCTTTAACGCCGCCGCCGTACCATCCGACAAAAACCCTGCCGCCGTGCGTCACTGCAACGGTGGGACAGCCCTGGTATCGCACCTCTGCCTCGGTGAAGCGTGAGTCTGTGGGATAGTAACGAACAGAGCAGGGCTTCTTTGCGTTATCCTGTCCAAATCCGCGGATACTTTCTTCTATCACCTTTACGGTGTCTTCGTGTAATTTATGGCTTTTGTATTCGTAAATCAAGACCGCACCGCGGGCGGCTGCCGCCTCGCACTCCCCGTCGGTAAGAGCCTTGACGTCAAAGGACGTCTTGCGGCGCAGAAGGTATGCGAGGGGTTCTCTGAGCTCCGCCTTTCCTCCGATAACGACTTTTTTTGCCGACGTGCGCCGTATGGAAGAAACCTCTTCCGTAAGCATAACACCGAGGAAAAAGCTATAGCACTCCGCCTTGCTTTTGTTGGCTAGAGCCTTCTGTGTTCTTACTTTGAAAAGAGCCTCATACAGCCCTGATTTTTCTGCTGCTTCATAACCCGAAAGAAGGGCATTCTTATCGAATTCCCGAACGTCGAGGTTCACCGCATCCTTCAGAATTGTGTCGCTTGCAATAGCGAAGATAGCTTCGCCCGTAAGAAGCGTTTTGAAGTCGGAAATCCTGTGCTCTGAATCTATGAAAATGTGCTTTGAGTGTGAGCCGGGAAGAACGAACATTGTGTTCTCGGTGCTCTCCTCGCCTAACAGGCCGAACAGCTCTGCTTCCTCGCCGCGCATCATATCGGCAGCAATAGGGTCCTCCGTCGGCTTCTTTACTCCGGGAATAAAATGGCAGGGAAGCTCACCGAATACCTTTTCGACCCGCCGCATTCCTTCGTGCAGCTCGGGAATACCCGCAGGTGCATCAACGTGCTCTAGGTTGTATAATCCGTAGCTTGACGTTATCATTCCCGAGGCGATAATGGCTTCAATTTCTCCCTTTGCAAGAGAATTATGTAAACAAATATTGTCAATTTCCTTTGTAATTCTTCTCTTGAAGTCTTTGGTGCTATTCGTGCAATCCTTAGCTCCGATGGAAATTTTCTTGGTTTCGGTTACCGAGCCGTTTGTGACAAGGCTGATTCTTGTGTTGGTCGTACCGCCGTCTACCGTTATGTAGTGCTTCATTTAAGCTCTCCTTAATGCCGAAACGTATTTTTCTGCGAGAGCTGTTATTCTGTCAAATCTTCTGCCGGAAATAAGAGCCTTATCTGTGATGCTTGAGCCTATTCCGAATCCGCATATTCCGGCCCTAAGGTAATCTCTCATATTGTCTTCGTTAATGCCGCCTACTGCCAGAAGCTTTACGTGGGAGAGAGGTGCTTTTACTGCTTTAACGTAGTCCGAGCCGAGGACCGAGGCGGGAAAGAGCTTGACAAAGTCGGCGCCTGCTCTGTCTGCTGCCTCTATCTCGGTTGGCGTAAGCGCTCCTGGTATCGAAACAAGCCCAAGCTCGCGCGTTTTCTTTATAAGTGCCGTGTTTTGGTTCGGGGAGATTATAAATTTTCCGCCTGCAAGCTTTGTAAGCTCTGCTTGGCGCTCGGTCAGCACCGTCCCCGCGCCGATGAGCATTCTGTCACCGAAATGGGAAACAAGCTTTTTTATGCCTTCTGCCGTTTTTTCGTCGGAGGCGGGATTGTCTGCCGAAAAGGTTACCTCTAACAGTCTTATTCCGCCGTTGTACATAGCCTCTGCCAGGGGAATAAGCTCATCTTCCCGTATACCTCTGAGGATAACTATTATTTTGTTCTTTTCAATAGCTTCTATCACTTTTTTGCGCATAGGATACCTCAAAATGCTTTTTTGGTTTCATAATAGCACAAAAAAATGAAATGTATATTGCAAAATCTACAAAAAACATTGCAAAAACCGCAGAAATGAGTTATAATAACCGTATGAATACTAAAATTGTCAAATCAATCACATCGGGCGGTGTAACCTTCCGCTATTCCGTAGGCCGTTCATTAGCCCGAGGAAAAGAATTGCATCCTCATCACGAGATACTTTATTATCTCGGAGGCGATGCTGAATTTTTATCAACCGAATACCGTCTTCACCCGCAAAGCGGCAGCCTGTTTGTTATTCCGAAGGAGCATTTCCATAATTTCCGTATAGCTGATGAGGAGAACTATACGCGCTTAACTCTTGCCTTCAGAGACAGCTCCTTGCCGCCATCAGCAGAAAAGCTCTTTTCGGGTATCAGGATAATTCTGCCGTCTGACGAGCTTCGTGCGCTTCTTGATTATATGTGCGCAAGAATGAGCAAGGACTTGGAATCCGCAACTACAGAGGCGTTTATGCAGGGCGCATTTCTTATGCTGATAAGCCTGCTTTCCGATTGCGGTGAATGCGAGGCTCCGCATATCACAGAAGGAGCAATTATCGATTGCGTGAGATTTATAGACAAGCATTTTGCCGAGAGGCTGCCTATCTCGCTGCTTTGTGCGGAAAGCCGCTTGTCGGAGTCGGCGCTCTATCAGCTTTTCAAAAAGGAGCTTGGCATCTCGCCTCACAAATACATCACCGAGCGCAGGCTTATCGAGGCAAGCAAGCTGATTTCAGAGGGGTGTGCCGCCGTTTTTGCCGCTTCATTATCGGGCTTTTCCGATTACTCGGCATTTTATAAGGCATATGTCAAGAAATTCGGAGTGTCCCCGTCGCGCACAAGCTGAAAGCCGCTTCTGTAATTATTATGTGATAACCAAAACACTTGCATCAGCAAGGATCTCTGTGTATATTATATCACAAATAAAAATGCTTGCTTGCAAGGGCATTTTTATGCCCTAATTCAAGGCGCGCAGGATTCGTATGCATTCTTTTTTTAAAAAACGTTGTACGAAATATGTAATTTCCGCAAAAATTGATATAATTTGTGTTGAAATCGCGCAGATTATAAGCTATAATCATTTTATAATGCTCTATAAGGGTAATGGCAATACCTAATAATTGAAAATTCTCTCTGTCCCGTATGGACAAAAAGGATTAAAGGCATAACCGGAAAATTTTAGGAAGTGCGGTTTTCTTATTTATTACTTTAATAATAAACCTCGTAAGAAAAAAAGTCAATGCACAAAATCATTTTGCACATTCACTTTTTAACTTAATGCTTTGCCATATACCGAGGGTTGATTCTTTGTATTATAAGTTGATTTACTTCAAATGCAAAGGGGCTTCTCTGAAAAAAGAAACACGGGCGAGAAGCCTGTATAAAAACTATTTTGTGCATTGACATTTTTCGGATTAGTAGTATACTATTGATTAGCCAATACCAATCTAAATTGAACCCACCCGAAGAGGCGTATTTTCCGTGATAATGCGCCGAAAAGTCTTGTAATATTGATTAAAGAAAAGGGGACGAGCCTCTTTTTTAAAAATACCGCAAAAGCGGAGAGGAGATTATAATAATGGAACAGAAGAAGGTTAGATTTGCCGTAGTAGGAGCAGGTAACTTCGGAGGCTCTCATATGAGAGGAATAGAGAAAAACTCTGACATTGCCGAGATTGTAGCAATATGCGACGTTAACGAGGAGCTTCTTAAAAGGCGAGGCGAGGAGTTTGGAGTCACCCGTCTTTACACCGACTTTTATAAGATGATTGAGGACGGCGGCTTTGACTGCGTATGCCTTGCGACTCCCGACCAGATACACAGAGAGCATGCCGTTGCGGCAGCAGATAAAGGGTACGATATCCTTTGCGAGAAGCCTCTTGCTCAATCTATGGACGATTGTCGCGCTATGGCAGAGGCGGTTGAGAGAAACGGAATAAAGTTTATGACAGGACAGGTAACAAGGAAGAACGGCGTTTCTGTCAAGCTTAAGGAGATTATCGACTCGGGTATGATTGGCGAAATTTACAGCTTCGAGGCTGAATATGCCCACGACTACCAGTACCTTGAGCCCGCTTGGCGTAAGGACCCGAACAGACTTCGCTACGGAATAGTCGGCGGCGGCTGCCACGCAATCGAGCTTATGCGCTGGATGGTCGGAAATCCCGAAAAGGTTTGCGCCTTTTCCACCAAGAAGGTTCTGACCGATTGGCCCGTAGATGACACCACCATGGCAATAATGCAGCTTCCCGGCGGTGCAGTCGGTAAAATCTTCTGCTCCATAGGCGGTAAGAAGCCCAATATGCTTCCTATCTCCATCTTCGGAACGATGGGAACTGCTGTTGTTCACAACTCTAATTCGGGTGAAATACATCTGTACCGCCACGCACTCGCCGACAACGGTCAGCACATCTATCCCGAAACGGTGATTAAGGTTGAGCCTCTTGACCATAACGTTGCTGCCGAAATCAAGGAGATGGTAGACTGCATCGTTAACGACAAGCACCCCGAGTGCGACGTCTACGAGGGCGCAAAGACGGTTGCGATAGGCCTTGCGGCTATCGAGTCCTCCGCAAAGGGCGGTCTTCCCGTAGTTCCCGATTATATTAAGAAGTAATCAACCTTAATGTCTTTAAATTCCCATAAAGAAACGACAGAAACACTGTTTTTACAATGCTTCTGCCGTTTTTTTGTTTGGTTCCGCCTAAATGCGACAGCCCCTTTTTGTATCTATTTTTTCTTTCTGTAATTCAAGGGGGAGATGCCAACGTTTTTCTTGAAAATCAGGCTGAAATAATTTGCCGAGGAATATCCGCAATTCTCGGCTATCTTGTCCATAGGCAGGGCTGTGGTTACAAGCAGGTTTTTTGCAAGGCTTAATCTCGCTCCCGAGATATATTCGGCAACCGAGCATTTCATCTCACGGCGAAACCTTTTACAGAGGGTGTTTTTTGAAACGAAGAATTTTTCGGATAGCAAATCAAGGCTTATGCTTTGCTCCAAATGGCCGTTTATGTAATCAATTATTTGCAAAACCTGGGATTTATCGTTCTTTTCCGTCCTGACGACGGTTGCCTCGGGTATGGGTACCAGACTTGACGTCCTAAGTAAAAACAGCAGAGTTTTCATAATTCCGACGAGGTATTTTTTGCCTTTATGCCCGTCGGCGGCGCACTCCTCGGCGGCAGCCTCGATAAGCGAAAAGAATAGCTTTCCTCGCTCCTCTGTAAGCGAGAAGGCCACCATATCCGAGCACTCTGAAAGGAAGTCGCCCTCGGAGGAGTCGAGAAGGTCGGGCGATATATACAGATTGATTCTTCGGTACGGGCCGCCCTCCATCTTGTGCATACGGAAGGGCGGGATAACGCATATCGACCCGCCTGTGAGCGTGAACATACGGCTCTCAAAAAACACCTGTCTGTCACCCTCGGCAAGACAGTATATTTCATAGTAATCGTGCGATTGCAGGGCGGTCATGGCAAAAGGCTTATGCTTTTCCCTGTACTCTATTTCAATGAAGCTCATTTTTCTTCCTTTGCGTCTTTATTAATGCGCTTATTATACTATTCCGCCCTGACACTTGTCAACACTTTTCTTGAAAAATGTTGTATGAAATATGTAATTTGTGCAAAAATTGATATAATTTGTGTTGAAATCGTGCAGAAATTAAGCTATAATCATCTTATAACAGCGAAAGGAATTATTATGATACAGGAAATCAAAGGCGCAAATCTCGTCTTGCCTACGGGCATTATGGAAAATGCAACGCTAAGGTTTGAGGACGGTATTATTACGTATATAGGTAACGGCTCGCTTCCGACTGCCGACAGAGTGCTTGATGCAGACGGTGGGTACGTTATGGCCGGCTTTGTGGATATCCATTGCCACGGGGGCGGGGGCTACGACTTTATGGATGCCACGCCCGACGGTATGCTTGAAATATCGAAGCACCACCTGTACCACGGCACGACGACCCTTTTCGCTACCACAATGACCGACACCTACGAGGCTATCGAGGCTGTGCTTTCGAGATACCGAGAGCTTTATGAGAGAGGCGAGCTTCTTACTCTGGCAGGCGTTCACCTCGAGGGCCCGTGGCTTTCCCCGCTTCAGTGCGGAGCGCAGTCGAGCGAGAAAATGGCAAAGCCCAATGCACAAATGCTTCGTCGGCTTGTCGAAAAATACCCCTTCATAAAAAGAGTTACGGCAGCCCCCGAGGTGGAAGGCGGTATGGAGCTTGGGTCTGTGGGCGCATATCTCGGGCTTAATATGTCTATGGGACATACAGATGCGGACTTTGACACAGTCGATAAAGCGAGGAAAAACGGATACACTGCGCTTACTCACCTCTATTCGGGAATGACGGGCGTTTTCAGACGCAATGCTTACCGCACGGCAGGAGCTGTTGAGGCGGGACTGTATTTTGACGACCTTACGGTAGAGGTTATCGCCGATGGCAAGCACCTGCCAAAAGGGCTTTTGCGGCTCATATACAAATGTAAGGGAGCTGACAAAATCTGCCTTATAACCGACGCTATGCGCGGAGCAGGCTCGCCCGACGGCACAGAAACCGTACTCGGCAGACTTGCCGACGGTGTTCCTTGCATTATTGAGGACGGAGTAGCAAAGCTTTATGACCGACAGAGCTTTGCCGGAAGCGTTGCCACAACCGACAGGCTTCTTGCGGTGATGCACAGCCTTGCCGAGGTAGAGCTGCCCGAGATTTCTAAAATGCTTTCGGCAACCCCCGCGCGCCTTATGGGTCTTTTTGACAGAGGAAGCCTTGAGGTAGGAAAGAGAGCCGATATCGTGATATTAAACAAGGATTTAAAAATAAAAAACGTAATATTCAAAGGAGAAACAGTAAAATGAAATTAGTTGTTTGTGAAACCAAGGAGATTCTCGGTAAGGAGTCTGCCTGCCTTGCAGCCTCTTACATAAACGAGGCAATAAAGGAGCACGGCTCGGCAAGAATTTTGCTTTCCACCGGTGCATCTCAGTTCCCCTTCTTCGATGAAATCTCAAAGCTTGACGTTGACTGGTCAAAGGTTGAAATGTTCCACCTTGACGAGTACGTCGGTATCTCGAAGGAGCACCCCGCAAGCTTCAATAACTACCTTACAAACCGCTTCGTAAAGGTTGTAAATCCCGGAAAGTATCACCTCATTGACGGAACGAAGGACCCCGACGCGACTATTGCCGAGCTTACCGCACTTCTTGACGAAAGACAGGTTGACCTCGGTCTTATAGGTATTGGCGAGAACGCACACATTGCCTTCAACGACCCGCCCGCGGACTTTGAGGACAAGAGAGCCTACAAGGTTGTAACACTTGCGGAAAGATGCCTCGAGCAGCAGATTGGCGAGGGCTGGTTTAAGGACAAGGACGAATGCTTCAAGCAGGCAATATCTATGACCTGCTCGAGAATTATGAGCTGCAAGGCTATAATCTCGGTTGTGCCCTACAAGGTAAAGGCAGAGGCGATTTACAACACTCTTGCAAACGACGTGACGAATGAGATTCCCGCAACTCTCCTTAAAAAGCACGCAGATTGCACAATTTACGCAGACAAGGACTCTGCATCTATGCTCACACCTGAGCTTGTTGAGGCTTACAGATAAGATTAAGAGGAACAAGAAAATGAAGAAGAGATATGTAATGGTTGGTTGCAGCTGCAGAGGCTATTCTATGTTTGTCGAAAGACTTGTTGACAAATATGCAGACACTGCACAAATTACCGGAGTTTTTGACCCTAACTACGTCAGGGCAAACGTTTATAAGGCAAAAATCGGCGATGGATGCACAGTATATGACGATTTTGATACTATGATGAAGGCGGAAAAGCCCGACGCGGTAATCGTTACCACAGTTGACAGCACCCACCACGAATACATAGTGCGTGCTTTGGATATGGGCTGCGACGCTATCTCCGAAAAGCCTCTTACAAACACATACGAGAGATGCAAGGCGATAAGAGATGCCGAAAGGAGAACGGGGCACAAGGTAACCGTTACCTTCAACTGCCGCTTTATGCCCTTCTTTGCAACCATAAAGGAGCTTCTTCTTAAGGAAAAGGTTGGAAAGGTGCTTGCTATTAATTACGAGTATTGCCTTTCCCGTTGGCACGGCGGAGATTATATGAAGCGCTGGCACAGACTTATGGAAAACTCCGAAGGACTTCTGCTTCATAAGAGTACCCACCATTTCGATATCATAAACTGGCTTCTTATGGACGAGCCGAAAAAGGTTGCAGCCCTTGCCAACAGAGTTTACTACAACGATACCTCGAAGGCTTACGGTGAAAGATGCCGCGACTGCGCCGCTAAAGATACCTGCGAGACGGCTGTGAGTCAGTGGGGTCATTGGGACCAGCCCTTCTACTTTGACGCGGAGCACGTTGACGGCTACATCCGCGACCGTTGCGCCTTCAAGGAAGGCCACGATATTTACGACAATATGTCGGTATCGGTAATGTATAACAAGGGCACTCTTCTTACCTACACCCTGAACCTCTTCTCGGAGCACGAGGGCTACAGAATGGTAATCACAGGCGAAAAGGGCGTTATTATTGCAAACCATTGGGACTGGGGTGCAGGCGGAACCAGCCTTGAATTCCTCGGCTACAACGGCTCGCACGAGAATATTCCCTTCGTTTACGGAGAGGGCGCGCACGGCGGCGGTGACGAAATGCTTGTCGAGATGATTTTCGGCGAGCCGATACCCGACCCGCTCGGTCAGCATGCCGATTCCTATGCGGGAATGGTTTCCGCGATGATAGGAATTGCCGCAAACGAGAGCATTGCCACGGGTAAAACCGTTGAACTGAAGGACTATCTCGACAGCTTGAAATAAGCATATCCCGATATCTTGAAATAATCAAATCCTGACAGATTAGCCAATGCCAACCTAAATTGAACCCGTTTTAAGAGGCGCATTTTCCGCGATAATGCGCCGAAAAGTCTTGTAATATCCGCATATTACTTCACCTTTTTGGCTTTTCCCGCGAAAAATTCGTCCTCTTAAAATAATTCTTACCTAAAGTGCCGAAAATTTGATGATATTTTTTGAAAGGGAGCGAAGCCAAGTGCGGACTTTGCGAGTGAGTTTTCGAGAAATAGCGCGAATTTTCGGCACTTTAGGCG
>JAFUQP010000011.1 GCA_017472305.1 Clostridia bacterium | reverse complement strand
CTATATCGACTGTGACACCGAGGGCGGCATAATTGCCGGTGACAACCCCCGCTCGGTGCTTCTTGCAGTGTACGAGTATCTAAGGCAAAACGGTTGCCGCTGGCTCTACCCCGGCATTGACGGCGAGTACATACCCATGCAGGACATAGTTCCCGTAAAGTACCGACACAAGCCCTCCTGTCGCTACCGCGGTCAGTGTAACGAGGGTTCGGAGTCTCAGCAGTGCATGCTTGAGACCATAGAATTCACACCGAAGGTTGGAATGAACGTTTATATGCTCGAGTTCAAGATACCGACCTCCTATTACGTGCGCTATTACAATCATATACACAACGATATGAACCGTCCTCCCGAGCCCGTCACGAACGAGCAGATATTGCAGTGGAAGAGGCAATGCGAGGCGGAAATTGCAAAGCGCGGTTTACAATTTCACGATATAGGTCACGGCTGGACGGCAGATCCGTTCGGGATTGATTCTTCACTTCGCGCATGGGACGGCGATAACAACGCAAAGCTCACCGACGAGCAAAGGAGCCGTCTTGCACTCGTTGGGGGGAAGAGAGAGCTTCGCGGCGGAGTGCCGAATTACACGCAGTGCTGTATAGGTGACGACGAGACGAGAGAGCTTATGGTTCAGTATGTTGCCGACTACGCTGAAAAGCACGGAAATGTCGATTATCTGCACGTATGGCTCGGCGACAGCGTAAACGCTCAGTGCGAGTGTGAGAAGTGCATCAAGCGTACTCCATCTGACTGGTACATGATAATGATGAACGAGATAGACGAGGAGCTTACAAAGAGGAAGCTTAACACACGCATAGTCTTTATCTCCTACGTTGATACGATATGGGCACCCGAGACCGAGGCGCTTAAGAACCCCGAGAGATTTACCCTGCTCTTTGCGCCCATATCACGTAAATACACCGAGACTTTGCCGAAGGTGCTTCGCGGAGCAAAGACCGTTCCTTACACGAGAAACACGCTCGTGATGCCCGGCGACCTTGAGGAAAACCTTGCCTACTACGCCGATTGGAGACGGAGCTTCAAGGGTGCGGCATTTGCCTACGAGTATCACTTCTGGCGCCATCAGTACTACGACGTTGCGGGCATTGAGCTTTCAAAGCGTATAAACGAGGACATAAAGGCATATAAGGCTCATGGCATCGACGGTATAGTTGAGGACGGCTCACAGCGCTCCTTCTTCCCAAGCGGTCTCGCTTTCTACACCTACGCAAGGACACTCTATGATACCTCTCTCTCCTTTGAGGATATAGTCGAGGAATATATGTCGGTAGCTTACGGCGAGGATTGGCGAAAATTCTACGACTATCTTGAGAAGCTCGGAGGGGCGTTTGACTACTATTACCTTGAACAAGAGAGGAGCGCCGACGCGGAAAAGTCTCCCTTCTACAACCCCGCGCATGCAGAAAGCCTTGCGCGCGTTAAGGCTATAACCGCCGAGGGACGCGAGCTTATCAAGGCTCATTATAACTCTCCTGTACGTGTGCAGACGGTGTCGGTGAGACTGCTCGAGCAGCACGCAAGATACGCCGAGCTGATGGCAGAGGCGCTTATACCGAAGGCGAAGGGCGAGGACGATCTTGCAGACGAGCTGTTTTTAGAGGCCAAGGCGGAGTTCGGTAAGCACGAGACCGCTATTGAGCGCTACTACGACCACGGTCTTGCCTTCTACTCTTGGGAGCCTATCTTCAAAACGAAGATGAAATCTAAAACAGAGCCGATTATCGCACTGGAGAACTGATTAATAATCGTTTTCCCCCGAGCGTGACCGCAGCGAGAAGCAGCGTTTTCATATATCTTGTTGCGTAGTTGCGTTTGAGGTGCGTAAGTATTTCTTTTTGCGGCTAAGCTATTACATAACGGCTACGCAATATGGGTGGCGGTGTGTCTTTTATGAACGAGGGGAGCGCGTTCCTATCTCTGTTTGAAAACAACATGGGTGATGGCGGCACAGTTCGAAGAACTGTAGACCCCGATGAACGGCAGAAAGCGCGAAGCCGAGCTTCATAAGAGATACACCGTCATCATGCTTAATTGTAGAAAAACATACTTGAGTATTTATATAAAGAGCCCTTTCGCAAAGGCACATCAAACAAACGGCAGAGGTACCGATATCAGTACCTCTGCCGTAAATTATTGGCGATAGAGAGCAAAGCTCCTTATTTCTGAACAAGATGGATAGCGAAGCCGCAAATCTCGTCCTTGAAGTATGCGAACTTCGGCTTGCCGGTCTTGTCGTCGTAGGTCACGGAGGACTCGTCGAACTCAAAGCCCATTCTCTTGAAATAAGCCATTGCTCTGTCAACGAAGTTTGTGCGGATAGCGATGTGACCGCACTTGCCGGGGCCCTTCTGGCACATAAACTCAAACGCCTCACCGGCAAAGATGGACTTGCTGGTCTCGCGAAGGGGCATGCCGAACATCATCTCAAAGAGCTTCGAGCCCTTTTGTGCCTCGTCCTTATTATCGTTGTTGATGCCCATGTGAATGAACTCAAGACCGAGCATCTTCTTTACAGCGTCCTTGGTGAGAGCGGTTATCTAGTCCCACTTCTTCTCCTTTACAAGCTCATCCTTGACCATGAAGGAGCCGCCGCAGGCAACTATCTTGTTGAACTTGAGATAGTCGAGAAGATTGTCTGCATTGATGCCGCCTGTGGGCATGAATGTAAGCTGACCGTAGGGTGCAGCCATTGCCTTAAGCATCTTAAGACCGCCTGCCGCCTCTGCGGGGAAGAACTTAACGGTGGAAAGACCAAGCTCAAGAGCCGCCTCGATGTCAGAGGGATTCGAGCAGCCGGGAAGCATGGGTATGCCCTTGGAAAGAGCGTAAGCGGTAACCTTGGGGTTCAGACCGGGGGATACGAGGAACTTCGAGCCTGCCGCTATTGCAGCGTCAACCTGCTCGGTAGTAAGCACGGTGCCTGCACCGACGAGCATTTCGGGATATGCCTCGGTGATATTCTTTATAGCCTCAGCCGCACACTTGGTTCTGAAGGTTATCTCGGCTGCGGGAAGTCCGCCGTCGATAAGTGCCTTTGCAAGCGGAACCGCGTCGTCGGCGTTCTCGATCTTGATAACCGGAATGAGACCTATCGAATAAAGTTCTTTGATCATGTCGTTGTTCATTGGTGTTCTCCTTAGAATACATATTTTGACATTTTAATTATACTATAATAATGGCGAGGCAGGAATTGCAAAAATTGCCCGAGACATTGCAAAAGTTGCCCGAGAGCGATAACTTTTCATCGGGTCTTGACAAAATCCGCAATATATAATATAATTATTCTAATAAATTAGAAGCGAGGTGCGGAGAAATGGCGAGGCAGATAGCGGTTCTGACGGAAAACGGCTTTCTTTTTCAGAAAATATACCTTATCTTAAGGGAGCGCGGATATTCTGTTGTGCGCGAGAGCTACGGCGCGGATATTCTGCTCGTCGATACCGACACGCACGAGCCTCCGGACTCAGCGCTCCCCACAATTACAATATCACGCAGCGCTGATGCCGACCTTCACATGCCCTTTGGCGAGGAGGGGCTTTTTGCGGCGCTTGATTCGAAGCTCTCGGGCGGCTCGCCCGCGCTAAGGCTCGGTAAGAAATGCGCCTATCTTCGAGACACGGAGATAAGGCTCACCGAGGTGGAGTTTTCGCTTCTTTCAGAGCTTACGGCTCATAGCGGTTACGTCTCGCGTGAGGAGCTGCTCGACAAGGTGTGGGGCGGCGATGCCGACGGCGGCGTTCTGAACGTCTATATACATTACCTGCGTGAGAAGCTCGAGCTTTTTGGGGAAAAGATAATCATCTCATCAAGAAAGCAGGGCTACAAGGTGGACGAAAAATATCTTTCATCGGGGGTAAAGCGAGATGCTTAGGATAGTAAGAAGCCCCTTCGGCGGCATAGGGCACGAGTCCTTGACCGAAAGAATACGCGCGCTGACCGAAAAGAAAAAAAGCTCATACCTGATAGTTCCCGAGCAGCAAACGGTGTTAAGCGAGGCGGAAATGGCAGAGCTTTTGCCGTCCTTTGCACCTCTCTTCTTTGAGGTGACGAACTTCACCCGTCTTGCGAACAGCACCTTCCGTGCTCTTGGCGGAATATCAGGCGAATACTGCGACGCAGGCAAGCGCGCGCTGATAATGTGGCGCACGCTGACCGAGCTTTCCCCCGTTCTCAGCATGACGGCAGGCAGGCGAGAGGTCAGCACCGGTCTTGTCGAGCGAGCGCTTGGAGCTGTAAAGGAAATGCAAAGCTTCTCGATAGACGCCGGCGAGCTTGCCGACGCCTCGGAGCGCGAGGAAATAACCGCCGACAAAAGGCTCTCTGCAAAGCTTTCTGACCTATCGAAAATATACACTCTATATAAAAGGCTTCTCACAGAGAAATATTCCGATGTCGGAGACGACGTCGCCGAAATGATAAAAAGGTTAGCCGAAAGACCCGAATTTCTCTCGGACAAAGAGATATTCATCGAGGGCTTCACCTCATTCACCGAGCCGCAGTACAAGCTCATCGGCATGCTCGCCGCACGCACCTCGGTGACGGTGCTTTTGACGGTCTCGAAGCACAGGCGCGAGGCGTTTGAATATTCTGAGATACGTGACACAGAGGAGCGTCTGAGAAAAGGCGCAAGAGCAAGCGGCGCGGATATAAAGATAGAGCATGAGACCGCAAGGCGTCCTTATACGAGCGAGCTTCTTGCCTCGCTTCCGGAGCTTTTATGGTTTAAATCTGCAAATATTGACAATCTTAGTTTACAAAGCAATGAGGAGCTGCGAATATTTGAAGCATCGACCCCGTTTGAGGAATGTGACTTTGTTGCATCGGATATTAAGCGGCGCGTAATGCAGGGGGCTTCCTTCTCCGAGTTTGCCGTCATAGCAGCTGATGCCGATAAATACAGCGGTATTCTTGACACTGCCCTGAGTGCCGCCGACATTCCCGTATTTACCTCTGCAAAGCGCGACGTCTCGGCGTTTGAGGTAATAAAGCTTATCTACACAGCCTACTCTGCCGCGCTCCGCGGCTTCTCGCGCGAGGACGTTCTGACCTATGCAAAATGCGGGCTTTCGGGACTTTCGCGCGAGGAGTGCGACGAGCTTGAGAGCTATATCAACACCTGGCAGCTCAGCGGCAGCCGCTTTACCGACGGGGCGGTATGGAATATGAATCCCGCGGGCTACACCGCGCGCCGTGCTGCGGGTACGGACGAAAAGCTTTTGCGGATAAATTCAGCAAGAGAGAGGCTCATAGCTCCGCTTTCCGGTTTTGCAGAGGAGATAAAAGCGGCAACAACCGTGCGAGAGCATGCCGAGGCGCTCCTATCCTTGCTGACGCGGCTGAATACCGAGGAGCAGCTATCCTCGCGCGCCGATGCTCTTATGCTTCTCGGGGAGGGTGAATTTGCCGAGGAAAACCGACGCCTTTGGGGGCTTATATGCGACTCGCTTGATGCGCTCGTCGAGGTCTCGGGTGAGCAGTCCTGCGATGCCGACGGCTTTCTCTCACAGCTTAAAATACTCTTTTCAAATGCCGATATCGGAAGAATACCGAGCTATCGCGACTCGGTCACCGTCGGCTCTGCCTCAATGATAAGGCTTCGCGAAAAGAAGCATGTATATATGCTGGGTGTCAATGCGGGTGAATTCCCTGCCGCAGTTACCGAGAGCTCCTACTTCTCCGAGCGCGATAAGGCGCGTCTTTCGGCACTGGGTCTTTCATTTACTCCCGAGCTTGAGATAAAAAGTGCGCGCGAGCTATATATATTTACAAGAAGCCTTGCCTACGCTACCGAGAGCGTTACTCTTCTCTACACTGCGCGTGACACAAGACATAAGGCAACCGAGCCGTCTGAGGTAATAGAGCGCATAAGCGCGCTGACGGGCGGCAGTGTTCAGCCCGTAAAAATTTCCTCGCTTTCGCCAAGCGAGAGGATATACTCGGCACGTCAGGCACTCGAGGAAACCGCTGACTCACTCGGCAGCCTTGCTCCCGCGGTAAGAGAGGCGTTGCTCTCCTGCGGCTATGACGAGGCTTTAAGAATAAGCGAGTCTCCGATAACCAACACAAGGCTCAGTCTTGGCAAGGAGCTTTGCCGTGAGCTTTACTCAAGTCCGCTTGCGCTGACGCAGTCGCGCATCGATTCCTTCGTCGGCTGTCCTCTCGCCTATTTCTGCCGCTTTACGGTGGGACTGTCGGAGGAGCGCCGCGCAGAGCTTGATGCCCCCGGTATAGGCTCGTTTATCCATGCTATACTTGAGAATTTCTTCCGCGCGCTGTCGGTCGAGGGCAAAACTGCCGCCGAGCTTACAGAGGAGGAAAAGCGCTTAATGACTCGCCGCGCCGCAGAAAAATACATTGCCGAGCTTGGCGAGCCTCTTACAAGCAGCTCTGCCGTAACGAAAATAAAGCTTGAGCGGCTTTGCCGTGCGGCAATGCCTGTGGTCGAGGGACTTTGCGAGGAATTTTCAAGCTCGCTTTTCGAGCCGCGCTTCTTTGAGCTTGCAATAAAGCGGGACGACCCAAGCTCGCCCTCTCCCATAGTGATAAAGCCCAATGCGGGTGAGGATATATACGTTTACGGCATCATAGACCGAGTCGATACCTACAAAAAGGGTGACGACGTATATTTGAGAGTCGTTGACTACAAAACAGGACACAAGGACTTTTCGCCCGAGGATATGGCGAGCGGCTCGAACCTTCAGATGTTCCTATATCTAAAGGCACTTCTTGATACCGAAAACGAACGCTTCAAGCAGGCGGCAGGAGTCGGTGATGGCGGCAGGCTTATCCCTGCGGGGGTTATATACGTCAAGACCGCCGTCGGCGACGTCCGTGTTGACACACCGAGCGACGAGGCTGCAATCGATGCGGTAAAGGCGGCACAGGAGCGCGAGGGCATGATACTTGACGACCCGGAGATAATCTCGGCGATGAATATCAAGTACACCCCCGTTTACTCGGCGCGCTATCCTGACAAAATACCCGACGGAAAAAGGAAATATCTTTTCTCCGAGGAGAGCTTCGGTGAGATTATGAAAACCGTGGAAAGCTCCGTCATGAGCGTGGCGGCAGGAATACGAGGCGGTGACGCGAGCGCCGCACCGAAGGCAGACCCGCGCGGCATTGTGCATTGCGACTTCTGCGAGTACAAGCCGATTTGCCGAGTGGCAAGCAAGCTGCGCGGCTGACACCGCAAAAAAAGCATTTACAATCATCTCAAATTATAACGATATCCAAAGGCCCTCGCTTTTGGCAAAGCCAAGAGTGCTTAGCGCCTCACAGTGCGCCAAGTACCTCGCCAGAGGCAAGCGGCCTTACGGATTTCGATTACCGCTTAAATTTTCCCCGACTTCAGCTTTGAACTTTGAACTTTTTGCTCAAAACGCTTGACAAACTCTAAGATATATGATAAAATAATTAAGTGTCTTGGAATAGCTTCAACGACGATCGTTGCAACTCTCGTGGTAAAGAACATATATAAAAGTAAATATTTTCGAGGTGTAGCGCAGTTGGTAGCGCGCCAGTTTCGGGACTCAATCACCGTTCTCGGCGTGGATTTTTCGAGAAGAGCCGAAACCCCTTGAAAACACTGACTTTTTCGGCTCTCCCGAATGTCGAAAAGTCACCAAATCTTCGGTCTGACCACATGTTTGACCACTTACAAAAAAATATCGTTTTACACCAATCGGGGTGTGGCTCAGCTTGGTAGAGCGCTTGCTTCGGGAGCAAGAAGTCGCAAGTTCAAATCTTGTCACTCCGACCATTTTTAGTGCTATATGCACAAAAAAATCAGTCCATTTCGCAATATTTGGACTGATTTTTTATTTATTTTTCACAATTCGGCGTTGCTTCAATTTTGCCTAATTTTTGCCACAGCGCAAGTTCCCTGAGCAAGTGTCCGATTGATGTTTTTTCGTGGCATTTTTACCGTTTTTCAAAACTCCTTTTCTTTGCTTACTGCGATGCAAATTTTGAGGGCTGACCGCTTGGTCAGCCCTCTGTGTTATCTTTTCTTATATATCACAAGTTCGGGGTTCTCGCCATTTTCTTCGTAGGTACAGACGAGAAGGAAATCCATGTTTGCAGCAATACCAAAGCATCTGCCGCCAAATTCGCTTTCGAGCTGACTGCCGAGATAAGTTTGCTTATCGTCAAGGAATTTCACCTTTTCTCCGTTCGGGAGTGTGTATTCCATATTGATAAATTCGCCCGACAGCACATTCAGATTCTCCACCTTGGGCAATCCTTCGATATGCAAAAGCGTGTTAAACTCGTGAATCAACTGTTGCTTGAATTCCTCAAGCTTTTCCTTTCCACCGATTTCGGCATATCGTTTCCAGATATCAAGGGTGTACTCACCGTCGGCGTAGCACCATTTGCAGTATTCCTCATTGAAAAGGCCGTCTTTCTCACGGCTGAGATTGCAGTCATCAATCGGCATACCGCAACACTCGCAAATAAGCTCCCTCGGAGAACCGAGGAGCGTGTTGATCGATACGTCAAACAGTTTTGAAAGGAGCTTGAGTGTATCTATATTCGGTATCGTTTCGCCGGTTTCCCACCGAGATACCGCCTGTCTTGTTACAAATACCTTTTCTGCAAGTTCCTCTTGTGAGAGTCCTTTTTTCGTTCTTAATTCGTAGATTATATCCTTCGTTTCCATAAAATCACCACCTTCATCAGTTGTGATTATATTATACCACTGACGGTCAGCCTTGACAAGCAACTCCCTGTTGCTTTATTTTAGCTTTATTATACAAATTGGAATTTATTTATCTGTTTTCGGTATAGATTTTCCTATCCAGCCACCTAACAATGCACATACCAACGAGATTATCGCTGAAGCAACACTGCTTGTAAAATAGATGCAAACTCCTGTAAGAATGGCACCGACTACTGCCCCAATCAAAAAGCCCATTCCCTCATAGTTTTTCATATATAAACCTCCGTCAAATTCTTATTTATCTCTCTGATATTCCAAAATATCTCCCGCTTCGCAATCAAGCACATCGCAGATGGCGGCAAGGGTGGAAAAGCGAATAGCGGTTACCTTATTATTTTTGATCTTAGACAGATTAACGTTGGAAATGCCCACGCGCTCGGCAAGCTCGTTCAGTGAGATCTTTCTCTCTACCATCATTCTGTCGAGTCTGAGTATAATTTTTCCCATTTCGTCACCTCTCAAAGAAGTCCGTCAACGTCTTTTTCAAGCT
>JAFUQP010000010.1 GCA_017472305.1 Clostridia bacterium | reverse complement strand
TGAGGAAGTCCGAGCATAACGGCTTCCTTTGCGCGAAGGTTATCGGTATCGTCAAGATCACGAATGAACATAAGGTAAGTAACCTGTTCAATAACGTCGAGGGGGTTAACAAGTCCGCCTGCTGCAAACACGTCCCAGAGTCCGTCAATTCTATTTTTAAGCTCGCCTGTAATCATTTTTTAGTCTCCATTCCAAATATAAGAGGTGTATCTGCCGCCACCGATTTTTATTATTTCGCCGTTTTTGAGCAGGTCTGCCAAAGCTCTCTGCACGGTAACGTCGCTGATGTCGGGGCATTCTTTGAGTATTTCCGCTTTGGTGATTTTTCCTATTGTATTCTTTATAATATCACGGACACGCTCTGTCTTGGATGAGCCGCTTTCAACTACGATTTGTACTCTATCTTTGAACTCTCTGTAAGCACCAAGAACTATGCCGAGCATATATCTTACAAAGTGACCGTAGTCGTTCGCGTTCTCGTGCCAACCGTAAGAGCTATCTTCGAGTGCTTCGTAATAGGTTGTTTTAGTTTGTTCAATAGCTTTTTCAATACTGATGTATTTTCCTACGATGTAACCTGTTCTATAGAGAAGAAGCAGAGTCAAGAGACGGCTCATTCTTCCGTTTCCATCGCTAAATGGGTGGATGCAGAGATAGTCGAGGATGAACATCGGAATTATAATAAGCGGATCAATTTCCTGGTCTGCAAGTGCTTCGTCAAATGCACGGCAAAGCTTATCCATTGCATCGGGCGTTTCCCAAGCCGGCACAGGATTGAATCTAATTCTCGTGTTACCGCTTGCATCTTCTTCTTGAATTTCGTTGTCGTTGAACTTATATACACCGCCTTCATTGCCGCCATATTTATAGAGCATCTTATGAAGCTGCAATATCATGTTCGGCTTTGGCTGAATGTAATCGTGACTCTCGTGAATTAAAACAAGTACGTCACGGTACCCCGCAATTTCTTGTTCGCTTCTATTCGAAGGACGGGTTTTGTCCTTGAGTATCTTTGTCAGTCTATCGCTTGAGGTATAGATACCTTCAATTTTATTAGAGCTTTCTGTGCTTTGTATCTTTGCTATCTCGATAAGATGGATAAGTGTGTCTTTCGTTGCTCCAAGGAAATTGTTTTGCTCTCCTTTGTATTCGTGTATCTTTGTGAGCAAAGCAACTATTTCTGGGGTAAGCAGTTTTTTCCATTCGTTTTTATAACTGTAATTTCTCATTAAAATCATCCTCTTTAGATTTTAGAGTTACTTATAGTTTTCTTCATTATCTATTATACATTCAATATCATCATTTGTCAAGTCAATTTAGTCATTTTTTCAGAAATGATATAATTAAAATTTAAAAGCTCTTGGTTAATTGGGGAAGGTATGTTACAATTAACACCCGTGAGGGAGGGGGTAATGCTCCTTGTGGGTGCTTAAAAGGAGCGAAGTGTGGCTAGCCAAAGTCGCAAGACGAGGTGAAAATCTTGTGTAATATCTAAAAATTTCGTTGGATATTGCGTTGGATGCGAAGACCTTTGATAATCAAGTGAAAGCGTATCTGCAAGCTTGCTCGCAAGGACGCTCACGCAGATTGCTCCGCGAGCCTTTGCCGTCGGCAAAGAAGCGCAAAGCGCCACCTTGAAAAAGGTGACGCTCGCAAGGAGTATACGTCTGGGTTTTCAGCCTCTTTTAAGTTCCGTTAAAGTCTGTTATTTTCTTCTAAAATCCGACAGTGTATTACGCCTTGAAAACCGTTTGCAGGGGAGGCACGGGGGTTCGCATCCCTCAGCATGCGACAAAAAACACCAACTTTGGTTGATGCAGATTAGGGATAAAAAAGATGGTCACTTCAATAATAGCGACCATCTTTTTTATTTACCTCGGTATTATATTATATCAGCCCTTTAAACGTTTATATTCAATGCAGGTATATTCTGTTCCACAATCCTCACAGGTATGTGTTACTTTATGGATTTCACACAAAGCTCCGTCGATTGTTTCATCAGAAAGGCGCAAATCTTCGCTCACTTTCGTTTTGTTTTGTGAAGGGCATTTTATGCAAGCATTAGCTTCCATCTTTTTTGCCTTTACATAAAAAGTGAAAAAGGTAATAAGTGCCGGAATCATTCCGAGCATTAAAAATACAGGCATCAGTAAAGTATTTACAAACACCATAATTAGGGCAAGAACAGCTCCTACCGCAAAGGGGACTCCTCCAAAAATATAAAACTTTTTCATTAATTCAGTTACTTCTTTTTTCTTCATAATCTTTACGATCCTTTCTTTATTACACCAAGGCATTATAATTATACTCTATATATCGACAATTGTCAATAGAAAGATAACAAAATATAATATTAATTGAAAAAAGTAAGCTAAAGGTGGATAAATTTATGATTTCATATGAACCGTTTTATAAAACACTAAGAGAGAAAAATATAACGTCATACAAACTGATTAATGAATTTAACGTTAGCAGAAGTTTGCTTGATAGACTAAAGCACAACAAACCCATTACTACCGTTACTCTAAATGATTTGTGTAGCTATCTTGATTGTGATGTACAGGATATACTGAAATATGTAAAGGACGAATGACAAAGAACGCGCCAAGACTAACATACTTGGTGCGTTCTTTGTTTGCTTGAAGGTGTCGCTCAAAAATTTACTGTTTTTCGTAAATCCCTAAGTTGCACCATCTTTTCGGTTGGTGTTTTTCTATTTGTAGCCTTAAGCGAAAATAAAATATGCCGACGAGTTTTTTGCTCGCCGGCATTCTTTATTCTTACTTCTCTATCTCGCCTTTATAGTCGAGGATGCCGCCAAACTCAACGATGTTCGTATAACCGAGCTTTGCAAGCTTTCCCGCGGCTTCTTTGCTCCGTCTTCCGCTTCTGCAGTATACGAGTATCAGCTGCGACTTGTCGGGAAGCTTTGAAATCTCGGCAGTACCTATTTCCTCGTTTGGAACGTTAATCGCTCCGGGGATACGACCTTTGGCATATTCGTCGGGTCTTCTCACATCGAGAATTATATAGTTCTTCTCGTTTCTCATCAACTTAACGGCTTCGTCCATGCTTATCTGACGGTAACCCGAAGATGAGCTTAAAGGAGCTGTGCATGACGACAGAAGTATCAGTGAAAGAACGCCCGACAAAAGCCTTCTTATTTTTCTCATAATAAATCTCCGTGACTTTGTATTGCTTTGTTTTAGCACAGTACTTTTATAGAAATTCCAATATTTCCTCGGCGTTTGTATCCGGCTTAACCTTTGGCATTATCTTTTCTATAATTCCGTTCTCATCTATGATAAAGGTGGTACGGACGACTCCGAATCTAACCTTTCCGTACAGCTTTTTCTCTTGCCACACGCCGTACGCCCCAATCGCCTCGAGATTAGGGTCGGAAAGCAGCACGAAGGGGAGATTGTATTTCTCTGCAAATTTAACGTGAGATGCGATGCCGTCACGGCTGATTCCGATAACCTCTACTCCTCTTTTTTGGAATTCTTCGTATGCTCCTGCGAAGGCGCATGCCTGTCTTGTGCACCCTGGGGTGTTGTCCTTAGGATAAAAATACAAAACAATCCTCTTGCCGATAAAGTCTGACAGACTTACGTCAGTTCCGTTTTTATCTTTAAGAGTAAAGCTTGGCGCGCGGTCACCTATATTCAGCATTTTTCTATCTCCTTTTATGCGGTACTGTAACCTTTTCATTTTAAAATATTATACCACAAAGCAGCCAAAAATTCAAGGAGCTGTTCTTTATTTATTGCTGCGCAAATTTTTGGTAGCGGAAGCATAAAGAAAAATGCAACGCAGACCTTTCGTCCTTGTTGCATTCTTATTGTTTCGGTCACTCTCAATCGGCATTTTCTCTTGAATTTACTCAAATGTTGCGTTAATCGCTGTTAGCGATTCCTTGAGCCTTTCATAGTCAAGAGCTCTCACGGGTATGCCGCTAACCGAGCAAATGCCCGCGGCAACGCCCGCCGCCTGTCCTATCGCCATAACGATTGGCGTCACCCTGATTGCGGCACCGGCTTCGTGAGTTGTGGAAATGCATCTTCCGCACACCATAAGATTGGAGAAGCCCTTTACGGTAATCGACCTGAATGGGATATAATAAAACTGCCCCGGCTTAAGATGTGTGGTAGCGGTTTCTGCACCTGTTGGATTATGTATATCTATTGGATATCCACCGAGAGCGATGGAATCGGTGAATTTAACCGACTTCAGAAGGTCGTCTGCCGTCAGGACGTAATCACCAACGACACGTCTTGATTCGCGCACGCCTATCTGAACTCCCGTGGATAACAGTACGGCATTCTCAAAGCCCGCGCAAGAGCTCCTGAGGAAGTTTATAATCTCAAAGGCCTGTCGTCTTCCCTCATATTCAGCCTTCGACAAATCCCACGGCTCTACCGGGCTAAGCCGTATAACGCGCGTGGTATTAAGAATCACCTCTCCGGGATTTACGGTTTCAAAGAGAAGCACGTCCTCGCGCTCGGTTGTTATTTTGCCGTCCTTCTTTGCTCTGTTAAATTCACGGACAAAGCCTGCAACGGAAAGCTTCGGCGACCTGTCAAGCGAGCTTAAATCCTTGACGTTGAAGTTTTCGGGATTATTTCTGATTTCGTCCTTGAGCCGTTTGATATCAACGCCTGCGACCTTCATATTAGCGGTCATAGGCTGACACAGTCCGTCGCTGCTTCTGCCAATACGTACGTCTGCTCCCGCTTCGAATGACAGCGCCGCGTCACCCGTTGCATCAATGAAAATCTTTCCCTGTATTTCAAGCGCACCCGAGCGGGTCTGAACGGTTATAGACGAAATGCTGTCGCCCGTCCTTCTGACTCCCGAAAGCGTTGCGTGAAAGAGCACGTCCACTCCGTAATCCAAAGCCATCTCGTCGAGAACGAGCTTCAGAACCTCGGCATCGAACGGAGTGACAGACGAGGCATAAGAGATTGTATCCTCAATGTGACCGACAGATGCATTCTTATCACTCAGACGGTCAACCAGCTCCTGCGGAAGTCCTGTTACCACCTGGCGCGCCCCTGCGTGAAACGTCATCATAGGGCCTACCCCCGAATTGGTCAAAGCACCACCCAAAAAACCGTATCTCTCTATAATTAAAGTGTCAGCTCCCTGCTTCGCTGCTGCGAAAGCTGCCATGCAACCGGAAACACCGCCGCCGACAACGACAACGTCCCAACTGTTCTTCTGTGACATTTATAACCTCCTGTTTTAAAGCCTGAACACAATTTGCTTTATCAAGCCCCCGCAACACAACATACCAACCTCGCCTGTGCGACCTTACCGGTGTAGTCTTAACGGTTTTCTTGAATAAAATCATTTTTGTATTCTTTTTCATGCTTGCAACAACACTATTATATCACACCGAATACAGAATTTAAAGTAGGCAATGAAATTTTTGTAATTATTTTTGTCCGTAATAGGCTTCCACACCGCTTTCAGATGCTTTGCTATCAAGAATCGCTCACCGCAGAGTTCAACGAACGTACAAAAAATACAGATTGAAAATCAATCTCGACTGTGCTATAATAACATTAGCGAGCAGTCTAAAGCTTTTAATGCAAGAATCGAGAGAATACTATGACAGAGGCTTTTTATAAGAATCTTACGACCTATTTTATAGAAATAAGAGATTTGTTTTCTGAAGAATCTTTGAATAGCGACAAAATTAATGCTACTTTTGGAAGCATAACGTTCTCACGAAAGCAGCTCGAAAAGAACGGTAGGCGAAGAGAGAAAAAAATACTGATTTATTGCATAGATACACTTTTTGACATGCTTGAAGAGGGTGATACACAAAAAATAAGCAGATTTGCCGATTTGATTTGCACTATGCCCGATATTTTCTTGGGTAAAAAGCGCTTCTCTTCTTTTCGAAAAGGGATTAAACTATTCAACATAGAATTCAATGAAAATTGCTTTCGCCAAATCGGTTTACCTCGCCGGCATTCCCTCGATAATGAGGCAGACCGTCCAACAAAGGCACACAAAAATAGCTCTCCGAGTAAAAGCAAGAGAAAGCTCCAAATAAGGTTTGGGGTTATAATGATTTTGGGTGTTTCTGTATGCTTTATACCCTTAATTCTTTACATAATATACATTGCATCTTTTGATGAGAATCAAAGCGTTGGCGGCTGGCCTCTCCTAGGTATTATTGGGGCATTGGTAATCGGAGTAGGACTTGCTAACATCGTAGCTACGTTCTTCCGTCAATATCTTGGGCACAAGGTAACTGCATTCACTCTTATCGGTGGCCTTTGTGCCGTTCTTTTGTCGGTATATATGATAAATCATCCCGAGCTATACGATGCGGTGCTTTCGGTTTATTGCTCCGTTTCACTGATATTCTTGATATTTCCGACATTGTTTTATGCCCCCTTCCGAATAAGCATAGAAGGCTTGGCAAAGCGGTCAAAAAAAATCAGCAGCACAAGGTACAGAAAACTACTCGTTGGAAAGAAAAACTTTTGGTTCTACACGCAGCTGCACAAGGAAGCGAACCTGGGGATTTTGTATTATTTAAACCTAATCTTTATCCCGCTTTTTGTTTCGGTTTTTGTACTAACTCTATTAACGGGATTTATAAAAGAGGTGACGTTGCTTCTTTTTCCTATGAATCTTCTTCTCTACGCATTAAGTGCGTGTATGGCGCTGTTTTCCACAATTCAAAACAACCGAGATTGTTACGGAAAGTCGTTCATTCTCTTCAGGAAAAACAAAAGAGGCGGATTGGACTCTATATTTCTTGACATATTTGCGGTTCTCCTCCCTCTGATTTTAGGATATGCAAATCTGATTTCATTTGCTGAAGTCTGGGGTATTCAGCTATCATTTATTTGAGCAACTTTGGCACTAAAAGATAAAACGCGGAACAAGGTATCAAAAATGAATCCTTTGTTCCGTTTTCTTTATCATTATTTAAGAATCCCCCTTCAAGCTTTTTTCAAAAAGCCGCCGTGCCTTTGGGCGCGGCGGCTTCTGTGTCTTGAATTTGTTAATTCATAAGGGTAAGAATATGTCCGGCAGTCAGGGAGATTTGCTCGCTTTGAGAGATTGTCGGCTCGCCGTCGCCGTCCTGCGCGCCGTACATTCCGAAGTAGGCGTGGCAACCGCCTTCAATTATTACCTCGGTGAAGTCTGACGGGAGTTTTTTCTTATTTTCATCGTACTTTTCGCGGTTCATAACCTTGTCCTCGCTACCATAGACCGAGAGAACCGAAAGCCCGCTATCAGAGAGGTCAGCGGTTGAGTACGAGCCAAGAAGAACGAGCCCCTTGAAGTCCTCGTAGTTATCCTCGAGGTACGCTGCCGCCATCGAGCCGCCGAGAGAGTGACCGCCTATGTACCAATCGGTAACGCTCGGGTACTCTTCGCGTATGCCGTCCGCGGCATTTATATCAAAGACAGCAAGATTGAAGGGCATTTCTACGAGTACGCAAAGCACTCCCGCGCGGGCAAGCTCTGCAAGAAGCGGCTGATAGGCATTGTGCTCTACCTTCCCACCCGGATAGAAGATAAAGCCCTTCGTGGCGTTTTGCGGCTCGAAAACTACATCGCCGTCCCGATTAACCGAAACCGAGATGTTCTCTGCTCCGTCAAAGACGGCTATCGCGCCCTCATCGGCACGGTAGTAATCGCCAAGATAGAGGGCGGCTGCCAGGAATACCGCCACTAAAGATATAAGGCTTATTATCAGTATTCTTTTTGTTCTTGTTTTCATTTCAGGGCCTTTCTTTTTGTATTTAGTCGAGAAATGTAAAGAAACATTTACTTTTTTCGATTTTTTCGGTTGTTTTTTCACACTAATATTGTAGCACAAAAGTCTTGGGTATTCAAGGCTTTTCCTGTTTTTCAATGTAAAATCAATTTAACAATGTTTTTTGCGGAAATTTTTCTTGCCTTCTTATTATATTTATGCTAGAATAGTATCAAGGGTTTAATTCCGTAATCCAACCTTTTCGGAGGACGTATGATTTATAAGAATTTTCGTGAAGATAAAATTTCGGCGCTCGGTCTTGGGTGTATGAGATTTCCGACCGTCGAGGGCTCGGGCGGCGAGGTGGATATGGATGCTGTGCGCCGTCTTGTGAAGCTTGCTTTAGACGGCGGTATTAACTACTTTGACACCGCTTGGGCATATCACGGCGGGCGTTCGGAGAGGGTTATCGGTGAGGTTCTCTCGGAGTATCCGAGGGAAAGCTACAGAATTGCAACGAAGTTCCCGGGTTACGACCTCTCTCATTTTAACCGTATTGAGGAAATATTCGAGGAGCAGCTAAAGAGGTGCCGTGTTGATTATTTCGACTTTTACCTCTTCCACAATGTGTGTGAGAGCAATATTGACGCCTATCTTGACGAAGATCGCGGCTTATTTAAGTTTCTGTCAGAGCAAAAGCGGCGCGGGAGAATAAAGCATCTTGGCTTCTCCACTCACGGCAGGATAGGCACTGTGCGCAGGTTCCTTGATGCATACGGAAAGGATATGGAGTTCTGCCAGATACAGCTTAACTGGCTTGACTGGAAGCTTCAGGACGCAAAAGCGAAGGTAGAGCTTCTTCGCGAATACAACATACCCGTCTGGGTTATGGAGCCGGTTCGCGGCGGCGCGCTTGCAAGGCTTCAGCCCGAGCATTCCGCACTTCTCCGAGAGGCGCGAGCCGAGGCGAGCGACGCGGAGTGGGCTTTCAGATATATACAGAGCTTTCCGGAGGTGATTGTCACTCTCTCGGGTATGTCGAGCGAGGAGCAGATTAGCGAAAACATAAAGACCTTCTCAGAGGAGAAGCCGACAAGCGATAAGGAAACAGCGCTTCTCTATGAGATTGCGGCAAAGATGACCGAGAAGGACACCCTTCCCTGCACTGCCTGCCGTTATTGCACCGATTACTGCCCGAGGGGGCTTGATATTCCGCATATTATTCAGCTCTATAATGAGTACAGCTACTCGGGTGGCGGCGGATTTCTCGTGCCTATGGCTATCGGCGCTATGCCCGAGGACAAAAAGCCTTCGGCGTGTATTGGCTGCCGTCGGTGCGAATCGGTTTGTCCGCAGAATATCAAAATCAGCGAGATGATGAGCTCCTTTGCAAGAAGGCTTGCAAAAGAGCCCGAGGACGACTAGGCTAGCTTGTTTCAGTCAAGAAAAATACATTTTTTATTGTAAATATATATTGACGGGAGAGCCTTGCCGTGATATAATTGTGGCGATGTTCTTTTTGGAGGTGTGACGTGAAATCAGAAAAGCTTCTTATTATAGGTGACAGCTACTCGACCTTCGAGGGATATATTCCCGAGGGCTATGCCGTTTATTACGACAAGGCAGAAACGCGTCCCGGCACGGGCGTTCGCTCCGTCGAGGATACCTGGTGGCATATTTTTTCCCGCGAGACGGGTATGGAAATAATCGAAAATAACAGCTGGTCGGGCTCGACGGTTTGTTATACCGGCAGAGGCGGCGACTGCTCGCGCAGCTCGTCGTTTATATATAGGCTTAGATGCCTTTGCGACTCGGACTTCCGAGGCAAGGGGGCGCCCGACACGCTGATAATTTTCGGCGCAACCAACGACAGCTGGATTGACGCGCCGCTTGGCGAAGCGAAGCTTTCCGGGTTTGAGGAGAGCGACCTATATTCGGTGCTCCCCGCGGTTGCCGACATTATTTACGAGGCGAAGGCAGCTTTACCCAAGGCGAGAATCGTCTACGTAATCAACACAGGACTGAAGCCCGAGATTGGCGCACACGTTAAGGCAGCATCCGAGCGTTACGGCACGGAATACGTCGAGCTTTCGGACATTGACAAGGTATCCGGACACCCGACAGCCCTCGGCATGCGACAGATTGCAGACCAAGTTAAGGCTCACCTCTAAGATAAAAAGATTAAAACGACGCGACTTTCTAATTAAAAAAAGTGCTTTTGAAAAGCCGCAGATATTTTTCTCTCAAAAGCACAAATATTTTTCTCTAACACCTTGACAAACCCCGAAAAATTTAGTATAATAGTTTGCGTATGTAGGGGTATAGCTCAGTTGGTAGAGTACTGGTCTCCAAAACCATGGGTCGTGGGTTCAAGTCCTTCTGCCCCTGCCAAGCCGAAAAGTGGCTGAAATGCTGATAAATTCAGTGGTTTCAACGCTTTTCGGCTATTTCTTTTTGAGTTTTAAATTAGTGTAAGTCGGTAATTATCAGTTTTTAAAAGGGTCAAAAAAGGGTCAGGTCTAATAAAAAAACGAAAACACCTGCACGCGGCAGGTGTTTTCATATAGGCGGTGTAGTCTGTCACCGAAGTATTTGTTTATATTAAGGTAGAGCGTAATCAAAGGAATTGCCACAGGCATTCTGTCAGCCGATGCCGAGGAGCGATATTGCGTTTTGGGAGAATATTTTCTCCTTCGCGAGGTCGCTTATCGGGGCGCGCTCGACGAAGGCGATTTCGCTCTCGGGATTAGACCAGGGGGTGTCGGTACCGAAGAGAATTCTCTCGGGGGAGTGGTTTTTCAGAATTTCGTAGAGGGCTTCGGTTTCCTCCCCGCGAAGAGCGGAGAGCGACGTGTCAATATAAACGTTTGTGCCTACAAGCTTCTCCAGCACCTCGCGCGAGCACCTGAAGCCGCCCATATGCGCGCCGATTAGCTTAAGCCTCGGGAAGCGCTTTACTGCCGAGAGGAGCATATCTGCGGTTGTGTGAACACGGTCGGGGGACACGGGGTCAAAGCCTGCGTGAACGGTAGCGAACATTCCTCTTTCCTCGAGAAGTCCGAAAATCTCGGTATATCTCTCGTCGGAGAGCGCTATTCTCACGTAGTCGGGGTGAAGCTTTACTCCGTGTATTCCTGCGGCAAGAAGCCTGTCAAGCTCGGCTTCCTTTTCGGTGCTGTCGGGGTGAAGCGAGCCCAGTGGAGAGAAGAAATCCGAGCGTGCGGTAAGCGATATTGCAAAGGAATTTACGTTGTGCTCCTGCTTTGCGTTCGTCGCGATATTACATACCACCGCGCGGGATATTCCCGCAGAGCGAAGAAGCCTTTTCGAGTCTGCCGCCGTTCCGTCGGTGTAAGGGCCGTCACCGTTAAAATTTATCTTTGAGAGAGATTCTATCGCTCTCGGAGCAAGCGCGTCGGGAAACGCGTGAGTGTGAAAATCAATTATCATAAGCTGCCTCTTTAATACTATGGTTTGCTTTTTATATTTTACCACCGAGAGGGACAAAAATCAATAAAAAAGCAAAATTTTCAGTGCTTTATTTATTCCAGATTCTTAAGCACCCTGACGGCAACGCCGACAACCTCTATTTTGGGAACTACTATATCTGAATATGCGGGATTTTCGGCGTGAAGGATATAGCTCTTACCTTCCCTGTCAAGGTACAGACGCTTGAGGGTTGCGCGGTATTCGCCGGTTTCGCGGTCCTCGACCATAGCGACCACTATATTGCCCTCGTCTGCTGCCTGTTGTCGGCGCACGTACACGAGGTCGCCGTCGTCAATACCCGCGCCCGTCATAGAGTCGCCCTCGCAGAGAAGCGCAAAATATTCTCCTCCGCCAAGCTCCTCGCGCGAGGCGGTAATATAGCCCTTGATATCCTCTAGAGCGAGGGTGGGCTTACCGCAGGCAATACTGCCGACAACCGGCATTTTTATAGCTCCCGACACGCTCTCGCGGCTGGAGAGCGCATATCTTGCACGCCTCTCAAGCAGCCCCTCCTCGCAAAGGCGGGAAATAAACTTCGATACCGTTGCCTTTCCAACTCCGAAGTGTCGGCATAGCTCGTCGGTGCTGGGACTGCGACCGTTTTCTGATATATATTCGTTAACGAAGCGGTATATTTCGTTCTTTCTTTCGTCATTTCTCTTCATTTTCTATTCTCCGGGGATTTCTATTTTCAGTATTTTGTCAAAGGGGATATCCGTGCCGCAGGAGAGAGTCATAATTCCGCTCTCGCAATCAAGGCGAGCTACCGCCGCGCGCTCGGTCAGATATTTGCCGCCGGACTTTCGCCTGTCGGGGACGAAATAGGTGACGAGCACCTCTGTCGAGCCAAGATGCGACGATAGGTATGTGAGTGTGCGGTTGAGCCGCTCTATTTCACCCTCGTCAAGCTCTATCTGTCTGTCGGTAAGCCTTGCAGTTTCCGCAACCGCATCTCCGTAGCCCGACAGCGCCGCAAACGGCGCAAACTGCGCCGCTCGGTCAAGCCTTGCCATTCTCGGGTGAGATGCCGAGGTCGGGGGCGGAAGATTTATAATTTTCTCGTATTTTTCTTCCATATTTCAGGCCTTGTGCCCTCCTATCTGGAGATTTCTGTCTATGGTTGTTGCGCCCTCCTCAAAGTTCATTCCCTTAAGAATTGCGTTCTTGCCGAATTTCTTCTTTATCGAGAGGACTGCGTTCTGTCGGCGAAGCTCGCGCTTATATTCCCTCTCGCGTGTCGCCTCGTCGGAAAGCTCCTTATCAAGGTCGCCGAAGATATCTATTTGCTGCGCGCACTCTCTCGCAGTGCGCTCGCTCGCAGGCAGAATATCCGAGGCGGTAACGGTTATTCTCCTGACGAGAAGCCGTGGGTCAACAGCTCTTTCAAACACCGAAAGCGCCGCCCCCGATATCTCGCTGCAGGACGAGGTGTAGTGCCGAAGCCTTTCGGTTCCGTGCGCGTGCTTCGGTACCTCTCTGCCGTAAAAATCGAGCACGACCTCGCCTGTATAGCCGACGCTTTCCGCAAGGCTCTCGCGTTCGTAGCCAACGGTGACCGTCACCGTTCGTGCGGTAACTCCCCGCGAGGTAAGCTCGAGGGCAAACAGGTCGCACATCTCACGAAGTATAAGCTTCGCCTTGTCAAAGCTATAAGGCTCAGAGAGCACCTGCCCTGAGGAAATACTCTCCGAGGAGGGTCTGTACGCCTTCACGTCCTCCATAGTACATGACTCAAAGCCCCACGCGTGGTCTATCAGCAGCTCTGCGTTGACTCCGAAGAGCTTATATAGTAGAGCTTCGTTTGTCAGCGAGGTGCGCGCTACGTCGCCCATAGTCATAATCCCGTGTGCGCGGAGCTTTTTCTCGTACCCTCTGCCAACGCGCCAGAAATCGGTAAGGGGTGTATGCTCCCAAAGCAGCCTTCTGTAGCTCATCTCGTCAAGCTCCGCAATACGCACGCCGTCCTTGTCGGGCTTTATTTTTTTTGCGACTATATCCATAGCGACCTTAGCAAGATAAAGATTCGTACCTATTCCGACGGTGGCAGTTATGCCTGTTTTTTCGACAATCTCGCGCACAACCTCTATAGCGAGCTCCCTTGCGCTCCTTTTATACGCCGTGCCGTAGCGGGTGACGTCAATGAACACCTCGTCTATCGAATATACGTGGATATCCTCGGGAGCGAAGTGACGAAGGTAAATAGCGTAAATACGCGTGCTATAATCGAGATACAGTCCCATTCTCGGCGGTGCCGTTATATAATCGAGGGCAAGCGAGGGGCTCGCGCGCAAAAGAACGTCGTCAGCCGTCGAGCCCGAAAAGCGACGCCCGGGTGCGCCCCAGCGCCTGTCGGCGTTCACCTGCCTCACCCTTGATACCACCTCAAAAAGGCGCGGACGGCTCGGCACTCCCCACGCCTTAAGGCTAGGGGAAACCGCGAGGCATATAGTCTTTTCGGTGCGGCTTCCGTCTGCGACGACAAGATTTGTGCGAAGCGGGTCAAGCCCTCGCTCGACGCACTCCACAGAGGCATAGAAGGATTTTAAATCTATTGCAAGATACTGCTTTTTCTCCATTACTATATCCCCTTTCGTCTGAATTTGAGTGAGAGCCGCTTACGCCGCAACTTTACGGAGCAAATTTTTAGTTACTCCAAAAAACCAGTAACCGTGAACTCGTGTTCGCGGTTATATTATAGCACGGATTTGACCGATTGTCAAGGGAATTGACAGCGGAATTTTATGGAAGTAAAAGCTTCTTGGAATGCAAAAGCCGCACGGCTGTGACCAGACCGTGCGGCAGAGGTTGTTATGAAATTAATCAAGATTCAAGAAGGGGGCAGTCCTCAAAAGCATTGTCCGCTACAGTCGCACTGCCGGGATATGTGACCTTCTTCAGTGACGTGCATCCTCTGAAGGCACGGTTCTCGATAGCTCTGAGCTTATCTCCCAAATCTATTTCGTCAAGCGACGTACAACCGTCAAAGGCAAGCTGGCCTACGGTTAAAAGCGATGCCCCCACAGTAACACTCTTGAGCGCGGTACATCCTCGGAAGGTATCCTGCTCGATTTCGGAAAGTCTGTTACCGATTACTACGCTCTCGAGCATAGTGCAATTTTCAAATGCTCCCAAGCCGTTCTCTCCCGATATTTCGGTAACGCTATCGGGTATGACAATCTTCTTTATAGGGCAAGCGCTGAATGCCTCTCTTCCTATGGTCCTTAAGCCGTCATTAAAGGTTACCGACGAGAGACGAGAGCAAGCGCTGAATGCTCCGTTGCCTATCGAATAAAGAGTTGAAGGGAAGGAAATCTCAGTGAGTGCAGTGCAATTTCTGAAAGCATTGGTACCTATCTCGCGAACGCACTCACCGAAGGTTATGCTCTCAAGGGCACTACAATCAAGAAACGCGGACTCACCTACCGTATAAACACTGTTGCCGATAGTTACAGTCTTGAGATAGTTACATCCTCTGAACGTCTCCTTCTCGATTTCGGAAAGTCCGTTACCGATTACCACGCTCTCGAGCATAATGCAATTTTCAAATGCTCCAAAGCCGTTCTCGCCGGAAATCTCGGTAACGCTATCGGGTATGACAAGCTCCTTTATCGGGCAGGTGCTGAACGCCTCTCTTCCAACAGTCTTTAGACCGTCATTGAAAATTACAGAGGAAAGATGCTCGCAACCATTAAATGCTCCGTTACCTATCGTACGTAAACTTGATGGGAAGGTAATTTCGGTGAGAGACGTGCAATTTCCAAAGGCATAGGAACCTATCTCATAAACACATTCGCCAAACGTTAAGATATTAAGGTAACTGCAGTCATAAAAAGCATACTCGCCTATAGTTACAGCAGCGTTGCCAATAGTCACCGACTCGAGATAAGTACATCCGCGGAAGGTATCCTGCTCGATTTCCATAATTCCGTTACCGATTACCACGCTCTCGAGCATCGTGCAATTTTCAAATGCTCCAAAGCCGTTCTCGCCGGAAATCTCGGTAACGCTATCGGGTATGACAAGCTCCTTTATCGGGCAGCCCGCAAAGGCGCTCCTGCCTATTTTGATAATGCTCGGCGGAATAGTGACGGACTTAAGATAAGAGCAATTACTGAAGGCACTGTTGCCGATGTATCTTACAGGGACTCTATCTATGTGCGAGGGAATAACTATCTCGCTTGCCGAGCCCGTGTATCCGGTAATCGTTATCTCGCCGTTTTCTATGGTATGAACAAATTCGCTTGACGGTGTCACGCCCTCGAGATTATCGTATATTGCGGGCACGGAAACGTCAATGTCGAGAGTATGATAATTAACCGCCAGGTAATTCGAGCCGTCTGCGGTTACCTCGGTTACAGGCATTTCAAAATCATAAATTTTAATCTCGGTTCCGTCGGAAAGAATAGCGGTAACCGCTACGTCTGACAGAAGAACAGACTCGCCCACGAGAAGGAGCTCGCCCTCATATGCTGCCGTCAAGGTTCTGAGGCAAAGGCGCTCCTCACAGCCGTTGATGCAGGGCTTATAGGTAATACTTCCGTCATCCTCAACCGCGCCCCACGAATGCCCTATCGGCTCTACGTAATCGCTATTATAGCTATAAGGGCAGTTGCGGCAGATATAGCTTGTATAACCCCCAGCCGTACAGGTAGGGTTGGTTATTTCCGCGGCGTAGTCGTGGCCTTCGTGATAGAGCTCCTGCCTCTGCTCCTCAAGGCACTCGGTACACTGTCTAAACAGCAGTCCGTCCTCGGTGCAGGTTAGCTCAACAACGGTTTCCCACGCGCTCCACTCGTGAACGTGAGGAATTTCCACAGTCGCCTCTCCAAAGCAACTGAAGATTATATCCATACTAACGTTGTAGTTTTCTTCAACAGTCGAAAAGCTTACTCGCCGTACGTTTTCACCAATTTCAATAGCTACCTCACCAAGCACAAAAGCTACATTGCCGCCCTCCAGCACAGGAACTTCGGTGGCAAAATAACTATCGGTCAGCTCGTCGTACACAAACGAGTCATAAGCCGCCACAATGCTCAGAATATAAGCCTCGGGCAAAGCGAAGCATGCGGAGTATTCCACATCATTGGAGTACGGCGCGCGATGCCACTCCTCACCGTCAAGCGTAACTATGCAGTCCTCACCTCTGTATCTGTATATGTAAGCCTGCACGTTGCCACTGTCATCTACCGAGATAATGGAAATTTTTTCGCCGTCAATAACGTGATATTCAGTTTGTTTAAGCAGCACCTCGCTGTCAGTAAAGACATTAATATCCCTTGTTATACTGACGTTATTCGTATCAGTCAAAGCCGATATGAGCGAATTCCAATCTGCGCGCGTTATGGGATAGAGAATTTTCTCATCCTTTTCAGCATCGCATCCTGTACACTTAAAATGTCTTTCGCCGTCAGACACTGCGGTCGGCTTCACGGTCACGGTGCCGCCGTCCCATCTGTGACCCAGTGCTTCGGCAACTCCTGTTTCTGTATCGGTATAAGTTTTACCGTCTATAGTTACGATTGCGGTATAGGTTATAACCCCAACCTCGGTACAAGTGGGCTCCTCCGTAATCATCGCGGTTATATTCGCAGGTATTTCTCGCTTATGAGAAGCGTCGAAGCGGCAACTAAGAATTGCGGACGCGCCCTCAATTCCATTCCAATTCCACACAATATTGTCGGCATCAAATATATGTTCAAGAGCCGCAATATCGCTCTGTTCTGAAAGAATTGCACGGCAAACCGAGCAATGTGAGCCCCGCGTGTAGCCAACGCTCTCGCAGGTAGGAGCTACGGCAGGGTCCTCGACCTCTCTGTGACCGAGAGCCGGCACAGCCTTAGTTCTTGCGTCGTTGTAAATATTACCGTCTATGCTTGCCGTCGCGGTGTACGTTTCTATTCCGTTTTTCGTGCAGGTAGGCTGTGAGGTTATACCGCCCGTAACCGTTGCGTTTGCACCTTTCGTAGAGCCACAGCCATGCTTGCAGTGAAGTGATACCGTTGCTTCTTCAACACCGTCCCAAGTCCATACGGCGTTATCGGTGTCATATTTATGCCCGAGAGCCGCAATATCGCTCTGTTCTGAAAGAGTTGTACGGCAAACCGAACAATGTGAGCCGCGCGTGTAGCCAACGCTCTCGCAGGTAGGAGCTACGGCAGGGTCCTCGACCTCTCTGTGACCGAGTGCGGGCACGGGCTTTGTTATTGAGCTATTATATTCCTTGTTGTCTATACTTGCCGTGGCAGTGTAGACTCCTATTCCGTTCTCGGTGCAGCTCGGTTGCGAAACAATATTAACAGAAACCGTAGCACTCGCATCTTTTTTAGAACCGCATCCGCGCTCACAGTGAAGGGCTACTGTTGCTTCTTCAACACCGTCCCAAGTCCATACGGCGTTTTCGGTGTCATATTTATGCCCGAGAGCCGCAATCTCACTCTGAGTAGATAGAATTGCACGGCAAACAGAGCAATGTGAGCCACGCGTATAACCAACGCTCTCGCAGGTAGGAGCTATGGCAGGATCCTCGACCTCTCTGTGACCGAGCGCGGGCACGGGATTTGTTATTACGCAACTGTAGCCCTTACCGTCTATACTTGCCGTGGCGGTATAAGCTTCAACTCCGTTTTCGGTGCAACTAGGCTGCAGGGTGAGAGTGCGCGTAACCGTTGCGCCTACCTCTCTCGTTGAGCCGCATCCGTATTTACAGTGAAAAGTTACGGTTGCGGACTCAACCCCACTCCATTCCCAAACGGCATTTTCACCGTCATAGCTATGCGAGGCTATATCAACAAAATCGTTTTGCGGCTCGCTGCATTTCAAGCACTTGCGTACCTTGGTGCCTTGTGCCTGACAGGTCGACACACTTGACACCGACCACTCGCCCCACTCATGATCGCATTCCTTATCCTTGCATGAATACAGCCCCATAATACAGCATGCCGTCAAAGCAAGGAATACAATAAACATACCCAGTCTTTTCATGTTTTTACCAACTTTTAACATAAAATTAACTGCATAGATATATTTAGCCTACACAGTTTATTTTATTATAGCATAACTTGCGTTATAATTCAAGTATAAATTAACTATGTAGGCGGTTTATTTTTATGAATTATTTCAAAATCGGTGAAAAAATCAGAAAATATCGCAAGTCCAAAAGCATGTCACAAGAGGAGCTCGCCGAAAAAATCGGAATATCGGTCACGCATATGAGCCATATAGAAACCGGGAACACAAAGCTGAGCCTTCCCGTATTCGTAAAGCTGGCCTCTGCACTGGAAGTGCAGACAGACGACCTGCTCTACGAAGTACAAAAGTCTAAGGCAGCTCCCGAAGGCGCACTATACGAGCTTGCCTCCGAATGCACAAAAGAGGAGCTGCAGGTAATTCTTGATATTGCAAGAGCGACCAAGGCGGCAATAGAGAAGCATTTATAAAATAAAAAGCCTTTCCCGATGGAATAAGGTGACCGCAATAATGGTGGAAGAGGAGCTGCTCATAGCTTTTTATGCCTCATCCGTCACGCTTAGCGTGCCACCTTCCCCAACAGGGAAGGCTTTTTTATAACTTTCTGTGAAAATGTATGAATATTAAACAGGAGTAACGAATACGAACTGCATAACGAGGAAGGCTGCATAGATTGCGAGGAGCGAGATGCCCTGCCATCTTGCGAGCTTTCCGCGAAGGAGAGTAGGTATTGTAAGAAGCGCCATTACCGCAAACATTACGGGAACGTCAAGCACGAGCGAGGTGTTCTGACCGAAGAGGCTCGAGGTCATGGGAACGGTGAAGGGGTTGATGGTTATAGCAACACCCGACACAAGAACAAGATTGAATATGTTGGCACCGATTATGTTACCGAGCGAGAGCGCGCCGTGGCCCTTCAGGAGCGAGGTTATCGCAGTTACAAGCTCGGGAAGCGAGGTTCCGAGCGCTACGACGGTAAGAGCTATAACCGACTCGGGAATACCGAAGCTCTCGGCAATCTCGGTTGCGCTGTTTACAAGAAGATGTGCGCCGAGCGCAATAACGAGTGCACCGCCGATAAGTACGAGAATATCCTTCAGAAGATCCGCACGGGAGGAGCTTGAATTATCGCCAATCTCTGCTGCCTCGATTTCATCTACCGACAGCTCAGCTTCGGCGGGATTTTTCTTCATATTAATGACGTTTATAACCATGTAAACGACAAAAGCGGCTATAAGGACAAGACCTGCCCACAGATCAAATCTACCGAATACGTAAGCGTTAACAGCGTAAAACGATGCAACTCCAAAGTAGAAGCATACGGGAAATACCAAAGAATGCTTATCTGCCTTTCCCGGCATAATTGCGATTGTCAGCGCGGAAATAAGCGCGGTGTTGCAGATGATAGATCCTATAGCGTTGCCGTAGGCAATCTCACCCGAGCCGCCGAGCGCTGCCATAGCAGAGGTCATAACCTCGGGAAGGGTTGTTCCGATAGACACAACGGTTGCACCGATAAGCAGTTCGGGAAGTCCGAAGCGGTGTGCTATCGAGGTTGCGGCATCGACAAACCAGTCGCCGCCCTTGATAAGCAAAATGAGACCGAACGCGAAGAGGAAATAGGTGTTGGGAATGAAATCGAACATTTTTTTCTCCTTGTCTTTTAACTTTATATTTTTTTATTTGAGCGCAAATTATATAAATGAGGTAACGAAGATTTCGATACCGATGAAAATAAGAATTGAACCGCCGAATATAGAGGATTTACCCGCAAGAGCCGTTCCGAAGCGCTTGCCAATATAAATGCCTCCAAGGCAGATAAAGAAGGTTACAAGAGCGATGAGAAGAGCGCAAACGATAGCCTCAAGCGTACCGTATTCGGATATAGTAAAGCCTACCGAAAGCGCATCAATCGAGGTGGCCACGCCCTGCACCAAAAGCGTGCCGAGCGAGAGCGCCTTACCCTCCTTGCAATTACAGTCGGGGCAGCCCTCTTTCCGGCACTTTATGCCCTCATAAAGCATTTTGCCGCCAATGAAGCCGAGAAGCGCGAGCGCTATCCACGGAATGAATGGCTCGAATGCCGAGAAAGCCTCGACCATCGTATGAACACACACCCAGCCAAGAAGCGGCATAAGTGCCTGAAAGAAAGCAAACGTGCCTGCTACAAGCAGCATCCTTCGCCTCGGCATACAGACGTCGTCAAGCCCGTTTGCAAGCGACACCGAAAAAGCATCCATCGCAAGCCCTATTCCTATAAGAATACTGTTGAAGAAGAAAAGAAAATCGAACATATAACCTCTTTTTGTAGCATATTGTAAAGTTCAGTTGTCAAAAACCGTCAAAATTGTTTGTACATTACAATCGCAGTATTGCGGAATTTATACAATCAGCATCGCGTCTACGATGTTGACACTACTCAAGATTTCTCGTTCATTCAAGAAATTGTCAAGTGCGAGGCGTAAGGGAGCGAGCGAAATGAAGTCGTAGTTACCTACGCCGATTTGAGCGAGTCGAGCGACAACGAAGCAATTGGCGGTTATTGGATGAACATGGCGTCGCCGAAGGAGAAAAACCTATACCTACCCTCTACAGCTTCTTTGTAAGCGTTCATTACGTTCTCTCGCCCTGCAAGCGCGCTGACGAGCATTATAAGGGTGCTCTCGGGAAGATGGAAGTTGGTTATCAGGGCATCTGTTGCCTTAAAATCGTACCCCGGGTATATAAAAATGCCCGTTTCCGCATTGGTTGGATGCACTTTTCCGTCGGGAGTCGATGCACTCTCGAGAACACGGCAGGCAGTCGTTCCAACGGCTATTATTCTTCCGCCCGCAGCTCTGCGGCGGTTAATCTCGTCGGCAACCTCTGCGCTTATGTGGAAATACTCACCGTGCATCTCGTGCGACTCAACGTCCTCTACCTTTACGGGACGGAAGGTTCCAAGCCCCACGTGCAAGGTTACCTTGCCGTAGCCCACGCCCTTCGCGCGTATTTTATCAAGGAGCGCCTCTGTGAAATGCAGTCCCGCAGTAGGTGCCGCGGCGGAGCCTTCCTCCTTTGCATAAACTGTCTGGTAGTCATTCTTGTTTTCAAGCTTCTTAGTTATGTAGGGCGGGAGCGGCATATTGCCTATCTCGTCCAGCACCTCGTAAATCGACTTGTATTTCTCCGTGTCGTATTCAAATCGCACCGTCCTGTTACCGCCTTCAACTATCGCGGTTACGGTAGCGCGCAGAATTCCTCCAAAGCTGAATGACGCTCCTACCTTTGCACGCTTACCGGGTCTGACAAGCGTTTCCCACTCGCCGCCGTCAAGCATACGGAGAAGAAGCAATTCCATATCTCCCCCCGTCTTATCGGTCTTGCCGAGCAGACGAGCGGGTATAACCTTTGACGAATTAACGACGAGCATATCACCTTCGTTAAGATAGTCTATAATATCCCTGAAGATTTTATGCTCGGTCGCACCGCTTTTGCGGTCAAGAACCATAAGTCTGCAGCCGTCACGCTCGTCACTCGGTGACTGTGCAATCAGCTCCTCGGGCAGGTCGTAGTAAAAATCCGAGGTTTTCAGGTCGGTTTTCTTTCTCTCATTTAAAATTATATTCTTCTTGTTTTCCATAAATCCTCTTGTTTTCACTTTTACAGGGCAGCCGGCACAAATCACTCAAAGAAGCACGCCGCATAAAATAATAGTGTAACTATATTATTATACACGATATAAAGGGATTTTTCAAGTAAAATTGAAAATATTAACAGTGCTATGACAAAAAGAATTATATTTCGCGGTGTGGGAACGGCTCTTGTTACGCCGTTTCGTGACGGAAAAATAGATTATTTGACGCTCGAAGGGCTTATTGAGGCGCAAATTGCCGCGGGAATTGACGCGCTGATAGTAGGCGGAACAACCGGAGAGGCTGCAACCCTTGAGGACGGGGAACGGTACGAGCTATACGGATTTGCAAAGAAAAAAATCCGCGGACGAATAAAATTGATTTTCGGCACGGGAACAAACGATACCCGCGCCGCAGTGCGGCATACGCGCCTTGCGGAAGAGCTTGGGTGCGACGGTGCGCTTCTGGTCACTCCCTATTACAACAAGGGAACCGAGGAAGGCGTATACCGACATTACTTGACGATTGCAGAGGAAACCTCGCTTCCTATCATTCTCTACAACGTTCCCTCGCGAACCGGCGTCAACCTCGGGCTTAATTTGCTTGAAAGACTGGCAAAGCAGGAAAACATCGTTGCCATAAAGGAAGCGAGCGACTCTGTTGACAGGCTCGTCGCGCTATCGAGGGTCGAGGGTCTTTCAATCTACTCGGGAAACGACACTCAGATATACCCAACCCTCGCCCTCGGCGGTCTTGGAGTAATATCGGTTGTATCAAATATTTTACCGAGGGCTACCGCTCGAATATGTAAAGAATACTTTACAGGAAATGTCGGGAAATCACTAGAGCTTCAGAAGGCTATGTTTCCCTTTATAAGGACGTTGTTTGCAGAAACAAACCCTGCCCCGATAAAGCAAATAATGGCAACACGGGGGTTGATTTCTCCCGAGTTAAGGCTGCCGCTTTCAGAGGTCAGGGAGTCAACTAAAGAGGCGCTTTCAAGAGAGCTTTCCAGACTGTACGAGCTTGGCATCAAGGAATAAAGAAGCCGCCCTGCGCAAGGACCGAGGTCGCATAGCAGGGCGGCAATTGCTTATGAGTAGCAAAGGATTGATGTTACAAAAATCACCGTTTAAGTGTCGGATATTTCAGAGAACCTGTTTTTTGACAGGCGATTGTAGGTTTTGATGTAAAAGGCATAGGAGATTATTCCCGTAATTACGTCGGCAACAAGCTGAGTCCAAATAATTCCGTCAAGCTTCCAGAGTGCGTTCATAAGGAAGAGGAGCGGAATATTGACAACTCCCTGACGGAGAGAAGCCAGGAAAAGCGACTGCTTACCCATTCCCATAGCCTGGAAGGTGAAGCTCAGCTGGAAATTGAATATCATAAAGGGGACGGCAAGGCAAGCAATGCGAAGGAAGCGCGTGCCTATCTCTACGGTTTCGGCATGACCGATAAATATCCTTACAAGCGGACCTGCAAATATTTCAAAGGCGAGAATGCAAACAAGGGAGAAGCCGATTCCCGCAATTCTTGCGGCGTCGGTGAAGCCCTTCATTCTCTTGTAGTCGCCCGAGGCATAGTTGTAAGCGACAAGCGGCATCATTCCCTGACAGAGTCCCATTCCAACGTTCATAGGAAGCATATCTATCTTCTTGACTATACCCATAGCCGCAAGCGGAACCTCTCCGTAGCTCGAGGTAAGGTTGTTTATCATTATGCTTGCAAAGCAGGCGAGAAACGAGCTTAACGCAGAGGGGAAGCCGACGGCAAACACCGAGCTTATGTAATGGGGCTTCGGTATCATACGTGCAGGGGAAAGCGAGAGCACGGTTTTATTCCTTATTGCAAAGTATATGACAAGGAAATATACGAGAACCAAAGCGTTGGAAATCATAGTTGCGATAGCCGCACCTGCAACCTCTTGTCCCGGCTCGAGAATTACGAACATAAATATAGGGTCAAGAATGATATTTAGAATACCGCCGGCGGCAAGTCCGATTCCCGCGTATTTTGCATATCCCTCGCTTCGAAGAAGATGCGACATAGTCATAGACAGCGTCGAGGGCACAGCACCGACAACAACTACCCAGAAGGCATAGTCGGAGGCGTATCCGAGCGTGTTGTCCGTCGCGCCGAGCAGACGGAGAAACGGCTCCATAAAGATAAAAACGAGGAGAGAATATACCGCCGATATAACGAGCGAGCCGTAGAAGGAGAAGGACGCAACCGATGCTGCATCGCGGTCCCGCTTCTCACCGAGAAGCCTTGATATAAGACTTCCGCCGCCGACACCGAAAAGATTCGAGAGGCAGTTGGTTGCAAAAACAAGGACGAAAGCAACGGTTGATGCCGCTACCTTGTTCGGGTCATCGGTCGAGCCGATAAAGAAGGTATCGGCCAGATTGTATATCATTGTAATGAGCTGGCTGACTATCGTCGGCACTGCAAGTGTGGCAAGCGCCTTCGGAATAGGGGTGCGCTCGAAAAGTTCACGGTTTTGCTGCATAAAAATCACCTCGACCTACATTTTAACATTTTACGCGAAAAATGTCAATAGAGGTCGGGGCGAGTTAAATGTTTATTAAAAAATTCTTCGTCAAAACCTGTAATTCAATTAATTAATGCATAAGCTCAGCGGGCTTCGGTTTTCTCAATGGGATTTGATGAGCCGAAGAATTTCGTCGGGCGAAGAAGCAAGCTCGGGATATGCGTCGGGGGAGATGCCGTGAAGAATTTCTTCCTTTGTGCGGAAGCCCCATAAGCAGGAAATCCGAAGCCCTGCCCGCATATTAATTCCCGTCAAGGCATCGACCTCGGAGTCGCCGATATATGCACATTCCTCGGGGCTTACACAAAGCTCGGAAAGCACTTTCAAGGGTACGGTCGGGTCGGGCTTAAGAGGCTCGCCGGGTATGCCGCCGCGCACGTATGCAAATCTGTCACCGAAGAACTCCCGAACAGTAAGTCTTGTCGGCAGGTCCGGTTTGTTTGAAAGAACGGCAAGCCTCACGTCACACTCAAAAAGCGCATCGACTAGCTCGCGTATTCCCTCGTAAGGGGTGGCGAGGTAATTGGGTGCCGAATCATAGGCGGCGTTATAATCCCGAAACACCTTGTCGAACACCCTCGGCACGTCAGCTCCCACGAAGCTAAGCGCACGCTCGATAAGCTTCCGTGCTCCATTGCCTACAAAAAGGCGGCAATCCTCAAGAGAAATCCCCTCGAAGCCGTTTTTCGTAAGTGTTGCGTTTACGTAATGAGTTATCGTTGGCAGTGTATTAATCAACGTACCGTCAAGGTCAAACATTGCACATTTTATCATTTTTTACTCCGAAATGCAATTTATTGTTTACATAATCCGTAATAGTATTGCAGATTGTACAGAAGTGATATTTCAAAAATCATAAGTTGGAAGCAATCCCTTCAAGGCGTGCGGTGTCAATTTTCCGCTTATTTCCCTTAAGTGTCAGGGTAAGATTTTCAGGTCTGAAAATCTCGTTTGCCGCATCGCGGATTTGCTCGGGAGTTACCGCATCGTACGCCGCCGCCCTTGCATCCACAGAGCTATATCCCAGCCCCATAACCTTGTTATCGTATGCCATAGTAAATCCAAGCTCGCGAACGTCATCGCAGAGGAGCATAACGTTATCGACGTAGCCCGCCTTCATACATTCGTCCTCAGAAAGGAGCGTTTTCTTTATAGATTTAAGAATATCGATAACGCACTCTGCCGCCTCGTAAATCTTATCCTGCCGCACCTCGAAGCTAAAGACGAAGCTGCCGATATTTCTATATCTGTCGATAGTCCCCGAAACGTCGTAAAACAGCCCCTTCTTCTCGCTCATTTCAATATAAAAGCGCGAGGAGTTACCGCCAAGAAGCACCTCGTAGAGAAGGTCGCTCTCACGCACCCCCACCCTGCCCATATCAACGTCAAAGCTGAAGCGCATCATTGTATAATCGGCGTTTTTCACCTGCACTCTACCGTCTCTTTTGCCGAATTTTCGAGGCACGGGTGCAATATTTCGGTTTTGTGTGCTGCTATTTTCAAGCTCGGTATCAAAGACTTTTGCAACAGTTGAGAGGTCCTCGTCAGAAAACGAACCTACAAGATATATAAAGAGATTGTCGCTTGTAAATACTCGCCTTCTATATTCCTCAAGCTTCTTTTTCGTGATTTTATTTACACTTCCGACGCTTCCCGTAATCGTGCCTGCAAGGCTTGTGCCCTCGTAAACTATTTTGTTAGAGAAGGAAGAAAGCGAGCCGCGCTCGTCGCCCTCACGGATTTCCGCCTTAATTCTCGAGCGCTCGCGCTCTATCTCCTCTGTTGACAGTATTATCGGCGAGAGAACGCGCGATAGAAGCTGTGCGCCGAGGGCAAGCTTCTCGCTCGAGCCATATACGTAAAACTGAACCATTTCAGCAAAGCTCGAGGCATTGAATTCGAGCCCGTGCCTGTCAAGTGTTCGGTATAGCTCACCGCCCATCACCTCGTTAACATTGCGAATTGCTATATGCTCAAGAAAGTGAGTAATTCCCGACTCTCCCTCGCCCTCGTACATACTGCCCGACAAAAGAAAAAGAGAAAGGGAGAAGCCGTGTACTGCGGGGTTCTTCAATGCATAAATTTTTATTCCGTTTTTTGCTACCGTGGAAATTTCACGTTCCATACTCTTCCCCTTCCCTGTGATACAGTCGCTTATAATTGTCGGCAACCCGACTTATGCAAGCCTTGTATATTATTTTATCATAAAGCGAGAAAAAATGCAACCGACAAAAGCTTTTTATTGCTTTTTTAATTAATGTATGTTAAAATATTTATGGAGTAAATAGCCGCGAGGTCTTTGGTTGGAGGATTCTGTGAAAATTATTGCTAGAATTAAAAACGACTATAAAAACAAATTCGGAATACCGAGACAAAGCGGGCTTTGCGACGGTGTGATTTCGAAAATCGTTTTCGAGCCGGAATACAGAACGCCTGAAGCTCTGCGCGGAATTGAGGGATTTTCTCATCTTTGGCTAATATGGGAGTTCTCGGAGTCAAAAAGAGATAGCTGGTCTCCTACGGTCAGACCTCCGAGGCTTGGCGGAAACAAGCGCGTTGGAGTATTCGCAACTCGCTCGCCCTTCAGACCCAATCCCATAGGACTATCCTCTGTCAGACTTCTTTCGGTTGAAAAGGAGCAAGGACTCGGAACCATTCTCCTTGTCAGTGGCGCAGACCTTCTCGACGGCACACCAATATACGATATAAAGCCTTACGTCGCCTTTTCGGATTCTCACCCCGATGCCATTTCGGGATTTGCAGACGAGGTCAAGGACAAAAGTCTTGAGGTGTGTATACCAACAGCACTCTCCCACCTCATTCCAGAGGACAAGAGAGAGGCACTTTTTGAGATACTGAAGGAGGACCCCCGTCCCTCATACCAGAACGACAGCGAGCGCGAATACGGTATGGCCTTCTCCGACCTTGAAATAAAGTTCTCGGTTGACGGCAACACTCTCAACGTCACGGATATCCAAAAAAATCAGCAATAAATGACAATATTTATTTACAAAACCCCGAGATTTCAAAAAATCTCGGGGTTCTTTCTTGCATTTCAGCTTAAAGAAATCACTGCGGAAGGGTATGCTGCTTCTCTCTCGGAAGCTGAATATCTATTCTCTTGGAAAGACGGATATCTCTCGAGGAAGCTCCAATGAGAATTTCAAACTCGCCATTCTCTACGTGCCAGGAGTCGTGAGCTGTGCTATAGTAAGCGAAATCTCTGTAGGAAAGAGAAATGCTAATACGCTTCGTTTCACCGCTGCGGAGCATAACCTTCTCAAATGCGCGCAGCTCGCGAACAGGACGGATAACCATAGAAAGAAGGTCCGATACGTATATTTGGCACACCTCCTTGCCGTCCACCTCTCCTGTGTTGGTTACATCAAAGGACACCATATAATCGCTCTCGCCCTGCTTATCAATCTTGAGATTTGAATACTCAAAGCTTGTATAGGAAAGTCCGTGTCCGAACGGGAAGAGGACCTCCTTATCATAGTAGTCGTAGTGTCTGTATCCCACAAGCACGCCGTCGGAATAAACCTCGTAGGGTCGGGTTGTGTCAACAGCAAGCACAGGTACGTCATTTTCGGAGAGCGGATAGGTTTCGGTTATCTTACCCGAGGGGCAGACCTTGCCCGTGAGCACATCGGCTACAGCCTCGTTAACCGCCTCGCCCGCATATCCTGCAAGCACCACAGCAGACACCTTGTCAATCCACGCAGACATATCTATGGCTGTACCGGTATAGAGAACCACCACCAGCTTCTTTGCGGCGCGGGAAAGAGCTATTATCGCGTCCTCCTGACGTTTATCAAGCCTCATTGTAGTTCTGTCGAAGCTCTCGCTCTCACAGAGGCTATCGTTTCCAACAGCAAGCACCACTGTATCAGCGCGCAGAGCAGCGGCGATAATGTTTGGAAGAGCTCTTGCACCCTTTGAATCAACCGTTGTTGTGTAGCGACCATTTGCAGAAACCAACTCACAGCAGTCGCCAAGATTATTAGCTACAAGCTCTCCAAGAGGCACAAAGCTGTAGTCGCAGGTTACGAGAGAAGAGCCGCCGCCTCCAATCGGCGGTTTCTTAGCAAATCCGCCCTCAACGTATATTTTACCGCCCTTGAGAGGTAAAGTATTGTTGTCATTTTTAAGAAGAACGATTGCCTCATCGGCTATTCTTTTTGCAGCCCCGTGTCTTTCATTTCTCGACATTTTCACCTCTTTATCCTTGCTCTCGCAAAGCTCTATGAGGCGAAGAACTCTTTCGCAGCACTCGTCGATTTCCGCTTCGGTAACCTCGCCGCGCGCGTATGCCTCGCGAAGCTCATTAAGATAAAGCTCCCTGTAAGGCATAGTCAAATCAACACCTGCCTTAACCGCCCTCGGCATATCGTGAACCGCACCCCAGTCACTCACTATCAAGCCCTCAAAACCGAGCTCCTCACGAAGGAGCTTACGAAGAATTTTATTATTCTCGCTCGCCCAAACGCCGTTTATCGGGTTGTAGGAGCACATAACCGTCCAAGGCTTTGCCTCGAGTGCGCGCTCAAAGGCGGGAAGGTATATTTCGCGGAGTGTCCTCTCGTCAACCTCCGTCGACTTGTAGGAGCGGTCGTTCTCTGCATTGTTTACGAAGAAGTGCTTCAAGGAAGTACCTACGTTTCTCGACTGAACACCCTCAATAAACGCCTTCGCAAGCTTACCTGCAACGAGCGGATCCTCGGAGAAATACTCAAAGTTCCTTCCGCAAAGAGGTGTTCTTTTGATATTTACACCGGGGGCTAAGAGCACGTCTGCATTCTTTTCGATGCACTCGTCGGCTATAACCTCTCCGTCAAGTCTGGCAAGCTCTGGCGACCAGGTGTATGAAAGGCTCGATGCCGCAGGCATCGCGGTTGCAGGCATTGTGTAGTTACCTATAGGTTTTCCATCTTCGTCGAGCCTGATTGCAACTCTGCGGAGTCCACTGGGTCCGTCACTTAAGAAAACCGAGGGCATCTTGCCGTCTATATCCTTTGTTTGCCAGGTGTTCTTTCCCATTAGTAGTTGTATTTTTTCGTCGACTGTCAGTAATTTAAGGTCGTATTTCATACCCATACCCCCCTGTGTTTTTTATTACACTTTAATTCTAGCAGTTTTCTTTATCATTTTATATATCAAATGACTTGATTTTACTCTCATTTTGTGATATAATCGTCTTATGAATGAGTTTTACGAAAAGCACAGAGATGACAGCGACTCTCTGATGATCAGAAGAAACGGCTCCCATATATTCCCTGCCCACTTCCACAGAAGCCCCGAGATTTTGCTTGTAAATAAAGGCGGATACAGGATTACCGTCTCGGGTGCCGAGTATGAGGTGAGGGGTGGCTCGGTTGCCGTTATAGACAGCTTTGAGGTGCATAGCTACGATGCGCGCCTCTCCGACCGTGAGATTGACGACTGCGTTATCATATTTCCCTACAAGCATCTATCAAGGCTACAGTCCTACGGCGGAAAAAAGAAAATCAAGCACCCCGTGATTTATGACAGCGAGCTATGCTCGTCGCTTCTTCTGCTTGCCGATACCCACATAAAGGGTTCAGGGCTGATATCCGATGCGGCGGCAGACCTGTTTTTCACGTTGCTTGATTCAAGACTTGAATATACCGAAGCCGGACGCTCGGGCGAAGGAAACCTCGTACGAGCTATACTCGCGTATATTCAGGATAATTTCAAGGGTGACGTTTCCAGGCGGCAAATCTCAACCGCACTCGGCTACTCCGAGGAGCATATTTCCCGAGTTTTCCACGCATATCTTGGTAAGGGGCTATCGGATTACGTCAACACCCTCCGACTCTCGTATATAGACAAGTGTCTTGCAAGCGGCGACGGCCGTGCTATGACCGAGCTGATTTACGAGGCAGGCTTTTGTAGCCAACAAACCTATTACCGCTCAAGAGCACGTGAAAGACTCACAAGGGCGAAGGACTAACCGCTTCACAAAACGCAAAAGAGGCTACGCACTTATTTTTTATGGGTGCGTAGCCTCTTTTTATTATTGCTGAATTAATACTCTGCGTTGCCGACTGTTCTCGGATAGGGGAGAACGTCGCGAATGTTCGATACACCGGTGAGATACATAATGATACGCTCAAATCCAAGTCCGAAGCCTGCGTGCTTTGTGCCGCCGTACTTACGGAGATTGAGATACCACCAGTAGTCCTCCTCACGAAGTCCCAGCTCATTCATACGAGCAGTAAGAACGTCCAGCCTCTCCTCACGCTGCGAGCCGCCGATTATCTCGCCGACACCGGGCACAAGAAGGTCCATAGCGGCAACGGTCTTGCCGTCGTCGTTGAGGCGCATATAGAACGCCTTGATGTCCTTCGGGTAATCGGTGAGGAATATGGGCTTGCCGTAAACCTTCTCGGTAAGATATCTTTCGTGCTCGGTCTGAAGGTCAACACCCCAATATACAGGATACTTGAACTGCTCTCCCGATTTAAGGAGCACGTCAATTGCCTCGGTATAGGTTACCTTTGCATAGTCGGAATTGCGAAGTGCGGTGAGGCGCTCGAGAAGGCCTTTATCAACGAACTTGTTGAAGAACTCAAGCTCCGCCTCGCAGTTGTCCATTACGTGATTGATTATATACTTAATCATATCCCACGCAAGCTGCATATTGTCGTCAAGGTCAGCAAACGCAATCTCGGGCTCTATCATCCAGAACTCTGCCGCGTGACGCGCAGTGTTAGAGTTCTCTGCGCGGAAGGTAGGACCGAAGGTATAGATGTTACCGAATGCCATAGCATAGGTTTCGCCCTCGAGCTGACCGGAAACCGTGAGGTTTGCACTCTTTCCGAAGAAGTCCTGCGAATAGTCAACACTACCGTCCTCAAGGCGGGGAAGATTATCCATATCGAGAGTGGTAACGCGGAACATTTCACCGGCGCCCTCACAGTCAGATGCGGTAATTATAGGTGTGTGAACGTAAACAAAGCCGCGCTTATTGAAGAATGAGTGAATAGCGTACGCAACCTCGCTTCTTACTCTGAATACCGCGGAGAAAAGATTGGTTCTCGGGCGAAGATACGCCTGCTCGCGAAGATACTCAACAGTATGACGCTTGGGCTGAAGAGGATAATCGGGAGTAGACGTTCCCTCAACCTTAATCTCTCTTGCCTTTAGCTCAAAGGGCTGCTTTGCCCCGGGGGTAAGCTCAACAACACCCGAAACAACGAGAGCTGCACCGACGTTCATAGCGGCTATCTCGTCGTAATTATTAACAATCTCGCGCTCGAAAACGACCTGTATGCTCTTGAAATAAGAGCCGTCGTTAAGGTCGATGAAGCCAAACGCCTTCGAATCGCGAAGGTTTCTTACCCATCCGCCAATCGTCACTGTCTTGCCGCCAAACGACTCGGGACTCTCATAAATTTGTCTGATAAGTTCTCTTTTCATATCCTTGCTCCGAGAAAAAGTAATGATATTCTATTTTATCATATTACAGAGGCAAATTCAAGCCCTATTGAATATTTTTTCCATTTTTTATATAGGTATTCAACCAAGTTCAAGTCCTGCACCAATACGGAGGTTTTCCACCCTGTACCAACGAAAGGACAAAGCATTACGCAATATATAAGCAGAAAGCCCGTAGAAGGAAAAGAGCTGTACAGCTTAAAAGCCGTACAGCCCATTTCAAAAAAAATGCCTAAAAGCACTATTTATGTCGATTTTTGCAAACTATTCTTTACTTTCAAGGGCGCTTTCCTGACACTCAATGCCGGACATCAGGAGAGCTCCCAGCACAACGTCGCCGACAAAAGCCGAGATTTCAAAGCGGTCGCTATATCCCTTATCCGAAAGATGACTGTATATCATCGGGAACAGATGCTCGCTCTTGTGAGTAAGTCCACCAACGCAAACAACATTGATTTTCCCTTCCGTGCTCTCAAGTCGGCGCGATGCAGTAATAATAAGGTCGGCAACGTGCTCCATATTGTCGACGAGTATTCTCTCGGCGACCTTATCTCCTGCCTCATACGCCCTGATTACGAGCGGTGAATACGAGGCGATACCGCGTTTTCCTATAGAATAGAAGTGTGTCAGGTTTTCAAGCACCGTTTCGGTCTTAAGGGTCTCGAGGATATAGTCGTGAATCAAAGTAGGCTCACCGCTTCCGTCTTCCTGGCAGCACGCCGCTCTGATAGCTTCGTTTCCAAGGTCATAGCCGCTTCCCGCGTGGTCAAAGAGATATCCAAGCCCGCCGACAAGAGAGCGCTCTCCGTCACGGCTTACGAAGCAGGACGAGCCTGTGCCCATAATAACGACTATACCGTCCTCACCCTTTAATCCCGCCGCGATAATATTTGCGGCATCACTGTCGCAAGAGGCAGCGAGAAATCCGAATCCTTCAAGAAAAGCATTAAAGCGCTCACGCATTTTCTCTGTTCCGCCGCCCGAAATACCCGCAAATACAGAAATTTTGCGTTTATGTATATTAGCAGTTATCTGATTTATACCGCGTGATAAAAGCTCAGAGGCAGCCTCAAAGCCTATGTCGAAGGGGTTAGATGGGCCGAGCGTTATCTTTTGCAGAATCGCTCCGCTTCTGTCAGCAAGAGCGAAGGTTGTCTTTGTCGCTCCGCCGTCGATGCCGAGATAATACTGCGGTACAGAGGTATGGCTGAAGAGGTCGTCAAGACTGACGTTGAGCGCATCGGCTAAAACAAGCAAAGTTTCCGCAGGTGGGATTGAGTTGCCGCTCTCCCATTTACTGACCGCCTTTTCGCTATATCCGAGCTTTTCTCCGAGCTGCTCCTGAGTCCAATGCATATGTTTTCTGAATCGCCTTAAATTCTCGGCAAATATTCTCGCATAGGTATCCATTATTTCTCCTTCACGACACAAAAAGCATCAGTGGAATAATTACGTAAAAGTATAATTATATACGTTATTTCGAAGTATTCTTATATATTCTATATCAATTATAATATAATTTATAGAGAGTGTCAACCTACAAAAAGTAGGATTGCAAAAAAATAATCCTACTGCGAGTAGGATTTTATACTATATTACGGCGGTGGAAGCAAATTCCCGGCTTTTTCCGACACTTGTCCGCTATTATTAAGAGGATTAATAAACAAAAAAGCCTCGCACAAAGCGAGACCGCATATATAATGGGAGCAAGCTCCCTTACTTTCCCTCGCGGGATTAATGCCCACAGAAAACCGAATAAGGAAGGAAACGGAACGCTCAAGTAAGCGAACCTGAAGAGCTTTTGCTAGTATTGAGAACAAAAGCAGTTCAAGCCCTCGGTCTATTAGTATCGATCAGCTGCATGCATTACTGCAC
>JAFUQP010000009.1 GCA_017472305.1 Clostridia bacterium | reverse complement strand
TTTTCGGATATAATCTCGGCTATACGTACAGACACCTTGTCTGCTTCTTCCGCATGCTCCGACTTCACCTTATACTCTTTGTAATATGAAGTTATGAGCTTATGTGCATCATCGAAGCTTATGTCACCGTCAATGTGCTGCTCAGCGGTTTTTATGAGGTATTCAGAAGGCTCAAGTCCGTCAACCTTTTGCAGTCCTATTGCGGTTTTCCACGCGTAAGTCTTATAATATTTAGTCGGTTCTTTTTCTCTTGAATACTCTTCAAATATTTCGTCTTTCATATAGCACTCCCAAAACATATTTCACACATATAGTATACCACATTTGTTTCTAAAGTGCAATACTTAAAGTGCAACTTTTTGCACTTTAAAGCTGCACTTTAAATTTGCTTTATAAAAACATATTGATTTACTTTGGCTGTTATGGTATAATAAATCCGTACAACCTATTAATAACATGTAGCTTTTGTGTGAAAACGGAGGGGATATGATTACATACTCAAAGACAAACGATTTTTCTTCCGAGGAGGATGCAGTCATACTTGATGCTATAGATTACGGACATCTTTCTCATGCGCGCGTCCAAACGCTACTGAAGTCAACCTTCGGTAAAGCTGCACTTCTTATTGATACTGCAATAGAAAAGGGCTATTTCGACAAGAATCAGCGTCCGTTGATAACTAAAAGCGAATATCAGAGAATTATAGAAGAAAAGACCTAGGATTGTTTTTAATCCTAGGTCTTTTACATTCAGGCTCTGCCTTTAATATTTTAATTACTTATTTGAGCTCATGCCCTTTCTCGTAAGAGAAATGCGGCATTTCTTGGTGTCAACGTCCTTGATTCGTACCTCGATGACGTCGCCGGTCTTGAAGAGCTCCGACGGGTGCTTTACGAAGCGGTCGCTCATCTCGGAGATGTGAAGAAGTCCGTCGTGGTGAACGCCGATGTCAACAAAGCAGCCGAAGTCAACGACGTTTCTGACGGTACCCTTGAGCTGCATATCGGGCTTAAGGTCGTTTATGTCAAGCACGTCGGTCGAGAGAACAGGCGCGGGCGCGTCGTCACGGATATCTCTGCCGGGCTTTTCAAGCTCGGAGATAATATCCTCAAGGGTGGGCTCGCCGCAGCCGAGCTCGCGCGCAAGCTTTGCTGTTCCGTACTGCGTAGCCTTGAAGCGGAGAAGTGCAAGATTGCCGGCTCTGACGTCCTCGGTAGAAAAGCCGAAGCGGCGAAGAAGGTCCTCGGCAATTGCATAGGACTCGGGGTGAACTCCGGTGGAGTCGAATACCTCCTTACCGTCGTGAATACGAAGGAAGCCTGCACACTGGGTAAACGCCTTGTCACCGAGCTTCGGAACCTTGAGAATCTGTGCACGGGTCTTGAATTCGCCGTTTTCCTCTCTGTACTTAACGATATTCTTTGCAACCGTCGTGTTGATGCCCGATACGTAGGAGAGAAGTGAGTAGGACGCAGTGTTTACGTCAACGCCAACACCGTTAACGCAGCCCTCAACAACGCCGCCGAGTGCCTCGGTAAGGCGTGCCTGCTTCATATCGTGCTGATACTGTCCGACACCGATAGCCTTAGGCTCGATTTTAACGAGCTCCGCAAGGGGGTCCTGCAAGCGTCTTGCAATAGAAATTGCCGAGCGCTGCATAACGTCGTAGTCGGGAAATTCCTCGGTTGCAACCTTTGAAGCCGAGTAAACCGAAGCGCCTGCCTCGGAAACGATGGTATACTTAACGTGCTTCGGACATCTCGGGTCGCGAAGAACGTGACTTGCGATAAACTGCTCGCTCTCGCGCGATGCGGTGCCGTTGCCGATAGCGATAACGTCAACCTTGCACTTTGTGATAAGACGAAGCACCTTTTCCTTCGAGCCCTCGATATTTTCTCTGGGCTTTACGGGGTAGATAACGTCTGTGTCAAGCACCTTACCGGTCTTGTCAACAACCGCAAGCTTACAGCCGTGAGCGTAGCCGGGGTCGTATCCGAGAACGGTCTTGCCCTTGAGAGGCGATGCAAGAAGAAGGTTACGAAGGTTCTCGGAGAATACCTTAAGCGCGCCCTCTGACGCGTCGTCGAAGAGCGTCGCTCTGACCTCTCTCTCGATAGCGGGGAAGAGAAGCCTTTCGTATGCGTCCTTGATAGTGTTCATAAGGTAGGGAAGCGCTGCCGACTTCTTGTTTGTAACAACCTTCGATACAAGCTGTGCAATTCCGTCGTCCTCAGGGAGAGTAACCGCAACCTTGAGGAAATCCTCTTTTTCTCCGCGGTTGATTGCAAGAACTCTGTGGCCCTTGAGCTTCTTAATCGGCTCGGAGAAATCGTAGTAGTTCTCGTAAACCGAGCTTTCCTCGGTAGTGCCCTTGGTGGTAAGACTGCCGTACTTCATTGTGAACTCACGGAGCAGCTTTCTGATTTCTGCATTGTTGGAAATATCCTCGGCGATTATATCCGATGCGCCCTGGAGAGCGTCCTCGCGGGTTTTAACCTCCTTGCCCTCCTCGAGAGATATGAAGCTGTCGGCATACTCGTCGATAGAAACGTCGTATGCGTCGCGCTGCTCGAGAATGTAATTGGCAAGAGGCTCAAGTCCCTTATCCCTTGCCACAGAGGCACGTGTCTTTCTCTTAGGACGGAAGGGAAGATATATGTCCTCAAGCTCAACGAGCGTCTTTGCATTGTTAAGAGCGAAGGTAATCTCGGGGGTTAGCTTTTCCTGCGCCTCGATAAGCGAGGAAATTTCCGCACGGCGCTCGTCCATCTTGCGAAGATAGTTGAGCCTGTCGTTAAGGTCACGGAGCGTTGCGTCGTCAAGACCGCCTGTAACCTCCTTACGGTATCTCGAAATAAAGGGAATGGTGTTGCCCTCGTCGATAAGAGCTACGGTTTCCTTTACCTGCTCCTCCTTGATTTTAAATTCCTCTGCTAAAGTCTTTAAAATATCCATTTTTTTCTCCTATACTTTTTACCTTACGGTAAACGCGGCAGATATTAACTGCCCGAATTCCGCTATTTAATTTTTATTAACTGTGTTGTTTACTCCTTGGAGCATAGCTGTCGGGCCTCGTCCTCTGTCAGCTCCCGCCACTCGCCTCTCTTAAGGCTTTCGTCAAGCGTGATGCCTGCAAAGGCAATGCGCTCAAGAAAGGTCACCCTGTTTCCGGTAGAGGCTATCATACGCTTTATCTGGTGATATTTGCCCTCGGTAAGCTCAACCGTGCCGCTCCTTCTGCCCTCGTCAAGCTTCAGAACCGCGCTTTTGCACTCGTATCCGTCGGCAAGCGTCACACCCGAGAGAAATTTCTCCTCTGCCCCCTCGGCGAGCGGCTCTGCCGCCTCAAAGCGGTAAAGCTTTTTTACGTGGTGCTTCGGGGAAAGAGCTCTGTGCGCCGTTTCTCCGTCGTTTGTAAGTATCATAAGTCCTACGGTATCTCTGTCAAGCCGTCCGACGGGGAAAAGCTCGCGCCGCCTGTATTCCTCCGGCAGAAGCTCGGTAACGTACGGCAGATTTTTATCGTCGGTTGCGCTTACGTAGCCCGCGGGCTTGTTTAGCATAACGTATACGAATTTGTTATATTCGAGCACTCTCCCAAGATACGACACAACGTCACACTCGGGGTTAATATGCCGCGACAGGTCGGAAACGGCAGCACCGTTAACGGTTACACCGCCCGAGCGTGCCGCACGCGACGCTTCCTTTCTCGAGGCTATACCAAGCTCGGAAATAAATTTATCAATCCTCATAAAGCTCCTGTCCTTTTCGGGTTGAAAAATTGCGCCTAGCCGTAAGGAGCCTTGTCAGTTCAATTTCCTTACGGCTAAATAGTATATCACAAATCGGAAGATTTGTAAATAGATATTGAGAAAATTAATTTTCTTGACTTTTTCGGCTACAGAATATATAATATAGTTGTATTAAATCAAACCGAAAGGACGAGTTATGCAAGCAGTTGATAAGAAATACGAAGCCCTACTCACCCCCTGGAAGATAGGAAACGTAGAAATCAAGAACCGTATCGTCCTCTGTCCTATGGGCGGCACGTCGCTCTTTGGCTGGATGGAGCATACGGGTAATCACTTCGACAAGGAAGCGGCAAAGTTCTTTATCGAAAAGGCAAAGAACAACGTCGGACTTATTATTCCCGGAATAGCTCCCATCAAGAGCACCTTTATGGGACAGTGGCTCTACAAAAATAAAAAAATGTTCTCCGAGCTTAAGGAGTTTATGAAGGAGATACATAGCTACGGCGCAAAGCTGTTCGTGCAGATAACCGCAGGAATGGGACGCTCATGGGCAATTCCCACCCCCCTCGTTATGCTTCACAATATGCCCGTGGTACGCGATATTATCAAGCCTATAATCAATATCCCATATCAGTCGGCAAGCCCCTCGCCTCTCCCCTCTAGATGGTCGGATAAGGTGACTACACGCGCTCTTACCAAGAAGGAGATTGCCGAGATAGTCGATGCCTTCGCCAAGACTGCAAAGCTTCTTAAGGAAGCCGACGTTGACGGCGTTGAGGTTCACGCAGTTCACGAGGGCTACCTTCTTGACCAGTTCACTCACGAATACACCAACAAGCGTACCGACGAGTACGGCGGCTCGTTTGAGAACCGTTACCGCTTCGCAACCGATATAGTCAAGGCTATTAAGGCGGAGTGCGGTAAGGATTATCCCGTATCTCTCCGTTACTCGGTTAAATCCTACGTAAAGGACTTCTGCGTCGGCGCAGTTCCCGGTGAGGAGTTTACCGAGATAGGCAGAGATATGGAGGAGAGCGAGCGCGCGGCAAAGTACCTTCAGGACGCAGGCTACGATATGCTTAATGCCGATAACGGAACCTACGACTCCTGGTATTGGGCGCATCCCCCGATGTATATGCCCGAGAACTGCAACCTTGAGGACGTTGCACACATCAAGAAGTTCGTTGACATTCCCGTGGTATGCGCGGGAAGAATGGACCCCGAGGTCGGAGCGAAGGCGGTAGCCGAGGGCAGAATTGACGCTATGGGCGTTGCCCGTCAGTTCCTTGCCGACGCGGAGTGGGTAACCAAGCTTATCGAGAACAGACTCGAGGACATCAGACCCTGTATCTGCTGTCACAACGCCTGCTTCAATATGGCGCACTACAAGGGCGTTGCAAACGCGCAGTCCATCTACGATGCAAGCCATATAGCAAGATGTGCTCTCGACCCGAGAGTGATGCAGTCGGATAAGTACAGGCTCGAGCCCGCGAAGAAGGTAAAGAGGGTAGCCGTAATAGGCGGCGGTATCGGCGGTATGGAGGCGGCTCTCGTATGCGCGAAGCGCGGTCACACCGTCACCCTTTACGAAAAGACCGATAAGCTCGGAGGTGTATTTATCGCGGCGGCAGCTCCCTCGTTCAAGGAGAAGGACAAGGCGCTTATCGCTTGGTATATCCGCGAGATTTCAAAATATCCGATAACCGTTAATATGAATTGCGAGGTTAAGAATATCGCAGAGCTCGACTGCGACGAGGTAATAGTCGCAACGGGTGCTACCCCGAAGCGCATACCCGTCAAGGGCGCAGAGCTTGCGGTTGAGGCGTGCGAGTATCTTCTCGGAGAAAAATCGGTTGGCGATAACGTAGTAATCGTCGGCGGCGGACTTACAGGCTGTGAGATTGCATACGACCTCTACCTTCAGGGTAAGAAGCCAACGATTGTCGAGATGAAGGGTGACCTTATCGTATCGGCAAAGGTTCCGTTCCCGAACTCCTCGTTCCTTCGCGACTTCTTCGCGGCGAACAAGGTTCCGACCTACCTTGAGGCAAGACTTCTTGAGATAGAGCCTGACGGCGTTAAGATTGCCGATAAGTCGGGAGAGGAAAAGAAGATAGCCGCAGACAGCGTAATTATGTCTGTAGGATACAATCCCGCACCCGTAGCAAAGAAATCGAAGCACGTTCACGTAATAGGCGATGCCGACGCAGTCGGAAGCCTTCGCACGGTAATCTGGGGCGCGTGGGACGTAGCTATGAAGATATAGAGAGGTAAATAATATGAAGCTTACAGAAAGAGAACAGGCAATCCTTGACGGCAAGGAAGGCGAAACTATGGCGAAGGTTATGAAGACCCTCGTTATGTACGGAGATGCCTTCGGTGCCGAAAGACTCGTTCCGGTCACGTCTGAATATAACCATCTTGTAACCTCCTTCGGACTTAAACTTATAGGCCCTGTATACGAGCTTATGAACAAGCTTATCGAGGCGGGCGCTCTCTCAACTCAGAAATTCTCGGTTGACCCCCGTCCCGTTGACCCGAAGGTTCCCGCAAACTTCCTACAGAAGCTTATTTTCAATAAATTTATGTATACGAAGCAGGACTTCTACGAGGGACAGCTTACCACCCTCGGACTTAAGGATAAGGACGCCTTTACCTGCGCCTGCTACTTAAACGAGGTCGGCAATACCCCGAAAAGAGGCGATATCCTCTCTTGGGCGGAGTCCTCTGCCGTTGTATACGCGAACTCAGTGCTCGGCGCTCGCTGTAACAGAAACTCCGGTATCATAGATATTATGGGCTCGGTTGCGGGAGTTGTTCCGGAATTCGGACTCCTTACCGACGAGGGCAGACGCGCGAGCTTTGTAATTGAGATTAAGACCGAGAAGAAGCCCGAAGCACAGCTGCTCGGCTCGGCGATAGGAATGAAGGTTATGGAAGCCGTTCCTTATATCAAGGGGCTTGACAAGTGGCTCGGCACAGAGCTCGACGAGGCAACCTGCACCTACCTAAAGGACTTCGGCGCCGCAACCGCATCTAACGGCGCGGTAGGACTCTACCACATAGAGAACCTCACCCCCGAGGCAAAGGACCTTGGCGATTCGCTTATACTTGATGGCGCTGAGGTGTACGTAATTGACGACGCCGAGCTCGAGAGAGTAAAGGCAAGCTACCCGGTAATCTGGAAGAAGCCCGATGCACGTCCTAAGCTCTGCTTTATGGGCTGTCCTCATATGACACTCGAGCAGCTTAAGAGCTGGACCGAGAAGCTCGAGGCGGCACTTGCCGAGTCGGGTAATGCTAAGGTAACTATCCCCACGGTATTTACCTCTGCTCCCGCAGTGCTCCGTGCCTTCGAGGAAACCGAGTATGCAAAGCGACTTGAAAAAATCGGCGTAATAACCTCGTATATCTGTCCTCTTATGTATATGAACAATCCTCTTTGTGCAAAGATGCCGGTTATCACCTCGTCTAATAAGCTCCGCACCTACACCACCGCGAAGTATATGACCGACGACGAGATACTCAAGACCATAACGACGAAATAAGGAGGAGCGAAAAATGAAACAGTTTAAAGGAAGACCTATAGCACCCGGAAAGGCTTGCGCCGAGGCAGTAGTAACTCACGGCGGATTTAACACCCTCGCTTCTCTTCAGAAGGCGCTCCAGTTCGGAGATAAGAAGGCAACCTGCGGCGACCAGAGCAACCCCGACCTCTACGGTAAGGAGCTCTGCGGCAAGGCACTCTGCCTTCCTCAGACGATAGGCTCTACCACAGGTGGAATGGTGCTTTACTGCGCCTGCTCAATGGGCAGACAGCCTGCGTGTATGCTCTTCTCGAAGCCCATAGACTCGCTTGCCGCAGCGGGAGCAATTCTTGCCGACGTGTGGCTCGACGGCGTGTCTATGCCTGTCGTTGACTCTCTTGGCGACGAGTTCCTCGAGTACATCAAGGACGGAATGAAGATAAGCGTAGAGGCAGACGGAACGGTTACCGTTGAGGACTAAAAGAGCTTTACGCTTAGGATTGAATTCTCGATAGAAGCGAAACACATTTAAGAAACAAAAAAGCCGCCTTGCATAAGGCGGCTTTTACTGTTCAATTTCGAGGTCGTCCGATGTGAAGAGCTCGTCATTAAGAAATTCGGTTAACGGTATACCAAATCCGCGGGCGAGCAGAATAAGTGTGCTTAATGTGACAGTCTTGTTTCTGTTATTCATTATACACTGCATACTGCCGTGTTGAATTCCCGAGTTTTGCTCAAGGCGGTACTGTGTCATATTTTTCTCTTTCAAGAGCTTTGATATGCGCTTTGCAACCGCAGAGTTTACTGTCAATTCCGTCACCCCCTATCACCGAACGGTAATTTTTAACGTTCGAAAAATCGCTACATATATATTGTAGCAGTATTTTTTACGATTTATAAGAAGGTATACCTACATAATGGGGCTTGAAATTTCCGTCAAACGGTGATATAATATGTAGGCGTACCTACATATAAATAGAGGTGGATAATATGGTGATAGCTTTTTTAGGACATTCTGATTTTATTGGCTGGGCGGAATACGAGTCAACAATGATGCATTTGTTAAAGGCAATAATCGGAGAGGAAGCTGTTGATTTCTATTTGGGCGGATATGGGAATTTTGATAGCTTTGCGTATGAGTGTTGCAGAAAATATAAGCTTAATAACAAGCGTTGTAATCTTGTTTTCGTTACACCTTACGTTACCGAGGAGTATCAGAGAACACGTTTGCAATATGAAAAAGAACGATACGACTGTATTCTTTATCCGGAGATAGAGGATAAGCCTTTAAGGTTCGCAATTACGTATAGAAACAGGGCAATGATTGATAGCGCGGATGTTGTGATTGCCTACATAAGAAAAACGTACGGCGGAGCATATAAAACCTATCGGTATGCCATTGGGAAGAATAAGACGGTCATCAATCTTGCTGACGAAGAAGCGCTGCAACGCTTTTGCATATAAAAGAATAATAGGCAAGAGCACAATCGGGGTGATGTTAAACCGATATAATTAAACGGCTGAAATGCAAACTAAACCTTGCGTTTTAGCCGTTTTTCTTGACATTCTATTATATTTGTGATATACTAAATTTCAAAGGTACGGAGGTGATAAAGGGATTGGAATATCGAGGGTTTTTGAATTTATCAGCGTTTGGTGAACTAATAGATGTGCCTGTTGTTGTTACGCATAAGGAACTGAACGTTGGTGCAGAAGTTGTTATTGAAATAGTTTACAGAGAAAATACATATATAGGAATAGGAAAAAGCCTAGATTGGGCAGATGCCTTTGCGAATCTTCAAAGGTCGCTACCGGATGGCGTAAGTATTCAATGTTGTATGACGTGCAAACATGGGACAATGTGTCCGTACGGAAATATTCCTGATTATATACTTTGTTCTAAAAATGCCGTAATCAATAACAAGGACGATGTGATTGATTGGCTCGACAAAGTGGGTGCAAGGGATAATAAAAAATCTTCTTTTGAGTATTGTGAGCAATATGATGCTTCTAATGAAAAATACTACACCTATAATGACTACTTATACTATCTAAATCATTAAAAGTTGACAACTAATATTGGTTTTTGTCCACCAAACCAGTATATGTCAGGAATACTACAAATCATAGTTGAACAATATAAGAGGCTCCCTTGTTGTAAAGGGAGCCTCTTTGCCGCCCGAGAGTACCCCAGAAATGTAACATACTATACCTTGCAGGGTAAGGCGTGTGAAAAGGAGCAAGAAGAAAACGCCCGTGCTCTTTTTTTGCATATCAAACTGCTTTATGGTGGTACTTCTTTTGGGTTCTAGCAGCTTTCTTTCCATATATTGCATTTGACTTTCGGAGCAAAATTTGCTATAATATACCTGTCACAAGAGGCTTGTGGCAGGCTGCGAGACGTCCTTCTGGGGTCCCGAGCCGTTTTTGTTTTTCGAGCTCTGCTCGAAAAGAAGAATTAATAGGAAGGGGGGAAAAGAAAAACTGTCCTTGCGACACGGAAAAACAGAAAAAGGAGAAAAAATTTGAAAAGAGTATTAACAGTAATTATAAGTGCCGTTATGGCGCTTTCAGTATCGGCTCTCTCGGCTTTAGCGGCGGGCTCGGTGCATACCGTCGTACGCGGCGACACGCTTTGGAGAATAGCCGTAAAATACGAGGTCGGTCTATCCGAAATCAAGAGCGCGAACACCCATATTAAAAACTACGACCTTATTTACCCGGGTGATAAAATCAACATCCCCGAGCGCGATAGCGCCGCCTCGTCCTACGAGCGAGAGGTTATAAGGCTTGTCAATATAGAAAGACGAAAGGCAGGGCTCGCTGACCTTACCGAGGATTGGCAGCTTTCGCGCGTTGCCAGATACAAATCCGAGGATATGAGAAATCTCGGCTACTTTTCGCACACAAGCCCGACCTACGGCTCTCCGTTTGAGATGATGAGGAGCTTCGGCATTTCCTATCGGTCGGCAGGTGAAAACATAGCGAAGGGACAAAAAAGCCCTGCGGCAGTAGTCAACGCGTGGATGAACTCCTCGGGCCACAGGGCAAATATACTTAATAAATCCTTTACTCACATAGGTGTCGGCTATATTGCCGACGGCAGCTATTGGACACAGATGTTCATATCAAAATAAGCGCTTATTCCACAAGATTTTGGGAGCGTTATCGAGAGAAAAACGTTCTGAAAGCAGATAATCTCGACCTATCTGTCGAAGAATTTTATTGCTTCCTCTGCAAAGGTAGCCCCGAGCTTCAGTTCACTTAACGAGTCGTAATGCGCGAGGTCGGGATTCTCCGGCGGCTCCTCTGAGCAGGAAAGTCCGAGAGCTACCGTATCAATTACCGTATTCATATCGGATAACTCCGCTACCGTCCTCTTTGCCTCGTTCACCAAAGCGTAATGCACCCAGTATGCAGGGTTCGCGGCTATATACGCGTCAACGAAGGCTATTCCGTCGTCCGATGCATAGTCACCAAACTCCTCGCGTACGTCCTTAATAAGATTTTTCAGGTGCTTTGCGTAGTCCTCGGCATTATCAACGCTCAACGCGTCAGACTCGCCCTGCATCCAGCACATTGCCTCAATTTTTAGGTTGTAATTCTTGCTCTCAAGATATTCAAGGCTCGCGTTAACGAAGGACGCGAAGCTTTTATAAAGACTACCGGTTTTGCCGAAGCTTCTTGGCGAGAGCCACTGGTCGTATAGGTTAGAGCCGCCAAAGGCGCACTTGATAATGAAAAACGTGCGGTCGGGATACAGCTCGTTAAGCTTATCCGCGATACCAAGCTCCGGACCGAAGCCGCCGTCAAGCTCCCCCTGACATACACCGCATTTTACAAATTCGTCAGAGGTCTTGGGTCCCGATACGTAATTGATATAAACGTTATCGAAGCCCCTCTCATACTCCCCGTATTTCTCGGGCGTGACGTTTTTTCGCAAATACTCGTCAAGGCTGGCGCCCGAGGCATTCGACTGACCGCCGAGAATAATAACCGTCGCTTCCTTGCCGCCGCCGTCGGGTAGGGTGTCTTTTATGGTTATACTGTCGGTTGGGTATCTCTCGGGTAAGAGGAAGAATAAGGACAGAATGACGGCTGATAATAAAGCTACAGCCGATATTATTAAAACCGTGATTTTCTTTCGTCTGGTCATTACAAGCTCCTAAGGCAACCTATGCCTTTTCTGTATTATTTTTTCGTTAAAGACTTAATAAAATTTGCGTGTTTACTCTTAGTATGCCTCGTAGGCGAGCCTCTCGTCGCCACTCTCAAGGTGAATAATTCCGCAGTATTCAAAGCCTGCTTTAATCAGCGCCCTTTGCATAGGAATATTATCTCTGTGCGTATCAATCCGAAGGTGGGAAAATTGCCGCTTGCATTCCTCAAAGCACGCCCCGACAAGTCCCCTGCCTCGGTGCTTTACGGCAACTCTGTGTATTACGGCATAGGGCTCGTCGGACTTCCACTCGCCCGAGTATATTTTGCCGTAGGCTTTGTCATTTCCAACCTTGAAAAAGTAGCTCGCTAGGATTTCCGAGCCCTCGCACAGCACGTAAGAGCAGCCCTCCGCAATATCGGCAGAGAGGCTCTCCTCCGACGGGCCGCCCGACTGCCACTGCGTGGGGTTTCCGGTTGCTCTCATAAATTCTCTTGCCGAGCGGTATATTTCCAAAATCTCGCCGATATCCGCGGCAGTCGCTTTTCTTACAGTCATAATAACTCCGTTTTATATATCTTGAGAGCGAAGCCACAGCGCTAAACAGCTCTTGCCGCCTCTCGGTAGGTTTGCCACTGGGGCTTTTCTATATATTTTACCCCGAAATCCTCTCTTTGTCAATATCGGCACTTGACTATTTTTTTGCCTTGTGCTACAATACTATAGTAAAAAAAGAAAGGAGCGGTAACAAATGGCATTTGATGCTTGTATGATGCGTTGTGTGCTGGACGAGCTTTCTTCGGCTATGCCCGAGGCGAGAATAGAGAAGGTGCTGGGGCCGAGAAACGACGAGATAGATATGCAGCTTCATTCGGGAAAGCGCTCGGCGCGCCTCGTCTTTAACGTTGGACCTAACGCACCGAGGCTTCAGCTCTCCGAGAGGGCAAAGGAAAACCCCAAGACACCCCCGAACTTCTGTATGCTGCTCCGTAAATACTTCACGGGAGCTCGCATAGTGTCGGTAGAGCAGCCGCATTTTGACAGAATAGCAAGAATAGGCGTATCCTGCTATGACGAGATGGGCTTCAGAGAGCTTAAGTATATAGTCTGCGAGATAATGGGCAAGTACGCAAACCTTATAGTGCTTGACAGCGAGGACAAGGTGCTTGCAGCTCTTAAGGTTATCGACTTCGCGGCAAGTACCGTAAGGCAGGTCCTTCCGGGGCTGAAATACCAGGTGCCCGCAATGCAGGAAAAGCTTCACCCGCTGACACTCGACAGAGCTGCGTTCTTTGAAAAGCTCTCGGCATTTCCCACCGAGCGTACGGGAGAGAAATTCATTACCTCAACCTACTCGGGCATTGCTACCCAGATAGCGCATGAGCTTGTTTACAGGGCAACGGGCGACGTTGACGTTCCGCTTTGCAATATAGACACAGAAGGCTTTTATTCTGTGTTCGAGGAGTGGCAGCGGCTCTTGATAAACCGCGACTATACCCCAACTCTTGTAATAGACACACAGGGTAAGCCCACCGATTATTCCTATATGGATATCACCTACCTCGGTGACAGTATGAAAAAGCTGCATTATGAGAGCTTCTCGGAGCTGCTTGACGCATACTTTGAGGAGCGTGACCGACTCGAGCACATAAATCAGCGCGCAAGAGATATAACAACGCTCTTAAATAACGCGGTAGCGAGAACCGAGAAGAAGCTTGGAATTCAGCGCGCAGCCCTCATCGACAGCGAGCGCGGCGAGGAATATAAGAAGCTTGGCGACCTGATTACGGCAAACCTCTACCGCCTCGAGCGCGGAATGGATAGCTTCACCGCAACCGATTATTACGACGAGTCCTGCCCCGAGATAGAGATTAAGCTTGACCCCAGACTCTATCCGTCGCAGAACGCGCAGAAAATGTATAAGCAGTACAACAAATGCAAGACCGCAAAGGTAGTTCTCACCGAGCAAATATCTATTTGGGAGCGTGAGCTTTCCTATCTTTCAAGTGTCAGAGATGCCCTTTCTCGCGCGGAGTGTGAGCAGGATGTCCTCGAGATACGCGACGAGCTTTACCGTTCGGGATACGCCTCACGGCTTCGCGGCTACAAGCCCGATAAGCAGAAGAAGATAGCCCCGAAACAATTCCTGACAACAGACGGTAAGACCGTTCTCGTCGGCAGAAATAACACCCAGAACGACTATCTTACCTTCAAGCTCTCCGACAAGGGCGATATCTGGTTCCACGTCAAGGATATGCCTGGCTCACACGTAATACTCGTTACCGAGGGAGAGGAGCCCACCGACCGCGACTACACCGAGGCAGCAGAGCTTGCCGCCTATCATTCCACCGCCACGGGCGAGGGCGTCGAGGTTGATTACACGCGTGTAAAGAACGTGAAGAAGCCGCAGGGCTCAAAGCCGGGGTATGTCATTTATAAAACAAACTACACAGCATACGTAAAGCGTCCGCTCGACCTGTCGAACTTCAAGACAGAATGACGGACAAGCGTACCGATAAGCGTACCGAAAGAGGCTATTTATGGTAGATTTAGTAGGACTTCACAAGCATTTTATTCTCGAGCATCTCGGAGAGGGAGAGGTTGCCGTAGACTTCACTATGGGTAACGGTAATGATACGCTTTTTCTCTCGCGTACCGTCGGCGCGACGGGGAAGGTTTACGCATTCGATATACAAAGCGAGGCACTCGAGTCCACCGAGGCGCACCTCGTTGCAGAGGGCGCACCCAAGAACTACACCTTGATTTGTGCAAGCCACCACAGGGTTAAGGAATTTGTAAAGGAGCCCATCAAGGCGGGAATGTTCAACCTCGGCTACCTTCCGAGAAGCGGTAAGAAAACCGTCACGACAATGCGCGAAACAACAATGCCCGCAGTAGAAGCGGCAATCGAGCTTTTAGAACCCGACGGAGCGCTGATTATAGCGATTTACCCTGGGCACGAGGAGGGCGCGCTCGAGGGAGATATGCTCCGCGAGTATTTCAAAACCCTATCGAGGTTTCAAATTTGTGCTTCGGAGTTCCATATACTCAACTCCCCGACCTCTCCCTACTTCTTCCTCGTCGAGAAAACCCCGAGAACAACACCCTATGTCGGCAAGACGGATAATTCTAAATAGAAAAACATAGCACCGATTTCGTAAATAAAGGTTTACAAAATCGGTGCTTTTCTTTGCATTATTTAAAAACCTTGCAGGCCGTACCGTAGAACAGCTCTTCTATCTCACGTGTCGTAAGCTCTGAAATAATCGCCGCCTCTCTTACTGCCATCAGGTTTTCGGTTCCTACGTGGCGCGCCCTTACGCTCGCCTTTTTGTCGATTGCCGCTACGTCGTCCTTGTCTATCCAATAGAAGCCGTCGCCGAGCGACACTGCCTTGCCGAGCATCTTCGACACGTTGTAGTCCGAGCCCCACATACATCTTGATACACCAAATTTTTTCAGTATACGTATCATAGCGGGTGACTCGCAGATGCCAGAGAAATCAAAGAATATATTTTCGTACGGCATAAGCTCCGTAACGCTTTCGATAGCCGTCCAAGAGGCAAACGAGCGAGCTGCGTGAGCAAGCACAAGCCGCATATTTGAATAGCGCTTTGAAATATCCTTAATCTGTCGCATATTCTCTCGGTCGGCGAGCGCGGCATCCTTTACCATATGAAGTGTTACCGTCATGCTGCGACTGTTTGCCACCTCGAGTGCCGACTCGGGCAGATATTCGTGGATATCCGCGTTGAAGGTATCCGACCTTTTTGAGTATATATGGTAGCACTTCAAACCGCGTATGCTTTTGTGAATTAGGTGAGAGGATATTTCCTCGGCACTCTCCTCGGGCTTGACGAGTATTGCTCCTACGCATTCGGGATATCCGTCAAGCTGCTCTCCGAGGAATTTTATCGAGGATATATGCTTATCCTTGCATTTTTGTTCGGCTGTGGGAGTCGCAAGAGCCATGCACCTTACCTGACGGTTGCCGAAATAATCTTTTACGTCTCGGTAATATTCCTCAAATCCGAAGTAATCGTCTGCGCCGAACCGATAGTTTGACAGATGCATATGAGCGTCGAATATTCTGTCAGGAAGAAAGCCGTCGAGTATTTTTATTGCCTCAAGGTCTTTCTCGTTAAGATAAGCAGCCATTATAACATCCTCCCCCTGAGTATTTTCTTCATTATAAAAGAAAATGCCCTCCGTGTCAACGAACACAGAGGACATTTTTTTATAAAACATGTCCGAAATGGAAACTACTCAACCTGCTCGCCGCCAACGGCAGCAATTCTCTCGTTGATGTCACCGCCGTCTGCGGTGTCCGCCTTATCAAGGCTCACAAAGCGCGAGGGCGTAATGGTATAAGGCTTCTCGAGCGCGTTTTCAATAGCCTCTTTAACTATCGGCATATACTCGGGACGAACGCCGTCGAACTTATATTTTTCAAGCAGTGCAGGGCGAACGTCGGCAAGCGTCGGTACATAGCTTACGTCCTCAATTCTGCCACCCGAAATATAAGTATACCAAAGCAGTCCGAGCGCATATCTGCCAAGTCCCAGACTCATATGTCCGTAGTCGCGTGAAATATCCTTGTCGCACAGATACGAGGACATAATGTTTTGCCTCATCGTTGCCGCGGGAATCACACCCGAGAACTCGGGCTCGGAAAGAATTATATTCTTTGTGATATCTACTATATCCTCATACACCGCCGCGGTGCTTCCGCCTGCAACGTTGTCGTTGTATTTCCATATCATCTGATAGAGAAATTTCGTTTTGTCGCTTTTAAGGTGAGCCTTAATAAAATCGAGAAAGTCACGAAGGTGCGAATAGGTATCGCGTACTTCCACGTGCTTGGGTCCGTGCTGAATTACCACGTAATCCCACTCGTGAGCTGAAACTGCGTGCACGTACATATCGCGAAGCGGCATTTTCTCGCGGTTTAGCTCGGGGAGCCTTTTTCCGTTATAGATTTCGCAGTATGCAGCGCCGAAATCGTTCTCGGTATCCCCGTCAACGTTTGACCAGTGATTGTTGATGTTACAGCCGCCGTTCAGTACGTGACCGAGTACGACGTCGTCGTAGCCCGCACTCTTGAAAATGGGATAAAGCCACTCGTAGGCGTCGTTAGAATAGCTGTTACCGAAGGTTAATATTTTGATGCTTTTCATTGTAAAACCTCTTTTTCGTAATATCCGTTCGCCTTAAGGAACCGAAGCAATAGCCTCTCCCAGCCTCTTACGTAAGGAAAATCGTGCTTTTCGCCGTCTGCAAGCCCGAGCCCGTGAGGTCCGTTTCTGTAAATGTGAAGCTCAACCGGAATGCCGAGCTCGTGTAGCCTTGTCGCATAGCGGAAGGAGCTGTTTATATCAACCGACGTATCCGCGGCAGTGTGCCAGAGAAACATGGGTGGAGCGTCCTTCTCGGCAATCAGATAAGGAGTTACGAGCCTGTGAAGCGCTTGAGTTTTCTCCCCTAGGAGATTGAAGAAGGAGCCGGAGTGCCCGAGAATATCAAGCACTGGATAGCAGAGTAGCTGCATATTCGGCATAGGGTCAACCTCATCAAGTCCGTCAGCACCTTCACCGTCAATTACACCCTTGTAGGTCGAAACGAGAGCCGCAAGATGACCTCCTGCAGACGAGCCCATAACCGCAATCTTTTTGGGGTCAATTCGGTACTTATCTGCGTTTGCGCGGACGTATCTTACTGCACGTCTTGCATCGAGAAGCGGGTAGGGGTGCGTCGTAGGCTTAACGCGGTAGTCAACCACGAATGCTGAAATTCCGTTTTCCGACAGGAATTTTGCGTATCCCGCTCCCTCGTGGCTTGCACGATGCCGATAGCCTCCGCCCGCAAAGATAACAACTGCGGCGTCGGATTGAAATACTTTGGGTTCGTAATAGTCAATCGCGGGTACGTCAGCTCCCTCTATGTAACCGGGAATTTCGCCGTTCCAAAGCAACACCTTCTCACTCATCAATGACACCTCCGGGGAGTTTTTTCATAAAGTAGCATACAGTATGGGTAATGAAAAGCATACAAAAAACAAACACGAGCTTTCCGACCGTGTAAACAATCTCACCCGCGTAGAAGCTGCCGTATTCGGCAAGAAAGGCTATAATTTCGTAAATCTCAAAGAGAAGCGAATAGAGGAACACCGCCGCCGCCGATACGAACACACCGAGCGTTGCAGGGGCGGAAAGGTCAAAGAGTCCACGCTCGCCAACTCTCTCGGGCAAAAGCTTCCTTGCGGATTCGGTAAGCCTTCTTCGGCTCTCCTTATCCTTAGCTTTGGGAGCCTCTGCGGTGTCGCAAATCTCACTCGCGAGCGAACGTACTGTGACGAGCCGTATGAGCATTGAAAGACCGTAGGTCACACCGAAGCTTATGGCAACTCCGAGTACAGTAATTAATAGAGAAATACCGAGGCTTTCTTGCCAGTCGTTTCCGTTGAATGTAGCGTATAGATAATAATACGGAAGAAGGTAGAATACTCGAGGCAGGCTGAATGCGAGAGTGGGTATGAGAAGCTCCGATGCCCTTCTTTCGTGATAGAGAGCAAATAGCAGCGCAGCCCCCACAGTCGGCATCAGCATCTCAAATGCCTCGGTCAGAAAATATCTGAAATAGTCGTATGCGGCACTCGACTCGCCAATAATGTTCAACGGAATATGGAACATAAGCATAAGCGAGAGGTTAATTACCGAGTAGCCCGCCGAAAATAAATACAGTAGTTTCTTTTTAGTCATAACAAATCCTTTATATCTAGTCTAACGGTTACTTTTGGCTAATTAAGACTATAGTAAATACAATTTTAACACATAGAAGCCTTGAAATCAAGTGCTTTTCGGGACAAAGGGCTGTAAGAGTCGAAAAAATACGGATTATTCGGGGTCTTGTTCAAATGTAATTTTGAACTTTCTGTAAACTTTTGCGGAAATCAAAAATAATTCTTGCATTTCTCGCGCGTATGTGCTATCATAATAAGGCTGCTCAAAAAGTAGCAAATATTATATCTCACACGGCGAGTGTGTTCGTTGCAGGTGCGCGTCAGCGTCGCAGCGATGTGTCGCCGTGGCGGAAAAAACCAAGGAGGAACATAAAATGTTCGAAATCACCATCAAGCAGTTGCTTGAAGCAGGCGTTCACTTCGGTCACCCTACCAAGAAGTGGAACCCGAAGATGGCAGAGTACATCTTCACCCAGAGAAACGGTATTCACATCGTTGACCTTCAGAAGACCGTTAAGAAGTTTGAGGAGAGCTACAACTACGTATCCGAGCTTGCACAGCAGGGCGGTACCGTTCTCTTCGTAGGTACCAAGAAGCAGGCTGCCGAGACCGTTAAGGAAGAGGCACAGAGATGCGGAATGTACTACGTAAACGTACGTTGGCCCGGCGGAATGCTCACCAACTTCAAGACCATCCGTAAGTCCATCAAGCGTCTTAAGGACCTTGAGAAGATGCAGGCAGACGGCACCTTCGACCTTCTTCCTAAGAAGGAAGTTGCCAAGAAGCTTAAGGAGATGGAGGACCTTGAGAAGTCCTACGGCGGTATCAAGGATATGGAGACCCTTCCTTCCTGCGTATTCATCGTAGATACCCGCAAGGAGAGAAACGCGGTTCTCGAGGCTAAGAAGCTTGGCATTCCCGTAGTTGCAATCGTTGACACCAACTGTGACCCCGACGATGCTGACTACATCATTCCCGGTAACGACGATGCAATCCGCGCTATCAAGCTTATCGCAGGCGCACTTGCAAACGCAGTTATCGAGGCTCACGGCGGCGCAACCGAGGAGACTGTCGAGGAGGCAGAGGCTGAGGCTGCAGCAGAGGAGTCTGCAGAGTAATTTCCGAGAGGAAATTCAGTGCCCAAAGAGGCAAACAAATAAAATAACAGGAGATTACAAATATGGCATTCACAGCTAAAGACGTAGCCGAGCTCAGAAAGCAGACCGGCTGCGGTATGATGGACTGCAAGAAGGCTCTTACCGAGACTAACGGCGACTTCGACGCTGCAATCAAGTACCTTCGTGAGAAGGGTATGGGCGCTGTAGCAAAGAAGGCTGACCGTATTGCAGCAGAGGGACTTGTTGACGTTATGACTATCGATAACGTTACCGCTATAGTTGAGGTTAACTCCGAGACCGACTTCGTTGCAAAGAACGCAACCTTCAAGGAGTTCGTTAAGGACGTTCTTAAGTCGATTATCGCAAGCAAGCCCGCAGATATCGATGCACTTCTCGCATCTCCCTTCGCAGCAGGCGATGGCACCGTTGCAGATGCGCTTGCAGAGAACACCTACAAAATCGGAGAGAAGCTCTCCATTCGCCGCTTCAACATCGTTGAGGGCGTTGTATCCACCTACATTCACGGTATGGGCGCAACCGGCGTTATCGTAAGCTTCGCAACCGACGTTGCTGATAAGGACGGCTTTGCAGAGTATGCAAAGAACGTCGCTCTCCAGACTGCGGCAATGCCCGTACAGTACCTCGACAGAGACAGCGTTCCCGCTTCCGTACTCGAGGAGGAGAAGAACATTCTTATCAACCAGATGAAAGAAGACCCCAAGATGGCAAACAAGCCCGCACAGGTGCTTGAGAACATCGTTAAGGGTAAGCTTGGCAAGTTCTTCGAGAACAACTGCCTTGTTGACCAGCTCTACGTTAAGGACGACTCTATGACCGTTGGCAAGTACACCGACACTACCGCAAAGGCACTCGGCGGCTCCATCAAGGTTACCGGCTATGTTCGTTACGACAAGGGCGAGGGCATTCAGAAGCGCGAAGAGGACTTCGGCGCAGAGATTGCCAAGATGATGAAGGGCTAATTCATTCATATAAGAAAAAAGAGCAGATGCGCGCATCTGCTCTTTTTTCTGTGTTGAAACGGTATCAAGCATAGATTATCTGTATATCAAAAAAATCTGATTGACATAAGGCTGAAAATGTGCTAAAATATATGGGTAAATAACGGAAAGGAGAAGAAAATGAAAAAGCGTACCGTTTTTCTTGCGATGGTCCTCCTATCGCTGCTCGCTCTTTTGTTCTCCTGCGAAAAAAAGCAGGAGTATACGATAACCTTCAAGGTTCTTGACGACACGTACAAAACCGAAACGCTGCCTATGGACACTCTTCCCGCCGTTGTGAAGAACCCCACCGTTAAGGGCTATGCCTTTTTGGGCTGGTATTACGACAACGGGAGCCCCTTTGTTCTATCGGAGTTTTCGCCCGAGCGTGATACCGTAGACGGCAGCCTTACGGTTTATGCAAAGCTTATCCCCACCTATACCGTAGAGTTTATCTCGGTTGACACCGTCCACACGTCACAGTCCCTGACCTACGATAAGCTGCCGACTTTGCCTACAGCTCCCGAGAGAGGCGGTCACCGCTTTGCAGGTTGGTATTACGATAAGGACACCTGGCAGAAAAAGTTCGATATAAACAGCTTTGACCCTACGGCAGATGCTGCCGACGGCAGCTTTAAGCTCTACGCGAGATATATTTCTGTCTACACCGTGTTTTATTATATTGATAATCAGTATGCCTATAAGGAAATACTTGATTTCAACGAGAAGCCAAACGCCCCCACCGCGCCAAAGAAGGAGGGGTATGTTTTCGACGGCTGGTATTTCGACAATCTGCTGTGGGAACGTAGGTTTGACACAGAGAGCTTTGTACCCGAGAGCATCGGTGCAGGCGGTGAGCTTGCGCTTTTTGCTCGCTATACCGAGAAGACTGAGGAGCAGCCGGGAGATGACGGAACGCTCGGCGGTGGCGGCAACAGTGACGATAACGGCTGGACGGGTATCAGAAAGTAATCAAAGCACCTTCAACACCCTAAATTCTCCGTTAGCTCAATACTGAATTTTTTACAACGAGAAAAGAAAAAGGGCATCACGCTGTGATGCCCTTTTAAAATATGTAAAATTATCTGAAAACAAACCAAAGAAGAATGTATGCAAGAACAAGGAAGGGAGAAGCCATAAGGAAGATAAGAAGACCTGTGGTAAACTTATCCCAAACAACCTTCCAGTTAACCTTCGAGAGCTTCTCGGCGGTCCAATTATAGCACTTCTTATATGTAGTCTTAACCCAATCTATACACTTGTTGAATACTTCCTTAACTGCTCCCATATCGGCAACCTTTCGCTAAAACGTAATAAGAAAATTCCGTACATAATTTTCTGTATAATATTTTAACACAAAAATGCCGATAAGTCAAGAGTAAATTTAACAAATTCACATAAGTTTAAAAACTCCTTGATTAAATCCTCTTGATATGATAAAATAAACGTATAATCAAAAAGAATTACCCATCAGGCACCTTGGAGAGTAAAAATGAAGAAAACACAGATTGAAATTGAACGGAAATTTATAATAGAGAGACCCTCGCTCGAACTGCTTTCAACCCTTGACGGCTATACCGAGAGCGATATTGTTCAGACCTATCTCTCCTCGGAAATGAGGGTCACACATAGGATAAGAGCGCGCAGCTCCGAGGGCGTGACCGTCTACACCGAAACCAAAAAAACACGCGTTGATAAGCTTTCGGCAATTGAAGAGGAGCGAAAGATAGATAAGGTGGAATACGAGCGCCTTGCCTCGCTTATTGCCAAGGGCACTCGTCCGATAATAAAGAAGCGTATAACTCTTCCGCACGGCGACTGGCTTCTTGAAATAGATATCTACCCCGAGTGGACAAGAACGGCAATACTCGAGGTCGAGCTTGCCTCTCGCGAGGAGAAGCCGACTTTTCCCGACTTTATCCGAGTCCTCACCGAGGTTACGGGAGATAAGCGGTACTCAAACGCAGGTATGTCCCGAGCCTTTCCCGAAGAGCTTTAATTATTTATGATACCTCTTATTATGAATAATGGTATAGCTTCTGTAGAGCTGCTCGTAGAGTATTACTCTCATAAGCTGATGCGGGAAGGTCATTCTCGAAAAGGAAAGCCTTACCCGACATTCGCGTTTTACTCTCTCGGAGAGTCCGTGAGAGGAGCCTATAATTAGTGCAATCTTTCCTCTTTCGTCCTCTGCGCTCGAAACGAGTGAGGCAAGCTCCTCGGAGGAGTATTCCTTGCCCTCGACGCAGAGTGCGATTTTTATAGCATCGGACGGTACTTTTTCGAGTATCGCGTCGGCCTCGGAGTCAAGTGCGCGAAGCACAGCGCTTTTGTCGTCCTCGTCGGCAATTCTTTCTTCCTTCAGGGAAATTTCGTTAACTCTCGCAAACTGCGAGAGTCTTTTTTTATATTCCGCGCAGGCATCAATCAGATATTTTTCCTTAAGCGTTCCGACGGTTATTACTGTAATCTGAGTCATCTTTTCTTCCTTTGAAGCGTCTGAAGCCCCGAGGCGAGAGCCTCTACAAGCTCGTCCACATCCTCAGGCTCGTTTGTGTGCGAGAAGCTTATGCGTATAGAGCAGTCGGCTTCTGCCTCGCTTCTGCCGTATGCCACAAGAGCACCAGAATGAGAGCGCGTATTAGACGAGCAGGCAGACCCGCTCGATACGAAAATGCCGTATGAGGAAAGATAATGGAGCATTGTTTCACTCTTGATGGAGGGCAGGGTAATGTTGAGAATATGCGGCGCACAGACAGGCGGAAGCGTCGGAGAAATTTCCGCAAGCCTTGAGTCCGAGGCAATTCTTTCGATAAGAAGGGCGCGAAGCATAGATAGCTTTTCACGGTTCAAGTCAAGCGAAGCTCTTCCAACACGTACCGCCTCACCGAATGCCGCAATCGCCGGGACGTTTTCCGTGCCGGAGCGAAGCCCCTTTTCCTGACCGCCGCCGAAAATAACGGGAGAGAGCCCCTTTGCCTTCATAATTTTCTCGTCAACGACGAGTGCGCCAACGCCCTTGGGCCCTTCAATCTTATGAGAAGAAACGGTAATCATATCCGCGCCGAGCGCGGTCTTGTTCATTGGCACCTTAAGAAAAGACTGGGTAGCATCTATATGAACGAGCGCATCGGGGCAGCTTGCGTGCACGAGCTTTGCCGCCTTCAAAACGTCATAGAGCGCGCCTGTTTCATTGTTGACGAGCATAAGAGTAACCAGCACTGTGTCTGCCGTCAGCTCGCGAGCGAGAGCCTCGAGGTCAAGAACACCGCCGAGGGTGGGGATACGCGCGATTTTGTAGCCCTCGCGCGAGAGCTTTTCAAGTGGCTCGTTTACCGACGCGTGCTCGCTGTCGGTAGTGATAATTTTCGCTCCGCGCTTATATCTGTCCTTTGCGTAGGCTCTGCCGAGAATTGCAAGGTTGTTAGCCTCACTTCCGGAGGCGCAGAAAATAACCTCGCCCTTGTCAAACGAAAGCGCGCGGCGTATCTCACCCCTTGCCAAATCAAGTATCTTCTCGGCATCAAAGCCCAGTGTGTGTAGCGAGGAGGGGTTGCCGAAATGCTCCCTTGACACCTCAACGTATTTGTCAAGGGCCTCGGGGCATATCCTGGTTGTTGCGCTGTTGTCAAGATATATCTGTCTTTTAGTCATACGTCCTCTTTTGCACAAAAGCTATACCCGTGTGCATTTTTTGTTAATAGACCTTATTTTTTGTAAACAACTATTGGCATTGCTGCTGGTAGGAAACAGGGCATCAGAACTTGATTTTTGAAAGCACCGTGTCTATTGCATTGAGGTGACTTGCATATTCGCCCTCAAGCGAGGTATACGTGAACACGAAGGCGTTCACAGAATTCATACCCATAACCTGGTATACGTGATAGTCCTTACCCTCAAACCTGTAGGTGTACTCAAATGCCATAACGGCGCTCTCGCCGAGGTCACCGAGCACTATTTTTTTAGTGCCCGAGCTCACGCCCACGTTAGTCAGCTCGCGAGCGATTACATTAATGTCGGTGACGGTTTCGGAAAGCTCTGAAATTCTTGTGTCAAAATAATCAACGAAGCCCTTGGCACCTGCCGAGGAAATCTTGGAAAGAGAGAACGCCGCGCCCTCGCTTACAGAAACGTCAAGGCTGCCGCTTGAATTAATTACCGAGAAGTCCTTAGGTATATAGCACTCAAATCCGGAAAGAACCTTGTCGCTGACAAGAAGATATCCGTCGCTATCCTCTTCATAATCGGGCGCTCCTGAATTGCCGCTCGGTGAGGTGAATTCGAAGCTTTCGACTGCTTTGTAAATCAAATCAAGATACTTAAGGTAATCACCCATCTCGTCGTCTGCGCTGCCCTTTGCGGTATAGGTGAAAATGTAGAAGCGACCGCCGTTTTTGATATAGAACTGAAGAGTTGTGAAGTCTGTAAGCTCGTCCTCGCCCGACTCATAGCTGTACGCCTCGTGCTTGAAGCTGTAAATTACGCGATAAGCTTCAGACGCATTGCCGAAGCTTGCCTTCTCGGGAGCTCTGACTGTAGTTGCCGCGTATGCCACAGGGAACTTTGCAAGCTCTGCGTTATAATACTCGTTATAATCCAAGGTAGGCATCTCGGCTTCGATAAAGGTCATAGAAGTTTTGGAGGTGTTAGAAAGCTTCGAGCCGTATACCCTTTTGTCCTTTGAATATCCCGCGGTAATATTTGTCCAGCCCTCGGGTCCGTATAGCACAAAGCCATCGTCACCGTCAATTATTACCTCAAGCCCCTCGGGTGCTCCGTCGCCCTGCGAGCAGGATGTAGCGAACAAAAGCACTGTGATAAGAAGCAAGAACAGAGCTGATAATTTCTTCATTTTGTAAACTCCTTTTTACATTTCCGTATATTTTTACTCAAGAATAATGTTCTGTAATAATTTTCTTAAACAAATTTCCTCTCTCCTCGAATGAGGAGAATTCGTCGTAGCTTGTAGCCGCGGGAGAGAGAAGCAGCACCTCGCCCTCGCCTAAAACCGACAGGGCGCATTCCACCCCCTCAATAAAGCCTTCGACAGAAATGCAGGGGACAGAGTCGCCTATCGCCTCTTTGATTAACAGTCTGTCCTCGCCGAATAGCACTGCAAGCCTTGCCCTTCCGATAAGTGCCTCTCTTAGAGGCGCGTAGCTGACACCCTTTCCTCGGCCGCCGAGCATAACTACAGTCGGGCGTGATTGCGCCTTGATTGTAGTGACGCTCCTTGCGGGGCTTGTGTCTATAGACGAGTTTACAAACTCCTTGCCGTCAACCCTAAGGAAGCATTCGGCGCGGTGTGGCAGCCCCGAAAATTCACCTGCAACGCGCATTAAATCCTCTGCGCCGCAGAGCCCTTCGGTAAGCGCAGCTGCGACCGTGAAATTTTTTATCAGGTTTTCGCTCGGTGAAGCGAAGGCTGAAATCGGTATGAGCCTTTCTCCGCAGCGCATTATGTAACCGCCTGAAACGGTGTATATCACATCTGCGCCGTAGCTTTTGGATAACTCCCGCCAGTCACGGGTATAGCTGCAAATTGCATACACGGGTGAGGCTTTTGCGTAGTCGGAAAGCAGATCTCCGTCATCGAAAACAATCGGCTCATCGGCGGAGCGAAGGAGTGAGAGCTTTGCCTCGGTATATTCTTCCATCGTACCGTGGAAATTCAGATGGTTGGGGGTAATATTGGTTACTGCCGCGCGCTTGAAGCTCGCCTTCAGGTAATGTAGGTTGAAGCTTGAAAGCTCACATACGTAGGCATCCGAGCACCCGACAGTCGGCAGCATCGGCACACCGATATTACCTATCAGCATAGACGAGCTCCCGGCGCTGGTCAGTATTTTATGAGCAAGCGTTACCGTGGTGCTTTTACCGTCAGAGCCTGTTACGGCAAGCGTCGGCTTGTTGCATATTTCGAAGAACAGCTCACAGTCGGACGTGAGGTGCGTGCCGGACACAATAAACGGAGAGAGCTCCCTGCGCTCCCGCCTTACAGACGGCGAGCAAACGAGCAGCTCCTCGTAGGGCGAGTCGAATGCGCGCGCACCGTCAAGTATCCGAGCGTTTATTCCCTCGGGAAGGGCGCTTCTGTTCACGTATTGCTCCGAGCGTAGCGTAATTTTTGCACACGTGTTCCACTTTTTTAAAAGATTTACCAGTGCGAGCGTTGTCTTGCCAACTCCGAAAAAGCCGATGCTCGATGCACCGAATAACCGCGATTTTCTGATATCTGCCATAAAAAGCGCCTCTTAATATTATAATAATTTCACAGGCGCCCGTCAAGACGTAGCGAGCAAAATTTACAAAAATACAACAAAGCGCCTTTATTAAATAATATGAAGCGCGTAAATTTTTCTTGACAAATGTATAAATATTTAGTATAATACTAAAGACCGAGTGGGGCAATCGCGCCGTATTGTGCCGAAAGGTATTACGGTGAGGAAAGTCCGGGCATCATAGGGCAGGATAACGGATAACGTCCGCCGAGGGTGACCTCAGGGAAAGTGCAACAGAAATAAACCGCCGCAGAAGCGGTAAGGATGGAAAGGCGAGGTAAGAGCTCACCCGAACCTATGGTAACATAGGCTCGCTGTAAACCCTATCCGATGCAACACCTTAAATTTCGGGTTATACCGAGGGGCTGCCCGTCCCTATATTTATGGTGGCAGAGCCGCAAGGCTTGAACTGTACGGTAACGTGCAGTGAAGATAGATGATTGCTGCGCGCAAGCGACAGAACCCGGCTTACAAGCTCGGTCACAATTTTGAAATTTTTTCTTCGGTGTTCTTTATACGGAATTCCTTTGGTGACATTCCCCGACTTTGCGAGAACACCTTTGAGAAGTAGGACTGGTCGGAGAAGCCTGTGTCAAGAGCAATCTCGTTTATCGAGCGCTCGCTTCCGCAAAGCAGCTCCTCGGCTGCCTTCAGACGCTGCTCGGTGATATAATCACCGACGGTTATGCCGAAGCTTTTTTTGAACCCAACGAGCAGCGTGGACTTTGAGCATCCCACTGCACGGCAAATATCCGCGACGGTGATTTTTTTCGTCAGATTATCGCGTATGTATTTCATCGCATCCTCGGCAAAGCTTGCGCGCCTGCCGTGCATTGCGTTTGACAGTGTCAGATATTGTGCACAAATCGTCATAATTCTGAAATACGAGCTTACGATTTCTCCCCCTACAAGGGGAATTTTTTCGGAAAAATTCTCTTCGGTGTAGGAGTCCGTAAGTCTATGGAGCATCTTATCTGCACGTGCTCTGTCCTCATCGCACTCGGCGACCTGGCCCATCATAAGAAAGCCGGTCAGTATTCCGAAATTGTATAGAGGACTCACCGCCTCGGTAAGCCCGTAGCGGCATCTGTATACGTGAGTTTTCTTGGTCTCCACGGCGCGGCGGCAGGCAATTCTGTCGCATTCAAGGCACCTTTCGTGCTCGCTCTTTATCGAGTTTACCGCAGCACAGAAGGGGAGAGGCGAGTCCGGATACGCCGCAATTTCCTCAAAATCAGTGCCGTGAAGCGAAATTCTGAAGCCTGTAATTTTGTGTAGCTCCGATAGCACGGTTATAATTTCTTCTCTGTTCATACAGTCACCGCCAATTTGTAAAATGTTCGCACATACTGAACTATTCTACAAAACATTATACTATTTTCCATTGAAAAAGTCAACCTGATTTTATATAATATAGTCGGATGGGGCATAACTCGTCAAATTTTTATAAAGTCAGAGGATTTTTTTATGAACTACTGTATCGGTGTAGACCTTGGCGGAACCAATATTGCCGCAGGAATAGTTGACCTCCATGCGAAGAAGATAGTAAGAAAGGCGAGCATAAAAACTAACGCTCCCCGTCCCTGCGAGGATATCAGCCGTGATATTGTCGCCCTCTGCGAGAGCCTTTGCGCCTCGGAGAATCTTTCGCTTTCCGATATGAAGTGGATAGGCGTGGTTACCCCGGGTATCGTAAAGAACGGCGTCGTAATTTCCGCGAGCAACCTCGGCTGGAATAACGACGATTTTGCAGGCATTCTCAATAGACTTACGGGCGGTAACACCTTCGTTGCAAACGACGCTAACGCTGCGGCTTATGCCGAGGCTATGTGGGGTGCGGGCGAATGTGCGGGCTCACTTGCTATGATTACTCTCGGCACGGGAGTCGGCGGCGGAATTGTCGTAGACTGCGAAATTGTCGAGGGCTCCAACGGCTTTGCCGCTGAAATCGGACATATGATAATAGACGTAGACGGAAGAAAGTGCGGCTGCGGTAAGCGCGGCTGTCTTGAGGCGTATGCCTCGGCTACCGCTCTCGTTTCAGAGGCGCGCAGGGTTGCGGGTCTCTATCCCGACAGCCTTATGTGGCAGCTTGCCGACGGCGACGTCGGAAAAATTAACGGAATAGTGCCCTTCAAGGCTATGGCGAGGGGCGATAAGGCCGCGCGCCTTGTCGTTGATTCCTTCATTAAGTACCTTGCAATCGGCGTATCCAACGTTATTAATATCCTTCAGCCCGACGTCGTCTGCATAGGCGGCGGCATATCCGGCGAGGGCGAGCGCCTTATGCGTCCGCTTCGCGAGGAGGTTGAAAGACTTTCCTTCGGAACGAAGGAGCATAGAAGCCGTCTTGTAGCGGCAAAATTCAGAAATGACGCCGGCATTCTTGGTGGCGCACTTTTAGGTATGCAGGAGGAACTCGCAAAAATGAAGAATGACGCAAGAGAGCTGCTTTCGCATTTTGCAATAGACGGCGACGTTGTCACCGCTATCCCCTATGGCAACGGCCATATCAATGACACCAAATACGTGGTTGTCAAGAAGAACGGCATAAGGCATGAATACATACTTCAGAAAATCAACAAGAACGTATTCAAGAATCCCGCCGAGCTTATGGAGAACTATGACTCTGTAACCTCCTATCTTCGCGAGATTATCAAGAAGAATGGCGGCGACCCCGAGCGTGAAACCCTGAGCGTAATAAAGACCAAGGACGGCGCGAACTATCACAAGGACTCTGAGGGCGAATACTGGAGACTTGTAAACTTCGTTACCGACAGTATGAGCTACGATAAGGTTGAGCGTCCCGAGCAGTTCTACGACAGTGCTGTATCCTTCGGTAACTTCCAGTACCTTCTTAAGGACTATCCCGCAGAAACTCTCCACGAAACCATAAAGAACTTCCACAACACCCCCGACCGCTACCGCCAGCTTATGGAGGCTGTGGAGCGCGACGTGTGCGGAAGACTTTCGGAGGTTGAAGCGGAGGTTGAGTTCTGTAAGGCAAGACGCGAGTTCGCGGGTACACTCGAGGCGGCTCACGCCGAGGGCAGACTTCCTCTTAAGGTTACACACAACGACACAAAGCTCAACAACATTCTCTTTGATAAGAACACCGGCAAGGCGCTTTGCGTATGCGACCTTGATACTATAATGCCCGGCTATTCGGTAAACGATTTCGGTGACTCTATCCGCTTCGGCGCTACCACGGCACTTGAGGACGAGGCAGACCTCTCGAAGGTTAACTTCGATATATCCCTCTACGAGCTCTACGTTAAGGGCTTTATCGAGGGAGCAAAGGGCGGACTCTCCGAGGGAGAGCTGGAGCTTCTTCCCATCGGTGCTATGATGATGACCTTCGAGTGCGGAATGCGCTTCCTCACAGACTACCTATCGGGCGATACCTACTTCAGAATTTCCCGCGAGAAGCACAACCTTGACAGAGCGCGCAACCAGTTCAAGCTCGTTTCGGATATGGAGAAGGCTCTCCCCGAAATGCGCGCTATAGTTAAGAAATATTCTTAATTAATAAATCTGGCAAATAATAAAAAACGGATTTGGAACGGTCGGTACTCTTAAGGTTAGCTTTAAGTTCAACAGATAAGTTAGTACCTACCGACAGGAAGAGGACAGAGAATGTTTTTATACTCTCTGTCCTCTTTTCTTGACAAGCACTGCATCTGTGCTCACAGATGCTATTTTTTTTGGCGATATGTTTGCAAGCAAACGCGATATACTCGCTTTGCTCGTGCGATATATTGTCGCTTCACTCCAATGCGATATGATATAAATCCCCTCACGCCCGAGAGGGCATATCGCAAGGCGTAGCCTTATATCGCTCCCGCAAGGGAATATCGCAAATCCCGCAAGGGATTTATATCGCTGCGTAGTGTCCTTAAGGGCACTACGCTAACCAAATCCGTTTTTTGTATAAAAGAAGTTTATCGCTTTGCTGAAATTTTGCCGTCCCCGACCTCAAGCTCACAGTATCTTGCGGTGCGTTGCTCGACGTAATCCTCGTCATAGCCCTCGGCGCACGACAGGTCGCGCCCGTGATAAAAGGCATAATACTTGCCGCGGTGCTTTATCACGGAATTGTGTCCGGTGCCGCCCTCTTGGTCGTTTTTTATGAGCACGGGTGCAAATTTCTTGCCGTCGCAAGCCTTTTTGAAGTTGATTTTCGTTAAATCCTGCTCCTCGGTTTTTGCTACGGCAACGCCTACGTGATAGGTGTCGTCCTGATAGCAGCCACCGCTATACATTACGTAGTGATAACCGCCCTCGTAGAACCAGAACGGGCCCTCGACGGTATGCCACTTGTAGTCCTCGGAGCACTGCGGAGTGAACTGCTCCTCGTCTAACGTAGGCGGAATAATCTCCTTCGGCTTGCCCTCGGGAGTATAGGGGTCAAGAAGCCTGTCAACAAACACACGCGTGCCGTGTCGCTTGCCACAGCGCTTGTTCATTGCCAGAAGTAGGAAAAGCCCGCACTCGGTTTCTACCGCGTGCGAGTCAATCGAAAACTCGGAGTACAGCCTCTTGGGGCTTCTGTAGGGGCCGAGCGGCGAGTCTGACGAGAGCACGTGCATATTCTGATAATTCCCAAAGCTTTCGCAGGAAACGTACATATAGTACCTTCCTTCGTAACGAATAACCGACGGAGCCCAGAAGCTTTTTCCTTCGGGCATATCGGTGACAATCCCCTCGTAATGCCAAAGCCCGAAGGGCTCGTCCGCGGAGTAAGCCTCAACCCCCTCTGTAGCGGTAACGTACATATAAAATTTGCCCCCGTCCTCGAAAACAAAGGGGTCGGGCTGTGTTTTTCCCTTAACGTCAAACTCTGACCTCATAAGCCACTCCTTCCGTCGCCACTCGGACGACTCTAGCCTTTTACTGTCTTAAAAAACCTCTCTCGAGCTTAAAGAGAAGCTCGGAAAGAGGAATAATCAGCAGTCCCGATACGAAATTGCCGATTGAATGTACTACGTCAAACGGAAATCCCGTGGCAATCCATATAAGCATCTGTTCAAAATTCAAGCCGAACATCAAAGCCTGCGTTGGCGCGTAAAGTACACCGTATCCGAGTCCGTGAATAGCACAGAGCAGGGGATAAACAATAGCCCCAACCTTTTTCGGCATATTCCGCGGTAAGAGCATTGTCGCGCCCCAAAGCACCGCCCAGATATAGAGGTAGGGAACCCACCAATAGCTGAATCCCGCGTACACACCCGTCAGTGCCACGAAAATATAAATCGGTATCAAAGCGCGTGCTCTATACACCAAAGTGTAAACAATTATTAGCATTCCGAGTATATGAATGTTCGGAAGAACCTCAAACGCAATCTTAGATGCGAACATTAAAGCGCCGAGCATTGCAAAAATCGCAGTGTCGCGCACCGTCGCTGAGGCTCTCGTTCTGTTAGCTCTCATAGACGAGCTCATAGTGCTCTCCGTCGGCAAATTCCGTGAGGTCAATGCCGAGCATCTGATATTCTCCGTTCTTGTAGAATCCCCACCAGCTCCTGTCTACATCGTAGTCGGCGAGCATGCCGTTGACCTTCTTGATATAAAGGCCGAACTGGCTCTCTACTCCCTCAATCAGTCCATGCTCCGCGAGTGCATCACCGAGGTATTTCTCGTCACTCTTCACGGTAAAGGTTACAGAGTCCTCGCCGACCTTTACCTCGACTTTGACAGTCTTTTCGCCATTGCCGAAGCTCATATCGCGTCGGTAGGTAGCGTTTTCCCATAGCCCCTCGGCATCAACCGTATCAAAGCAGGCAGAGAGGGTGAATACGCTCGCAAGAATTAGCAGCATCGCGAGCAGTGCTGTCAGTGTTTTTTTCATAAAATATCCTTTCTTTTTCGGTTTTCAAAAGGATAAAATAAAAGCACCCTTCCCGAGGGTGCAACAGTGAAAGCCACGCGAAAAATCCCGCGTGAAAAATCGCCGACACTCCCCGAATTGCCCAAGAGCCTCTTATGTTCACGCCGTAGTAAGCATTCCGACTTGACCTGTTCCTTGTTGTGATGTTTTCCTTGTTGCCAAGAAGGCGACGTTCATTTTTATCAGAGCCATAAACCAAGAGCGTGTCCCGGTGTATACGTTGCTCGCCGCGGCAGCACCGCGCGCCGCACCGAGGGTGGGGAAGCATCACAAAAGAAAAGGAGTTACGGTAATGGCTGTTGCCCGTGATTTTCACACGGTTTCCTTACCCCCGAGCGAGGACGAAATCAAGGAAAGCCTTGAGAGAGCCGAAGCACAAGGCCTCGCTCAAAAGCTTGCCTGCAAATCCTTCACCGCCCGACGCGAGGCGAAAAAATCGCCCCGCCCAACGCGTTATTCTTTTGTAAATATATTTTAGCACATTATTTTTACAGTGTCAACAATAATTTGAACCATGTATGGCGGAATTTGCGGAACGGTATAATAAAATCGCACTGATACGTGCCGACAATCAAAGCGCATTTTAATATGTCTCTTTTTCAGATAAATGTAAAATCGGTTGAAAAGTTCATAAAAGTATGTTATAATGATTACTTGTTTCGATTTTAATTTTTTTATGGAGAATTTGCCATGACAAATCAAAAGGAAATTCTGGGAAGTGCCCCCATAGGTAAGCTGCTGTTTAGGCTCGCGCTGCCTACCGTAGTAGCACAGCTTATCAATATGCTCTATAACATCGTTGACAGAATATATATAGGACATATGCCTGAGGTTGGTGACCTCGCCTTGACGGGTGTGGGCGTATGTATGCCTATTATAATGATTGTATCGGCGTTTAGTGCACTTGTCAGCTCCGGAGGCGCGCCGAGAGCCTCAATTTTTATGGGCAAAAAGGATATAGACAGCGCCGAAAGAACGCTCGGCTCCTGCTTTGGCTTGCAAATCATCGTTTCCGCTATCCTTACTGTAGTACTGTTGATTTGGAACAGGGATTTTCTTTTAGCCTTCGGCGCAAGCAATAATACCGTAGAATACGCCGCGGATTATATGAGCATTTATGCTATAGGCACGGTCTTTGTCCAGCTGACTCTCGGTATGAATGCCTTTATAACAGCACAGGGCTTCACCGGAATATCTATGATATCCGTCGTTGTGGGTGCTGTAGCTAATATTATTTTAGACCCCATTTTTATATACGGACTTGGTATGGGAGTCAAGGGTGCAGCTCTTGCAACGGTTATCTCTCAGGCGCTTTCCTGCGTATGGGTAATTGCTTTTCTGAGCAGTAAGAAAAGCATTCTCAAGCTCAAGCCGAGGTATTTTATTCCTGTCCCGAGAATAATTTTGCCCTGCATAGCTCTTGGTACGGCAACCTTCATTATGCAGGCGAGCGAGAGTGTAATCTCGGTGTGCTTCAATTCCTCGCTACTGAAATACGGGGGAGATATCGCTGTTGGAGCTATGACGATTCTGACTAGCGTTATGCAGTTTGCAATGCTTCCGACACAGGGATTTGCACAGGGGGCGCAACCTATTCTGAGCTATAATTACGGCGCGAAAAACGCCGAACGCGTAAAGCGGACCTACAAGCTTCTGCTGACAACCTGTCTTGCGTATTCGGTAACGGTTTGGGCTGCGGTTATGCTGTTCCCGAGTGTCTTCGTTTCAATTTTTACCCCTGAGCCTGAGCTTATCTCGTTTGCCTCAAAGGCACTTCGCATCTATTTTGCGGGCATGCTTTTATTCGGTATTCAGATAGCCTGCCAGATGACCTTCGTATCACTGGGCAACGCTCCCTCGTCTGTTATCGTGGCAGTAATGCGTAAATTTGTGCTTCTTTTGCCGCTGATATTCATTATGCCGAATTTGGTTAGCGACCCTACCCTCGGCGTATATATGGCAGAGCCCATTGCAGACGTTATTGCGGTGACCTTCACGGCAATACTGTTCATATTCCAATTCAAAAGGGCTTTGAAAAAAATCGATTCTACCGATAACTGAAAAAACGGCTAGCCGTGGCGGAGTCGAACACATAAGCCCTACGGCGATAAATTTTCGTGCCTTTTACCGCACCCCGCCTCGTAAAGTCCGCACTTGGCTTCGCTCCCTTTCAAAAAATATCATCAAATTTTCGGCACTTTAGGTAAGAATTATTTTAAGAGGACGAATTTTTCGCGAGAAAAGCCAAAAAGGTGAAGTAATATGCGGATATTACGAAGCTTTTCGGCGCATTATCGCGGAAAATACGCCTCTTAAAACGGGTTCGATTTAGGTTGGCATTGGCTAGAGGCACAGCTCTGTGCTCCTACCCGCTTTTTGTTTCTTTTACCTACTGTTTTTTTGCAGACACTCAATTATTTTGCCTTACTTTGGGAAATAATAATTGCGAACACCAAAAAACGGAGGTATATATGTTCAAACACGAAAAAATGCTATTCCATCCCGTAGAGGTAGAAAGACCTAATCCGCAGTATGCCGTTCTCCTTCAGGAGCAGCTTGGAGGCGGCAACGGTGAGCTTAAGGCGGCAATGCAATATATGTCGCAGAGCTTTCGCATTAAAGACCCCGAAATCAAGGACCTTTTCCTCGACATAGCTGCCGAGGAGCTGGGTCATATGGAGATGGTAGCGCAAACAATCAATCTGCTTAACGGTCACGACGTAGATGCAAACAAGGTGCAGGCAGGCGAGGTACAGACACACGTTCTGCTCGGCCTCAACCCGGGACTAATCAATTCCTCGGGATATTCTTGGACGGCGGATTATGTTACAGTCACAGGAGACCTGTGTGCCGATTTGCTCTCAAATATCGCGTCTGAGCAGAGAGCAAAGGTGGTATACGAATACCTTTACCGTCAGATAGATGACAAGAAGGTAAGAGAAACCATTGATTTTCTTCTCAACCGTGAGGAAGCGCACAATCAGATGTTCCGCGATGCCTTCAACAAGGTGCAGAAAACGGGCTCCAACCGCGATTTCGGTACAACCAAGGCGGCAAAGATGTATTTCTCGATGTCAGAGCCCGGCCCCAATACCTTTGCCACGGGCGAAACTCACGCGCCGTCGTTTAACTGAATAACCAAAGGTCACCGTCAAGCTATTGGCGGTGATTTTATTTTTAAATACTCCAAAAATATTAATAATTGTAAAAATATTCAGTATATTATTGACTTACCCACTGTTATACTGTATTATTAAAATAGAAATACCGAATGAAAGGGGAATGCCTATGAATATACTCGAATGCAAGTCGCTCTCTAAAGCATACAAGAGGGGGAAATACGTCCTTGAGGACTTCAACCTTACGTTGCCTGAGGGCAGAATCGTTGGGCTGCTTGGTCCTAACGGCTGCGGCAAATCCACTCTGATGAAGCTTGTTGCGGGGCTGCTCGTCCCGAACTCGGGCGAGATTTTTGTCGGCGGCGAGCCTGTCGGCGAGGCGAGCAAGGCGCTGATTTCCTACCTTCCCGAAAGACCGTACTTCAATCCGCAGATGAGGGTGTCGGAGCTGTTCGACTTCTTTGCGGATTTCTATCTGGACTTTGACCGCGCCCGTGCTGAGGAGCTTTGCTCGCGCCTCGGCATTGATATGAAGGCAAAGCTGAAAACGCTATCAAAGGGAACAAAGGAAAAGGTGCAGCTTATCCTCGTTATGTCACGCAGGGCAAAGCTTTATCTGCTTGACGAGCCGATAGCGGGAGTTGACCCCGCCGCGCGCGAATATATACTCTCAACGATAATTTCCTCGTACTACGAGGGTGCGACGGTGGTTATTACAACCCACCTTATTTCCGACGTAGAGGAGATACTCGACGATTACGTGTTCTTATCGCAAAACGGTAAGATAATCGCCTCGGGCGACGTCAAGGCGGCTAGAGAGGAATCGGGAATGACGCTTGACGAATCCTTCAGGGAGGTGTTCAGAAATGCTAGGTAAGCTTATTAAATACGACCTTCGCTACGTAATGAGATACCTGTGGATACTTGCCGTAGCATCGCTTGGAGGTGCGTTTATCGGCGGCTTTTCAATAAAGCTTATCAATAACAGCGTATCGGGACTTGGCGGCGACCTTATAGCCCTCGGTGTAATCGGCATAATGATAGCCGTTCTGGTGCTGTCGGCGTTCGCCCTTGCCTCGGCGGTATTTATCTTTTACAGATTTAATCAGAATTTCTATACCGACGAAGGCTATCTTACCTTCACGCTCCCCGTCAAGAAGTCGGAGCTTCTTCTCTCGAAGCTTATCTCGGGTATTGCTGTGTTCTCGGTATCTACGGTAATTCTGTTTATCGATATTGTTATTATGATAGCAATAGGCGAGGGCTTTGAAAGCTCGGGCGGTACGACGGTACAGGACCCGAGAAGTCCGCTTCTCTCGGTGATATATTTTGTCGAAGGGGTGACTCTCGTTTTTGCCGCTGCGGTGCTTGTAACGCTTTTAGTTTTTATCTTTATTTCGCTCTCCTCGATGCTTAAGAAAAAGCATAGGATTATTATCGGAGTTATCGTCGCGTACCTGCTTTCGGGGGCACTGAGTATGCTGTTCAGCTTCGCCTTCGGCTTTGGCTCAAGGAGTATTATCGATATGCTTGCAGGGTTAGATGCGGTAGTACAGGATTGGCTATCAGCACTTATGCTTCTGACTGTTGACCTGCTGCTTTTTATGCTCTGCGCTGTCGCGTATACCGCAGAATACCGTATACTCGACAAACACCTTAATCTTTCGTAGGGGGTGGGAAATATGAGAAAATGTAAACTTTTGTATGCTTTTGTCCTTGTTTTCTGCCTTGCGTTACCGCTTTCCCTGTCGGTGAGTGCCGCTGATGATAACACAGTCGCGCTCTCAGAGGACTATACCGAGCTGGAATACAGGGGCGAGGTCTACAGGCTCTTTAACTACTATGAGTCTGAGGTGTATCTTTCGGGACTTGAATATCTTGATGCCGACGTCACCCTATCCGATAAGCAAATTGAGGCGATTGACTATTATGAGGTGTTTTCTTCTGATATCGCAATCAACCTCGATATCACCTTCGTTGACGGCGGCTATCGCTCGCTATATTACCTTCGTGTCGGAAGTGAAGGGCGGATTGCCGACTTTCTTGCTGAAGGCTCGGGGCTTTATACCACGTTCGGAAGCTTTGGCGGCATTGTTGAGATGAGCGCGGCAGAGCTTCTTTCCGAGAGAGTGACGCTACCCGCGTCGGAATATATTCGCTACAGCGCCGTGCCGGTTACAGAGGTCAGCGCAGACGGGCTTCTTGAAAGAGATGCGGGGGAATATATTATTACCTCAGATGGCGATGCCTATTTCCTTGACTATTCCTTGATTGGCACCGATTCGGAAGACTTTCTTCCGCCGCTTCACGGAAATCTGACCGTATGGCGGATAACCGATACAGAGCTCCTCGAAAAGCTTAAATCGGACGACCCCATAGCTCCTCAGCTCGGCGAAGGAATTCTTGTTATGCTCCTTCTTGCGGTGCTCGCCTTCATATTTGGCGCGATACCGCTTGCTTCGCTTATAACCTCGCTTATCCTCTTGCCGAGGTTTGGCAAAAAATACAGAAGGCTCTTAATTCTTATTGCCTCGCTTGCCGCGGCAACTCTCGTTCTCTTTATCGTTACCGTGTCAGCCTATGCTGTCGTTCTGTAGCGAGAAAAACCGCGCAGCTTAAAGGCGGAGAGCAATCCCCATAAAGAAACGGCAGAAACACTGTTTTTACAATGCTTCTGCCGTTTTTTATTCGGTTCCGCCTAAATGCGATAGCCCCTTTTTATGACCTCTATGCAAGCTTTGCATCTTTTCTCTCAAGCACAAGCTCCTTTAAAGAAAGCAAAGCGGAAAGGGCGGTGAGCGCGGGCGGAATTAGCAGCATTATTCTTGCCGCCGCATAGTTATATAGGAGCAGTGCGACACCTGAGAGAGCACCCGAGAAGGCTAAAGTCACGGCAAGCGCTTTTCTTGGGATTAGCTCGGGAATTTCCTCTCGCTTCATAATAACTGCCGTCAGAAAGGCAGATGCAGAGAGAGAAAAGAGCAGGGCCAGCCCCGCGCCGAGATAAGAAAGTATCGGTATAAGGAGAAACGAGAGTAAAACGTTTACCGCGGCACCCGTAAGAGATGATAGAGTCACAGCTCCGGACCTTCCGCGGTGGACTATTGCCGACGAGGCGTTTGACGAGAAGAAGGACGGAATAACCGAGAGCGCGATAGGTAGAACCGCGACTGTTGCTACGGAATACCCACGTGGGGCGAGCAGGCGCATAAGCTCTGGCGAGAGTGCGACGAGAAATACTGTAGCCGCCCCCATAATTCGTAAAAGAAGCACCGATACTCGAGAGGCTCTCCCCGTGTCATTTGAGGCAAGCTTTCGCATTATCCAGGGCGAGAGCGCGTAGCCTGCTCCCACCGTAAGAAATGAGAGAGAGCCGCCAAGCGAATGAGCTACCGAATATTTCGCAAGCGCCGCCGCGCCGAGAGAGGCGGAGATAACGAGCTTGTCGCACTCGTGCGAGAGGGCGGAGGATATTCCCTGCGGCAAAAGCGGCAGGGCGTGCGAGAGGGAAAAGCGCCAAAGCTCTCTGTCGTAGATTTTAGGTGAGCGACCTAAGAGCAGTATAATAATAGGTATGCCAACAGCAAGGCTTACCGAAAGCAGTCCGAATATTCTGCCGTATATCCCGAAGGAAAAGACACGGATAAGAATTATCGAGACGAGAGGAGGCAGAAGAGCGAGCATAAGCGTCAGGACTGTGGAGAGCCTGTATTCGTATCTTGAGCGAAGCGAGGTGAGATAAAGGCCCACAGCCCCGTCAAGAAGTAGCTGAAGGTATATAAGGAATACGAAGGCAAGGCTTATACCGAGTGCAAAGCGGAAAAGAAAAAGTCCGAGCAAAGTAAGAAGTGAAAATACGATATAAAGCCCAAAGCTCGACGAAATGTATTCCCACTCGCGTGCCTTGAATGAGATAATCCCCTTGTAAGTGGCGTTACCCGAGTACCAAACGGAGAGGGTGACCGAGCATAGCCCAAGCACCGACATATAAAGAGTGTATAGCCCCAGCTCCTCGGGTGAGAGAATTCTTGTGAAAAGCGGTAGAGTGAAAACCGACGAGGACTTGCCGACAAGGCTTGAAAGAGTGTAAACGAGGCTTGCTCTGGCTGGTGTAACGAGCGCCGCGCGCCCCTCTCTCCTGTTTTTGGTTTGGTTATCCGTGTGCTTCATTTTCGACCTCTGTTTTATCCCCGTCCGACAATTTTTGATAAATTTTTGTCAAAATTTAAATAAAAATGCACCGATTTGGCGTTTTGGAAATAAAATTTGCAAGAAATGTGAGAAAATCCTGCAAAAGCTATTGATTTTATTTTCAATTTGTGATATATTTAAAATGCCAATTTATTTTTAGGAGAAAAAGTTATGTTCAAGTCCCAGTATCTTAACGATTTAATGGAAACCGTTATAAAGAGAAACCCCGGCGAGTCCGAGTTCCATCAGACCGTACGTGAGGTTCTCGAGTCTATCGAGCCCGTTCTCGAGCAGAGCCCCGAGTATATTACCTCGGGTGTCGTTGAGCGTATGGTTGAGCCCGAGAGAATTATCAAGTTCCGCGTTCCGTGGGTTGCCGATGACGGCAAGGTTATGGTTAACCGCGGCTTCCGTATTCAGTTCAACAGCGCGATAGGTCCTTACAAGGGCGGTCTTCGCTTCCACCCCTCGGTTAACGAGAGCATCATTAAGTTCCTCGGCTTCGAGCAGACCTTCAAGAACTCTCTTACAAGCCTTCCTATGGGCGGCGGTAAGGGCGGCTCCGACTTCGACCCCAAGGGCAAGAGCGACGCGGAGGTTATGCGCTTCTGCCAGAGCTTTATGACCGAGCTTTGCAAGTACATCGGTGCTGATACCGACGTTCCCGCAGGAGATATCGGCGTAGGCGCAAGAGAGATTGGCTACCTTTACGGTCAGTACAAGAGAATCAGAAACGAGTTCACAGGCGTTCTTACCGGCAAGGGCAGACCCTACGGTGGCTCGCTTATCCGTCCCGAGGCAACAGGCTTTGGCGCGGTTTATTACACCGTTGAGATGCTTAAGTCCTTCGGTGAGTCTGTAGAGGGCAAGACCTTCGCTATCTCGGGCTTCGGTAACGTTGCATGGGGTACCGTGCAGAAGATTAACCAGCTCGGCGGTAAGGTTGTTACCATTTCCGGTCCCGACGGATATATCTACGATAAGGACGGTATCTCCACTCAGGAGAAGGTTGACTTCCTTCTTGAGATGCGCGCATCCTGCCGTAACAGAGTTGAGGACTATGCTGATAAGTTCGGCGTTCCCTTCTTCAAGGGAGAGAAGCCATGGGGCGTTAAGGTTGACGTTATTATGCCCTGTGCTACTCAGAACGAGGTTGGCATGGAGGATGCAAAGAAGATTGTTGCAAACGGTGTCAAGTATTACGTTGAGGTTTCGAATATGCCCACCACAAACGAGGCAGTTGCATACCTTATGCAGAACGGCGTAGTCGTAGCTCCCTCTAAGGCGGTTAACGCAGGCGGCGTTGCGGTTTCGGGCCTTGAGATGTCGCAGAACTCTATGCGCTACAGCTGGTCGGCAGAAGAGGTTGATGCAAAGCTTCAGACCATTATGAAGAACATCTACGAAAGTTCCGTTGCCGCTGCAAAGAAGTACGGCATGGAGGGCAACCTTGTAGCAGGTGCTAACATTGCAGGCTTCCTTAAGGTAGCTGATGCAATGCTCGCGCAGGGTGTGGTTTAATTTCGGTATAAATTCCAAATATCTAAAAATGCCTTGGGTTTCCAAGGCATTTTTTGTCCGCCGTACGGGACGTTGTAAAGTAAACTATGCCTTGCAAAACAAATGGCGATTTGTCCAATAAAGGGGACTTTGGTATTGACAAACGCATCGGAATTGTGTATACTGAAATGGATAGCCGTAGCGGAATCGAACGCACAAGGTTTTGAATGGCGGATTTTCCCATATACTTCACCGATTTTTTCTTAAATATCCGCATATTCTTCAAAAAAATCGATTCGTCTATGAAAAAATCCGCTCACTCAAAACTGCTGTGCACCATACGGCGAAGAAATTTTTAGAGAATTTTGCCGCAGCTTGCCGAAGTCAAGTGCGGACTTTACGAGGCGGGGTGCGGTAAAAGGCACGAAAATTTATCGCC
>JAFUQP010000008.1 GCA_017472305.1 Clostridia bacterium | reverse complement strand
CACGAGGTTCGCATCTGTCGGCTTGCCAGCAAGGGCGAACGACTGTATTTCAAGGAATGTGCGAAAATCCTTGATTTTCGGCGTGGTGCCGCAAGGCAACACAGTTGATTTTGCCGAGCAGGCAAAATCAATGTCACATAAATTATATTGTTAGTATAAACATATTTTGGAGGCTTCGTTATGGCTGAGCTTAAAAACCTCAACGGCAGACCTGCTATATTTATAGAGGATAAGCCCTATCCGCCTATGATGGCGACTATCCGTACAATGAAGGACGGAAGGGACATCATATTCGACAGGGAGTATTTCAAAAGCCTAGGTGATGCGGGAGTGAAAATCTACTTCCTTATCTGCGATACCCTTTGGCTGAAGCCTGATGCTATCGAGCTATTTCGAACCGAGGCGGAGGCACTACTCGAGGTAGTTCCCGACGCTTATATAATCCCGAGAATCGGTATGCACCCGACAAACGAGTGGATAGAGGAGAACCCCGACGAGTGCGTAAGATACTCCGACGGAACAAGCCCCGCCGTTCACCTCTTCTCGGAGTCCTATGAGAAAGACATTCCCGCGCACTATTCGCTCGCCTCACAGAAGTGGCGCGAGGCTGCGGGAGAGGCTCTGAAGGAAACCTGGACCGAGCTTATGAATCTTCCATACGCTGACAGAATTATCGGCTGCTTCTTTGCCGCGGGCGGTACGTCGGAGTGGTACTATATGCTCCCCGTTTTCAACGATACAAAGGAAATCAGTCTAGGACACAGCAAGGCGTTCAAGAGAGAGTTCGTCAAGTATCTCCGTGAAAAGTACGGCACTGACGAAAATCTTCAGAAGCACTGGAAGAATCCGAATGCAACTATAGAAAATCCGCCTATTCCCGACTATAAAAAGTTCTTCTTTGCCGAGAAGGTAGACCACCTGTCGGCAGTTCCCGACATCAGAATGTATACGAACAACCCGCCGCCCCCTGCCTATACCAACGGCACAAACCGCGGCTCCTTTGCGGATTTCGACAAGAACGTTGACGTATACGACTTCCTTCGTGCGTGGAATATTGCCTCGGCAGACTCGGTGCTTTATTTCGGCAGGATAATCAAGGAGCTTACTCCAGACAAGCTTTGCGGCGCGTTCTACGGCTCGCAGGGCTGCACGAACTATATTATCTCGGGCTCCTGTGGCGGCACTGTAAAAATTCTCGAGTCGCCTTATATCGACTTCCTTGCAGCTCCCGGTGTATACGAAAACCGTATGCAGGGCGGCTCGGAGGGACAGAGAGAGGTTCAGGACTCCTTCGCTATGCACAACAAGATTTACATAGTCGAGGAGGACACAAGAACTCTTGCCGAGAACCGCTACTTTATGGACCGCTGTCAGATTTACGATATGACCGACTCTATAAACGTTATGAAGCGCGAGTTCGGCAGAACTATCTGCGAGGACGTGCAGGCGTGGTGGTTTGACCAGCTTATCGGCGGCAGAAGATACAAGTACCCCGAAATCTACGACCTTATCTCAAAGCAGCAGGCAATAGCTCACGAGGCATACTCGCAAAATAGAGTGAAGAAGAGCGATATTGCTCTTATCTTTGACGAGGAGAGCATGCAGAGCGTTTCCTTCCAGACCTCGAGGGACACCTTTGAGCTGTTCAGAAACTACGAGATGGCGCGTATCGGTGCGCCTGTTGACCAGTATTATCACAACGATATGGCAGACCCGAATATGCCCTCGTATAAGCTATACATCTTCGTCAACACCTATCTTCTCTCGGCGGAGGAGCGCGAAATTATCAAGGCAAAAATCAAGCGCGACGGTGCTGTGGCTCTCTGGCTCTATGCTCCCGGATTTATCGAGCCTATGGCAGAGGAGAAGATGTCGGTTGAGCATATGAAGGCTCTTACGGGCTTCGATTTCGAGGTTATAGACGAGAGATACGATGCGGTATTCAGATGGAACGGCGAGGCGCACGAAATCAGCTCGTCCTTTGACAAGCGCGCACTGTACGGAAAATTTGACAGAAGAAGAACTATGATGCTTATGTCAACGAACGACCCGATATCGAGATACGACACCTATCTTTATCCCTTCTTCCGAGTTGCCGACAAGGACGCAAGGACTCTCGCCTACACGCTGACAACCCATGAGCCTGCGGTTTCAATTAAAGAGAGTCCCGACGGATTTACTTCGATTTACTACGCGTCAAAGTGCATAAAGAGCGAGGTTGTGCGCGAAATTGCACGCTTTGCGGGCTGTCACATCTACACCGAGAGCGACGAGGTGCTTTACGCAAACGATAACTACGTTACCCTTCACTGTGACTCGACGGGTAAAAAGACGCTTCGCTTCAAGGAGCCCTGCTCTCCCTACGAGGTTTACGAGAAAAAATACTACGGAGAGGGTGTTACCGAGATAGAGTTTGACGCATATCTTGGTGAAACAAAGATGTTCAGGCTGGTAAAGGGCGAAACGACCGTAAAAAAACAATTCTGAAAAGGGAGAATTACTATGGAATTCAGACGACTTAACGTTAACGATTACGACGCTCTTCTCGAGCTGTTGAATTTAACATTTGCAAACAAGTATAAAAGAGAATGCGATTTCCTTCACGCGCAGCCGAAAATGTGGGTGCGTGACGACGAGCATATGAATAAGCACTTCGGTATTTTCGAGGACGGAAGGCTCGTTTCGGTAACCGGAATTTATCCCCTTCCCGCGAAGATTGCAGACACCGACTGCCTCTTCTGCACGACGGGAAACGTTGCAACCCACCCCGACTACGAGGGACGCGGATATTTCTCAAAAACCTTCTCGGCGGTAATGGAGGAGGCAGAGAAAATCGGCGCTGACGCAGCAAGACTCGGAGGCGCGAGACAAAGATATGCGCGCTTCGGATTTGAGCCCTGCGGCGCACTCTATAAATTCACTATAAACTCGGAAAACCGCAAGAAATGTAAAGTTGACTGTACAAATTTTGAGTTTTACGAGCTTACTCTCGAGAATACCGAGGAGCTTAAATACATAAACGAGCTATCGAAAAAATTCCCGATGTACGTTGCTCGCTCCGACGAGGAGGGCTTCCGTGACGTCTTCCTTGCGCTCTCCTCGAAAAACGCGTCGCCCTATATTATCAAGCACTGCGGCAGATTTGTCGGCTATCTTTCGGCAGCGGCTGACGGCGTGCACGTTGGCGCTTCACGCAACGGCAGACACGTGCTTGAGATACGCACCAAGTCCCCAGAGCTTACTTGCAAAGCACTCCTTGCATGGCAGGAGAGAGTCGGCGCTGAGGTTGACGTAGGGCTTGCGCCTTATATGACCGAGGAAATTAAAAGGCTCATTCACATATCAGAGTATTACACGGTTGCCTCTCCGTCGAGATTTAAGTTCTTCAGATACGAGAGGATTGCCGACGCGCTTCTTCGTGTGAAGGCACAGTATACAGCGTTCCCCGAGGGCGAAGCGGTAATCAGCATCAAGGACTACGGCGAGCTTCGCTTCTACAACAAGGACGGAGTATGCGGCTGTGAAAGATGCGACGGCGCATCTGCCGACGTTACGGTTGAGAAGCGCGACGCGGCAACACTTATCTTCGGTCCTGCACATCCCTCTGTTATTTGCGACGTGCCTGCAATTCTTTCGGCGTTTCTTCCTCTCCCCCTATCATGGGAAACGAATGATTATACGTAACCGGCTGTTACGAAGCATAACGTGGCTTGTAGTTACGTAATATAGCGTAACTTGCCGTCAGGAAGCATAACGCAGCTTGCCGTTACGTAATAAAGTTTAACTTGTAGCTGCGTAATATCAAAGAGCCCCACTTCAGATGAAGTGAGGCTCTTTTTTTGGTTTTGGCTCGGCAAGCCGAGCGTTGCGAACGTGATGTTTTACTTCTCGTCGTAATAGCCGTCTACTATACCGCCCGAAAGGTCGGTGTCGGAGCCCTCGGGAACCTCGGGCGCGACGTATTCGGGAAGCTCGTCTGCGACGATATATCTGATATTGTCGATATACTGTACGCCGGTGTTTTTGTAAGCGTTCACAACAATCGAAACGCTGTCTACCTCTACGGTAGTGTTCTTCACCATCTTCTTTATGGCATCCTCGGTTTCAGCTACTACAGCAAGCTTATAAGTCTTGCCTCCGTTCTCGGAGTAGTAATAGTAGTATCTGCCGCCGCCATCCTCGGTGCGGTCCCAGACAATCCTTATTCTGTACCATCTGCCTGCGGCAAGAGAGGCTACGGAGTCTCCGCCTCCACCAACCTGCAAAGCATTCTTCGCATATCCGCCCGAGTGGGTGATAAGGTTCTTTGCGGCGGTGAGGTTGAGTATTCTCTCGCCCGAGGAGCTGTTATTGAAGGAGAGGTTAAGAAGCGTTGCGCCGCTTGCATTGCTGTTAGACTCAAAGTAATAATCGTACTCGACGATATGCATCATTCCCGTCTTCTCGGAGTCGGGGTTCGAGAGGGTCAGTATGCTCTGACGCGCGGTTCCGGTGTGGGTAGACTGAATTTTCAGTACGCTCTCGCCGGGCTTGACGGGCGCGCCGTCAGCAAAGGTCGCAAGCGTGAACGCCGAGCCGTATACGTAGGTAGGCGCATTGCCTGTTATCGAGGTCACCTCGTACTCTGTCCTGTTGTTTGAATACGCATAAGCGTCGTATCCGTATACGCGAACTCCCTCGGTGATATCGGAGGAGAAGTCGTACTCGGAGGCTCCGTTAAGCTTTGCGGGAGTTTCGGGGAGCTTGACCTTGTCGCCCTTATAGACGGTAGTCTTAGAGTACTTCTTATCTGTTCTCGCAAGCGAGATATCGTCGAAGTACTCGGTGCCTCTGATGTCGTAGGGAGTGAAGCCGAAGACTACCTGCGAAATTTCGCCCGCCTTGAGCGAGGAACGGGTATCGCTTATGCAGGCGTCGTTGCCGTCCTTATCGACAAGATAAATCTTGAGGCGCGAGTGGGTGTAATCCTCAAGGTCGTAGTAGTACTCAAGCTTTATCGTGTACCAATTATCGGCATTTAGGGTAAAATCGGATACGTAGCTGCCGTCATCACGGCGAATTCTGAGCTTATTTGCCCTGTGGGTGTCGCTCCAATCGTAAGCCTCGAAGGTTACGCCCGAAACCTTGTGTCCTCCCGAGGTCGTGAAGTCAACGGTGAGGTAGTCACCGCTGTAAATCCACGGAATAGCCGAGAAGAAGTAGTCGAAGGAAAGCTCCCACGTGTAGCCGTCGGTACTCAGCACCGAGTCGTCAACCGTCATGCTCGCGTTATACGAGGAGCTCTTTACGTTAAAGGTGTAAATCCTCAGAACTCTGTTATCCATACTGGTGGGGTCGTAATCGGAGTAAATCTTTACGCCGCCCTTATTGTTTGTGTTGGACTGATAGACACCGTGGTTTCCTTCAAGCTGTCCGTTCCATTCGCCGCCGCTGATATACTGAAGGTTGCCCGCCGAGTCCTTATAGACGAGCTGAGTCTTAAAGTCCTCGGTGTCGGCAATTCCCGACTCGAAGTTATGCACAAGCTTTTCGTCATCGAGGGTTATCTCCTCACCGCCTCCAAGCAGCTCCTGCTTATATTTCATATCTGCCTCGGCAACGTATACGTTGTTGAAGTACCAGCCCGAGCTTGAATGACGGTAGTAGGCGAAGCGGAAGGCTGTGATATTACGCTCCATATACTCGCCCTTTGCGCTATTGTAGTTTGAGGAGTCGGAGTAGCCTGCGTATTCGCCGTTGACGTAAATCTTATACTTATAGTAGAGCGCGCCCGACTCGTCGTAGGTCTTGTAGAACTCGAGGCGAAGCTTAAACCACTCGTAGAGCGGAATTCCCGTGACGACCTTCTTATCCTTGTAGCCGTCAGCACCTGCGAAGTTCTCCTCGAGGCGAAGATAGGTCACGCCCTTGTCAACGTAGGAATAGAAGTTGAGCCAGCCCGCGATAAAATCGGTGCCCGCGGTGAAGAACTGAAGCTGTGCGAGGCAGTCGCCAAGATTATTGCCGCCCTCGAACATAATATCGGATTCAAAGATATAGCAGTTTCCGTTCATTGCCGAGTTCTGTATTGAGAAGGTCGTGTTACTGCCGTTCTCTGCGACGTCCTTGTTACCTTCACCGTCCTCGTAAGAGTAGTCGGTAGCATAGAGAACCTTGTCGCCTATAATGCCCTCTGCGGGCTTCGGGTTATCAACTATCGCGGAATGGAAATACTTGTTGTTGCCTTCCACGTCGAGGATATCCGAGCCCTGCCAGTTCTGTATGCCCTCTGCGGGATACTTAACTATGCCGTTAGCCTCGTTGCCGCTTTTCTCGTCATAGTCGTCGAAGGTTATGACGGGCGGGTCCTCGTAGAAGGTGTTCGCCTTTACTATTGTGCCAAGCTCCTCGAGCCTGTCGAGGAAATAGTATGCGTCGTACTCACCGTAGAGGCTCGGGAAACCGCTATCGTTATTCTTATCCGAGCCATAGAGGATATCCTCATAGAGCAGGAATATATCCTTAAAGAGCGTGGATATTGCTATCGCCGTTGCGTTAACATCGCTCTCCGCAGAGCCGGGAACCGCCACAGGGACGTTCTGGGAGGTTGGGGAGCTTGTTTCCTGATTCATTGAGAAGCCGCCGTCGCCCTTTCGGAACACACGAAGCTTCGAGATGGTATCGAAGATAAGCGTAGGCGCTTTCTCGACAAGCAGCGCCTCTACCTCTGCCCTCTTATCAACAGAGCAGGAGCCAAGCAGGGTGCGTATAGCCTCCCACTGGTTGTATACGAAGGTTATCGACTCGACCTCCGCGGACATGGGGAGTCCGAGGACTGTCATTACGCTTTCTATCGCCTTGTCGGCATTCGGGAAGGCGCCTACGTAGAAGCATGAGGTCGAAATCTTCATAAGACCGTTAATCGACCTGTAGCTTACCTCGGGCTCCCAGAGTCCGTTAGGATACTGATGCTCTATAAGATACTGCTGAAGCACAGGACGGAGTCCTGCGTTATTAATTCTTGAAATATTCGCGTTTATCGTGTTACCGGTCGTATAGGAGTTTGAGCTGAGGTCCTGCTCGTCAAGCCAGTTGATAAACGCTTGCTTTGAGGCGAGCGCCTGTTCAAAGCTCGTGGAAGCGGCAACGACGGTCGAGGTCTTTACTCTCGATATTGCTGAGGTGATGCCGCTTGCGGCTCTATTCCGAAGTGAAACGGTGATATTTCCGCCGTCCTCGGGAACGTAATCTTCCTCAAGCATATATCCGTAGCCAAGAGCGCGGAGTATGTCATTACCCCAGCCTATATCTCTGCCCTTACGGCCGGAGCCTATCTGCGTTCCCCACTGTGGGTGGTAATAATAGCCGTCGTCGGCTCTGAGGCTTAAGGTAAAGGCGAGCAGCTCTTCCTTCGTTGACGCAGGAAGCATCTCGTCCCAGTTGGTGCTGTCCGCATTTACGTTAAAGGAGTCGGTCATTCCCGAGGTATCGAGAATTCCGAGCGCCTGCGCCGTTGACTCAATGTCGGGAAGATAACCAACGTTATTACGCGCAGACTCAGAGTAGTAGAAGCCGCCGATTTCGGGGTCGTAAAGATTTACGAGCCACATATAAATGTCGGAGGTGTAGAGCGAGTAGAGTCCGCGGAGCGCATCTACGGCACTTTCACCCATGACGGGCTCGAGTTTAGCAAAGCCTGCCTCGCGCTGCTCTTCGTTCTTTTCGTTGACAAAGTCGAGAGTATTGAATGTGTTTCTGTAAATGGTGCCCTCTACAGAGAGTGTGGAGGACTTCAAATTCTCGGTGATATACTCTATTGCCGCATCACGCGCATAGAGGTCGCTGTAGGCTATAGCAAGCGAGCCGTCCTCAGCGACAATAATATACGCGCTCTCGAGTCTGTCGGAGAGAACGTTCTCGTCGGCATACCTGGAAAGACGCCTGTAGGCAACGTCAGAAAGGGTTCTGTCTGCCTTGCCGACAATTATCTCGTTATAGGACTTCTGTGAGTTTGGTCCTTCGAGTGTCGGTGGTTTGCCCGTGAGGGCAGAAAGGTGGCTTTGCAGGGGCTCGATTTTCGAGCTTGGCTCGTCCGATACTATGACCGTATCGGTAGTCGGTGACCAGATAACGTCGGCAGTCGGAGTGCCGGATGTTCCCGAGCCGCCTGTACCGCCGCTGTTGCCCGAGCCGGAGCCGTCGCCGGAACCGTCACCGGAATCGTCGCCAATTTGACAAGAGGCGAGAGCAAATATGAGTGTCAAGGTTAGTAAGAGGAGTGTAAGTAATTTTTTCATAGGACTCCGTTTTTTAATGCAAAATGCAAAGTTTAGGTTGCAAAATGGTGAAAGAAATATGTTTTTCGCTTCTTTGAAAGTTCTCGCGGAGCGAGGGAGTGATGAGTTATGGGTGATGAGTGATGAGTTCTCGCGGAGCGAGGGAGGAAACGAAATCTGCTTTGCAGATGAAGTCGCTTCGCGATGAAGTCCGCATAGCGGATTATGTCGCGTGCTTTATGCACGCGGTGAGAGAGCGAGTGATGAGTGATGTGTGAGGAGTTCTCGCGAGGTAGTGCGAGGGGGCGCGAGAAAGGACGACACCTCATCCACCGCAAGCGGTCCCCCTTCCCCCACTGGGGAAGGCTTTTGAGTGATGAGTTTCGCGGAGCGAGAGAGTGATGAGTGATGAGTTTCGCGGAGCGAAACGTTATGAGTTGTGCCCTACGGGCACTTTGGGAACGGGGACACGGGCGTCGAGAAGCTCGAAGAAGAACTCCGCGTCGGCTCTCGTGAAGAAGGGCGGAATGTCCACGCCGAAGGCTGAAAACATATGGCTGAGGGGTGCTCTCGTGGAGCAACCGTTGCCGTTTATATCGCCCTCGCGTATTCCCTTAAGCGCTACGGGCGCGCCCTGGGAGGTCGGGCAGGTTTTGCCCGAGGCGGCAGTGAAATAAGCAAAGCTTCCGTCGCCGACGGCGGTGCCCATTAGCTTCTCTCCCGTTATACGGATAAGCTCGGGAGCCTCGTTAAGGAAGGTCCTGCGAAGGCGCTCTGCGCGCTCGCTCTCTCCCGCTTTATCAAGGGAAATCAGTATTGAGTTTATTGCCGCCCACGCGTTATATACCTCACAAGCGAAGGTGATAGGCACGTCGGACTTAATTACCGCTATCGCGCTGTTCATAGCCGCCTCAGGATAGGGCAGCACCGCGCCAAAGCCCGGGTAATTAAGCGCAATTTTCATAAGGCCGTTAACCGCCTGATAGGTAGTCTTTTCCTCCCAGAGTCCGTTGTCGGGACGTTCGGTGGCGTTAAGATGCTCGACGAGCAAATCTACGTATTCCTGTCCCGCGGCAATAATCTGACCGCTTGTTGAATCGATAAAATTGCCTATCTGATAGGATTTCTTATCGAGCTCGAGTCCCGAGAGCCATGCCTTGAAATTATCAATCGAGAGAAGATGCTCGGGGGTTGAGGGGCTTAGCTCGCCCTGCTTTCTGCGCTCACTCGGGCGCAGGTATTTCGGCTCTATTCCGAGGGGGCGAAGAAGGCTTCCTGCCCAGCCGAGGTCTCTGCCGAGGCGGGTTACGCTAACGTTCTTTCCCCATTGAGGGTGATAGAAATAGCCGTCCTCGTCCTGAAGATTATAGGCGAAGTCGGAGAGCTTCTTTTGATACTTCTCAGGAAAGGCAAGAATTCCCGTCCTGTCGTCGTTAACGAGTCCACACTGCCTGCCGATAAAGTTCACCGCCTGGGCTGTGGATTCAAGGTCGGGAAGGAAGCCCTCGTGGTCGCGAGCGGAATTCGAAAAATAGAATCCGCCTATCTCGGGCTCCCAAAGTCCCGCGTACCAGATAAGCATACGCTCGTCGTAGGCGGAATAAATCTTCCTTACCTCGGCTACCGCAGCCTCGCCTATTATGGGGATTAGCTTCTTGAAGCTCTCTTCCCTCTCGGCTTCGCGGATTGCTCTGAGTCTATCAAGTTTTTCTTTGGTTATTATATCACTTTTATTATACATTGGTTTTGCCTTATGCGGAAAGGTCCGCGTGATACTTTTTTGCGGTTGTGTTTTTTAAAAATCGCGGCTTTCGGTTTGTGGCGAAAGCCGCGAAGGGGTTAGTTAGTCAAGTGGTTCTTTGCTTTTCGTTATTATTCGAAGGTCTTAGTAGTACCATCAGCAAGCGCGAAGCTAACCTTTCCTGTCTTTACGAAGGAAATGTTATCAGCGTATATCTGAGAGCGTACCTTATAAAGGTTCGTGCTCAAAACTGCGTTTGTAATATTAGAACCAAGAGAATGTGAAGTTTCGGCTACGAATGTATAAGAGGTTCCTCCGTTAACAGAATAGTATAGATAATACTTTGCGTTGTCTACAACTATTTTGAAGTTCACCCATTGTCCGGTATATGCATCAAGTTCTATACCGGCTGCCTTAAGCTTATACTCGGTCTCACCATCTATCGTAGCTTGTGTACTAGATCTATAAGAAAGTATTATCTTTTTCGACGTAGTACCATCGGAAGGAAGTGTTGTTGCAGAATCGCCCTTCAAATACAGATACAATACATCATGAAAAGCTTTTTCGCCTGCAGAGTAATCGAGATAAAGGTCAATATCAAACACAGCGTAAGTGCCATCACTATCAATAGCTTCGGGCACGACATTTACGGTTGTAGTAGCGTTTGAGCCACCACTGGTAATATATCCGGATGAAAGATGGGCCGATGAATCTATTGACAGAACCTGATTTACCGCATTTTCAGGGTCTGCTTTAATCGAAAGGTATGTACCGTAATCGTAAGCAGATGGACGAGCATCCTTGTTTATAGAAGTGCTAGGAGAGGTTACTGTGCTCGTTGTAGTTGCGGCAGCATTAGAAAGAATATAACTAAACGCTAAGTTGCTAGTCGAATCAATAGAATTACCGTCGAAGGAGTACACGGTATTAGATGCCTTAACAAATTCAGGCTTAATTACTGCACAAGCAGACAAAACAGCCTCGGTATCTTTGTCTAAAATGCCTGTTGAACCATCTTTATATATAATAGTCCAACCCGAGAGAGTCTCCGTTCCGTTATAAACAGGCATAAAGGTTACATCCTCGCCGGGAGCGTTATAGAGATATCTATCAGTACCATTCAAAGTGCAGTTTTCATCTTCAACATAAATGAAGGTGGCATCACTAACAAGTGCATACGGCTCATAGTCAAGGTAGGTCTGCGACTTCGCGCCGAGGTCAATAAGCGCCTGATAGACCTCACCAGCAAGCTTCTCACCTGCGTCGGTGGAGTCAATGAAGCCGTCAGCGTAGAGCTTAGCATAGAGGAACTGCGCTACCGAATACTTTGCGGTGTCAACTACTGCACCAGCCTTCTTTACGGTTACGGTTGCTACCTTAGTAAGCTCATAGTAGGCAACGCCCTCGGTTGCTACGAGAGTCGAGCCTGCTCTGTTACCGTCAGCGCGAACTACTGCGTTCTTAACGTCGCCGTCCTCGCCCCAGTAGTACTCAACGGTAAAGGTACCGTTAGTAAGGTCCTCGGCGGTTGCGTCGATATAGAAGCCGAGCTGAATTTTGTCGTTATGTATAATGGTCTTTGCCTCAATTGCACCCGTGTCAGTAATAGTGTCCTCACCGGTTGCGGATACTGCAATGCCTATCGCCGAGCCGATAAGAAGGGTGAGCGAGAGGAGCATTACAAGGAGCTTTGCGAGCTTTGAATTTTTCATTTTTCGTTATTTCCTTTCAAATTTGTTTTTTAGTTCAGTGCGAATTAGTCCCAATAGCCGTCAACCTTACCGCCGGTGGCAAGGACGTCGTCGCCGCCCGATGCTGTGACAATATCGTTACAGTCGAATCGAACAATCTCCACCTCTGCGGCAACGTAGGAGCTTGGGTTGTTTTTCTTTTTCATAGCTTCTCCTTTCACAGATTGTTTGTCGGTAAAATGCGGTCAAAAAGGTAATTTTGACCACTGTATAGATTTCTCCAGAGCTTTTTTTGTCGCTTTCAAACAAAAAATTCCCTTTTCGCTTAAAGTATAGCACAACGGCATTTTTTACTGTTAGACTATTTTCGAAATAATATGTGCAAAAAACGAGGTTTTGTTTTGCGCTTGTTGACAAATTTGACAAAATGTGCTTGAATATAGTCAAGAAAGTTTCGGCAGTATATATTTTAAAATAAATGGAGGCTCCGCGACAACCTATGATTTATACTAATTACTACCTTGACAGCGACAGCGGTCAGAACGTCATCGACAAGACCGTAGGCGCGCATTTTTATCATGCCGACGACCCAAAAAATCCCGAAAACAAGGTATTGAAGATTGATACTCATAACACCATCTTTACACTCAACAGTGTAACGAGTGTCGCCGCGACCTACGCGACTGCCGAGCCATCTGCCTGCGATTTCGATTTTTCTTACTATTACGAGAAGCTCTCCTGGCTTTACGCCTCGAAGTATTTTACGCTTGAGCTGCGGAGTAAGTCGGGCGCGAAGCTTTACGCCCTGAGATTTGAGCTTTACGATTATACAAGCGGTGTTTCCGAGGCGAAAAAGATGTGTGTAAAAACCGAGGACGGCGATAGCGTCGATGGCGTCACCCTCTATGCCGACAGGTGGTACGATATCCGCGTGAGATATTATTTTGGCTCGAGGAGAGGTGGGGCGCGCGTGAGGATTTATCTATGCGAGCGCGGCGAGAGAATGAGGCTTGCGGCTGACTTCCCTGCCCCCACGGCGGAAACTGCGATTTCGCGCGCGGCTATAGTTCATTCGGCTACAAAAATCAAAGGTATTTCGTATTTTGACAACATATCGTTTACGCTTATCGGCGCAAAGTATTCGCCCGATGACCCCGGACTAGACTACAAGTGCGAGAGGCGCGTGTACGATTTCGAGACGGGTATTCCTTCGACGCCCGAGTTCAATATAGAGATGCTTCTTAAGCGCGGCGACGAAAGGATTGCCTTTGACCCTTCGACCTGGCTGCCCGGCGGCGCTCGCAATCCCTTTAAAAGCTCGCATAGCTTCTATGAAATTCTGCTCGTTATTTCGGGCAACGGTAAGTTCTTCACCGAGCAAAAGGAGTTCCCTATGAGCCCCGGCTCAATCTTCATTACTGCTCCCGGCTGCAAGCACTCTATTTCGGTTGAGCGCGGCTATAAAATTCTGTCGGTGGCGGGTAATTTCGACAAGCTTTCCTTTATTACCGACGTTTCGGTGCTTTCGGATAATATTTACAACGAGGGTAAGCGACTTGCTGAACTGATACACTACAACCGCTTCGGCAACGAGGATTATCTTGAAAGCTTGTGTGATGCTTATATCAAATATATCCTGACAAATCTGAACTACACCTTCAAGAACACCACAGCCAGCATATACAAAATCATTGCAAAAATGGAAAAGAACTTCGGAAACTGCGACTTAAGCGTCGGTAAGCTGCTTGAGGAGAGCGGATACGCTAAGGACTATATTCGCTCGGAATTCCTTGCGGTAACGAAGATTACACCGAAATAATATCTGACGAATATCAGAATGAAAAACGCAAAAACTATGCTCGAGCTGTACGGCAACGATATGAGTATAGGCGAGGTTGCCGAGAGGTGCGGTATAATCGACCAGTCTATTTTCTCGAGAATATTCAAAAAGCACTTCGGCGTGTCGCCGACGGATTATAAGAATAACAGGTGAAGTTTTCGCTTCAAGCGAAAGTGAAGTTAAGTATGCCCACTTTGCCAAAGGTAAAACTTCACTATCCATAGGATAACTTCACTTGCCCGAATGGGCAAACTTAGTTGGGCGACCTGCTTCATCGCAGGTCGCCCAAGGCTCTTTTTTTATTAAAATTTACGCGTTTTCTTGAAATCGGTTGACAAAGCATTTAATAAGTGGTAGAATACTTCAAGGAAGATTTTTGCTGTCTTGAAAGGAAAACGCTATGAGAAAAATGATTAAGGGAATTTCAACGCTTAATCCCGTTGACGTTGAAAAGGAATATCTTGATTTTACCGTTGACTATGCCATCGAGCACGGCTTTGACCACTATCAGCTGATAGGCCCCATTCACGACGGAGTGAAGGGCAATATCGACGGCATGACCTTTTACAAGAAGTACGCGCAGTTCAACGGCGAGAAGGACGCGGAGTACGTAAATATGTGCCTTACGGTTGTCAATGAGGCTCTTGAGCGTCTTTCCGGGGCCGGCATTAAGACCTATATGTGGCACCACGAGCTTGACCTCGCGGCGGGCTTCAGTGCCGCGTTCCCCGAGGCTCTTAACGAGTACGGCGACGTTGAGGTAACGCACCCTCTTGTGCGCGATTATCTCGAGAATAAAATCCGCGATTTCTTCGAGGCTTACCCGAAGATGGACGGTCTTATCCTCACCCTTCACGAAACAAAGGTGCCGCTTCTTAAGCTTAAAAATCAGAAGCTTGACAAGATTGAACGTGTCAAGTACGTAACCGAGATTCTGTATCTCACCTGTAAGGCTCTTGGCAAGGAGCTTATCGTGCGCCCGTTTGCCTCTATTGAGGAGGACTACGCTATGATGACGAAGGCTTACGAGGAGATTTCCTCGGAGCTTATAATCATGGACAAGTGGACACAGTTCGACTGGAGTCTTTGCCTGCCTCACAATCGCTTCTACGCAAAGATAAAGAAAAATCCTCTGTTCGTTGAAACCGACATTTTCGGTGAATTCTTCGGCAAGGGCAGACTTCCCCTTATGCTCAAAAATCATATTATGGAGAAGTTTGCATACTGCGAGGGCTACTCCCCCGTTGGCTACGTATCAAGAATTGACAGGGCGGGACGCGACCCCTTCGGCGAGGTCAACGAGGTAAACCTCGCGATTATGCACGCTGTAATGAGCGGCGAGGACGTTGACGCGAAAATTCTTGAGTTCTTTAAGAAGAATTACGGCGAGGCTGCCGAGGAGCTTGCTTCCATTATGGAGCCGACCGAGGATATTCTAAAGAAGATTATCTACCTAAAGGGCTACTACTACAGTCAGCTTTCGCTCTTCCCTATGCTTAACCATTCGAAGAATCACTTCTACTTTGAGATGATGAAGGACGAGTACTCGATAGTATCGGGCGAGTGGTTTATTCCTCCGTCGTGGGAGCGCGGAAGCCTCGACTCGGTTATCGAGGAGAAGGCAAGCGCTGTAAGAGAGAGCGAGGCGCTCCTTTCAAGACTCGTTGCTATAAAGGACAAAATTCCCGCAGAAAAGTACACTAATGTTTACAATAAGTTCAAAAATCTTGAGCTTGCGGCGAAAATCTGGAAAACGCTTACCGACGTATTCTACAACTACGCGAAGTTCTTCGAGCTTTCCGACGATGCCTACAAGACAAGATTTTACGCCTCTACTTGCGAGCTTTCAAGGCTCAACGAGGAAGGCAAATCTGCTCTTGGCGACGACTTCTACTGCATCAGCGGTGACAGTCTTGCGGGTGCGGGAAGATACGAGCTTGTTGACATGTTCGTTCGCGACGTGACCGAGAGCTTTGAGTGCGAGTGCGAGTGCGACAAGGCACTTTCTGCCGAGGGGCTTTACGACTACGTGCTTGCGGGCGGCGGCACCGAGGGTCACGGACTTAAGAAAGAGGTTAACTTCAGCGATACGCTTATCCGCGACGGCGAGCTTTGCAGAATTCCCGGCAACCTCAGGGGAGCTGAATGGAGCCTTATTAACGCGCACGGCTGGTTCTCCTATGAGGTAAAGGTCAGACCCGGCAGAGAGAACAAAATTACCGTTAAATTCGGCAGCTTCACAAAGCAGCTTGACGTTAAGGTAACGATTGGTGAGGTGTCGGAGGAGATTTCCGAGCCGATTGAAGGAAAGCGCGAGCTTACCTTCAGCTACAAGGCAGGCAAGGAGCGCTCGGTACGCATCAGATTTGACAAGATTTCGGGCAATACACCCTGCGTTTATGCTGTAAAGGTATTGTAATTACAGCTTACCGAAAAAAGCTGAGCAATTAACAAAAACATTCATAGTATAAAAAATTAAATCTGTCCCGAATGCGATTTACGCATTCGGGACAGATTTTTTTATCCGCGGTTATTCACCTTTGCCAATATATACGTTGTCAAGGCAGTAGTAGGAATCCACGTTGCCCTTGTAGAGGAACAGTCTTACCTGCTCGCCTGCAGTGTTGCTTGCCTTTTCACATAGGAGCTTGCACTGCTCTACACCGTCGATATATAGCGTCACGATAACCACGCTTTGATCCTCGCTGTCAACGGCATACTCAAGGCGCCAATTGTGCCACTCGTCCTGCTTAAGGGCTACTCCTGTGCCTGACTTAATGGTGGTCTTATCACCAGCGGCTGTGCCCAGCGTAATATTGCCCTGCGCGTCGGACTTCAGGTATACATTTGTACCGAAGCCGTCGCCACGAAGCAAGAAGCGATATCCGTATGAGCTTGGGTCGAGTCCACCAAAGGCAAGGTCTAGCTCAATCACGTAGGTGCTTCCCTCCGACTCCGTCGGGAAGGAATACTCTATGTGCTTATTCGAGGTTGTGCTCTTTTCAAAGATTATATAGCCCTCCTCGGTAAGCTCGACTGTCGAGTCTGAGGACATATCAGGAAGAGTTGCACCCTCTTCGTCATAGGAGAACTTATCTCCCGAAATCGCTCCGTCATTATAGAGGATTCCGCCGGTGTGAGTGCCCGTGAGAATTACCGAGCCGTCGGCAATCATATATTCCTCGGCAGTATAGCCGCAGAATACGTTGTCCTGCGCGATATAAGAGCCCGCCGCACCGTAGATATATACCAGAGTACGCTCGCTCGCTCCGGCGCCAGCCGTGATTACCATATCGCACTGCCATTCTCCGTCGATAAAGAGCTTGACGTAGAGCTTTGAGGTATCCTCGGTGTACGTGTAACACTCAAAGCGCCAGTTATGCCACTCACCCTGCGGTATCTTGGTATTTTTACCGAGAATTATCGTATCTGTGGGAACATCGGGTTCGTCGTAATTCTTCGAGATTATGATATTACCTTCAGCATCTGTTGCCAAGTAGATATCAGCGCGGTACGTCGCAGACTGAAGGAGAATTCTGCCAACCTTTTGGGGCTCTCCACTCCAACCGCCGAACGCCAAATCTGCCTCGAATATATTACCGAGCCTTCCCGAAATTGCCGAGGGAAAGCTATACTGCATACTCGAGTTAGCAGTGCCGCCCTTTTTATAGAGAAGGTACCTTGCTGAGGTTATCTCGGTTGTGTCGGGAGAGGTGGTGGTCGGGAAGCTTTCACCAAGAGTATCGAAGCCAAGCTTCGTGCCACTTGCCGAGTAATCGTTGTAGTATTTACCCTTTCCGCGTTCGCCCTCGATACCGAGAGTATCCTCGCCGCTGTCGTTTCCACCGTCGGGATTGCCGTTGACAATCTCCTCTGAGGAATAGCCAAGATAAATATTGTCGATATTCATCCAGGTTGCAGGAGAGGGGCTTTGAAGGAACAGACATACTCGACTGTCAGTGATATGGTCCTGGACGGTTGATTCGCCTATTACGTCAGCCTGCCATACGTTATCAATATACATCTTGGCAATGAGAACGCTCTCTTCGGTTACGTAATACTCAAAGCGGAAATTATGCCACTCACGTTTAGGAATTTTGAACGTAGAGCCCATACCGAAGCTGTTGCCCTTCATTAAGAGATTGCCGTAAACATCGGTCATAATATAGAAGTTTGCTCTGTTCTTACCGTTGCCGAGAATAAGTCGCATTACCGTGACGTCGTTTGTAAGTCCGCCGAATGCGGCATCAAACTCGACTACAGTCATAGTCGCGCTGTCAGGAGTCGCACCGAAATGATACTCGATTGCAGTGTTTTGCGCGGGGGTGTCGCCCGACTTTTCAAACCTGACATATCCCTCGTCCGTAATATACGCCTTATCGTTGTAATTAGCATTAGGCGCTACAGTAGACACGAAATCGCCGCTTGAGAAGTCGTATTTTGTGCCGGTTGCCTCGGAGTCGCTGAAGTACTTACCATTACCGGTTGTACCCGTGCAGGAATACTTATCTCCGCCCGTCTGTCCCTGCGACTCGCCCGGGGCGTAGCTTATATCGGCAAAACCGAGATAGAGGTTATCAAACGCTACGTATGAGTCGGATTCTGCAGAGGTAAGCTGAAGCTCGAGCATATAGCGGTTTGACGAGTCGGTGAGAACGTCCTGCCCTGCAAGCTCTGCCGCAAATTCGCCGTTAACAAACACCTTAAAGCGTATATCGCTCGTCGAGCGTACGTACATCTCAATTCTGACGTTATACCAGGTGTCCTGCTGAAGGGTTGCCGAAGGATTCTTAACCGATGCATTGGCAAAGGTCACGGTCTTTCCGTCGGAGCTTGCGTTGAGTAGCAGCTTTGCCCTCATTCCGCTTCCGAATATCTGCATCATCACTACACTGTTCTTCTCGACGCCACCAACAGCTATATCAGCCTCGAGAACGTTAACGAGATTGAGGTAGTCGGGGGGCGTGGGGAAATTGTAGTAGAGATTTTCATGAGAGGTTGCGCCGTTTCGCCAGTAGTAGACGTACTTTTCCTCTGTGACAAAGGTTTTTGCCTCTACACCGTTCTTAGCAGCAGGTGCCTTCTCACCATTATCGTAGCCGTAGCGCTTACCCGCGCTCGAAAGATTGTTATAGAATTCTCCGCCGATGTGCTCGCCGGAAAGTGTGGGAACGCTCTCGGGAATATTTTCGGGAGCAACCGGGAACAGAGGCGACTCTGCCTTGTAGATATCCTTCGTTCTCTCGCCTACAACGTTGTCAACGTACATTTCAACATTTCTTCCGCGCGAGTGGGAGAAGCTTACAGCACCGATTGCGGTTTCAACTATTGCGCCCGACTCAATTCTCGTTGAGTCGCTTATACCTACGTATTCGCCGTTAACCCACACCTTGGTTATAACAGAAAGCTGTTGCTTTCCGTTCTCGCCCGGCTCGTAGATTTTATACATCTCAAAGTAGAAGTTATGCCACTCACCGAGTGCGAGTCCGTCCTTGAGGTTTGTATCGCTGTCACCGTCAAGTCCAACTCTATAGTCGCCAAGACGTATATATTGCTCGCCGTCACCGGCGGTATATACCGTAAAGTCAAATCCAACGGTATCGTAGGCTGCGCCCATAGTACGGCAGAAAAGCAACTGCATAAAGTTTGCTCCGTCTGCCTTGTTGAACATAAGGTCCACACTAAACTTATAGCAATTACCTATTACCGCCTGATTTTGTATTTCATAGAAGGAATACATAACCTTACTCGAGCGGTCGTCCTGGCTTCCGTAATAAGAGGTAATCTTAAGAGCCTTATCGCCCGGCAATTCTGCCTTCGGGTCATCAACTACTGAGGACGAATAATATTTATGTACTCCGTCAACGTAGGTGGTGTCTGCACACTCGGTGGTTACGGTGGTCGCCGGAGAGAGGGTTAAGCCATACTGCTCGTTTCCGTCCGACTTATTGTAGGTGTCGAAGGTTTCGGGGTCGGGGGAGACTACCTCGTTTTTGATAATAGTGCCCATTGAGGTAAGTAGGTCAAGGTAATACTCGCCGTCATACGCCGAGAATATCGGAATATCGGCAAATCCGAGCGACTCGCACATAGCGTTTGCAAGACCAACCATTGAAATCTCGGTTGCGTTAAGGTCGCTCTCGGGTGTGCTTGCGCAAGCAACGAGCGCCTTCTGCGAGGTGAGCTGCGGAACATCGCCTCTGTAGGCGAAGCCGCCGTCAGACATCTTGTGTCTTGAAATCTTCTTAAGCGTAATTCTCACGAGAGGCTCCGCGTTATCAAGAACTATCTGACGAAGCTCCTTTACGCGCTCTGCGCCGTCGCTCTTCTCTATACTCTCAAAGAGCAGATTGAAGGTTGCCCAAGGGTTGTAGACAGAGCAAACGTGAGTTGCTCCCTCCTCTTGAAGAATTATATTTATGTTGCTTCTGAATGCCGCCTCGGCATTGGGGAAGGTTTCACCGAAATAATAGTAGAAATGCGCGATTTTGAAGAGTCCGTTGGTTGCGTTGTAGGAAAGGAGCTTTGTGGAATCTCCGTCAACGCGCTCGGACTCCCAAAGTCCCGTTTCGGGATTTTGCTTTTCTGCAAGGAACTTAAAGGTGTAATCAACGAATTCCTCGCCTGCCATTTTTATGGTTTTATACTGCGCGGCAATATCGTTGCCCGCGGTGTATGAGTCAACCTCAAACTTGAGGTCCTCAAGGTACTTCTTCCACGCGGAAAGCGAGCGAAGATACTCGGGTAGATTTTTGCCCGAGGAGCTTACCAGGATAGCGGCGGCGTATTCTGCGCCTTTGCCGCTTACTCTTCCGCGAAGCGATACTGCCTCGACACCAGCATCGGCACTGCCGTTAAGTCGGCTATAGCCCTTTGTGCCGTCAGCGGCATCGTAGAGAGGCTTTTCACCAAGCCTTGTAAGCATCTGCGTCGCCCAGTTACAGTCTCTGCCTCGGCGAGCATTGATAATATCCGTGCCCCACTGCGGATGGTAGAAGTACCCGTCGTCGGGTGACTGCAGTCCCTGTGCGAAGGCAATCAGCTTTTCCTTTATGTCATCGGGAAGCGCGTTCGCGTAGCTGTTTCCGTATGCCGAAAGCAGCTTTGACGACTGCATTCCGTTGAGAAGCTGAACGGTTGACTCGATATCGGGAAGGAAGCCTATATTATCTCTTGCGGAGTTTGAAAAATAGAAGCCGCCAATATCAGGGTCGTAGAGGTTAGCCCACCAGATAAAAATTTCGGAGCCGTAGAGGTCGTAGAGTGCGCGCACGGAGTTCATTGTATCCTCGTCGAGTATCTTTGACATCTCGGCGTAATATTCCTCGCGAAGCTCGTCACGCTTTGCGTCGAGGAAATCAAGCGCTTTGAACTCGCCGAGCTTAACCGTGCCGCTTCTGCCGTCGAAGAGCCCGCCCGAGGTGTATCTCGAAAGAACCTCGTCAAGCGCTTCCTCGATAGCAAACTCGTTATCGTATGCTATCGCAACCGAGCTGCCGTCGGTATAGAGCAGCCAGTGACAAATCTCCGTGTCCGCCGTGACGCTGCGAAGAAGTCTTCTTGACGCATTATCGGTGACGGTTGTTTTACAATCGCCGATAAGCACCGTACCGGTACAAATATTCTTGGGGTCTGAAATAACAGTCGGATTTATTCCCGTTTCAGCCTGAATAGCGTTATTGTATTTTTCCCTATCAGAAACCGATATCTCGGGTGAGTAGCAAACCGAAAGCGAGACCGTTTGGGTTCCCGAGGACGAGCCGTTGCCCGAGTTATCCGAGTTGCCCGCATTACCCGAATCGCTGCTACCCGAGTTTTCGCCGCTACCGTCATCCGCGCCACCGTCACCTATCTTACAGGAGACAAGCGCGAAGGAAAGGGCTAACAAAAGGGCTAGTAAGGTTAGTATTTTTTTCATATTTTTTCCTTAATCAATAGTTTTCCGTAAGCTTTTCGGGATTTATCGCATCGTCAAACCAATCGGGCTTTGCGTAAATTTTGGTCGGCTTGACCGCGTTCTCTATCATATCGAAGAATATTTCCGAATCAGCCTTACAGTAAAGGGGGATTTTAGGTATGCCAAACGCCTTGCAGACGTTCTTTATTATACCGTTAGTGCAGATAGTCGCGCCGTTGACGTCGCCCTCCTCGAGTCCGAGGCTGACGGGCGCCTTTTGCGATAGACGCGAGCGAGGCTCAGGATTGTACGAGAAGGAGCCGTCGGAGCGCTTGCAAAGAAGCACCTTTTCTCTCGTTACGGAAAGAAGCTCTGCCGCGCGCTCGATAATTATGCGGCGAATCTGCTCCGCGCGCTCGGCGGTGCCATGCTTTGTCATATTCTCAAGCACGTTACCCATACACTCGAGAGGATTATAGAACTGACAGCAGAATACAATTTTCTCGTTTGAGAGTGCCGCGGTGATTGCCGAAAGCACAGCACGCTCTGCATTCGGAAGCTCCGCTCCAAGCTGACAGTACATAATCGAGAGCTTCATAAGCCCGTTGACGGAGGCATAGTTTACCTGAGGCTCCCAAAGTCCGTTATCGCTTCTTTGATTTTCCGCAAGCCACTTAAAAAGGTAGTCAACGTATTCCTCTCCCGCTGCCTTAATCTGGAAGGTTTGCGAGGAGAGCATATTAGATGACCAATAGGACTTGGTCTTCATATCAAAGCTGTCAAGATACTTTTTCCAGGCATCAAGGCTCTGCAGCCATTCGGGGAGAGCGTCGGATTTCTTATCGTTTATTCTCTCTATCGGGGTTGGATAATACGGCTTCTCTCCGAAATGGTTCAGCATATCGGTTGCCCACCTTAAATCTCTTCCGCGACGGGGAGTGATAATATTCTTGCCCCACTGGGGATGATAGAAATATCCGTTTTTATCCTGTAGGGATTTAGCAAAGTTAACCAGCTTCGCTCTCATAAAAGGCGGGACCGCCTCCTCGTATGGTTTGCCACATGTTAGCCCTGAGGTCTGTAAGCAGCGGAGTATCTGCACCGTGGACTCAATATCCGGAAGAAATCCGTCGGTTTCCTTTCCGCTCGTTGAAAAATAGAAGCCGCCTATCTCGGGCTCCCAAAGCGTTGCCATCCATATATAGAGGCGCTCGTCGTATATGTCGTAAAGAGCCTCAAGCTCTGCCACGGCATCCTTTCCTATCTTGGTAACTGCTTCCTTAAAATATTCCTGTCTCATTGCTGTTCTCGATATTATTCCGTTGATTATTCTTTCTTTAGTGACTGATTTTTGACTACTCATATTTACATTTAACCGTCCTTTCACGGCTCGGTATACTATATCAGCCCCGCGGCTCAGCATTTGCCGCGAGGCTGAAGATGCGGTGTTTATTGTGCGTTAGCAGGGTCGCCAAGAACAAGAGTCTCGGTCGAATATCCGGTATAAATGTTATCAACGGAAAGATCAAACTTTCTGTCAGCATTGTGAATACGGATGTATCCTGCCTTGTCTACGTTAGTGTTTGCCGCACTGCCGTCACCGTATACGTCACACTGCCATACGTTGTCGATGTAGATCTTAGAAACAACGTCATAGGTTCCGTCGCCCTTATCCATATATGCTGTAACGAATCTCCAGTTATGCCATTCGCCTTGGTTAACCTCGAGGCTTCCGTTAATGATATAACCTGAGCCAACAGAAACCTTTCCGCTTGTGGCATTTATATAGAGAGTATCGCGATAACCGCCTACTCTGTCGTAAAGACCGAAGATACCGCATGTGTTCGCGGGCATATTTTCGAATTTAGCGTCAAATTCAAGTATGCTTACCTTGTATCCCAAATCGGTTCCGGGTGCGGTGCTAGCAATGTTGAAATATCCGGTTGTTCCGGTTACAAATGCGTACTTATCGTCACCGTCGGCTACTACACTTCCGAGTGCAGTCGTTTCAGAGTTTTGGAAGCCGTTTCTGTCGCCGGGTATATTAGGAAGAGTAATTTCGTCACCGTTCTCATCCTCAATTGTTTCGCCTGTTGCGGTGTAGTAATAACCGCTTCCCTTTACGTAAGTAGAGGGAGTATATATGCTGGGTACACATACAATATGTCCTGTTACAGGTATCTCGAGGCCGTCCTCAAAGCTTGAGGTAACACTCGTGCCGTCGTCATTGTATACGGTAACGTTCCAAATAATAACGTCGCCTGTGGGAACCTCACCGCTATAGACGGGAATAAAGCCTACTGTTGTATTGTCAACTACAGTTTCCTTGCCCGTGTTACCAACACTACCTTCCTTTACAGTAATAAGGTTATAGTCGGTGATAAGCTTCCCCGTTACATCCTCTTCACCTCTGAACTTATCAATTGATATCTGTGCCTTCTCGGCATAATTTACCATTGCAAGATAAAGGTCTCTGTCAGCCTTGCCCTGATGCTCGGGATTCCAGTTGTTGATATATCCGTCCTTATAAAGCTTGGTGTAGAGGAACTCCATTACGCTGAAGGATACCATCTTCGACTCGCTTGCGGTTTCGCCTGTGTATGCTCTTACGTAAACTACGTCGGTGTAATCCTGTGCTGCTACGCCGTTTGTTGCATACAGAGGATGGGTGGAAATTATCTCAACACCCTCGTCGTCATATACGTTGTAAACCTCTGCGCGCTTGCCTGCGGGCTTCCACTCGCCGTCGGTGCCCCACTTGTATTCAACCTTAAGGTCCTGGGGAATAGCGTCGTTCGATACGTCGATAGCAAACACAAGTGCTACCTTATCATTATGGATTACAGATGCCGCCTTAATACCTACGGCATTGTCCTCTTCTGCACTTGCCATAATTCCAACGGTTGCCCCGAGAAGAAGCACGAGAGAAAGAACGATTACGAGTATTCTTGAAATCTTTGTGTTTTTCATTGTTCTGTTCCTTTCATAAAAATCTTTTTGATTAGCCAAGAGGTACGAAGTTTCCGTCAAGTGCTCCGCCGGTAGACATTGCGTCGCTGCTTTCATCTTCGCCGCCCGAGGTAGTTACGATATCAGCGGTATCGAATCTGATAAGCTCGAGCTCTGCTTTTTCGTAATAATTGCGCTTCATAGTAAATCCATCCTTTCATTTTTTTGTACTTTTGTTGCACTGATTTTGGTTTTTTTCTTTGCATTCCGCCTTTAGAATATCACAAAAATTTAACCATTTCAATAGGCTTTCGGGCTATTTGTTAACCTTGACGAAAAAGTTTGGAGCATTGCACAAAGTAGACATATTTATATAAATTATTTACTCTTTAATTGAAACGGGATAAACGTACTTGACAAAGGAGCAGAACTCGGCTATAATGTTTAAGGTATAATTTATAATGGGGTAGAATTTGGAATTGTGGGCAAGAGGCGGGGCGAAAGCCTTGAAAATTCTTCTTGTCAGCTCAAATTTTTACCTACGCTTTTGGAGGTATTATGAAAAGGAGAGCCTTGCGAGACGGTGCGGTTACGCTTGCGATTATGTTCGCGGTGTTTATTGTAAGCCTTGTCTTATCCTATCTCTTATCCTCGGGCGACGCGGTTTCGGCGCTGTTCGTGTTCGCGGTGTTCCTTGTATCCTTCCTGACTGACGGCTACCTTTGGGGATTTATCTCGGCGGCAGTCAGTATGCTTATCGTTAATTTTGCCTTCACCTATCCGTTCTTCCACTTCAATTTCACGCTTCCCGAAAACATCGTTTCGGCACTGATTTTCACAACTGTCGCGCTTCTTACAAGCACGCTTACAACTCAAATCAAGCGCACTGAGTTGATAAAACGCGAGGGAGAGCGCGAAAAAATGCGTGCAAATCTTCTCCGCGCGGTATCGCACGACCTGCGTACGCCCCTTACTGCGATATACGGCTCGGCTACAACACTGCTCGATAACTACCAGGCACTCTCGGACGAGCAGATTTGCTCTATGCTTCGCGGAATTACCGAGGACTCGGAGTCGCTGCTTCGTATGGTTGAAAATCTCCTGTCAGTAACGAGGCTCGACGGCGGAAGCGTTAAAATTAACAAGATGCCTACGGCGGTTTTCGACCTCTTTGATTCTGTTATTGCAAAGCTAAACAGAAGATATCCCGACGTCAAAATATCGGTCAACATTCCCGACGGGCTTTTGCTCGTTCCTATGGACGCTCTGCTTATTGAGCAGGTGCTGATAAATCTGCTTGAAAACGCCGTTCAGCACGCGAAGGGCTTCACGAAAATAGAGCTGTCGGCAAATCCTGAGGGCGAGTATGCAAAATTCTCTGTAAGGGACGACGGCGCGGGTATTTCCCCCGAGCTTATTCCCGAGCTATTTACCGGCAGGCTCGGCAAGGGCGACTCCGAGGGGCGCGGAATGGGCATCGGGCTTTCGGTTTGCGAGAGTATTGTAAGGGTACACGGCGGAAGAATAACCGTCACACAGCTCTCGCCGTACGGCACAGAATTTTCTTTCTCCTTGGAGGGGGCAAGCTATGAATTGCAGTAACAAATATAAAATCCTTATAGTAGAGGACGACACGAACATTCGCTCCTTTATCGCTACAATGCTTGAAGCGGCAGGATATCAGGCTCTGCTTGCAGATTCCTGCTCCTCAGGGCTCCTGATGTTTTCGTCATACAATCCCGACCTCACGATACTTGATTTGGGTCTTCCCGACAGGGACGGACTGGAGCTTCTTTCCGAGGTCAGACAAAAGAGCGCTTCGCCCATCATAATTCTCTCGGCGCGTTCGGACGAGCTTGACAAGGTGTACGCGCTCGACCACGGCGCAAACGACTACATTACAAAGCCCTTCGGCTCGGCGGAGCTTATGGCGAGGGTCAGAAGCGCGCTTCGCAACTCCCTGCCCCGCGCCGAGGAGGGTGTGCTTTCGGGCAAATTCGAGCTTGACGACCTTCTTATCGATTACGACGCCAGAAGATTCTTTATGCGCGGTGAGGAAATAAAGCTTACCCAAACGGAGTATAATATAATCGCGCTGCTCTCGGAGCATCTCGGAAAGGTTATGACATACTCCTCTATTATCAAGGCGGTATGGGGAGCAAACGACATCGGCGGAACGAAAAAGCTACAGGTCAATATGGCTAACATCAGACGTAAGCTGGGTATCAAGCCGGGGGACAACAAATACATCGTCAACGAGCTTGGCGTAGGATACAGAATGCAAAGCGCCGAATAACCGACGAATAAAAAGGATACATAAAACGAAAGGCAAAATATATGCGTAAAACCAAAATCATCTGCACCATCGGTCCCGCCTCGGACAGCGAGGACACCCTCATCAGAATGTGCCGCGCCGGCATGAACGTCGCGAGGCTGAACTTCTCGCACGGAACACACGACGAGCACCGTGAAAAATTCGCTCTCATAAAGAGAGTGCGCGAGAAGCTTGGGCTTCCTATCGCTGTAATGCTCGACACGAAGGGCCCGGAATACAGAATAGGAACCTTCAAGGATAAGAAAATCACGCTGAATGACGGCGACAGCTTTATCTTTACAACCGAGGACGTTGTAGGTGACGAGAGCCGTGTTTCGGTTTCCTACAAAAATCTCGTCGAGGAGCTTACCGTCGGTGACAGAATTCTCCTTAACAACGGACTGATTATCTTCGAGGTGCGCGAGCTGCGCGCAAGCGAGGCTGTATGCGAGGTAATCTCGGGCGGTGTGCTCTCCGACAGAAAGAGCATGAACTTCCCGAACAAGACCCTCGGGGGTGAATTTCTCTCCGAGGCAGACAAGGCAGACCTGCTTCTCGGTATTGAGGAGGGCTGTGACTTCGTGGCTGCATCCTTCGTTTCCTGCGAGGCTGATATACGCTCGATAAGAGAGTTCCTTGATGCGAACGGCGGCGAGGATATCGACGTCATTGCAAAGATTGAAAACCGTGCGGGAGTTGACAACATCGACGACATCTGCAAGGTTGCCGACGGAATTATGGTTGCCAGAGGCGACCTCGGTGTTGAAATTCCCTTCGTTGAGGTGCCTGCAATTCAGAAGTACCTTATCAAGAAGTGCCGACTCCTCGGCAAGCGCGTTATTACCGCAACCGAGATGCTTGAGTCTATGATTCATAATCCGAGACCCACAAGAGCCGAGATTTCAGACGTTGCTAACGCGGTTTACGACGGCTCCTCGGCGGTTATGCTCTCGGGAGAGACCGCGGCGGGCGAGCATCCTGCGGAGGCGGTGAGATTTATGTCGGATATTTGTGAGTTCACCGAGCGCGGAATTGACTATGGCGAGTGGTTCAGGACAACCGAGTTCAGAATCAGAAACAACGCCGACGCCGTTTCGCACGCGACCTGCGCTATGGCTATTGACGTTAACGCAAAATCTATTGTAGTTAACTCCTTAAGCGGTAAGACAGCAAGAATGGTCAGCCGCTTCCGTTGTCCCGTTGATATTATCGGTATCACCACAGACGAGCGAGCATGGAGAAAGCTCAACCTCTCCTGGGGTGTTACTCCGATTATGTCGGAGGAATACGAATCTATGGAGGTAATGTTCTATAACGCCTTGAGGAAGGCAAAGGAGGCTCTGCGCCTTTGCAAGGGTGACAACGTAGTTATCACCGGAGGTCAGATTGGCGGCAAGGCAGGCAGCACCAACACAATCAAGCTCGAATGCATTAAATAAATTCGGGCTTTGGAATTTAATTTGCCCCCCGCAAAACCGCTGAATATGTAAATTAAAGTTTGCATAATTTGACACAAGAGTATAAAAAATGCTGACTCAAAAAATGAGTCAGCATTTTTTGTTGGTTTTTTTGGAGATAATTACTCCTCGGAGTTATCCTTTTTCACCGATATCCGACTTGTCAGATAACCGATAAGATAGGTGGAGCCCATAATAATTCCGACAATCATAAATACACCGAGCATTCCTATTCCCATCCACTTAAGGTTGGTTACGAACTGCATAGGGTCAAAGGTAAAGTTTCCCATCATTTTTCTCCTTTCCTATTAACCGAAGAAGCCGAGAATAAGCGCACCTGCAATAACAGACGCTATCTGTCCCGATACGTTAACGCCTATGGAATGCATAAGAAGGAAGTTCTGGTTATCCTCCTCAAGTCCCATCTTATGTACAATTCTTCCCGACATAGGGAAGGCAGAGATACCCGCAGCTCCAATCATAGGGTTGATTGGAGGCTTACCGAGAAGCTTAAGAATTACGTTGAAGAGTTTCGCAAAGAGAACGCCGCCTGCGGTGTCAACTATAAACGCAACAAGTCCTAGTCCCATAATGAGGAGAGTGGGAACGCTGAGGAACTGCTCTGCGGTCATATTGAAGGCGATGGTGATGCCAAGAAAGATTGTAATAAGGTTCGCAAGCACCTTTTGCGCGGTTTCGGAGAGCGAGTCGAGAACTCCGCACTCGCGGATAAGGTTACCGAACATAAGGAAGCCGATAAGCGAGCCTGCCGAGGGAGCGAAGACGCAGGCTACGATAGTGATTACTATCGGGAAGAGAATCTTCGTGGTCTTTGATACGCTCTGAGGGTTGTACGCCATACGAATCTTACGCTCGTTCTTGGTTGTGAGCGCCTTGATTACAGGGGGCTGAATGATAGGCACGAGAGCCATATAGGAGTATGCCGCAACGGTGATTGCTCCGACGTAATTAGAGCCGAGCGCGTTGGCAACCACTATAGAGGTAGGTCCGTCGGCTGCACCGATGATTGCGATAGATGCCGCGTCCTTGATTTCGGGGAAGAACACAGATGCCATACAGAGGGTAAAGAAGATACCGAACTGCGCCGCTGCGCCGAATATCATAAGCTTAGGGTTAGTGAGCAAAGGACCGAAGTCAATCATAGCTCCGATACCGATAAAGAGTATCAGAGGGAAAAGCTCGTTAGCGATACCCGCGTTGTAGAGGGTTTCGAGCGTTTCACCGACGAAGTGGTACTCATACACACCGTCGGCAACCTCCTCGATAACACCCGGGAAGTTCATAAGGATTGCGCCAAATCCGATAGGAAGCAGGAGCGTCGGCTCCATTTCCTTTTTGATTGCAAGGTAAATGAGAATGCCGCCTATTGCCCACATTGCAATCATTTTAAGACCGCCGACGTTAAAGAAGCCGACAAGTCCGTCAAAGAGAGTCAAAAGTTCTTTCATTGCTATACCTTTCTTGTTTTTTCCTCTGTTTTCAGAGCAAATTTAACCGAAAGTATTATACCTCTTGAGTACTTTTTTGTCAAGGCAGTTTTAGCACATTATAAGGCAACGCGGTTTAGAAACGGTAAAGTTTATTTAAATACCCAGCCACTCTTCCTGCCACGGCACGGTCAGGGTTTTGTCGGGATTGACCTTTATCGGAAGTATGCTGTAGCCCGAATAACGCAGAGAGTCGGGCTTCCAGTGGTCGAGCATAAGGTAAAACGCTCCCTCTGCTTCAAAAATGTACGCAGACTGTCCGTAGAAGGTGATACGGGCATCCTTGCCCTCGAGCGGATTGTCGATAAGCTTCCACTTGCCCATAAGATGAGGACACTCGGCGTAAAGCGCGGCATTCGGATTCCAGCTTGTGCAGCCCGAGCTTATCATATAGTACATTCCGTCATAGAAGAACAGCGCGGGCGCTTCCCTTTCCTGGTCGGGCAGTACCGACACAAAAAGCCCGTCAACGTTGGTATAGTCCTCGGTGAGTCTTGCTACGTTCATCGTCTTATTTCTGTTTGCCGAGTGGAAGAGATAAGCCACACCGTCCTTGTCCTTATAGACGGTCATATCTCTGGAGTCCTGCTTGTTCGGTGTGAAATCGCGAAGAAAGACGAAGGGTCCCTTCGGGTTGTCGGAAATCGCAACTCCTGCGCGCGCAAACTGATAGTCGGCTCTGTCGCTATGGAACCACATAACGTATTTGCCTGTTTTCTCATTATAGAGTACCTTAGGGCGCTCGAGCACCTTCGAGGGGTGAAGGGGGCTTTCGGGGTCGGACTTATCCGCCTCGAGCGCAAGTCCCTCGTATTTCCAGTTCACAAGGTCCTGAGAGGTGTAGCAGGATACGCCTATAACGTCAACTCTTTCGACCTTGGAGTTCGGAACGTTCGGGCCGCCCTTGTGCTCACCGTACCAATAGTAAAGATTACCAAACTTGATTATACAGCCGCCGTGCGCCTGAATATCGTTACCGTCTACGTCGTACCAGATTTGTCCGTTCTTCATTTTTTTACCCCCGTGTATTTGTTTTTGATTCTTTTTGATAGCGATTATATAGCTCTGCTACCTTGAAGTATGCCGCCTTCGGGTGCCTGTATTCGCTCAGCACACCCTTATTGTTGTAGCCTCTTGCGCGAGTGAGGTCAAACTGTGTTCTCGCATCGGCAAAGTGCCAGACAAGACTTCCCGCAACGGCACTGTCGCTATGGAACAATTCTATGCACTCCCCGACAAGCTTCGCCTGATATTCCTCGCTCCAGCGGAAGCCCTCAAAGCTTCGGTGTCCGTAGACCGCCCCCGCACCGAACTCGCTCATAAGTATAGGCTTGTCGGCATATCCAAGCGAGTCGCGGCGCACCTTGACGGCAGAAATAAAGTCTTTCCAGCTCTCGTCCTTGCTTCCGTACCAGCCGATATACATATTTATTGAGATAACGTCGCAATACTCAAGGCACTCGTCCTTAAGAGGTCGGTTGGTCGCAAAGGTTACAATTCTGTTGCCGCCTATTTCCTTAAGAAGCGTGTAGTAGCGGCGGCTCATCTCAATGCCTGCCTCGGTTTCGGTAAGTATTTCGTTGTGCATTCCCCAAATTATTATCGAGGGGTGATTGTAGTAGTGCTCTACCATCTCGCGGTGCATTTGCTCACCGCGAAGAAGCACGTCGGAGTCTTTAAGGGTTGCCTCCGCAAATCCGCCGCCCCAGATGGGAATTTCACTGTAAAAGAGTATTCCGCGCTCGTCGAGCATATCAACGAACAGAGGATTGTTAGGATAGTGCGCGCCTCTGATTGTATTGCAACCCATTTTCACGGCAATATCGATATCGCGCTCCATAAGCGCCTCGGGAAAGGCAAATCCGAAGTCGGGGTGCTCCTCGTGACGGTTGACACCGAGAAGCTCGACGTATCTGCCGTTAAGGTATACTCCGTCGCTCTTTACCTCAACAAGGCGGAAGCCCACTCTGTCGTAAAGGTCGTCCGTCGAGGAGCTGACCTCGAGAGCATACAGCCTCGGATTATCTGTTGACCAGAGCTCAAAGCCCGAAATTGTAAAGTTCTGTGTGCATATTTCGCGCGTTTCGCCCGCCTTCAGAGTGACGGGAACAGAAATCTCCTTGTCAAGAAGTCTTACGGATATACTGTCGGTCAACTCTATGTCCTGCGAGTTGAAGAGCGTTAAGGCTACTCTGCAATCGACACTGTCAAGCTTTGGCGAGAGCGTGTATTCGAGCCTTGCCGCAAGCACGCAAATTCCGTCAAGCCTCTCGACCGACACCTGCCTTGTTATACCGCCGTAATGATACCAATCGACCCCGCTCTGCGGAATTGACCTTGAGTCAGAGCTGTTGTCAACTCTTACGGTAAGTCTGTGCTCACCTCTGGAAACATTTCTTTTTATAAGCTCGAACTGACAGAATCCGCCGTAATGCGAGCCGAGATACTCACCGTCAAGCCACACGCGTGCCTCGGTAAGCACCGAGCCGAAAACGAAGCGGAGCGTTCCGCCCTCGGTATAAAGCTCGCGGCTGTACCAGCACGCCCCCTCGTATTCCTCAAGTCCCCCCTTGGTATTCCATACCGAAGGTACGACGGTAGAGGTGCCTTCAAAGCCGTTTTGCCAGCCCTCGTCAATTCCAACCCCCGACGGGTCAGCAGCAAAATTCCACGTACCGTCAAGTATTTCGCATTCTCTTATTCTGTGCTCTCTGAAAAGTCTGGACATTGTCTTTCCCCTTCTTTTTTTCTTTTAAATTTATTTTAACATATTTTATTGCTTCCGTCTATAGGTTAAAAGCATTTTCACTTGACTTTTTCCTCGATTTTATCATTGAGCATTAATCGTTATCTCCGTTCATATACTTTACCGATACAACCTATTACGCTCGATAGAAAGGTGTGGCTTGTGAAGAGGCTTTTATCTGTTTTCGTCATCTTAATTATGATTTTCTCGCTTGTTTGCTGTGAAGAGAAGGTCAGCGCCGATACACTTATGTCGGAGTTTTTACGCTCCTACGGTATTGATGGGGTTGTCTACTCATCCTCGGCAAAGGAAGGCGACGACGGCTATGCCTCGGGAGAGCTTTTATCCAAGCTCTTTATTTTCGATGGAGATTTCCCGGAAAGCTACGCACTGCTTTTAAACGTAAGGAGCGACTACGGAACAGAATGCGGTTTTTTCGTTTGTGAAAACGAGGGCGAGCGTGAACAGGTCATAGATATGTGCGAGGAAAGGCTTTCTCTTTTGACACGTGGTGAGGGCGGAATAATAATATCTCGGGGACGGGTGGTGTTTTACTCGTCACTCTCCGACTCTGAGCGCGCGGAAAATTGCGCGAGAAGAGTAATATCAAAGCATTGAGTATTGACTTTTTTCTCATCTTGGGATATAATGATATGGAAATAATTTTTAAGAGGTTGACAATGAACATTCCCGAGGTTATACTGTGCAAATTCGGCGAGGTTGTGCTTAAGGGCGCTAACCGCCAGAATTTCGAATCCTCTCTTGTGAAGGAGCTTCGCAGACGCGCAAGCCCTCACGGCATTTTCAAGATTTATTACAAGCAGTCGACCCTCTATATCGAGCCGCAGAATTCCGAGTGCGATATGGACGGAATGTACGACACGGCGCGCTGCGTTTTCGGTATCGTAGGCGTTAACCGCGCCGCGGTATGCGAGAAAAATATGGAGTCCATCAAGGCTATGGCAAGGGAGTATCTTCCCGAAAAGCTTGCCGGAAAGCGAACCTTCAAGGTTGACGCAAAGCGCTCGGACAAGCGTTTCCCGCTTACCTCGCCCGAGATTTCCGCTGAAATAGGCGGCGTTATTCTCTCGACTGTAAGAGGCATCAAGGTTGACGTGCATTCCCCCGACGTTACGGTGACGGTTGAGGTGCGCGACGACCATGCATATATCAGAGCAGGTCAGGAGCCGGGCGCCGGCGGTTTGCCGCTTCGTTCAGCGGGACGCGGACTGCTGCTGCTTTCCGGTGGAATAGACTCCCCCGTTGCAGGCTGTATGATGGCAAAGCGAGGCATGGACATTGAGGCTCTGCACTTTGAGTCCTTCCCCTACACCTCAGAGCGCGCAAGGGAAAAGGTTATGACTCTTGCCGAGGAGATGTGCCGATTCGTTTCACGTATGCACGTTCACGTAATTTCGCTCACCCACGTTCAAGAGGAGATACGCGACAGGTGCGAGGAGGATTACTTCACTATCCTTCTGCGTATCTTTATGATGAAGCTTGCCGAGAGAACAGCGCGCGAGTACAACTGTCATGCACTTATAACAGGTGAAAGCCTCGGTCAGGTTGCCTCGCAGACGCTTGCCGCTATCGAGGTTACAGACTCTGTTGTCAATATGCCTGTGTTCAGACCCTGCATAGGACTTGACAAGAACGAGATAGTTATCGAGGCGCGGCGCTACGGCACCTTTGACACCTCAATTCTTCCTTTTGAGGACTGCTGCACCGTTTTCACTCCCCGTCACCCGAAAACCAAGCCTCGTATCGAGGACGTTATGCGCGAGCTTGATAAGCTTGACGTAGAGGCACTTCTTGACGAGGCTTACGCGACTATGACCACCGAAACGAAGCTTGTTTTCCCAGAGTACAAATAAGGGGCACCTGCCCTTTGGCACTTACAACAAGCAAAGCAGTTAGATTAAGAATGAAACAATAAACATAGAAAGAGCTTAGAGCGTATCACAAGCGATACCGCACTAAGCTCTTTCTCTGTTTTTTAGTATACTTTAAGGTTAAAATTTAAGGTCAAAAAATCAAGGTTCTGTCAAATCCGGGTAAAAGTCAATACTCGGTCATCTCGCCGCGAAGGCTGATTTCCATTTTCTCCTTGATTTGTTCGGTGGAAAGTCCAAGGCTGAAAAGATAATAAAGCTTGGTAACCGCCGCTTCTGTTGTCATATCCGCGCCGCTGACGGCACCGGCTGTCTTGAGTGCGAAGCCAGTTTCGTAGGCGCCGAGCGTAACCGTGCCCGAGGGGCACTGCGAGCAGACAACTACAACCGAGCCGTGAGCGAAGGCGTTTCTGATTATAGGAAGAAGCTCACCCCCCGACGAGGGAATATTACCGGCTCCGAAGGTTTCAAGAACTATACCCGAGAGCTTCTCGGTCATAATCGACTCAAAGAGCCCGAACTGTATTCCCGGGAATACCTTTAAAACTCCAATAGGAGTTTCCGCAAACCGACGAAGCACAAGAGGCTTGCCGGACGCCTTCTTAAGCACCGAATAATTATATTTGATTTCGATACCGACGTCGGCAAGGTGCGGAAGGTTCGGAGAATCGAACGCGACAAGGTCGTCAGCCGACATTTTGGTCGCCCTGTTACCGCGCAAAAGCTTGCCGCTGAAATAGAGCGAAACCTCTCTGGCAACACCCTCTGATGCAATAATCACCGAGGTTATAAGGTTCTCCCTGCCGTCGCTGCGAAGCTCGGATAGCGGAATCTGTGAGCCTGTAAGCACGACGGGCTTATCGAGTCCGTCAAGTATAAACGAGAGAGCCGATGCGGTATAAGCCATAGTGTCGGTGCCGTGTAGCACTACGAAGCCGTCGTAGTGTGAATAGTTCTCGTATACGACTCTGCCGATTTCGTTCCACTCACGCACTGTCACGTCGGACGAGTCGAGCAGCGGGCTCATCTCGTAAAGCTCCCACTCGGGAAAATCGGAACGAAGAAGGTCACTCGTCAGCTTAAGCTCCTCGGAAAGATACCCCTCGACGGGAGAATACCCCTTCTCGGTTTTCTTCATTCCTATAGTACCGCCGGTATAGATAATCAGTACTCTTTTCTTTCTCATACAGACTCCGTTATGGCAAATATGCCGTATTTTGTAAATCGAAGTTTACTTTTTGCCTCTGTTTTCGAGAAGGCTGTGCTTGATGTCCCAGAGCTTTCTCGAGAGGTCTACGTAGTAACGGTGGGGGTTTTCAAACCTCTTGACCTCTTCCCAAAGGGTTGCTACCTCGTCGCGGCAGTAGCTCTGTATTTCGGTGATGTGAGGCTTCTTATAGACACACTCTCCGTCCTTGAAGATAGGGACAAGCAGCTCGCGCGCGGTGTAGTTTGTAACGATTTTCTTCTTCCAGGTTTCCACGGGGTCAAAGAGCTCAAGCGGCTTCGACTCGTCGATTACCTCGTCATAGACCGTAAGCAGGTCGGCAATTGCAACTCCGGTTTCGTTGTCGATTATTCTGTAGACCTTCTTGAAGTGAGGGTTGGTAATCTTCTCGGGGTTCTCCGAGATTTTTATTTTGGGAATAATTGCTCCTCCCTCCTCCTTGGCGACGAGCTTATACACTCCGCCGAAGACGGGATTGGATTTTGCCGTGATAAGGCGTTCGCCTACTCCAAAGGAGTCGATTTTCGCCCCCTGAAGGATTATATCACGGATAATATTTTCGTCAAGCGAGTTTGAAACTACAATCTTGCAGTCGTACAGTCCCGCCTCGTCGAGCATTTTCCTCGCCTTCTTCGAAAGGTAGGTGATATCTCCCGAGTCAAGTCTGATTCCGCATTTTGTGATGCCCTTCGGCAAAAGGAATTCCTTGAAGGCGCGGATTGCGTTCGGTACACCGCTTCTGAGAACGTCATAGGTATCGACGAGGAGCGTTGCATTTTCGGGATAAAGCTTACAGTACGCACTGAAGGCGTCGTACTCGTTATCAAACATCTGCACCCAGGAGTGCGCCATAGTGCCCGTCGCGGGAATTGCGTAATCTCTGTCGGAAATTGTGCAGGCAGTAGCCGCACAGCCGCCGATAAATGCCGCACGCGCACCGAGTATCGCGCCGTCAGCGCCCTGAGCGCGTCTTGAGCCAAACTCCATAACCGGTCTGCCGTCAGCGGCTCTCACTACCCTGTTTGCCTTGGTAGCTATGAGCGACTGGTGGTTGAGGCAAAGAAGCACGAAGGTTTCAATAAACTGCGCCTCAACAGAGGGGGCTCTTACCGTCATCATAGGCTCGTTCGGGAATATCGGCGTTCCCTCGGGAACGGCATATATATCACCCGTAAAGCGAAAATCCTTCAGATAATCGAGAAATCCCTCGGAGAAAATACCCTTCGAGCGAAGGAACTCTATATCCTCGGCGGTAAAGCGAAGGTCCTTGATGTAATCTATAACCTGCTCAAGGCCCGCCGCGATTGCAAATCCGCCACCGTCGGGCACCTTGCGGAAGAACACGTCAAAATATGCTATCTCGTCCTTCTTACCGAGCTCAAAATATCCGTTAGCCATTGTAAGCTCGTAAAAGTCACAAAGCAGAGTTGTATTAAGTGTAGACATAAAATCTCCATTCTGTCGCTTAAAGCGACTGTAAGTATCTTGTGGAATGCCAAAAGAGGCGGCATAGGAATTAAAGGTCAAGCGATAGGTCTCCGTCCTTTATCCATCCGAGCTTTCTCATAATCTCGGAGAAAAGAAGCGACAGAGCCGCGGGCAAAACGATACAAAGGATAAGTATTCCGAGAAGCGCTGCCACAAGGTTTTCGTCCTTCATATCGGTTATGATGCCTATCGGACCTACAAGACCGCAGGTGCCCATTCCGGCGCTTACGCCCGTACATTCAAGCTTAAAGAGGCAGGTGGATAGCGGTCCTGTAATCGCGGCAGCAAGTGTCGGGGGTATCCAGATTTTGGGGTTCTTCACTATGTTGCCCATCTGGAGCATCGACGTGCCGAGACCCTGAGCGACAACGCCGCCCCATCTGTTTTCACGGAATGATATTGCCGCAAAGCCGACCATCTGCGCGCAGCAGCCAACCGTGGCGGCGCCGCCCGCAAGTCCCGTAATGCCAATCATAGCGCAGAGCGCCGCAGAGCTTATCGGGAGCGTCAGAACAATACCAACGACAACCGAGATTATTATTCCCATAAAGAAGGGCTGTATCTCGGTAGCGTAATTAACGAAATAGCCGAGCCAATACATAAGATACGCGCACGCAGGGCAAAGGAGCATTCCAACGAGTCCACCGACGCCGAGCGTAGTTGCGGGAGTCACCAAAATGTCAACTTTAGTTGTCTTTGAAACGATTTTGCCAACCTCAACTGCTACAAGCACGCAGACAAATGCGCCAAGAGGGCCTGCACTTACGGATTTCTCTACGCCCTCAAAGATTACAGTAGTACCGAGCGCGTTACCGAACATACCGACAACACCTGCCGAAAACATAACAAGCGGCGGTGCCTTTAAGGAGTAGGCTATCGCTACGCCTATCATAGCGCCGACAGCTCCGCCCGCACCCGAGAGAAGGTCAAAGTATTCTCTTACGACGTTCCCTTCGGGTATAAGGTCGGCTATTGTGCCGAAAATCGTTCCCATAAGGAGTGATGCGAACAGACCGAGCGCCATTGCGCTCATTGCATCCACAAAATAAACCTTCGGGGAGAGGGTTATTCCCTTCCTGTCAAGGAAGGCACGGAATTTTGATTGTTTTTTTGCGTTTTCCATTTTCTTTTTTCCTCTTGTTTGCTAGTTTGTTTTATTATTTTCGGCCCTTTCGCGGTCGATATAATTCTGTAGTATGATTTCTGCTGAGAGAGTATCAACGGCAGCCTTGCGGCGCTTGCCATAGGTGCCTGTTTCGCCAAGGAAGCGATAGGCGACCATCGTGGTCATTCTCTCGTCGTAAAAGTCTATCGGTATCGAGGTTTCCTCGGCTAGTAGCGCGGCAAAGGCGCGTACCACCTCGGCGCGCTCACCGAGTGTACCGTCCATATTCTTCGGAAGCCCGATTACTATTTTCTTACAGGAGCGCGACTCCGCCTCTTTGGCAACTCGGACGGCGGTTTTTCTCATTCCGCCCTCGGATATGGTAGCTATTCCCGAGGCGAGCATTCCCGACACGTCACATTCGGCAAGTCCCGTGCGCTTATCTCCGTAGTCTACTCCAAGGTATTTTCCGTGTGTTAAGTCCATATTTTCTCCAAATTTTGCAGATATGTAATTATTTATTTACATTTCGTAGCTTTCTGTAGGTCAAGAGATAAAAATCCGCGGTACACTCGAGTCCGTCAAGCGTGAGCACCCTTTCCTTCATTTCCCTCGGTGTTCTGTAGGCGTAGGGGGTCATCATAAAGAGGTTTTTTACCTTCTCCCTCGAGTCAAGGGTAAATTTATACTTTATATGCTCGCTTGCAGAAAGCGAAAATCCGTCGATTGCGGTATCCGAAACCGTGTTCTTATAAGGAGTATCGTACACCCTGCACTTCAAGTCGTAGAGATGCTCCTCGCCCGGGATTGCCATAACGAAGGCGCCCTCCGTGCGTAGAACCCGACCGACCTCTGTAATAGCAAGGGGCGAAAAGGTGTTCAGCACCGTGTCAATCCTGCCGTCGGATATCGGCATATGATACGAGCCTGCGACGGCGAGGGATATGCGCTTGTTCTTCCTTGCCACCTCGCGGACCGCGTCCTTTGAAATATCGAAGGCAAGGACGCAGGTTTTCCCGTCTCTCTCAAAGAGCGCGCGCTCGACGGCATCTGTGTAATAGCCCTCGCCCGAGCCTGCATCAAGCACAGCGCCGCCTGTGGGTGTCACAGAAAGCGTTGCCTCCGACACCCGCTTTGCAAGCGGCTCGTAATAGCCACCCGACAGAAATGCGCGCCTTGCAAGCACCATTTCCCTGTTATCTCCGTGAGTGCCGCCGCGACTGCCAAGCAGCAGGTTATAATAGCCCTCGCGGCTCCTGTCGTAGCTGTGACCGCCTTTACAAATCGCCCGAGTGCCGTCGGGAGCGAGTGGTTCGCCGCATTTCGGGCATACAAATAGCATAGTATTTTCTGTCATAAATTAATTACTCCAAGAGCCTGCCGTCCCCTCCGAAAGCTCGGGAACGGTGTATCCTCGCTCTGTAAGTGCGGCCTCTACTCTGTCAAGTATCTCCTCGCTGTCTGCGCGTACGGTGTGATAGTGATAACCCGAGGTCACGTGCATAAGCTCTGTTGACTTTCCGCTTTTTATGCCGTCCATAAACTGCATAACGCCGCGCTCGGAAAATATGTTGAGCTTCGCCTCGAGCCTTCCGTAAACCTTGTGCCAGACGAACACGTCTACGACGGTTGCTCCGAGGTTAACGACCGTCATAAGCTCGTCGGCGGTTTCGTTGCTCGTGTGACGCACCTTAATAACGCGCTCCTTGTGAGGCGAGGATTTGATTATATATCCGCTGTGGGTTGAGAGGATATCGTAGCCCTTCGCCCGAAGCACCGAAATATCCTGCACTATTATCTGGCGCGATGCCGAGAGCTCCTCCGAGAGCGTACCGCCGCTTATCGGCTCGCCCGCGGCAAGCAGCCTTTCGACTATCGCCTTTCTTCTTTGTTCAGCTCGCATAATTTTTCTCCATTCGGTTCTAAATGAACAGTTTTAAAAAAATACGAATTTTTAGCGCTATCATTATAGCACACATCTTTACATCTGTCAAGTCATCTGTAAACTTTTTTCGATTTTTTATTACTCTAAAAAAATCCAAAGTTAAACCACGATACGCAATTAACTCCGGCAGTTCAATAAATACTAAAATTATAAAATACTTTCGCAAAAGGTATTGACAAACCGAAAAAAAGTTGATATAATATTTTGGCAAGTCCAATTCACCGGCTTGTCAATGGAGATGTACTCAAGTGGTGAAGAGGCGCCCCTGCTAAGGGTGTAGGTCGAGCAATCGGCGCGAGAGTTCAAATCTCTCCATCTCCGCCAAAAATACGGAATACCCGTTCGGGTGTTCCGTATTTTTCTTTGTCGGCGGAGATGGAGAGATTTATTATACTTGCGACGCGGCACGTTTTCGTGCGGCGGCTCATAGTTCTGTGAAGATTTGCCGATAAAAACAAAAATCAAGCGAAAGTTCATAAATCTATTGACATAAAGCTAAAGTTATGATAAAATATCAAAGGCTAATTACCATGAATATATAGGGGTATCGCCAAGCGGTAAGGCAAAGGACTTTGACTCCTTTATCCGTAGGTTCGAATCCTGCTACCCCTGCCAAAAAAACGACAATCTTCGACAGAAGGTTGTCGATTTTACTTTTTCACTCTTCACTTTTCACTAAAACCTCTTGTCGTTTTTTTACTATTATCTCTTCGCTTTTTACGCTTCGATTATCGCTAAAGTTTTCTTACCTATATCTTTATGTAACTCAATAAGCATTGAAAAGGAGCCTTAACATAAGCAAGGCTCCTTAAATCTTGTTTATTGAAAATTGCTTTCCTCAGTCCTCGTGAGAGCGGCGGAGAAATGCCGCGGTTTTCGGGGATTTGGGGTTGTGGAAGACCTCTTCGGGTGTTCCCTGCTCCTCTATTCTGCCGTCGGCGAAGAATACCACTCTGTCGCAGGCGTGCTCCGCAAAGTCCATCTCGTGAGTGACTATGAGGAGCGTGCAGCCCTTATCCTTCAGCTCGCGGATAACGCGGAGCACCTCGTCGGTGAGCTCGGGGTCGAGAGCACTCGTCGGCTCGTCGAAGCAGAGGACCGCGGGATTTTCCGCAAGCGCCCTTGCTATGGCAACGCGCTGCTGCTGACCGCCCGAGAGCTGACAGGGGTAGTTATTCGCCTTTGCCGAGAGCCCAACGTCAGAAAGAAGCTCAAGCGCTCTCGCCTTGTCCTTTTCAAGTGCCTCGGCTATCTTTTGCCTGCGTTGTTTACCAAAGGGATATTTGGCTTTTATGCGCTCTTTTGACCTTAAATGCAAAGGAATGTATACATTTTGGAGCGCTGTGTACTGCGGAAACAGATTAAAGGACTGAAAAACAAGCCCCATTTGCAGACACATTTCTCTTATTTGCGAGCTTTTGTATTCGCGCTCGGCATCAAAGGAAAAGCCGCCGTCAATTGTGATAGTTCCCTCGTCTGCCATCTCAAGGAAGTTTAGACAGCGAAGGAAGGTGGTCTTACCTCCACCTGAAGCACCGATAAGGGCAACCGCCTCTCCGCGCTCCATACTGAAATCTATTCCGTGCAGAACCTTGGTTTCACCAAAGCTCTTTTTCAAATTCTTAACCTCAAGAAACGCCATATTTCCCTCCTATATTTTATAATACGAGAGCTTCTTCTCAAGGTATCCGAACAGGAGTGTAAGAACTCCGACGAACAGAAGGAAGAATGCACCGATATAGAAGAGCGGCCAAACGAGTCCTCTTGCAAGGAACGCCATCTCGTTTCTGTGGAAAATCTCGGCAACGGCTATAGCCTTTGCAAGCGAGGTATCCTTGACGAGGGTAATAACCTCGTTGGACATCGGGGCGAGAATTCTCTTGATTACCTGCATAAGAATGACGGTAAAGAAGGTTTCGCGCGCGGTCATACCGAGCACCTGTGCCGCCTCGTACTGCCCCTTCGGGATTGCTTCAATGCCGCCTCGGTATATTTCCGAGAAATAGCAGGCGTAGTTGATTACGAAGGCGACGAGGGCGGCGATAAATCTGCCGTTCTCACCGCTAAAGAGCGATATGCCAAATAGCATACCGGGTACGTAAAAGACTACGAAAAGCTGAAGCATAAGCGGCGTTCCGCGGATAATCCAAACGAAAGTGCGCGAGAGCCAGGCAAGGGGCTTGAACTTCGACATCGAGCCGAAGGCTACGACAAGCCCGAGCGGCAAGGAAAAGAGAAGCGTGAGTATGAAGAGCAGGCAGGTTTGACCGAAGCCCTCAAGGAGCACGCGTGTTACTGAAAGAAAATCCATTATTTCGCTTCTTCGGGTACTACAAGGTCGTTAGTAAGATTGTACTTTGCGGCAATTTCTGCAAGCGTGCCGTCCTCGTAGAGAGCGGCAATTGCCTCGTTAATCTTCGCGGTGAAGTCACTGCCCTTGCGGCAACCGATTGCATAAACCTCGGACTCGGGGTTTACTGCCTCGGAGATTGCAAGGTCGGCATAATCGGTGCCAAGACCTATCATTGATTTAGCCATCTGATAGTCGATTACTGCGAAATCCGCATTACCGTTGTCAAGCTCGAGAAGAGCCGAAGCCTGCGAGTTGAAGCCGGTAACGTTAGCCTCGCCCGTGAGCTCTACGGCAACTGCCTCGCCCGACGAGCCGCCCTCAACGACAGCTCTCTTGCCTGCGAATGATTCAGCAGAGGTGAAGTTACCAACGTTAGTGCCCTTTACAACTACGCACTGACGGTTTTCAAGGTATGCGTCGGTGAAGTCAACGTACTCGGTACGGGAAACGCCGTCCTTCTCTGCTCCGAGGGTGAAGCCGTTCCAGATAACGTCGATAGAGCCCGACTCAAGCTCCATATATTTGCTGGGCCAGTCGATAACCTGGAACTTTGCCTCAACGCCGAGGTAGTCAGCTACTGCCTTTGCAAACTCGGTATCGAAGCCAACGAGAGCGCCCTCTTCGTCAAAATAGTTCATAGGCTCGTAAACGGTGATACCGCAAACGAAATAGCCCCTGTCCTCAATCTTCTTCCAGTCGCTGCCCGAGCAGGAGTTGAGCCCGAGAACAGAGCCGACAAGAAGCGCACATACGAGAATTACTGATAAAAATCTTTTCATTTTTTTCGCCTTTCTTTCACTTTAGTTTGCTAAAGTGTTAATTGATGTCTATATTATACTACATTATTTCGGGTTTGTAAAGATGTTTTTTTAATATTCTGTTGATTTTTCTTGCTAAATAGCTTACAATAATATTATTAAAATACGCGAGATAGTATAACCGGTGCGAAAGGCGGTAGAATATGATAAAAAATCTTATCTTTGATTTCGGTCAGGTACTGGTGAAATTTGAGCCCTACTATATGGCAAAGCAGTATGCAGAGAGCGTTGACGACGCGAAGCTTGTTGCAGAGGTACTATTTGATAGGCTCTATTGGGACAGGCTGGACGACGGCACAATATCCGACAAAGAGGTATTGCGCCTCGCCTCGGAGAGGCTGCCCGACAGGCTTCGCCCCGTAGCCGAGCGAGTCTACTATAATTGGATATACAATATTCCGCCCGTTGAAGGAATGTGGGAGCTTGTAAGGCGGCTGAAGGCAAGTGGCAGGTACCGCCTGCTTTTGCTCTCGAATATTTCAGAGTATTTCGCGGAGCACGAGGGAGAAATTCCGATACTCTCGGAGTTTGACACAAAAATCTACTCCGCAAGAGTAGGTGCGGTAAAGCCCGAGAGGAAAATCTTCGTGGTGCTTTGCGAGCGCGGGGGCATTCGCCCCGAGGAGAGCCTCTTTATCGACGACAGTGAAAGGAACATAGACGGGGCTGAAAAATTCGGCATCAAGGGCTACCTATTTGACGGCGACGCAAAGCGGCTTGAGAGGTATATTGAGGGGCTATAATTTAGTATACGGCGAGTTAAAAAACTCGCCGTATACTTTTGAGAAAAATTCTTCATTCCGATTTAATCAATTCAACGCATTTAGGGCACAACGGCAGTTTTCTCCCTTTCTCCACTCTTTTTCCGCATAAAACACATACTTTATTTATAGGTGATATCTGTATCATTCCATTTTCGGCAGAAATCACAACCTTTGAATTCAGTTCAAAACCAAGTCTTTTTCTATATTCAATTGGTATTACAACCCTACCAAGACCGTCTATTTCCTTCTCTATCCCGTTCATTTTAACTCCAAAAACAACTTTTTTCTTATTTTAACACATTTAAACATCATTGTCAACTCTTTTGAGTTAACCTTTTTAATTCAAAAGAGTTAATATATTGTTGAAAGGGTGTGTTGAAAATGACTATTGGTGAAGCCTGTAAGATTAGAATTCTTAATTTATGCGAGGAGCGCGGAATAACCGTAAACAAGCTTGCAATAATTTCCGGCATTACACAATCCACGCTAAACAACATAGTAAGCGGAAGAAACAACAGCATGACGGTGTCAACTGTCAAAAAGCTTTGCGACGGACTTGAAATATCGGTAACAGACTTCTTTTGTGATGTGATTTTTGAGGATCTCGAGCAGGAAATTAAATAAAGTCGAAAAGAACTCACCGCTAAGGTGAGTTCTTTTCGTGGGTCAATGACACGGATAGTACATAAGTTAGTGGCACTGATTTTTGATGAAGAACAAAATTCGGGCGATGCCAGCCGTACGAGCGTACGGCAAATCTCCCGAATTGCAGTTATTCACGAAAATATTTTTGTTAAAGACGAAGAAGCGCGCTGTGCAAGGCGTATTTACATACGTCAAGCAGCGCGTTTTTTCAGTACATAAGTTAGTGGCACCGATTTTTGATAAAGCGCAAAGAAAAGCTTGGCGACAGGCGTACAAGGGTACGTCGAGCCAAGCTTTTCAAAGCGATTTACAAAAATCAGTTGTCCCAGTTGGTGTAGACTGCGTTGACGTCATCATCCTCGTTGAATTTGTCAAGCATCTTCTCCATATTCTCAATGTCGTCATCGTTCTCAAGCTCTACGTAGGTCGAGGGTACCTTCGCAAGGTCGGCAGTGGATATCTTGTAGCCGAGAGCAATTATTGCGTCACGGACTGCGTCAAGGTCCGCGGGTGCTGTGTAAATCGAATACTCGCCCTCGTCGGACTTGATGTCCTCTGCGCCGCACTCGAGCGCGTCCTCCATAATCTTGTCCTCGTCGAGCTCGTCGTCCTCGTCAACGATGGTGATAACGCCCTTCTCCTCAAAGAGGTAGGATACGCAGCCATTCTGTCCCAAATTGCCGCCGTACTTGTTGAACCAGGCACGTACGTTGCCCGCGGTACGGTTGCGGTTGTCGGTAGAGGTTTCAACTATGATTGCAACTCCCGAGGGACCGTAGCCCTCGTAGGTGATTTCCTCGAAATTTACGTCGGAGTTGTCAGAGAACTTCTTTATCGTTCTCTGAATATTCTCGTTGGGCACGTTATTAGCCTTTGCCTTCGAGATAAGGTCGCGAAGCTTGGAGTTGGTGTTCGGGTCTGCGCCGCCTGCCTTGATAGCTACCGCCATCTCCTTACCAATCTTGGTGAAAATCTTCGCCTTTGCGGCATCTGCCTTTTCCTTCTTGTGCTTAATGTTGTTCCATTTGGAATGTCCTGACATATTATTTATCTCCCTAAAATTATTAACTTGTAAAGAATTGTTTGCAAATTATATCTTATCGGGGCTCTGCATACAGATAAGATGGAGAGCCGTGCCGAGTACCTGCCTTGTCGCCTTGGTCAGAGCAATACGCGAGCTCTTGAGCTCTGTGTCCTCACAGCCCGCAATGCTGCACTCGTGATAGAAGCGGTTAAAGGCTGCCGCAAGGTCGAGAATATACCTTGTAATTACAGAGGGCTCGTAGTCGGCAATTGCCGCATTTACGCGCTCGGGGAATACCGAGAGAGCCTTCGCAAGCTCGAACTCATAATCCGAGAGAGGCGCGTCGGTCATAACGCCGTCGGAGCCTGCCTTTTCAAGCACAGAGGTGGTGCGCGCGTAGGTGTACTGCGCGTAGGGGCCTGTGTTTCCGTCGAAGGAAAGCGCGTCCTCCATAACGAAATTGATGTCGCGCATACGGTTGTTCGAGAGGTAGTGGAATACTATCGCTCCTACGCCGACCTTCTCGGCGATAGCACGGCACTCGTCCTTGTCGGGGTGCTTCTCTGCCGCTATCTCCTCAACGCGGGAGATTGCCTCGGCAAAGAGGTCCTTAAGAAGGATAACGTTACCGGTTCTGGTCGCGAGCTTCGCGCCGTTTATGCTAACCGTTCCGTAGGGGACGTGAACGAGCTTGTCGTACCAATCGTAGCCCATAAGCTCAACGACCTTGAACCACTGTGCAAAGTGGAGCGACTGCGCGGCGCTCGTAACGTAGATTGCCTTGTCGAAGTTATACTCGCTCTTGCGGTATACGGCAGCGGCAATATCACGGGTGGGATAGAGGGTTGAGCCGTCGCGCTTAAGGATAAGGCAGACGGGCATATTCCATTTATCGAGGTTGACAATTGACGCGCCGTCGTCGATTTCAAGAAGGCCCATATTGCGAAGCTTCTCAACCTGGGCGGGCATTTTATCGGTATAGAAGGACTCGCCCTTATAGCTGTCGAACTCTATGCCGAGAAGCTTATAGGTTTTCTGATACTCCTCAAGGCTGACACCGACAAACCAGCGCCAGAGCTCGAGGTTCTCCTCGTCACCGTGCTCGAGCTTGGTAAACTCGGCACGAGAGGCATCTGCAAGTGGGGATTTCTTATTCTCGCTCGCCTCCTCCTCGTCCTTGATTGCGTTGTTAATTCTTACGTAGAGCTTTACGAGCTCGTCAACTCCGCCCTCCTCGACGGTTTTCCTGTCACCCCACATCTTGTAGGCAACGATAAGCTTGCCGAACTGCGTTCCCCAGTCGCCGAGGTAGTTAATTCCTACGCACTTGTAGCCTGCGAACTCGTGAAGAAGCTTTAAGGAGTGGCCTATAACGGTTGTTCCGAGGTGGCCGATATGGAAGGGCTTTGCAACGTTGGGCGAGGAGTAGTCAAGAACTACAGTCCTTCCCTCTCCGCACTCGGGCGAGCCGTAGCGGTCTCCCTTAGAGAGAACCTCACCGACAACTCTTTTTGCAAAGGCGGTGGGGCTTATCTTGAAGTTTAAGTAGCCGTTCAGGGCGGTAACAGAGGAATATTCCTCGCATACCACTGCCTCGGCAAGAGTTTTTGCTATATCAATCGGGGAGCGGCGGAGAGTCTTTGACAGACGGAAGCAGGGGAGCGCGACGTCACCCATTGCTCTGTCCGGGGGATACTCGAGCATTGCCGCGATTTCCTCGGCGGTGAGCAGTCCCTCACCGAAATTTTTCTCTACCGAAAGAGAGATAAGACGGGCGGTTTTATTTTTAAGCTGTTGCATAGTTATTTCCTCTTAAAGTGAGTTTTTCATTCTGATATATCCGTCGGCTGACGGCTCGTCACCGACGAGCTTTGCGGGAATGAAGGTTGCCATTGCAAGCGAGTATGCAAGCGCCGACTCAAGTCCCGAGATAAGGTAGAACTCGCCGTCGCGCTCGTTTACAAGCACGGGGGGCAGTGCCTCTCCCTCCTCGAGAAGCGAGGAGAGCCTTGAAAGCTCGTCAGCGTCGGGCTCGGTATCGGGGTAATAGAGGCGCTCGGGGGTGATATACGCGCTCTTTATTTCCCTCTTATTCTTCCATTCCTCAAAGGACGAGATAATTCTGTCTGCTACCTCTGTCGGTGTGGCGGCTGTCGTGTCTACGACGAGGGCGTAATTCTCAAGGTTCTTGATATCCACGCCGTACTGCGTCATATAGCGCTTCTTCTCGCTCTCGCGGCGTGCGCGTGTCTGTCTGACTGTTTCCTCGAGGGTTGCCGCGTGTTCACCGACTCTGTTAGCATTCATTATACGGAGAGCACTGGTTTCTATATCGGTCGAGAGGTACACCGAGAAGGTCCCCTCGGTGAAGTGCCACGCCATACGCGAGTCTATAATAAGAAACTCGTCGAGTGCGGATAGCGCGCGAAGTCCGTCGTCTATTTCGCGGTCAATCTCGGGGTGAGTTTCCATATAAACGTTGAGCTCGGTCACGGTCATATTGCGCTTCTCGGCAATATCGCGGACAATTCTGCCCGTTGAATAATACTTTGCACCGAGGCGCTCGATAAGAATATCGGATACGGTGCTCTTACCGCTTCCGAGGTCGCCTGCAAGCGAAATCTTGTCCTTCATTACAGTTACTCCATAGCTTTACGGATATAATATTTAACTAAATAATTATAATATAATTTGTAGGAATTGTCAACTGTATTTTCTTTTTTTGTGGAATTTTTTAATGTTAATATATCTAGTGCAAGGGGTTGAAACACCAAGTTTCACTCTTTTGCACTATTTCTTTTCTCCTGTCCTCGCGAGGACAGGGAGAAAAGAAATAGCTCGAGCGTGAAAGATGTGCTACGAAGCACACGAAGGGCGCTTCGGGCACCGCCCTGAACGGCGGCGGACAAGTTGTCGTTCCCCCTTATGATACAACACCGTATAGGTATATAAGCCGTAAGGCATATAACACCGAAGGGTTTGTAAATATTATAAACCACAAAGGAGAAAGAAAAATGGCAGCAGTTCAATTGTTCAAAAGAAAGGTTAAGTACGAGGGTAGCGACAAAAAGGAAAAGGTAGCAACCAATTTCTACATCAAGTGCGGCGAAGAAGGCGAGCTTATTGCGGTGGATATTCATTATTTCCCTAACGCAGCTTGCGAAGGTCGCGATCCGGGCTTCCTTGGCCGTAAGGCTGTAATGGAAAATTACGCTACCACTCTTCCTGAGAAGGAAGAATAAAACTTAATTAAGGGGTTTTTCGGGCGAGGTTTTGAACTTGAAAAGTGCAAAATTTCGCCTACCCCCCACGGCTAACAGGGGGGTAGAACGTACATGCAGGGGGTAAAAAGTGCAATATTCCGAAAAAATGCCTGATTTTCCAAAAGAAAATAGGATTATCTTTGACTGGGTTAGTTTTACTACTCGAAAACATTCCGTATCGGACCTAATCAATATTCTCGCGCTCGTGGAATGTCCGTTTGAGACAGTACGAGGCTCAAAGGGATTTATGTGGCGGCAATACTTTGGCGGCATATCAATTCACTACAACGAAAACGAGATGTTTACGCCGGGTGAATTTATATGGCTTGAGATGTCTGGCCAAGGTTGCCGAAGCTTTGAAACGTACGGTGACGGCAATTACGAGAAGCTATTCGAGCTTGTAAGAAGGGACCCTGAAAATATACATATAACCAGATTGGACGTAGCTTTTGACGACATGACCGGAGTTTTCGATATTAATAAAATATGCGACGAGGTCCGTGCAGAGCATTTTGTTTCGCGCACAAGCACGTATCAGTCTATATACTCGAATGCCGGAAATGCAGTGTATTTCGGCTCAAAAAAATCGAATGTTTTTATAAGAATATACGACAAAGCCGCCGAACGAGGTTATGATGGAGAAAAATTCCATTGGGTACGTTGTGAGCTTCAGCTTAAAGACGTAAACGCAAAAGGTTTTGTGGACAAGCTCCAAGAAAAGGATTTGCGAGAGTTTTATCTTGGCGTTTTGAAGAACTATATATCCTTCCGAATACCTACGAACGACTCCAATAAACGTCGTTGGCCCGTTGCTGAATGGTGGGCTGTGTTTTTAGACGATGCTGTACGAATATCAGTCTGGAGCAAGCCCGGTGTTGAATACAACCTATCAGCGTGCGAACGATACGTCATGACACAGCCTATAGGAAGTATTAAGACGCTTATTGAAATTTTCGGCAAGGAAGCATTTCTTGAAATGGTGCGAAAAGCACCTTCGCCCAAAAATCCAAAGTATAAGCAATTGATAGCGCAGGCCTTTGCTGAGACAAAGCTTAATTCTGAAGAAACTACGGTAAACAAGTTTATTGAGTTATGCAGTGATGACGAATTAGCTGTATTAACTGAATTTAAAGAAGGGTATGCAGAATTCAAGGACGGATATGACGAAGTAAAGCGCATGCACGATTTGCGTATAATCGAGCAAAGGCGAGACAAGGTGTTATCTAAAATTCAAAGTAATTTCTTAAAAGAACATTATAAAGGAGATTAAAAATGCAAACACAAAACTCACGCGAAAGTCCGCCAAAAAGGATTTTTCTTATAGCGGTTATTACGCTTGTCTGTCTTGGAATTGTCGGAATTATTTTTGCTATAACCGATTTTGAGAAGGAGCGTTATTTTCCGAACAATTCAGATAATGTCGAGGTTGCTTCGGACGGATATGATATTGCCGATTCAACAGAACTAGGTCAAGGCTTGTATGCTTCTGAAGCGCTTACCTTCTCTGGACATGATGATTTTGAATATTTGAGCGTAAATAATGCTACAAAATTGTATGGAAGTTCTAAGGATAAGGTTTGGGTTAATAGAACCCAGTACTTTGGAAACGGCGTTCTTGAAATGGCAAAAACCACGAATTTGGAAACAGGTTCTGTTATGTGGATAGAGTCAAAAGAAACGGTAGGCGAAAAATATGTTTTTGAAGCCGATTTCTGTTGGGGTGGAAGCGATAACGGAATACTGAATAGTACAGGTTACGACTGGTATTTTGCTATTAAATTATGCAATGCTCCCGGTTCAAACCGTACTGATTTTTTAAGATTTTATTTTTTAGGTGAACAAGGGAAAACGCTTTACGGAGTTAATACTACTGCCTCGCGCGGCGACTACTTGAAGTATTTTCGCGTAGGAGAGTGGAATAACATTCGAATAGAGTGTGATACTCAAAATCGTATGTATAGCATGTTTGTTAACAATATGCTTGTTTACAGCACAGAATGGAATCCACCAAGCGGTATGACGTTCGGAGCTGTTGAGATTGAACACCGTTCGTTGAGTTTTGATAGCGTTTTATATTTCGATAACATTTATGTTTCCGCAACAGACAACGACTGAGAAAGGAGTTAAAATATGAGCAAAACAAAGGCTATTATATCGGCTGTGCTGTTTGTTTTAGTTGCCGGATTATGTATATTCGGAGTTGTAAAGCTTACAAGTATAGAAACGAAGAGCGTGAGTCCGTTTTCGTTTTCTGTTGGCGACGTAGATACAACAACCGGCACGTATAAAGAAAACAAATCGTCCATAGTGACGAAAAACTTTATCGAATGTCAGGGACTTTCTATAGTTCCTAAATTCGATTCCAACGTAGATTATATGGTTTTCTTCTATAACGAAAATGAAGAATATTTAAAGTCTACGAAGCTTTATTCTTCTCAGGAAAAATGCGAAAACGCGGTTCCTTCTATTGCTAAATATTGCCGTATAGTAATATATCCTTCTCAATTTGATGAAGAGGGAGATGTAATAGAGGACTTTAAGGTAAGGTTCTACGAGCCCGTAAAGTATGCAAGCAACCTGAAAATAAAGGTTAATAAGGTTCAAAAATTTGAGCCTGTAGATATTAGAAAAACCGGCGGTTATACAGAAAAGGAAACTTCGTTGGATAGCTCGGTGTCCAGAATAGGACATGCGATCATTGTTAACGAGAACGGTGTAATCGGTAAAACTTTTGAACAAGCTGTAAGCATAGGCATTTCCGGTGCGTATGAAATTACAAAAATTAATTGTTCTGATATCAAGCAGTATAAATGTGTATTTAAAGAATTACCGCAAGGTTCAAAAATTACGGTTTATTATTTCGCGAACAACAAGATAATGCAAGCTGCAGTTGAAAAAACTGTTGTTGTCGAGCAAGATATTTATCTTGACGTACCTTCAGGTGCGGAATATATCGTTATTGTAACACCTAATAAGATGAATTACACAAAAACCGCCTGCGATTTTTCCCTTTACGAAACCAAAATAAGATAATTTTAAAAACAAAGGAGATTTAAAAATGGCAAGAAACAGAAACTTTTTCAAAAGACGTGTATCGTGGAAGCAGATAATCTGCTTCGTGGTAGGGACTCTCTTGGTCCTCGGCTGTGCGTTCGGTGCGGTTGCGCTCTTCGGTAAGGATACGAAGAGTATTTCACCCGGCGCATTCAGCATTGGCGGCCTTGACGAGCAGGGCGAGTACGTCGCTCGGAAGAATGCCCTCTTCACAGAGGATCTCATCGAGTGTCAGGGACTCGAGATTACCCCTGATATCAAGTGCGAGTCTACATACCGTATTTACTTCTACGACCACAACAAGGAGCTTATAGAGGCTACGGACATGCTCGCAGGTAACTACAAGCTCACCAACACCGCGGTTCAGTACTGCCGTATTATGATTGTCCCTGCAGCGGCAGAAGAGAACGAGGACTTCGAGATTACCTTCCTCGACAAGTGGACTTATGCAAGCCAGCTCGATATCAGAGTAAACCGTAAACAGAATTTCGAAGTAGTAAATTACTTCGAGGCTGAAAAGATTGACAAGGTAGCTTCTTACAACGCAGAAACTAACGTTCTTGAGTACGTAGAGAAGGACGGCTACGGCGCGTCGAAGCTCGCGGATATCGAGGGCGTAGCGGCTCTCAAGGTTGTTTTTGAGTCGGCGCAGCCTAAAGCACTCGACCTTCTGTTCTACAAGGAGAGCGTGGCTGAAGGCGCTACCGTCTATGAGTACGTATCAACCGAGACTACCGCAACGACCTCTACCGAGGCAACCGTTACCGTTCCCGAGGGAGCTACTCACATGGTAGTTAACTACGTTCTCACCGAGGACTTTGCAATCTACTCAGCAAACTAAGTCGTGTATTAAGCGATTCTTCGCTATGAATTGCTTGGGCGGAGAGAAAAACCTCTCCGCCCTTTCGTTCAGATGGGAGTAATAGATGCCGTTAAAGAAAAAATACATACGTGGAAGGGTTTACATAATTAACGACAATCTGCTCGTTAAGCATAGCAAGCCCGGCAGAAGAATTGTTGTACTCAATAACAACAAAAAGGATATGCACGTAAGGCGCATAACCTCGCTTTATGATAAGAACGGTAAGCGTAAAGACGTAATACCTATTGAAAAATATCCGGATATACCAAAAGAAAGTGGCGTTGAAAACAAAACTTTTCGAAAAACCTTACGAGGTAAGCCTATTCAAGAAAAGTTATTAAAAAAAACGAATACTCGTTTGAATAAATGGGATATGAGTAAAATTATCAAGGCTAAAAAATAAAAAAATGTGGGCAGCTGTAAACAGCCCCCACTTTAGATGCTTTGTTGCATCTAGGGTCAGAAATGCGCTTTCGCGCGGTGACGGTATTATTATAACACAAACAAATAGTAAAGTCAATAGAACGAGGTGAGAAAAATAAGGAAAGCTAAAAAATACATATACAAGATAGTAACGGCGCTGCTTTGTCTCTTAGTGTGCATAGAGTTTGTTCTGCCCTCGGCGGCAATACTTGTAAGAGCCGAAGAGGACGTCGAAAGCTACGACGATACTAAAATTGAGGACGACCTCGAGGGCATTGACTTATCTATATATCCGGCAAATCCTCTCGGCAAATGCGACATAGTCGCATTTATGGAGTACTGCTATTCGGAGAATGAGAAGTATTCCGAGGTATACGGTCTTTACGTTTACGTATATAATCCGACGCAGGAAAGCATTGTTGAAGGTGACGAGTATAACAAGGTTAATATCAGAACGGCTTATGAAAATAAGAGCTCGGATTACGAAAAAATAAACCTTGAGTATTTAGATAAAACGGACGATAAGTTGTTTTATAAATTCAAGATTTCCGAGTCGGATAGGCTGTTATCAATGGCTCGGAGCTATGCTGCGGAAAACAGTAAAAGACGTTACGAAATAATCGAGCTCGAAGTGCATCATGGAAGCACCGTTAAGACAACTGATATATCCAAGGCTTATGAGTGGACGGGCTATGCCGTTGGCTGTAGCTCTGACGAGTCCCCCATATCTACTCTCACTTGTAACAACGTCGGCGTGCGTTCCGTATATCTGGAATTAATGCAAACGAATTATCGCTTTGCTACTCAGTCCGACGGTTATACCAAGGACGAGCTTAACTCGGTGTTTTTCACAATACCAGAGGAGTATTTTCAAGAGTTTGGTAATCTGAATAACATAAGCGCCGAATGGTATGAGTATAAAACAAAGCCTATGTTCGTTACCTCTGACTCCGGAGCTTATAGAGCTCTTTGGGATATGAGAAACGTGCGTATTAACGAACGCGGCTGGCCCGTTGATGCGAATGGTAGTACTTTGAATACCATTCCTTTGTCTGGGTGGCGTGTTTTTTGGGAAGAAGAGTGTTATGATAGCGTAGATTTTTCGGGTACCGGAACTGCTGTTGTTAATTATTATTGGTTTTTAAAAGCTTTTAACCCAAAATGCAAGGATGATATTCCTCCAACTGGGGCTAACTTTACATTAGCAGATAATTGGAGCTATGTTGATAAGATTAATTGGCTCTTCTACGTTGAAGACGTAACGAGTTCCGATGCATACGTAGTTCCCGAAAAAGATGTTCGCGAGTATATGAAAAGATATACGAATGATTTCCCTGATGAATGGAAAGTTGAACAAAAGTATGCTAACAGTCTTTTTGAAATGATTGTAGATGAGGATAGAATGTCGTGCTTGTGGCAAAATCGTCTTAAGGACGGTAACGGCGGTTATTTGCGTGATGAAGAAGGGAATATAAAAACTGTCAATCGAGCAAGTTGTGGTTTAGTAAAGATGGATTTTACCGCCGGAGACGCTTTTGATTCTGACGTAGGAAATTCTTTTGTCGATGCGGATTCTGCTCAAAGCGCGTGGAATAAGTTTTGGTTCGGTATTAAATATAAAGATTATAATTATTCTCCTATCCAAATAATTAAAGAAGCGGATTTAATAATGAGTCCCGAGGATTTTTGCGAGCTTTATTACGTTAATAAAGAAGACGCAAAAACCATAATGGACAACGCAAAGAAGGCATACGCGAATGAAGAACGTCCTGTTCTTCTACGTTTTGCTGTTACCGATTATTATGCTTCCGCTGCCAGATTCGATTTTGCTGAACCTGATGAGTTTGATTTATCTGACGTTGACGGCTACGTAGCGCAGCAGACGGTCTTTCTGAATTTCGACGTTATTTCTCTCGGGTTTCAGAATGAAAACGGTCATAAGGACGTCGTAATAGGTGTTGTAGCAAATCCTATTGACATAATCAAAGGACTGACTCCCCCTGATAGCCTTGTCCCGGAAGAACAGGAATGGTGGCAAAAGCTTATGTTAGTACTCGGTATAATTCTTATAATCGTGCTTCTTTTAGCCTTCGGCGGTCCTGTAAGCTTCGTTCTGAAGGTAATTTATGACGGCATAAAAGTAGTCGTTTCGCTGTTATGTACAATACTTACAGCACCCTTCCGACTGCTCTGGCGCCTCTTGTTCCCGAAGTAATTCGGGAATAGAAAAGCCATTCCGGATATCCGGAATGGCAAATAAAGTTACTTTTTATCTTGCTCATCGTCTTTATTAAATTTATCTTTGCTTTTCAACGACGATATTTTTATTAATATTATCGGAAGTATTGAAAGCAAAATCATTAATATACTGACGAAAATTACGGTAACAGAAGTTGCATTAAATAAGTCTTCAGGTTGACGGGTAAGACTTTCCGGCGGAGTAGTTCCGCCTATAAGGTCTGTAGCAAGTAACCAATTCATATTACACCTCGAAATTTTAATTTATTGTCAAAAATTTTTTGAAAGTTTTGGAGAGATTAAGTAATCCCTTGTTCGTTACAATTCTTAGTTTGAGTCCGTATTTGCGGTATTGCGCTATAGCATAACGCTTCTTTTTAAGATAGTCAATGCCCTTTAACTCGTTGTATTCGATATACGTATCAAAGTCCGGTAAAAAGAAGTCCGGGCGAAGCTCTTTTTCTTCGCCGGCTTCGTCCTTGTAATATATCGGCTTTTCGTATATGTAGCGGATTCTGTTTTCAAAGAAAAAATCAGCGATTATTTTTTCTGCGCGGCTTCTGACACAGTGACCGTTTATGCAATGCATATCAAGGTTTCCCCACTCGTCGACAATTTTTTCAAAAGCGAGATTTTTAATGCGCATATCGAAAGAACGGTCTCTGTATCTTGATGCGCAATCCTCGCAAAAATGCTCACCGTAGGAATATTGCTTGCAAATAAGGCAAGTTATAGTTTTTCGTGGGTCAGGTGATGAAGCTTCCTTGTGCGTATGATTTGTAAGACAGTTACAAACCGACCATTTGAGGTGCCAAACTCCGCATTTATCGCATTTAATAATCTTTCCGTCGTCGCGGAGCTTAAAGCAGTCCGGGCAAAGCGGATACGGTGTACTTTCCTTACCGCAGACGTGACAGAATAAAGTTTTTTTGTCCAAAATAATACCCCCAAAAATAAAAAGTGTGCCTTTCAACGAAAGACACACCGAAAAAGCGCATCTCTCATTGTTGTCACACAATTCCAAATCTCAAGGAGATAGCAGAAAAGAGAGAAACACCTTTTACCAAGGTATAGTTTCCCCAAGAGATTAAAATATTCGGAATTATGTGACGAAAAAATTTTAACACATTTTATTCTTTTTGTCAAGGAGCAAAAATAATGGAAGAATTAACTACAATAGTGTTAACTACGGTGCTTGCTTTCATAGTAACGAAGCTTTGTCAGTTCGTGTGGGACAAGCTACATAGTAATACAAAAAGCAAAAGGAGAAATAAGTAATGTCAAGAAAAGCACGTCACGAAATGCAGTCGGATAGTTCGGACTACCGTAAGGGCTATTCCGACGGAATGAAAGCAGCATTTGAGGAGTCCGAGCTTGATGCCTATTATGCCGGAGTCGGCTACGGCAAGAAGGCTTCAGGAGACAAGCATATCGGTTTTAACAATGACGAGGAGCGCCAGCAGTTTGAAGCCGGAATGCGTAATAAGGGTAAGCACTTCAGAGCTTACAGAGCCGAGCCACCTACTTTCCTCGAGCGTCTGTTCGGCGGCAAGTCTGTCAGACGAGAGAATGCTGTCGCCGAGTATAGAAGTAAGAAAACAAAGAATATCCACAAGCGCGTTTCTCGGAAAAGAAAAAGAGCCGAGCGCAAAGCTCGACATAAAAAGGGGTGATTAAAATTACAAGAAAAAGAATTACATATAAAAAAGAAACAGTTACATACAAAAACAATAATAAAACGTCTGAACACGGTTCTTTTATTTCCGTGCTCTTAAAACGTCATAGAGATCCGCGAGGAAATCATAAGCACGTTATATTAGAGGATATCGATGATAGTCATGTTTCTGTAGGAACAACAACAAAACCTAAAAAGGGCAAAAACTCACCTAATTATAAATGTGAAAATGATATTATCGGAAACGGAAAACAGTCTTATTTGCGTCGTCAAGGGATAGTCGATTTAAAGGAAAATTACTCCGATCCTTCACAAGGCCGAATGAGTGAAAAGGATTATGCTCAAGCAAAAGTCTACGGTCAAAGAGCTAAAGAAAAATATTTAGCTGAAAAAAAGAAAAAGTAACGACTTGGCCAAACATCTTCTCAAGGAAGCATTAGCAGGATTTCAATAGAAATCGGTCGTTACTTTATTATAGTATATCACAAACATTATAAAAAAGTCAACCCCTTAAATTAAAAAGTAACCGCCCGTGGACGGTTACTTGTGTGGTTATATTACTCAACAATTATTCCGATGAGATTCAAAACACCAATAATAAAACTGAATAGAAAAGTGACGGTTTCTTTCAGTATGTTGAGTAAACCTATCGCGAAGTTTCTTATCTTCGAGCTTCGCTTATGGTATTTAGCCATATAAGTACCTTCCTTTTTACCCTCAACTATATTTTTACTCCGGTTCAGAGTTCGTTGTAGATATTATAGCAGATGTGAGATAGAAAAGCAAGTGCTGCCGTTTCTGGGCGATTATGGAATAACGTCGTATAGACAGGAGAAAAGAAAAAATGATAGTTTGTGACAAATGCGCTTCGGTAATCGAGGAGAAGCTCCCAGAGGAGCCGAAGCCCGAAGCAAAGGACATCGAGTCAGAGGACGGCTCTCCGAAGCGTTCCCGGTATAAGAAGGAGCCGCCGAAGGAAGAAGCCCCGACTAAAAGAGCGTCTCTCGTAAATCTGCCGTATAAGCGCGGCGTTAACTGCTTCGAGAGACGAGATTTTGACCTCTGCGAGCAGTGCAAGGCGTTCCTTAATAAGGCTCTCGATAAGGTAGCCTTTGAATTTATAACAACGAAGTAAAAAGAACAGGAGAAAAGAAAAATGCTAACTACATACGGAATTATACAGCTTATCGCTAATATATGCCTCATATTCTGGACGGGAATGTTCGTCGTTCTCGCCCTGCTTATGGCAGTAAAAGAGGTGTTCTTCTCGAAGAAGGACGAGGAGCTCGAGGAGCCAGAGGATATCTACCTCGCAAAGCTCAATCAGATATGCGGCAGACTCGGAATAGCCGTCGAGCGTGAGAATCACCTCGAGGAGAACGGCGCAACCGAAAGCGAGGACGAGAGTGTCTAGAAGAATACTATTCATTCTCGCCGGACTCTTTCTCTTCCTCGTCGTCTGCTATTTCGTATATACAGGGGGACAGGTGAATGAAGCTGCGCTCGGTTGATTACCGTCATTATATTTGTGTCGGTATAACGCTTGTGTCGCTCGCCTGCGGATTTCTCTTTCCGAATGCACTGCCGAGGATAGGCGAGTCCTTCAAAGACCTTGCCTTCTCGGCAGTGTATTACTTTACGGAGCTCTTTGAGCTTGACCCACTGCTTTATCCTACCGTTACGGCTATGCCCTCGTGGCAGTGGGCGGAGTCGCCGTGGGACAAGCTCTCCCTGTTCCCGTACGAATGGGAAGAATTTAAGCTCCTATGGAATAAATATTGGACCCTCTGGGCGAGCAAGGATAACTTTATAAACTTCTGGTATTCCTTCGGAGATACCGCCTCAACGGTCGCAAGGCTCTCGCTCGTGTTCTTTCCCCTTGTGCCGATTATCATTGCGAAATTCGCTAAATACACTTCGCCTGTTGCTATGCCGAAGAAGAAGCAAAAGTCAAAACAGCTGCTTAAATTCGAGCAGTTTCTCTTCAAGGTTGTATACCCTGTAATTGCATGGGTAAAAGACTTTGTTTCTTTTGTAGCTGTAAACGAGCGTTATTGGCAGACGTGGCTCGTAATATGGCTTTTGCATTTCAACGTCATAAGCATTGTTATTGAGTTTCTCGCCTTCTATCTCTACCTCGTTGTATCGGCGGACTTTATAGGAATATACACACAGGTCCTCAAGCTCATAGACGACCTTACGCCTATGATACGTTTTGTTCCGGGTGTAATGTGGCTTTGTGTCGGAGTGTGGGTGTATAACTACATCTGCCGTTCTATGGCGTTTACAAGGCTCTACGCATACGAGAGAGCAAACAAGGCTTTTCTCAATAAGCGCGGAGTGGTTACAACAGTTTACGGGCCTATGGGAACGGGAAAGACGCAAATGATAACCTCGATGTCGCTTTCATCAGAGGTTAAGCAATGGGACGACGCGTTTGAAGTACTTCTCGAATGCGACCTTCGCTTCCCGAATTTCCCGTGGCAGCGTCTCAGGGATTATCTTAATCGCGCGGTGTCAGACCGCGAGCTCTGCGACCTCGACGCGGTAAGAGCCAAAATGCAAACCTTCAGGCGCGCATTTGATTACGCTATATCCAAGGGCTTCACCCCGGGAGAGTGGCAGCAATACCGCAAGGAAAAGAAGCTCCGTATGGATTATACCTTCGGTTACGACTACGAGCATTACAGATATACGTATAACGACGGACTCAAAATAGAGCACCTCTATGACGTGCTTTCGGACTACGCCTGTGCGTATCTTATTTATACCGTCAAGACAAGCCTTATTTTTGCGAACTACTCTATCAGAGTCAGCTCGCTAATACGGGATATCGGCAATATGCCGCTCCGTAATACCGATTTCTTCTCGGAGAATCCCGAGAGCTACAGTGCACTTCGCAGACAGTGTCATATCATAAACTACGATATGCTCCGTCTTGGAAAGCGCATGCAAAAGGAATTTAAGCTTTCCTTCGGTACTTTCGTTATAACCGAGATAGACAAGGAGCGCAAGAACAGCCTCGAGCTTAACGAAACGAAGAAAACCGTCGAGGAGTGTAACCAGAAGAACGACCTCTTCAATGCTTGCCTTATGATGTGCAGACATGCAGCCGTCGTGCGTAACCGAGTGTTTATACGTATTATTGCCGACCTTCAGAGGCCCGAAGCGTGGGGCGCAGGCGGCAGAGAGCTCGGCGAGGTTATTTACATAGCCGAGAAGGGCGAGGAATATCCTACGTTGCCTTTCTTCTCGCCGTATTGGCTTATGCAAGGTCTGTATACGTTCCTGCAAAGCAAATGGGGAGTGTTCCGCTCGGAATACGACCACCAACGCCGTGACGGCACGCTCTTCTCCTATCTTGTGGATAACACGGTGTCCGGGATAAATCACCATTACGATAAGGTCCACGGTCAGTTTAATACCTTCGCTCTGAAGCTCGAGATACAGTCGGGACGAATGGACGGACAGGTTACCAAGGACCGTTGGCACATAATCTACAAGAAGGACCGTTCCGACAGATATAAGACCGACTGCCTTTCCTCGGTATTTTCGACCTATGAGCCGAACACTATGCATATAGACGACTTTATCTGCTACTCCGGCAAGTTCGGAACGCTTCGCGAAAACGGACTTCAGAACAGCTACTTCCAGAATGATATTCAGAAATGCACAAAGACGCGGCGTGAAAATAAAACAAGGAGTTAATTATGGCAAAATATGTAGGAAAAATATTCAAAGTAAACAATGCTGCTTTAAAGATAAAGCGTAATGGGGCTCACTTTGTTCATGTGAAATGGTTTAACCCGTTCACTAAGCGTTTTAGATGTAAAGTAATTACGACTCTCGAGGATAAGAGAGAACTTAAAGGTGACGATAAGCGCGTTCTTGGCGCAGGACCTTTTCACAAAGAACAGGGAGATATATATAACATATTCTCCAAAGGCAAGTATGAACGCTTGAGAAAAGGCGATATTACGCCTATTCCCGTATCTAAAACAAAAGGTTTTGGCGTGTGGACTGGCTATGAACATACAAGGAATGTTCATATAAGTGCGCTCAAAGGGAAAGAGCAAAAGCATTTAAGCATTAAAAAATAAAAAAACGAGGGGCCGTGAGTGACGGTCCCTCTTTGTTAGTCTTATCTATGCCTTCAATCTGCGCCATTTTAATACGTGCGGCTACACCTTGATTGCTTCCAACGCATAGCATTACCTAACCTGTACTTCTATTATATGCTTTTTTGACCGAAAAGTCAATAGGTAATTTTTGAGGACCCGAAGAAAAACTTTGGGTTCTTTTTTGTTCACCTTGAGGTGCAAAGTAATACATTACACCTCGAGGTTAAATGTAATACAAAATACACGTGTGAATTGTAATACAAATCTTGCTCCGAAAAAGTAATACATTGCACCTTGAGGTTGGATTTATTTTTTAACTGCAGGAGAAGTATTAGATTGCGCCGGATTAATAGGCGTATTTGCCACAAAATCTTTTAAAGCTTTTTCTATTATGTCCGCTATACTTAATTTATTCCAAGCACTATTATAACCGGGAACTCGTGCATCATAGGTGTTTCGCCCACCTCTGCCGTGCGATATGCTTGTATAACTATCAATTCTTTTCTTTACTTCGTTAAGTAATTCAGATGATACTCTTATAGATATTAGTTTATCTCTTTGACCGTAATACACTTTTTTCTCCTTTCATACGTCCACGTACATAAAGCTTTGCGGCGGCATTACTACAATACTGTTCTTCGGGCAGTTGAAGCAAGGATATGGGACCTCGTCCCACTTGCCGCACCTCTCGCAGTGTGTAGCCTTCGCGAAGTTGTTATAATCGCAGAGGAGCTTCGGATGCTCGAAGCGTTTCACGTTGTAAATCAGATTAGCAAAGAGTGTTCTCCCTTTGGCATATCTTTTAAGCCATTCCCGGGGAACGCAGCCGTCCCGGATAAGCCAATCGGGAATGGAATTAACGTCGGCGAAGTGGTAGTATGTATTCGTTCTGAACGTTCCTATTACTTTCCCGAGACCGCCGCCTCTCTTGGTTTCGTAAACGTGGTGTCGCCCTGCCGGGAGCGAGTAGGTTCTCCACTCGACCTTTTTTATTCCGGCAAATATGTTGTCTGTATGCGGCTTTTGAATTGATGTAAGGGTTTCTTTCATTTCTTTTTCTTCCTCTCTTTCTTCTCGGGAATGAGTATACTTAATTCTTCAAAAAATATGTCCATAATACAATTGGCTACATTACCGCAGAACTGCGAAAAAGGCTGCTTCTTTCCGTTGAGGATTATTTCGTAATCATATTGACCGAGCCTTTCATTGATGTAATTCTTGAAAATGTTCTTAATGGCAGTACGGTTTTTGTCAAAAGCTTTTAGCATTTCTTCGACCATTTGCGAGGATAAATCCTCGGGAAGAACACGTACTCCGAAGCCCTTGTTGTCCGGGTCAAAAAACGTTTTATAGCACATGTGCTGTATCATATTGGCACATGCCGGGATAAGATATTCGGATATTCGTTTCTTATTCTCTTCTGCTTCTTCTTCGATAACAACCATCTCTTCGGCATTGGCTTCTATAACTATATCCTTCGGCTTTTCCGGATATCCGGAATTTTCTTCAATTGTAATTTGCTCCGGCTCTGCAAGAGATGTGGTGTTCACAGCTTTGAGCTCGGGGTTACACGCTTCGACTTTCTCAATGAATTCGTCGAAGTTTTCACATCTGCCCCAGCCGAGGAAGCTCTGAAGCTTGCCTCTCTGAAGCTGTGTCCAATAGCTCTTTGCCTTTTTTAGCTTACTTATACTATCAGAAGGCTTTGCCATTGATATAAAATTGCTTCTAGATAAATTAACTTGCGAGAATAAAACGAGTTGGCTTTGAGAATATTTCTCGTAGTGCGAGTCAATATGCATAGGTGTTTCTCTGTTCGCGAACATTTGAGATATCTTCATAAGGTCGTAGGTGGTAGTTTTACCGAAGCCGAAGAGAGCCTCGGCGCAGTCCTCTATACTTTCAAAACCTAATTTTAGATAGTATTTACAGTTGTTGGCTTCGCGCAGTCTGAAACCAATTTTGAAAAAGGTGTGCTTGATATCGTCAAGCTCTAAGCGTACGAGGTTGACAAAATCTTCCTCGACGGTGGGCGCAGGTACAAAATAACTCATAATTATCTCCTCAAAATAATGGTGTGGGGTGGCTCGGCACTAGGCTAAACTAAGTTTAGGGGGTGAGAGTGAAACCGAGGCGGCGAACCGCCTCGGAATATTTCAGTTTTTCTCGCACCATCGAGCGAGCTCTTCGAAAGTCTCCATAGAGCATTCCTCGTGTCCTGCAATCGGATTTTCTTCGGGATTGAGAAATGCCCCGAAGGTAGGATAGCAATATCCGTTTTCCTTGCAGACTTTCTTACTAAATTCGTAAATAGCATAGTCATTAATAGTATCAACGTAGTTCATTGTTTCTCTCCTTTAAAAAGCAAATTCAGTGTATACTGTGGTTTCACCCGAGAGCAGTCTCGAGTAGGATATGTCTACGAACTTTCCGCAAAGGTACTTCTTCGAGCTTCTGTCATACTCGCCTCTGACGTAGACTTGACTTTCTTTCGGCTCGGGGATATCTTTCAGAATGAAGTATTCGCCGTATTTTAATTCCTTCAGTTTTTTCATTCTCGTTCTCCTTTCTTCAGACGTTGGTTACGGCTTCAGAGCCGTAGAGCTTTGCTTCAAATTCAGCCATTCGCACTCTGAAGAGCCTTTTTGCGGTCCTGTTCAGAACGGCAATAAGCTCGTCAAAGGTGCTTCGGCTCGTGAGGTGCTTGTGCGCGTTCAGCCACCGCTCGGCAGTAGATATCTTCTGTGCGGTGTCTGCTCGATAAACAAATTCGTAAAGGTCTTTGTCAGTCAGCTTCTTCATCTTTTAAATCACTCCAAGTTAAAAATCTCGGTTCTAGTTTTACTCCTTGCATAGGGTAAACTCTTTCTTCGTCGAAGGGAAATACGTTTCTCGATACTTCCGAAGGGTTAATAATAAAAGCTACGCACGAATAACCCTCGACGGAAATTGTAATGTATTTATCGAGGTCATAACTTCCAAAGCGGCATTGCGCGCTCTTTAGTGCTTTCTGCAAATTCTCTAATCTCTTTCCAGTGGCGGTTTTAAGTTCGTGCCGCACTGTGTTATAAGCCATAGTCCAAGTCATTTTTACTCCTTTCGCCCCTTCGGAGTGGGGGCTTGACAAATTTTAAAAGGTGTGCTATAATGTAAGAGCAATTCAGAATGAGTTGGTCGGGTAGGTTCGACCTTTTCATTCCTCAAGCGCTCACGGTGGTAGGGTCAATTACGCGCCGTGGGCACTTTTTTTATTCGTCCTTAAGTATTCTTGCGACGGACTCTCGGAGTTCTTCGAGAGTTTCGCATTTTGCGATAAGTTCGAGAATTGCTCTCAAAAGGTGCTTATCTGAAGCCAAGTTCTTTTCGTCCATTCCTTTCTACCTACCTGTTTTTTTTATTCGGCTTTTCAACCCCGGGAGCCGTCAGCCCCTCCCGGTGTCTGATGTAGGACTCTAGGCGACTACAACCTCGCCCGGTGCTTTAAAGGATAGCACCAACCGCCAGCTTTTCGGCAACTGACCGCCAATGAACAGTAAGCCCGTCCCCCATTAAAAAAAGAGAGGTGCCGTGCACCTCCTTGCCTACAGGCACCCATAAGTAGCGCGGAAAGTCAACGAGCGACGGAGAATTTATGTTCACCTCGTCTCACGGAAGAGGGGAAGGATAAATCGGACGAGCGACATTGACCTTTTTGCGTGACTTATGATATCCCCGTCCCGCAGGACAGCTTCAACAGGGAAAGGGAGCCAACGGCACTTCGAAACCGTTGGGAAAACCGCGATAAAAAGGTTTTCCTCTGTCGTATGTTAGCACATACAAGGAAAAAAACGCTAAAGCCTTTTTTCGGTAATCAAAACCGTAAGGATTATTGGGGAAACGAGGTTTACGACGACGGTTGCGCGGACAGCGGCAGCCACGCGCACCGTCGCCCTCGTTCCCCAATCCTACTCACAATTAAAGTCGTATAGACACAAACGTCGTTTAGACAGATAAGGAGTATATCCATGAAGAGAGCGAGAAAACAAATAGCAGAACCAAAGCCCAGACAAAGAAGAGAGTATAAAACCTTTACCAAGTCTAAAAGAGACCAGCTCGAGGCACTCTACAATGCACACGTCCCGGTCAGTAAAATCAGTGAAATTCTCGGATATCCGCATCAAAGCATTTACCGAGAGCTTAAAAGAGGTTACTATATGCACCGTAACTACGATTGGACCGAGACCAGAAAATATAGCGCAGATATTGCACAAATGAAAGCGGATATAAACGCAAGCGCAAAAGGCGCACCTCTGAAAATAGGTAACGATCATAAATTCGCGCATTTTGTAGAAGATATGGTCCTCGCCGGGTATTCTCCCGACGCAATACTCCTTTACATAAAAGAGCACGGTCTTAAGTTCAAAACGAACGTGTGCCGTGTAACGTTGTACAGCTATATAGATAAGGGCGTATTCCTGAAAATCAGCAATAAGAATTTGTTACGCAAGGGTGAAATGAAAAAGCATAAAGAAGAAAAGGAAGCGAAGAAGCTGCCGAACGTCGAGCACAGTATAGAACGCCGCCCGGCAGAGGTAGCAAAGCGTATCACCTTCGGACATTGGGAAGGCGACAGTGTTATCGGTCAAAAGAAAAAGGGCGAGACCGTTCTGACAATGACAGAACGGCTCACCCGTATGGAAATAATATTGAAGTCTCCCGGCAAGACGGCAACAGGGACGGTTGGAATGCTTAACCGCCTCGAGCGCAGAATAGGAAGTGAAAACTTCCGAGAGATATTTAAAACAATAACCTTCGATAACGGAGTGGAATTCTCCGATATCGAAGGCATAGAAACGTCACCGTACACCGGGAAGAAAAGGACCACGGTGTACTACTGTCACCCGTACTGCTCTTCAGAGCGCGGCTCAAATGAGAACCAGAATGGCTTTATCCGTCGATTTATCCCGAAGGGCACCGCAATTTCCTCGTACAGTGAAGAATACATTCGCAACGTGCAAGACTTCATAAATAACTATCCTCGCCGCATATTCGGCGGAGAATGCGCCGAAAAACGCTTCAAAAACGAACTTGACAAATTAAATATTAATCTTTTTTAAACTTTTTGCACTATAATACTTGACATTTGGGTTTTTTGTGGAATTTTTTAGAAGGGGGAGCGATTTGCTGTGTTTTTTGGCACTTATTCTACTATTGTACTACTATTTTTCCGAGGGTGTTGACATTTGGGAAAATATGTGCTATAATATTTAGTACATAACGCTTCGGCAGGTATTCTGCCCTAGAGCGAAATTTTCTGGAGGAGCCATGGACGACGGCGCGGACGGGGACACTTGTCAGACCGCTATAACAGAATAATGCAGGCTTAGCCACACTGATTTTTGGGGTGGTTATGCCTTTTTTTGCTGTTTATTTTCCGTATCTGATTTGAGCTTTTACCCCTACGACGGTTATTTACCGGCCTTTTCCGCACCCCTCGTGCACCTCCCTCCCCCACGGTTTCCCGTTATGAATTTTTTAAAACTGGAAGGTATTTTTCAAAACAACAGATGGAAGGTCATTTAGTAACTTATCTGGTTATCATCATTTTCTGCGTCATTATGTCGGGCTATTTCTCGGCTACCGAGACAGCCTTCAACACCTTCAACCGGATAAGACTCAAAAATCAGGCTGAAAAGGGCGACAAACGCTCGGCTCTTGCGATTAAGCTCGCCGAGGATTACGACTCGCTCATCACGACCATTCTTATCGGTAACAACATCGTTAATATTTTAAGTGCGTCGCTTGGCACGCTGCTCTTTACCGAGCTTCTTCGGAGCGAGGACCTCGGCGCAACTATCTCTACCGTGGTTATGACGGTGGTTGTGCTTATATTCGGTGAAATTTCCCCGAAAACCATGGCAAAGAACTCGCCCGAAAGGTTTGCGCTCTTCTCTGCCCCCATAATCAACGGCTTGAAAATCGTTTTTACCCCCTTCAACTTCGTATTTAAGAAATGGCAAGACCTTCTCGCCAAGCTCTCAAAGTCCGAGGAGGACAAGGGCATGACTGAGGAGGAGCTTATCTCTATTATAGAGGAGGCTGAGGAGGACGGCGACTTCGACAAGGAGGAGTCCGACCTTATAAAGAGCGCGATAGAATTCGGCGACCTCGTCGTTGAGGATATATTCACCCCCAGAATAGACGTTACGGCACTGCCTATAGATGCCGACAAGGAGGAAATCGTCAAGGTGTTCTCCGAATCGGGCTATTCGAGGCTTCCTGTCTACGAGAACGACCTTGACAATACCGTCGGTATTCTTTATTACAAGGACTTTTACGCTACCGCATACGGAACAGACGCTCCTATTTCGGACATACTGAAGCCTGTTATGTTCGTAGCAAAAACCCAGCAGGTCAACGACCTTATGAAGGAGCTGCAGGAAAAGCAGCTGCATATGGCTATGGTTACAGACGAGTTCGGCTCGGTTTCCGGCCTTGTCACTCTCGAGGATATTCTTGAGGAGATAGTAGGCGAAATCTGGGACGAGCACGACGAAATTATAGAGGAAATCAAGGAAATCGGTGAGAAGGAATACATCGTTTCCGGTAAAGCAAACACCGAGAAGCTCTTTGATACCCTCGAGCTTGACGAGGAGCCCGAGTCGGTTACCGTCAGCGGTTGGGCTATGGAGGCTCTCGGCAGAATTCCCGAGGTCGGCGACACCTTCTCCGAGTTCGGAATTTCCGTTGAGGTGCTGGAGATGGACGGCCGCCGCGTTGAGTCGGTAAAGGTTACCGACGAGCGTCCTTCCGAGGACGAGGAGGAGTCAGAAGGTGACGAGGGCGAGCAGTCCGAAGAGGAAGGCATAATCAAATAACCCCGCGAAATTAATAACGAACGGAGATTTTGACTGTGAAAAAGAAAATAGAAGGCTTGATGCATTGCGCAATTCACATTCTCGAGGTGCTTATTGCAACACTTACGATTTTAGTGCTAGTGGCAATGCTCATACTTGAGATTTACAGAATGTTCACCGTGCCCGATTATCTCGCCTCCGCGGACGTTTATTTACATAATACGCTGACCATTGTTGTCGGTCTTGAGTTCGAGCGAATGCTTATAAATATGACTCCCTCGAATACTCTCGAGGTGCTTATCGTTGCAATTTCAAGGCAGGTTATTTTAAGCCACAACGACCCCATAAGCAATATAGTCTGCGTGGTATGCATTGCAGGACTGTTTGCCGTCAGGCGCTTCCTTGTGCCAAAGGGAGATATGAAGGTGGAGTTCTCCGAAGCCGAATAAAAAACGTGGCTTTCGTATTCAGGCATAAACGAATAAAAAACAAGAGGGGATACTATAAAAGCATCTCCTCTTTTCATTTTCTTTTGATGTAATTAAGGTCGAAAACCTACGGTTTTCCATGATTATTATAGTTTTTTATTCTATCTCCGTTCTCTCCCTCTCGACGTATGTAAATACGCCTTCGGGTCGAGAGCGAAGATTTCTGCTCCGAATCCGTTCGCCCCGGATTTCGCATTAAGTCATAACCGAATAAAAAACGAGTGGAGATGTTGTAAACAGGCATCTCCGCTTTTATTATGGTTTAGTTTTAGTATTTCAGGTTGCCGCTTTCGTTTTCCTACCTCGCGCCTTCAAGGCGGAGATTAATCCGTAGGCGGCGACGAGGATAGATAGGGCAAAGAGCATTTTTAAAAAGAGCCAGAGTGTACTGACTCCGCTGCCGCCGAAGCGGAAGAGCCTTTCCGCAAGGGCAGCCGATAGATACGTCAGGATAAGGGGCAGGACGACCGAGGAAATTGGGGTGATTTTAAAGTGCACCTTCTGCGAGAGCCTTATTATCGAGAGAAGGAAATTATAACCCTCCATAGCGACTATAACGACGGCGTAGCCGAGAATTCCCATTCTCGGGATAAGAAGCCAGACAAGAAAAACCGAAAGGAGCGAGTCGGAAATGTTCACCCACATTGAATAGACCTGCTCACCAATACCCTTGAGAACCGCGTCGGTGACGTGGTCAAGGTACATTATGGGGACGACGAATGCCAAAATCGCGACGTAGTAGCCTGCGTCGTACGAGCCGTAGAGGGCGTAGCCCAGCTCCTCGGAGAAGGAGTAAAGCAGTACTGCTGACACGCTGGCATAGAGGAGCGTCATATTCATTGCCTCAGAGGCAATTCTGCTCATTCTCTCACGGTTGCCCGCGGCAAGGTCAGCGGCAAACTCCGGCACGAGCAGTCCCGAGAAGGACGAAAGCGGCGACATAGGATAAATAACTATAGGGATTGCCATACCGTGAAGCGTTCCGTAATGAGAATACGCCTCCTCACTGCTTTCTCCGCCGTCGCGAAGCCGCTTCGGGATAAGTATGTGCTCGACGGTGAGCAGCACCGAGCGAACGTATGCCGAGAGGGCAAGCGGAATGGCGACGCGCGTGACCTCGCCAAGCCGTGACCTATCGGAGCCGCCGCGCACTGCGTGAATTTTGCGGTCTATGAGAAACTCTGCGTATATAAATAGGAAGGAAACAACCTCGGTAACAGTTACTCCGAGGCATAGTCCCAGCACAGCTCCGCCGACACCGAGCCCCGACATTTTGTTTATCAGAATTACGGTGACGATAATTTTCACCGCCTGCGAGAGCACCTGCGCCGCCGCACTCTGCCCAACCCGCCTTACACCGATAAAGTAGCCCGAGAGAGCCGAGCAAAGCGAGGTTGGGATAAGGGCAAGGGAAAGAACCTTTAAGGGCATGACGCTTCTTTTGTCGGAGAGGATATTCCCACCGATAAGCTCCGCGCCGAAGAACAGAAGAAGGCTTGCAAGCGCACCGAAGGCGAGGGAATATATTATCGCGCCGCGCAAGACCGAGCCAACACTCTCCTCGCGTCCCTCTCCTATTGCCGAGGCAACGAGCCTCGTGACAGTCAGGCTGATACCCGAGGTCGCGAGGGTTACGGCAAAGGAATAAACGGTGCTTATTACGGTATAAAGACCTATTCCCTCCGCACCGACAGCGCGCGTGACGAATGCGCCGAACAGCATCGCGACACTCCGCATTGCAAGAGCGACGGCGGTGAGCATAAGTCCGCTTCTATAAAACTTATATCTGTTTTCCGACATTTTAATTATATTCATTTTGCCCCCTGCTTTACGGTTATAAGGATAGAAAAAACCGTTCTTTCTGTATGAGGCGACACGCTCCTTCAGCAGTTTATCACGTGAAAAAAGCCTGCGTAGCCGTCTATACATAATTTTATGAGATGCCGTCCGCTAATTTACCTATTATTCAAGAATATATTTTTTAAAAAAATTTAAAAAAGGACTTGAATTTTTCGTTTCGTTATGTTATAATATCAACTGCCGATTTGTGTTAACAAAAATAATATATAAAATTTTCGTCCTTTGTGACGGAATTTTGGAGGTGTCAAAATGGCTAAGTGCAGTATCTGCGGCAAGGGCGTTGCGTTCGGACACAACGTTTCCCACTCCAACCGCAAGACCAACAGAGCTTGGAAGCCCAACATCCGTAGGGTTAAGGCTGTAGTAAACGGAACCAACACTACCGTGTACGTTTGCTCTCGTTGCCTTCGTTCCGGAAAGATTGAGCGCGCTTAATTGAGAAAAGAGGCTGTTGCATTGGTAACGGCCTCTTTTACTTATTTTATTAAGAGCTTGCAGAAAGGCAATGCCGAACGCACGATAATTCAAGCAGGGTGCGCTCGGAATGCTCCCTCTTGCAAGGGATATGAGGAATATGAAAACCGTTCTTTTAGACGAAAGAGTATCAGAGGAGTGTCTTCGCTCGCTTATTTTGCGAGGCTTCTCTCCTATAACGCTACCGTGCTACCCCGCATTGCCCGAGGCAATAGGGGCACACTGCGACACGCTTCTTTTTAAGCTCGGCAACACTCTGATTACAAGCGCTGACTACTGCGAATATGCCTCGTTCGTCTTTTCCGACCTTCGGGAAAGGCACCCGAATTTAAATATAATCTTCTCGTCTGACGCGCTTGGCAAGGAATACCCCGAGGACTGCCGCTTCAACGCGCTTACCGTCGGGAAAAACATCGTTTGCAGAAGAGAAAGTATTTCGGAGTCGGTAATCCGACTTGCCGAGAGCTGCGGGCTGACCGCAGTTGACTCGAAGCAGGGCTATGCCGCCTGCACCGTCCTTATGGTTGACGAAAAAAACGCCGTGACTGCCGACAAGGGTATGGCAAGGCTTCTTCGCTCGCTCTCGGTAAAGGTTACCGAGATTTCAGAGGGCGGTATTTCCCTGCCCCCTTACGAATACGGCTTTATCGGCGGCGCAAGCTTCGTCTTTGGCGACACGGTGTATTTCTTCGGAAACCCCGCGCGTCATCCCGACGGAGAATTGATTTGTGCCGCACTCACCGCGGCAGGCAAGAAAATTTGCCCGCTTTCAGACGCTCCCCTCACCGATATCGGCGGAGCTGCCGTTTTTGAATAGAAAGCCGGCGAGCACTGCAAAAATCGGCACGATAATAAGCCCCATAAGCCCGAAGAGCGCATAGCCGATATAGAGTGCGGCGAGGGTTAATATTGGGTGCATATTGAGGTTTTTGCCGAGGATTTTCGGCTCGGCTATCTGCCTGATAACCTCATTGGCAACAAACAGAACGGCGAGCCCTATTCCCAGAGCGCCGTTTCCGGATATAAAGGAAATCACGCTCCAAGGGACTAGCACAGTACCGACGCCTATCACAGGAAGAAGGTCAAGGAAGGCGACGACTGCGGCAATAAGAAACGCGCTGTCCACCCCGAGAAGAAGGAAGCCTGCGAGCATAACCGAGAAGGTTATCAGCATTAAGAGTAGATAGGATTTCATATACTTGCCTATCACTCCGAAAAGCTCCTGCCTGAATACCGAGAGCCGACGTGTGGCGCCGCGAGGGAGAAGCGAGCCGAGTCGAAGTCCGATATTTTCAAGGTCGAGGGAAAAATATACCAGAGAAATAAGCGTAACAAGCAGGAAAAGAAGCGCTCGCGGCACAACCGACACCCACGAGGTAAGCGCACTCGCAAGCCCTGTAAACGCCTCGGTCAGCATTCTGCCGAGCGCGTCGCTGATTTTCGTCGCCAGCTCCTCGGGTATTTCACTGCCGAAAAGCGATAGCTTCGGCGAGCTGATAGCTACGAGAAGGTCGTAAAGCGCGCCACCCTCGCCGAGGTCGGAGAGCAGCCGCCAGAGTGCGGCAATCAGCTGCCAGACAAGCACTCCGAACGCTCCGAAGGCAAATAGCGCCGCTCCTATTGCGAGAATAAGCCTTACTATCTTTTCGGGGATACGGGTTACTCCTGAAATTTTCTCGGCAGGCCGTCTTACAAGATATGCAACGCCCCACGCGATAAGGAAGGGCGACACTATCGGCAGAACGAGCCTTACCGAGGCGTAGAGAAGCACAGCGCCTGCTATTATTCCGAGCATTAAGAGAACACCTCTCTCGAGCTTTTCCTTATTCATATACTCACCCCAAAGCTTTTTATTTAATTATAGACCTAACTTAAAACAAATATAACGAAAAGGAGATTATTATGGTTATTATCGAAATGGAAGGCGGAGCAAAAATCGAGCTTGAGCTCTATCCCGAGGCTGCTCCCATAACGGTAAAGAACTTTGAGAAGCTCGTTTCCGAGGGCTTCTACGACGGACTTACCTTCCACAGAATTATCAAGGGATTTATGATTCAGGGCGGCTGCCCTCAGGGCAACGGAATGGGCGGCGCTGACGAGAACATCGTTGGCGAATTCCGCGCGAACGGCCACGACAACCCCATAAAGCACACTCGCGGTGTTATCTCTATGGCGAGAGCCTTCGACCCGAATTCGGCTTCCTCTCAGTTCTTCATTATGCACGAGGACGCGCCTCACCTTGACGGTCAGTACGCGGCGTTCGGTAAAGTTATATCGGGTATGGAAACGGTTGACGAGATTGCCGACGTTCCTACAGGCTATGGCGACAGACCGAGAATTGCGGTAAGAATAAAGAGAGCGTATCTTGCATAAAGCAAACAATCTGACAAAAGGCGCGGGCAGAAAATGACGGCTCGCGCCCTCTTTAATGCAAAATCTCGACTTTTCTCTGCTAAAGTGATAGATTTATGCATCTTTCTATTGACTTTATTTTAAATATATGTTACAATAACTGCATATTTTTATGAAAGCGAGTATCTATTATGTCAATGAAGTACACTATGATAATCCTCGCGATTGCGGGTTATCTCGGATACATGATTTACCTTGGTGTCAAGCTCTCCAAGAAAAACAAGTCCTCTGACGACTTCTACCTCGGCGGAAGAAAGCTCGGCCCGTTCGTTACGGCAATGAGCGCCGAGGCGTCGGATATGTCGTCCTGGCTTCTTATGGGACTGCCGGGCGTTGCACTCCTCAACGGCTTTATGGGCAACACCACGGGCTTTGCAGAGGCGTTCTGGACTGCGGTCGGTCTTGCTGTCGGTACATACGTTAACTGGCTTATCGTTGCAAAAAGGATAAGAGTGTATTCCGAAAAGACCTCTTCAACCACGGTTCCCTCATTTATCTCGGACAGATTTGGCGACAGGTCGGGACTTCTTACCGCTATCGCTGCTATCGTGATTATCGTATTCTTTATTCCCTACACCGCCTCGGGCTTTGCCGCTATCGGTAAGCTTGCAAGCAGCCTCTTCGGAATTGACTACCACGTAGCAATGATTGTCGGCGCGATAGTTCTCGTTGCGTATACTGTTCTCGGCGGTTTCCTTGCTGCCTCTACCACAGACCTCATTCAGTCCATCGTTATGACCGGCGCGCTCTTTATAGTTATCTGCTTCGGTCTTGAAAACACCGGCGGCGTTGACGGTATCAAGAACGCAATTCTCTCGCTTGACGGAATTGACTCGCTCGGACAGTATTTCAGCATTACGGGTACCGACGGCACAAGCTACGGATTCCTTCCTATCGTATCCACCCTCGCGTGGGGTCTCGGTTACTTCGGTATGCCTCATATCCTCTTAAGATTTATGGCTATCGAGGACGAGAAGAAGCTCACCCTTTCAAGACGCGTTGCCTCAGTTTGGGTTACAATCTCGATGGGCGTTGCTATTATCATAGGCGTTATCGGCTTCAAGTTCGCGCTTGATACCGGTATGATTCTCGAGGCAGGCTTCGACTCGGAGAACATTCTTATCTACATTGCCGACGCTATGGCGAGCGCAGACTCCTTCGCGGCAATCCTTGCAGGTATTATTATCGCGGGTATTCTCGCATCGATTATGTCCACGGCTGACTCCCAGCTGCTCGCAGCCTCCTCCTCGGTTTCAGAGAACCTTATCAAACGCTTCTTCTGGAAGGATATGGGCAATAAGGCGCAGATGTGGCTCGCAAGAGGTACAATGCTTGCTATCGCGGCGGTTGCTATGATTCTCGCCTGGGACAGCGACAGCTCGGTATTCAGAATTGTTTCCTTCGCTTGGGCAGGCTTCGGTGCTGCGTTCGGCCCCGTTATTCTCTTCGCCCTCTTCTGGAAGCGTACCACAAAGTGGGGCGCGTTTGCAGGTATACTCACCGGCGGTGCTACGGTATTTCTCTGGAAGTACCTCGTTGCTCCGAACGTTGCGGTGCTCAATATCTACGAGCTTCTTCCCGCATTCGTGCTCGGCTCGATAGCTATCGTTATCGTATCGCTTCTTACAAAGGCTCCCGAGAAGGAGATTACCGATACCTTCGACGAGGTTTCGGCATACTGCAAGGCAAAATAATTATTAATAAAGCATAGAAAAAGCGGATTTTGTAAGCTTTGGTTTACAAAATCCGCTTTTTTCTTGTTAAAGAGTTGCGATTTTAAATTTAGAGAAGCATAGTAGCCTGAGCAAGCAGATGAGCGTAATAGTCAGAGCAGCTTGTACCGATTTCGCCGTCTTTTATTTGCCCGAGAGAATGCCGGATAGAAGCTCCTCGGGAGTGCTTACTATATGTGTAAAGCCCGATGCCTCAAGCTCCTCGCGGCTACCGTGCCCCCAGAGAACGCCTATAGAATCTATTCCTACGGTATTCGCACCCTCCGCATCGTACTTTCTGTCACCGACGAGGACGGCTTCGGTGGGCTCGTAATCTCCAAGCGAGGAAAGGCTGTAGCGAAGCACCTCCTCCTTCAAGTGTCGGGTTTCGTCCTCGGCAGCACCGCCTATAAAATCAAAATACCCGTCAAGTCCGAAGAGGGTAAGTATCTTTCTTGCGATAAACTCGGGCTTGCTCGTTGCGAGGATTATTTTCTTCCCCGCCGCCTTAAGGCCTGAGAGAAGCTCAACTATTCCCTCATAGACCTCATTATCCCACCAGCCGTAAATATTGTAATACTCGCGGTAGGTTTCTATCATTTCGGCAACCTTCTCAGACGTGAAGCCATACTCCTCGCGCCATTCTCTGTGAATTGGCGGACCTATATATTTTTTCAGCCAATCTCGCGAGGGATAGGCTACTCCGTGCTTCTTGAATGCGTATTCGAAGCCCGAGAGCTGTCCTCGCTCCGGGTTGGTAAGAGTGCCGTCGAGGTCGAAGGCTATTACACTGTATTTTTTCATTATTATCTCCTGTATACGGTTTGTTTTCTCTCTGTCCTCGGGCATCCGAGGGTGTTTCAATATGAGCTATTCTTCAGACTGTCTTCAGTGCTTGTATATTTCGGATATCTCGGCAAGCCTCTTAACCATTTCCTCTCTGACCGCATCCGGGCGAAGAATTCGCATATCCTTTCCAAATCCCAGAACCCAGGCAAAGAAATTCGGGCTGACCATAACTCTTATTGCCACGCTGAAGCCAAAGTCGGTGGGGATAAAGCTATATCCGTCACCGAAGCGGTCGATTATGACACCTGCGAGATGCTCGCGACACTCAAGGGTTACAAGCTCCTCTCTGCCGCCGTACATACCGAATATTCTCTGCGAATACTTTGCGGGATTGAATCGCTCCTCAAGCGAGCGACGGTCGCGCGCCTCTCCCGTAAGACGTGGCTCGGATATTTTGTCTACCCTGAAGTTTTTGTTTATTTCCGCCTCGCTGTCGTAGGCAACGAGGTAATAGTTGCCGTCGCTCATAATCAGGGATATCGGACTGACAACGTAGCGCTTTCCGCCGTGGCGAAGCTCGCGCTTCTTACTTACCGTGTAGTCAAAGTAGCCGAAGCTGATTTTTTCATTACCGTTTATTGCCTTGTGAATAAGGTCTATATTATCGAAGGAATATCCGTCTATGCTCTTGACTCTGTCCTCAACGTAAACCTGTCTTGAAAGCTCGCCCGAGCGACGCTTGCCCGCAAAGAGGCGAAGCTTGTCTATTATTTCCCTGCTCTTCTCGCGGCTCACAAAGCGTGAGGACTCGACAGCATCTGTCAGAAGCTTCAGCTCCGCGAGCGAAAAAAGACGGTTCGCAAGGGTATATTCCGGCGGTCTTTTGGGCAAGGTAACGATATCAAAGCCAAGCTCGCCGAGTGTTAATAAATCGTCGTATATGCTCTTTCGCTCGGCTTTAATTCCGTACTCCGAAAGAGCCGAGATTATTTCCTTTACCGTGAGTCCCGACGTGTCGTCGGTTTCTCTCATAAAGATTTCTATTAGTCTATATAGCTTTTCCTTTTGCCTTTCTGAGCGTGCCATCTTATTCTCCTTTATCGGTTAGCCGTGGCGGAGTCGAACACATAAGCCCTACGGCGATAAATTTTCGTGCCTTTTACCGCACCCCGCCTCGTAAAGTCCGCACTTGACTTCGGCAAGCTGCGGCAAAATTCTCTAAAAATTTCTTCGCCGTATGGTGCACAGCAGTTT
>JAFUQP010000001.1 GCA_017472305.1 Clostridia bacterium | reverse complement strand
CTTCTTGAAAAGGGAGCGAAAGCTGAGATTTCCGAGGTTTTTGAGAGAAACGGCATTACGCCTAACGTGCATTTTACAACGTGGGATGATTATGCGGTGATGTCAATGGTTGAGGGAGGTCTTGGAATTGCTATTCTTCCCGAGCTGATACTGCGTAAAATACCGTACAAAATAGTGGCTAAAGAGCTTGATGTGCCCGCGTTCAGAAGGATCGGCGTTGCTTTCCGAAGCCAAAATGCACTATCCATAGCCGCAAAGAAATTTATGGAGTATTTGAAATACAGATAGACAAAAAATATATACTCTAGGGAACAGGATAAGAGGTGGGGTAAAATTGCCCACACACTCCAATTATTCACCCGCTCCAAAAGTGTTGCAAAGTGGGATTCCCATCTTGCGAGAACTAGTACAAGTAACAGGAATTTGCTGCTCGGGGTAGAATTTGCTATAATCGTTCCGTGCAAATCTGCCGTTTTGGAAGAGCGCCTCGCGACGCAATATACCGCCGATGGCGGTATGCGAACTGCACCTGCGGTGCGTTCGTTCCTGTGAGGATGGTATAGAAAAAGAGCCTACCGCGAGAGTAGGCTCTTTTTCTATGGCACCCGCAACAGGAATCGAACCTGTAACTAACCCTTAGGAGGGGTTTATTATATCCATTTAACTATGCAGGCATATTAAGTTTTCAAAGGAATTTGCTGCTCGGGGAAGAATGTGCAATAATTGCTTTGCTTAAGTTTACCGCAGCCGTACCCGCGGTGCGCTTAAATATTGTAACACACTTTGGCTTATTTTGCAAGAGGTTTTTATAAAATGAGAAAGTTTTTTCAAAAAGTGGACTTGAAGTGGCGAGTTGATTTGTCGCACTATTGATTTTTTTCTCGAAATAGTATATAATAGCAAGGAAGATATTTAAAGCAACCAAAACAAAACGGTGGTATTCATAAAAGGAGAGTTGTGTGACAGTAAAGGAAAAAGCCTATGCAAAAATAAATCTGCACCTTGACGTCGTAGGACGGCGAGAGGACGGATTTCATAATATTCGCAGTGTAATGCAAACGGTATCTCTTTTTGATAATTTGACCGTTGAGGCTGTGGAGTCAGATAAAACCGAGGTAACACTTTCTATCGGTGGTGTATCGGGGCTTCCTGTTGGAGAGGATAACCTTATTGTGCGCGCCGCTTTGGCATATCTATCTTGCGCCGAAATCACTGCACGGGTGTCAGTTTTGCTCGAAAAACGCATACCCGTATCCGCAGGACTCGCAGGCGGCTCGGCTGACGCGGCAGCGACGCTCCGTGCCTTGAACAGAATATTTGATAACCGACTTTCAACATCAAAGCTCTATTCACTTGCGCTGGCGCTTGGCAGTGACGTGCCGTTCTGCCTGTACGGCGGTACCGTGCTCTGCGAGGGCAGGGGAGAGTTGATTGCGCCTGTTCCGTCCTTGCGTACGCTATACTTGGTTATCGCAAAGGGCGAGGAGCTTGTATCGACTCCGAGGGCATACGGAGCGCTCGACCGTATATATGACGGCTTTGCCGACGGTACACCTCACGCGGAAAAACTGCTCGGAGCGCTTGAAAGATATCTGAACGGTGACGAAATGCCAACAGAGCTTTACAATATATTCGAGCAAACCCTAAGTGGAAGCTCCGAGGTTAACCGTATAAAGGCTCTGCTTTCAGAGCACGGTGCGAAGCTTACTTTAATGAGCGGCAGCGGCCCTTCGGTGTTTGGAATTTTTGACAGTAATTCAGACAGGTCCTCTGCCGTCGAGGCACTGCGAGCTTGCGGCTATTTTGCCGCCGAGGCGGAGAGCATAAGAATTTAAAATCACCCGTGGTTTAACGTGAATACTCGGTTAGGAGTACCGCACTAAACCACGGGCGTTTTTTGATTGGATTTTTTAAATTGATGTTTTTAACTTGCTTTTTGAAAAAGACAACTTAAGGAAAAGTGCGCCAAAGCAAGCCGTTTAAAGTCAAAAAGCAAATAATTATTTACATTTATCGCTTTACAACGTCGATTTCTTCTATGCCATAGTATTCGAAGGCGGCTATTGCTTCCTTGGTTATTATTTCTCCTGAAACTACAATCGGTACTGCGGGCGGGCATCCTACCGTTACGGTGCGTAGCACCCTGCCGAGAGAGCGCTTTGCCGCGATTTTTTCTCCCGCAGACATCATAGCCTCTCTGGGAGTCATAACTCTGAGCGGCGAAACCGGGGCGGGCGCTTCTTCCTTTATCGCACGCTTCTTCGGCAGTGCCTTAAGAGCGCTGTAAAGGGTGTCAAGCTCCTTTTCGGTAGTCGATACCGACGGCATAAGTACTACGTAGTCGCGGTCGAAGAACTCGCATATAATATTGCTTTTCTCAAGATGCTCGGCGATTTTATCGCCTGTGTATCCGTACTCCTTTGCCGATATTGCTATTTTCATAGGCTCGTTCTCGTATAGCAGGTATCCGAGTGCCGTTAACGAGTCCTTCAGCTTGTTGATTTTAGCGAGTGTCGCCTTCAGCTTCTCGCGGTATCCGTAGGCGAGGACCTCGTTGGTCCTGTCAAGTGATGCAAGGATAAGATACGAGGGGCTTGTAGAGCCGAAGGTCGCGAGCGCAGTCCTTGCGTTTTGCGCTAAATCCTTGTCGGCATTTTTTGAAATATGAAGATATGCACCGCCTGTCAGAGTGGGAAGCGTCTTGTGAGCAGAGTCGCAGACGATATCCGCGCCGAGGTCTATCGGATGCTGCGACCTCTCGAGAAATTTCAGATACGCGCCGTGCGCGTTATCTACAACCAAAAGCACGCCGTGCTTCTTGCAAACCGCGGCAATTCCCCTTACGTCAACGGCGAATCCGAGGTAGTCGGGCGAGGTGATGTATACCGCTGTCGGCTTGTGCATTGCCTCGGACAACGCCTCTTCAACCGCCGCAGCAGTTACACCCGAGGAGAAGTAGCTATTAGAGCTAGACTCAATCCACTCAATCTCAAAGTCGAGAAGTGCTGCCGCCGTGATAAAGGACTTGTGAACGTTTCTTGCCGCGAGTACCTTTGGTGCCGCGCCATTTTTTATTGCAAGCTCGCATACAAGCAGCATTGCCGCGCGTATCGAAAGAGATGAGCCCTCTGTCGAATAAAACGTATCAGCGCCGAAGAGCCTGCCTGCGTTTTTTTCGCTCTCGAGAATAATTCCGTCGGCAAGATAGAGACTGTCTGCCCCCGGGATTTCGGTTATGTCGTAGGGCGAATTCTCACCGCGGCCCTTGTGACCGGGCATATGCATTCTTATGGCTGCGCTGTCGGCATATTGGCGAACAAAATCGTAAATCGGAGTTTTCATCACTCACCGAGCTCTTTTGCAATTGCAAGCATCAGGGCGCACTCCATACGCTTCTTGAAGAGCTCGCAGCCCTTCTCGTAAATGCCCGTAATGCTTCCTGTTGCGTGATATGCGTTAGCCGCGCAGCCGCCCGAGCAATAGAGCCTTGCCCAGCAGTCGCGGCATTCCTTCTTTTTGTATACGTTGCAGGAGGCAAACTCTGCCTGAGCTTCCTTGTTGGTAACACCGTCATAGATGTTACCGAGCTTGTATTTTTCGTCGCCGACGAACTGGTGGCAGGGATAGAGGTCGCCCCACGGTGTAACCGCCATATACTCCGTGCCCGAGCCGCAGCCCGAAATTCTCTTGTAAATGCAAGGGCCGCCCTTGAGGTCTATCATATAGTGGTAGAAGGTGAAGGGGTCACCCTCTTTGTGCTTCTTAAGCATAAGCTCGGCAAGCTTCTCGTACTGCTCCATAACCACCTTGATATCTGCTTCGGTAAGCTCCGCAGGGTCACCCGGAGCCGCAACCACAGGCTCCATACTCAGCTCCTTGAAGCCGAGGTCGAGCATAACCTTGATGTCCTCGAGGAAGTCAGGGTTTGCGTGGGTGAAGGTTCCGCGCATATAGTAATTCTTACCGCCGCGCGCCTCTACAAGCTTCTGGAACTTCGGAACTATCGTATCAAAGCTGCCGCGCCCTGCATAGTCTACTCTGAACCTGTCGTGGATTTCCTTTCTGCCGTCAAGCGAAAGCACAACGTTCGACATTTCACGGTTGGAGAAATCTATCACATCGTCGTCGATAAGCATACCGTTGGTCGTAAGGGTGAAGCGGAAGTTTTTGCCCGCAGCTCCCTCAATGCTTCTCGCGTATTTTACAAGCTCCTTGACAACCTCGAAATTAAGAAGCGGTTCACCACCGAAGAAGTCTACCTCAAGGTTTCTTCTGGTTCCCGAATTCTCAATGAGAAAGTCGAGTGCCCTCTTTCCAACCTCGTAGCTCATAACCGCTCTCTCTCCGTGGTACTTGCCCTGACTTGCAAAGCAGTAGGAGCAGTTAAGATTGCAGGTGTGTGCAATGTGAAGGCACAGTGCCTTTACTACTCCCGAGGTCTTTTCCTTGAGCTTACCTGCCATAGATTCGAAGTTGTCGGGAACGAATAGCTTACCCATGTCGCGAAGCGACTCTACCTGAGCGTAGCACTCCTCAACGTCAGAGGGGGTTATGTCCTCTCTGTCCGCGTACTTTTCCTTCATAGCCGAAAGAATATTTTCCTTACTTTCCTTCTCGAAAAGTCCGATTATATCGTATGCGACCTCATCAACCACGTGAAGCGAGCCCGAGGGCACGTCCAGCACTATGTTGTATCCGCCTAGCTTGTACTGATGTATCATTTCAAACAATCCTTACGTGTTTTATATTTTGTGCCGAGAGGGAAGCGAGCGTCTTGCCTCTGTGCGCCGAATTCTCTCTAAGTTAGTTGGGCGACCTGCGGTTTTGCAGGTCGCCCAAAGCAGTGTTTTATGTGCGAATTACTTATCTGCCTTCTTCGACTCGCACTGCTGGTTTGCAATACCGCAGCTGGTCTTGCAAGCAGACTGGCAGGAGGTCTGGCACTCGCCGCATCCGCCGTTCTTTGCGCTATCGCAAAGGTTCTTGGTTTCAATAGTCTTGATATGAGTCATTTCGGTATCCTCCGGTATTTAATTACTATAAAATTATAGCATACAATAAAATGATTGTCAATAGAGTATAAAAATATTTTTGCGTGAGCTCCTCCGCGCGTCTAATAGCCAAACGGCCGGTTGCCTGATGCTAAACCGTTGCTTTGATGACTGTTCCGCGCGGCGGAAAATCAAATGCTTATAGAGAGCAGCTCGCGCATCTCTTTGATATATCCGTCGCAGAGCGTGCGGAAGTCGTCCTCGTATTCCGATGAGGAGTCGTCGTATACACCGATAACCTTAAGCCCTGCCGACTTTGCGGTTCTGTCGGCGTCAATGTTGTCGTCGAGAAATATAACCTCGCTGTGCGGAACACCCATTTTCTCTGCCGCCAAGAGATAAATCTCTGGATTTGCCTTTGTTGTGCCGAAGTCGTCACAGGACCATACGTTGTCAAAGAGGTCGTAGAGTCCGACTCTTTTCAGACATACGTCAAGGTTTGAGTGAGGGCTTGCCGTCAGGACGTTGAGCGAGTGTCCCATAGCCTTTAGCTTCTCGAGCGTTTCCTTGACCGTCGGCTTTGCCTCGATGGTGTTTGAATACGCCTCGTAAGCATATTTATACATAAGCGAGAGAAGCTCTGCCTCGCTTTTCTTTACGCCCATACCGATAAAGTATCTTGCCGTACCGGCAAATCCGAGGGGCGTTATCGTCTTTATGATATTGCTCGGGTACTCTGCGCCGCACTCGTCGAGAATTCGGAGCATCATACCGCCGAATGTCGGCATAGAGTCAACAAGCGTTCCGTCGAAATCGAATAAATAACAGCTCATTTGTAAACCTCACTTTACACTTTTGCAGGAATTTTCTCTTCTTCGTCGTCGGGAAACTCGAGAATCTCCTCGTCAAACAGCTCGTCCTCCTCGGAATATTCACCGGGAATCCACGCCCTGCCGTAGCCTATGTCCTTAAAGAGCGCGGCGAGTCCGGTTATCTGCTTGAGGCGAAGGATTTCGTCCCTGTCCATTCCGAGGTGCTTTGATATCCACGCGTCGGAGCGCCCAATCTCGTGCAGCTCCTTTATAATATTGCTCATAAGGTCAACGCTATGCGAGCCGCGTGCGCGGTTGTGCCTTATCGTGCTTGCCATTCTCTGGTCGAGAGGCTTGTCGATAACGCTTACCGGCAGCATACCCTCCTCGCGCTCGTAGATGTCCGGGTAATCGAGCATAACTCTGTAGCGGTGGAAGCCGTCAACTATTACGTAGGTGTCGTCATCTGACGAGTAGTAGCAGACTATCGGCATAGTGTAGCCGTCCTCTTTAATGCTATCGTACAGAAGCTTGAATTCGGGCGGAGCAACGGTATTTGGGTTGTATACGTTCGGCTTGATTTTGTCAATCGGAACTCTTATTACGTTATAAACGGGGCTCTGAAATTTCAATCACTTTCTCCTTGGCTTAAGCTACTGTTTGTCTTCGCCTATGCTCTTGTATTTTTCGGTTATGGAGTCTATTCGCCGCTGCTGCTCGCGAGTCAGACCAAAGCCCATAAAGCGGCAGGTGTGGTCGTTCTTGAGTATGCAGTAGCACATTCTTTTCCAGGACGGAATGTCCTTTGTTGTTTTAATGTCGTCTGTATGGTCGGGGATTTTGCCGATAAAAACAATTCTCGGGCTCTTTTGCACGGTGTAATTCGATACTCCGTTTTGCCTTATATTGTAGCCGCGGTCAAGTAACTCCCTGACCACCTCGTCCTCAAGGCCTCCGCCTGTCTTGTGCCAGAATTCTATAGAGGTTCTGAACTTCTTTATGTAGCTGTTGCGAAGCCTTGTGGGAAGCGTATCGAGAAGGAAACGGCAGTAGGACTTCCAGGTGTGCCCCTTCGGTAGGGTGAGCCCGCGGTAGGCAAGCGCCTTGGTTCTGCCGTAAATCGCGCCGAAATTAGCGCCGCGTACCCGCCCTACGAGCTTCGTCCAGGTTTCGGGGTCTATCACTCTGTAGAGATTGAGGCTGTCCTTTGCGTAGTCGTTGAATGGAGAGGCAACTCTCATCTGGTCGGGCTTCAGCCCCGCCATAAAGTAGAGGTCGTAGAGCCTGTTATAGTCATAGCCATTAGAGGTAATCGCGTGCCACACGTCTGAGATTGACCAGTCGTAGAGCGGCGAGCCTGTCCACACGTCCTTGAACTGCCTTGTAATCCAGCAGGCGTCCTTGTAGGAATACTTTTTGTTGATAAAGCCGTTATATCTTTGCAGCGATTCGTCTGCCCGAATACCGAGCAGGCATATCGTTTTTTTGCCCCCGTGTGCGTCCTTATACCACTTGCCGAACTGCTTTGCGAGGTCCTCTTGGTGCATTCTGTAGCGGTAGGTCGTAATAGGGTTGTTTTCAAGATTGTAGACGTAGGGGTGATTTGGCATCGGGCGCACCCAGATATCCTTTTCGGTATCGTTCCAGGGATACCAGAACATCTCATAGTTACTGACGGCTGTGCGAGTTGCCATAGGCAGGCATACCCAATAGGGCTCAACCTCACCCTTTATCCTCTCGAAGGTGCGCTCAACGTACTCGGTCGTCACGCTGTATTGCGCCTCGAAGTCCTGGTGAAAGACTCCCACAGTCCTGTCTGGGTAATATCTGTTTCGGAATTCGAGCGTTAACTCAAGAAGCAAACCCGAGTCCTTACCGCCCGAGAAGGATACGAAAATATTATCAAATTCTTCAAATATAAAACGAAGCCGCTCCTGTGTGGCATCATAGACCGACTGTTCGAGATAATTCTTTCGCAACGTGTATACCTTTCCAAAATAAGGAAATATTTCCTTGATTTTCCTTAATATGAAAATATTATAGCATAAAGCGAAGAATTAATCAATAAAAATATTTTGGACTTTATTTGTTTTTGATGTCGAGCGCTAAACAGAATGTATATGGGCTTTAATTGTACTTTCTTGAATAAAAAAGAGAGTATTTAGCAATTGATTGAATTTCAGAGAAAACACGCGCAAATGACAGCATCACCGTCGGTGTGCTGCTGTGGGACGGGTGAAGCATTAAGACTTTTTTAGGTTTGCCGGACTTTGCATTCTTTTAAAAACCGAAAAGACCTCTTTTTGAGCTTTTATCTCGCTTTTTAAAAGGGTGTTTCCGCGGTCTTTGACCCTCTTTGGAGATTGACAAAAATATACTTTTAAAAAATATTATAAAAAATTTAAATAAAGTTAACACAAAGGCGAATAAATGTGTTATAATTAATTTGTATGTCTAAAAATCAAGCGGGGTGTCTTATGTTCGGTTATGTGAAGCCAGACAAGGCGGAGCTGCTCGTCAAGGAGTATGAGCTGTACCGCGCAACCTACTGCGGCATCTGCCGCGCAATGAAGAAATATACCGGCGCACTCTCGAACGTTACCCTGACCTATGACAGTGTGTTCCTCGCGCTTGTCAGAATGCTCTATCTGCCTGACGGTGCAGTAAGCGCAAGGAAGCGAAGATGCATCGCGCACCCGTTTGAGAGCCGTCCGATGCTTGACTCCAACGAGGCTATTGAGTACACCGCGCGTGCCTTTGCGATACTCACCTACTATAAAATGAAGGACGACCTTCACGACGAAAAGCTTCTCAGGAGAGTCGCCGTCGGCGCGACAAGACCTATAGTATCGCACGCGAACAGGAAAGCACACCTTCCGTCACTTGAGAATATAGTCAGCGAGCGCCTTGCAAAAATTTCGGGGCTTGAGGATGCTGCCTGTGCAAGCATTGATGAGCCTGCACAGCTCTTTGGCGAGCTGCTCGGTGAAATATTCGCCTACGGTATGGGAGAAGACGATAGGCTCGTGCTGTATGAGCTTGGACTGCACCTCGGCAGATTTATCTACTGTGCCGATGCGGCAGAGGACTACGAGCGCGACGCGCGAGAGGGAAAATACAACCCTTACGTAATTGCCTACGGCGGAGAGCCTCTTACAGACGAGAACCGCGAAACGATAAAATGCGGACTTCTGCTTGAGTGTAAAAGGCTAGAGGCGGCGGTGAACCTTTTGCCCTTCGGAAGCCGCGCATCTATAGAAAACATAATAAACAACATTATATATCTCGGACTTGTCAAGCGTATAGAATTCCTTGACGGCGAGAAAAAGGAGAAGAAGTCTTGAAGGACCCATATTCAGTACTCGGTATATCAAGCGATGCCTCCGACGAGGAGGTAAAGAACGCGTACCGCAATCTTGCAAGGAAGTACCACCCCGACAACTACGGTGACGACAACCCCCTAAAGGACCTCGCAAACGAGAAAATGCAGGAGGTCAACGCTGCCTACGATGAAATTCAGAAAATGAGGCAGGGAAGTAGCGGCAGCTACACGGGAAACGGCACCTATTATCAGAGCTACAGCGGAACCGGCTCGAGCTCGGGCATCTATTATGAGGCAAGAAAGAATATAAACTCGAAGAAATTTGCCGACGCGGAGAAGATTCTCGAGGGAGTGCCCGCCGGGGAGAGGACCGCCGAGTGGCACTATCTCACGAGTGTTCTGCTTATGCGCCGCAATCGTGTAAACGATGCTATGCGCGAGCTTGAAATTGCTTGCTCTATGGAGCCAGGCAACCTCGAGTATCAGAAGGCGAAGGAGATGTTCAACACCTCTGCCCGCGGTTACGGAAGCACCTATTACGGCGCGGACGACGGCAGAGCCTACCGCAGAAGAAGCACAAGCGACGATGCCTGCGACTGCTGCGCTAATCTTATATGTATGGACTGCCTATGCGAGTGTATGGGCGGTGACCTTATCCGCTGTATATGAGCCAGACAAAAAAGCTCGCCCTCTCGGCAACCCTCACAGCCCTCGGCACTGTATTTATGGTGCTCGGCGGCTTTATCGAGGTGCTCGATTTAACGGTGTGCGCGCTTGCATCACTGCTCGTCGCGTTCGTTTATATTGAGATTGGAGCGCCCTATTATTGGCTCGTCTGGATTTGCACCTCGCTATGCTCGGCGCTTCTGTTTCCGGGTAGCCCTCTTTGGGTTGAGTATCTTCTCGTATTCGGAATATGGCCGATACTCAAGGCGTTTGTCGAAAGACTTCCGCGTTTTTCTTGGTGGCCCATGAAGCTCGTCTTTATAAACGCGGTTATCTGGGCGCTCATATTTCTTGTAGACAGGATTTTCGGCACACCCTTTATAGAAGCGGATTTGCCGATAATGAAGGTAGTGCTTTACGTTCTTATGAACGCCGCCTTCATTCTCTACGACCTCTTTATCACCGTTATGGTGAGATACTATTACGCAAAAATCAGAAACAAAATCAAAACTCTACTGAAATAAAAGCGGCGGCGCACAGCGCCTGCCGCAACAGAGGACAAATGACAAAGGTTGGATTTATCTCCCTCGGCTGCTCGAAAAATCTCGTGGACACCGAGGTTATGCTTCATAAGCTTCATACCGCGGGCTTTGAAATCACCCCTGCCGAGGAAGAGGCTGAAATAATTATAATAAACACCTGCGGATTTATTGAGTCTGCAAAGCGTGAGGCGATAGACAATATTCTCGACGCGGCAAGGCTTAAGGAGTGGGGAAAGTGCCGTCACATTATTGCCACAGGCTGCCTTGTTGAGAGGTATCGCGAGGAGGTAATGCGCGAGCTTCCCGAGCTTGACGGAATACTCGGCGTCGGAAGCCTTTGCGATATTGCCGAGGCTTGTTCGGCAGTTATGCGCGGCGAGAAATATTCCTCGTTCCGCGATAAAGAAACGAGTGCCCTCGGCGGCGACAGAATAATCACCACCGAGCCTCATACCGCATACCTTAAAATATCCGAGGGCTGCGATAACCTCTGTACCTACTGCGCGATTCCGCTTATCCGTGGCAGAATGAGAAGCAGAACGGTCGAGGATATAGTAGCCGAGGCGCAAGACCTTGAGAGCATGGGTGTTAAGGAATTAAACCTGATAGCCCAGGACACCACGCGCTACGGTCTTGATATTTACGGCGAATACAGTCTTGCAAGGCTTGTGCGTGAAATCACCGCAAAAACCAACATACCGTGGATAAGACTGCTGTATTGCTATCCCGATAAGATTACCGACGAGCTGGTAGCGGAGCTTCGTGACAATCCGCGCCTGGTCAAGTATATGGATATACCGATACAGCATATCTCCGACTCGGTGCTTAAGAGAATGAACCGCCACGGAAGCCGAGCCGATATAGAGTCGGCGATAGAAAGGCTTCGCCGCGAGGTTCCCGACATAGTCCTGCGAACCACCGCTATGGTTGGCTTCCCCGGGGAGAGTGAGACTGATTTCGAGGAGCTATGTCAGTTTGTCAAGGATGTGCGCTTTGAGAGATTTGGCGCGTTTACCTTCTCTCCCGAGGAGGGCACGGTTGCCGCAGAGCTTGACGGACAGATTGACGAGCAGATAAAGCAGGACCGCTATGATATACTTATGCAGACTCAGCTTACCGTGACAGAGGAGCAGAACGCAGAAAAAATCGGTAAAACGCTTAAAGTCCTTTGCGACGGCTTCGATACGGTTGCAGAGGTCTACTACGGCAGAACCTACGCCGATGCTCCCGATGTCGACGGCAAGGTGTACTTCACATCGCCGAGGAAAATCAACTCAGGCGCGTTCGTCGAGGTAAGAATAACCGAGGCTCTTGACTATGACCTTGTTGGAGAGGCAATACTCTGACACCCGTAGCGAGGCTTCAAGCGTGATGAGAGATTAATTTCGTCGAAAGCATGCTAAAAGACTTGAAATGTAAACAAAAGATTACAAAATATACATACAGGAAAGGACAACAAAATGAAAAAGACAGCGCTTAACGTTCCAAACACACTCTCACTTATCAGGTGCCTTCTCGTGCCTGTGTTCGTAGCCTCGCTCCTTCTTATGAGGGATATACCAATATGGGGCTGCATCGTTCCCGCGGTGATATATATTATCACGGGACTTACCGATATGCTCGATGGCAAGATAGCAAGAAAGTATAATCTCGTTACCGACTTCGGCAAGTTTATCGACCCCCTTGCAGACAAGTTTATGGTTCTTTCCTCAATGATAGCAATACTTGTATGGATGCTCCTTCTTGGAAATACAACTCTCGCCCTTGTTTTCGTATGGGTAGTGCTCGTAATCCTTCTTCGCGAGCTTGGAGTAACCAGCCTTCGCCTCGTAGTAGCGGGTAAGTCGGGAATCGTTGTTGCGGCATCTATGCTCGGCAAAATCAAGACGGTATCGCAGATGGCAGGAACCGTTGTTCTTATCATAGAGCCTATAATCCCCTTCTTCTGCGAGAATCATATTCTCTCCTACGTAATGATGGCGATTATGGCGTTCACCACCCTCTTCTCGGGCATCGATTACCTTAAGGCGTATCTTCCTCATATCGACTCAAACAAATAATTGAGCTCGCTGGATTATAAATAAAAGAGCCTCACCCTATAGCGTGATACTCTTAACGGAGTATCACGCATCGAGATAAATCCCTCACGGGATTTTCGATATGGTTTGCATACCGCGCCAAAGGCGAGATATACAAACTCGATATGTGCTGACGCACTCGATATGCTTTTGCATTCCTCGCCAAAGGCGAGATATGTCAAAAGCTCGAGGGATTTATCTCATATCGAATTGTCGCGAAGCGACAATATATCGAGTTCGAGCAAAGCGAGAACATATCGAATTCATCTTGCGTGAACATATTTCACGAAAGTGAATATATCGACAGAAATAAAAGCAAGAGCAAGAATAAGAGGAGAAAATCCTTCTATTCTTGCTCTTTCTGTCGTTATACGGGTTTGGGCTTAGCCCATTTGCATTTGTCCGGGCAAATGCGACACTTGCTTTTGGCGGTGTTTTACAAATTTTCCGCTAAGAACCTCACGCTATTGCGGTGAAGCTCTTTTTTATATGTTGAATTAAATAAATCAGTTGTTGTTTTCGTACGAAAGAATGTTTTTCAGCGCCGCCTCTGCTGCCTTGAAGTTGCTCTCGTTTCTTGACTTGTTCCAGAATGCCGAAACCTCTGTAACTCGCCTTAAGCAAACGACGGTGTCGGCAGTGTCCAGGGAGGAAACCGCGCCAAGCGAGGCAAATCCCTCGATAGTGGATAGCCTGATACCAAGCGAGCCCTCGCCAACAAACTCTACCTCGTCAGAGGAAGCATATCCCGACAGGGGAGCAAACATTGTGTCGCCGAACTCCTCCGCGTATTCAAGGAAGAGCCGCTCGGAGAGAAACAGAAGATAATAATCACCCGAAACAATCGAGAACTCGAGCGTTTCGGCATCCTCTCTGATAAGCGAGTCGGCGCCCTCGGTACTCTCGCCCTTTGCTTCAAGTGCCGCAAGCTCCTCGTCATTTGCAACGAACAGATTAAGAAAATCAACAACACGCTCGCCACTTTCGTCCACGTCGGGAGAAATTCTCTTTAAGTCCGAAAGCATCTTCTCGTATTCAGAGAGGTCACCGCCCTCTCGAGAGGAGCTTATTCTGTCGTCGCCGGCATATAACACGTGAAGGTCGTAGTCGGGCTTCGAGCACATCTGTAGGATAAGCATAACGCCGACTATAATAACGAATAGAATAACAATGGTGTGCCATTTGTAATGATACCAGAAATTGTCGAGCCACTTAAGGGCGGGGCTCTTTACCTTAAGGGCAACATCGCCCTTGATTTTTTCTTCTCTACTATCCATTTATTGTGCCTTTCAATAGGAAAATGTAAACTGAAGATTGCAAAACCGCATAAATTGTTATAGAAATGCTACGGCTACTCGTCAATCAGATTTCCGAGCTTTGCGTTTTTTTCTATAAGCTCCATAGTGTACTTGAAAAGCTCCTCGGAGCCGCGCCTTGTGCCGGATTGACGGCGTGTAACCTTCGAGCGGTTGACGCTGTGTCTACGCCAGTCGCCGCCGCCGTTTGCGTTGTTAAGGAGTAACGGCTGGAAGTTATCCATAGCCTTCGCAAACCTTGCCTCGGCGCTTTCTCCCGCCTCGAACTCCTCAAAAAGCGCTCGCAGCTCGTCGCGCTGGTCATCGGGCAGCAGTCCGAAAATTCTGTCTGCCGCCTTCTCCTCGCGTTCCTTTTGCGTTGCAAGAGCCGCCTCGTCGTATGCGTAGGTATCCCCCGCATCAATCTCGACTACGTCGTGAATAAGTGCCATCATCATAGCCTTTGCGACGTCGAATTTCTCGTTGGAATACTCCTTGAGAAGATACACCATCATAGCCATATGCCACGCATGCTCGGCATCATTCTCGCATCTCTCGTAATTCGTTATATGCGTTTGCCTGAAAATAGTTTTTTCCTTATCCGCCTCAAGAATGAAATCTATCTGCCTCAGTAGCCTCTCTCTGTCCATAATATTTTCTCCATGTCATCATTGCTGCTTTACGATATGTATATAAAAACAAACCCCAACAAAACGAAGGCTATCAGGCATACTAATGTGTAAAAAACAACGGTACGATACTCATATCGGAGCATTTTGCCTATGCTTTTGTCTGTCATTCCCAGACTTCTGTATGCCTTTAATGCGGGCTTTCTGCTTCTGTAATGAAGCCTTATAAGATATGTCGCTTGGAATATGCCGAGTAGGGTCAGTGCAAGAAGGGCTATAATTCCGAATATTGCCAATCTTCCTGCAACAACCAATACAATAGCCTCTGTATCAATGCCGTACCCGGGGGTATAATCTGTTATCGAAATGCCGTTTACTGTGTAGAAAAAGTAAAATGCGATTAATGGGTATGCGATACAACAGAGCAGCATAAGAGCTATTCTTAAGTACTCGCTTTTGTGGTATGATACGTTTTTTCTTGCAAGCCTTTTTTCGAGTGACATGCTCCTGAATGTATAGGAACGGCGATAGCTATGCGTGGCGTTTGCTTCGGATTCGTTGTGCGCCTTCACCGCCTCGATTATCGAGTCGCCACTTCCGATTGAATGCGAGTGAGTTGTAATGAGAATTATTATAAACACCACAACCGAGAGGATTAGAGGAAGTGCAGAGGATACGGGAGCGACCGAGTAATCTGAGTCAAAAATGCCTATAACGGCTTCTGCGAAAAGAACGGACGGAATCATTCCGGCGTAGCTTCCAAGCAGAGTTGGAAGCCCGTATACCAGTGCCGACTCAGTAAGCGAAATTATTTGGCATTGACGCCGTGTTGCACCAAGTGAGGTCAAGGTTGCATAGAGGCGTTTGTTCTTTTCTGCCCCAACGCGTGAGAATGAGAATATAGAAACCGAGCAGAGAACTATTACTGCTGCGGCAGCCACGGAAACGGTGGAAATCACAGAGTCAAAGAAGCTGTTGAGGGAGATTATAGTTGACTGAAGCTCTCCGCCTGTCGCCTCCAGCCCGAAGCCGTGAGAACTCGCTCTGTAAGCTTCCACGGAGCTTATGAAGAATATGAAAAAGGAAACAACGAGCATAGATGCGAATATCGCCAAGGATTGCAAAGCTGACAGTTTTCCGTGCCCCTTGATTTTAGCGGTTGAAACTCGAAAAAGAATGTTCATTGGACGACCCTGTCGGTTATGATTTTTCCGTTTTTCAGCTCTATCAGTCTACGGGCTCTGTCGGCAACTGCCCTGCTGTGAGTTACTATAATTACGGTTGTACCGTATTCTTCGTTGAGCCTGCATAGAAGCGATAAAATCTCCTCTCCGTTCCTTTCGTCGAGATTTCCTGTTGGCTCATCGGCAAGAATTATCGAGGGCTGCTGAAGAATAGCTCGCGCTATGGCTACTCTTTGCTGCTGTCCGCCCGAAAGAGCGGAAGGAAAGGACAGTTCTCTGTCGGCAAGACCGACACTGCTTAATACCTGTGATATTCTTTCGCCTTCTATGTGACGGTTGTCAAGCTCCAGCGGAAGAGTGACATTGTCCTTTACGTTTAGCTCGGGAATCAGATTGTAAAACTGGTAAATAACACCGATTTTGCTTCTTCTGAGTCTGCATAAACCGTCGGCAGACATACCTACAATGTCATTGCCGTCTATTAAAATATTTCCGCTGTCGGGGCGGTCTATTCCGCACATAGCGTTAAGCAATGTCGTTTTTCCCGAGCCGGATTCGCCAATTATCGCAACCAGCTCGCCGTCACCGAACTCTAGATTTACTCCGTCAAGTGCTGTAACCGTTTTACCCTGTGACTCGTATTTCTTTTGAAGATTTTTAAGTATAATTCCCATTAAGCTTACCCATCAATAAAGCAAATAAAAAAGTATTACTCTTATATTATATATGTTGGGTGGAAAAATGTCAATCCCGCGATAAAATTTAACAATTGGAGCAGCTTTTGACATTCTGCGTTTGTGTTTCTTGCATTGCGGTATAATAATTGGTTTGAGTTGTGACTTAAATTGGATTAAAGTTGCTTTTGAAAAAATGTCGGTTCTTTTCGAAAAAATCAAAATATATTCTTGTGTTTTCCAACTCCCACCATTCTTTTATTACGGCAGGACGGGAATCCAAATCATAAATTCGTGCTCCTTCCAGAGCCAATAAGAACGGAGAATGGGTAGCAATCACAAACTGACAACCGCAATAGTGTGCCATGTCTTCTAACATTTTAACAAGCGCCAATTGCATTTTAGGTGACATGCTGTTTTCCGGCTCATCTAAACAGTATAAAGTATCGTTTTTTAACTTTTGTTCAAAGTATTGCAGTGCGGTCTCGCCGTTGCTGCTCAGTTTCACTTCGTTTCCAACCGTCTTGCGAATAAACTGTCTGCGTGATACAGATTTTTTTCGAGCGAGCACCTGTAGCCGCAATGCTTCGTAGTCCTGCATTCCGGAGAATTTTACCGTTTCACCAAATTTGAGATTTGCCCACTCATCTTTCGCAGTTTCTTTATTCTCAATGATTTCGTTATTATTTGTGCGAACAGTAAGCATATAGTCAAAAATATCATCACTGGTGATAACCCTGCTTCCGTTTGGTATGCGATATTCGAATCCTTCATCATCATATCCAAGTGAGTATTCACAGTTTTCTACATAGGATGCAAACATTTCGCCGGAATTATAAGGTGCAATACGATTCAACCTTAACTTTTCGGCTATCAGATTAAGAAGTGTGCTCTTTCCCGATCCGTTTCCACCGTAAAGAATCGTAATTTTCTTAAATCCGATTTCAAACAAATCTTTCTCCGCAAATAGACCGCACGGATACGAATTGTCAACATATCCATGGGGGCCACCATTTTCCGCTGCTCGATCAGCCAATAAATCATCTTCCATATCGATCGGCAATATGAATTTTTCCAAATACATAGTGTATCTCACTCCCTTCGATTAAATATAGTAGCACAATTAATGTCCAATAAACAGGACATATTCGATCGACCGGCTTAACTTTTGGTTTGAACTTAAAAATTAAAAGCCGACTCGTGCGAGTCGGCTTTTTGATATTGAATTAAACCTCGGGCTTCATTGTAGGGAAGAGAAGAACGTCCCTGATAGATGCCGAGTCGGTAAGAAGCATTACGAGTCTGTCTACGCCGAAGCCAAGACCGCCTGTGGGGGGCAGACCGTATTCGAGAGCGGTGACGTAGTCGTAATCGACCTCTGCGCGGCACTCGGGCTCTTCCTTGCGCTTTGCCTCAACCTGACGCTCAAATCTCTCGCGCTGGTCGATGGGGTCGTTAAGCTCCGAGAAGGCGTTGCCGTACTCGGTGCAGTTGATGAAGTACTCGAATCTCTCTGTAAATGCGGGATTTTCGGGCTTTCTCTTTGCAAGAGGGCTGTTCTCGACGGGGTAATCGTAGATGAAGGTGGGCTGAACGAGCTTGTCCTCAACGAATGCATCGAAGAACTCAACGAGCACTGTACCCTTGGTCGCGTTCTCGGGAATTTCAACGTGGTGTGCCTTCGCAGCTGCGCGTGCGTCCTCGTCGGACTTCCAGTCGTTGTAATCGACACCCGAATACTTCTTGACAGCGTCAACCATAGTAAGTCTTTCCCAGTGACCGAGGTCAATCTCTATGCCCTGGTAGGTAATCTTGGTGTCGCCGCAAACCTCTTTTGCGAGCATCTTGTAAAGCTCCTCAACGAGATCCATCATTCCGTAGTAATCGGTGAATGCCTGATAAAGCTCAATGGTGGTAAACTCGGGGTTGTGCTTGGGGTCCATGCCCTCGTTTCTGAATATTCTTCCGACCTCGTAAACTCTGTTCATACCGCCAACGATAAGTCTTTTGAGGTAGAGCTCGGTTTCGATACGGAGATACATATCCATATCAAGAGTGTTGTGGTGAGTAACGAAGGGGCGAGCCGATGCGCCTATCTCGAGCGGAACGAGAATGGGGGTATCAACCTCGAGGAAGCCCTTTTCATCAAGATAGCTTCTTATAAGCTTAAGTATCTTTGAGCGCTTGACGAAGGTATCCTTAACCTCGGGATTAACGATAAGGTCAACGTATCTCTGTCTGTATCTCTGCTCAACGTTTGTAAGACCGTGGAACTTCTCGGGAAGTGGAAGGAGCGACTTTGCTAGAAGCGTTGCGCTGGTCAGATGAACCGAAACCTCGCCTGTTCTCGTGCGGAAGAGGTGTCCCTCAACTCCGATAACGTCGCCGACGTCCCACTTCTTGAATGCGGCGTAGGACTCCTCGCCTATACCGTCGCGTGCTACGTAGAGCTGGATTTTGCCCTTTCCGTCGAGCATGTGTGCAAACGATGCCTTGCCCATAATTCTTCGGCTGATAAGTCTGCCTGCAAGACGTACGGTAATTACCTCGCCCTCAGCAAGGGTAGCCTCGCGCTCCTCGTAGAGCTTGATAGCGTCTACGCTCTCGCTTGTTACGTCATACTTGGTTATTTCAAACGGGTTGTTACCCGACTCGTAGAGCGCGTTAAGCTTCTCGCGTCTTACGGCAAGCTCGCTTGTGCTGTTTACGCTCTGGTTTGTATTTTCCTGGTTTGCCATTTTCAGAGTCCTTTCCGTTTATATCTGGAGAGTATTTACTGTTCCTTTGCTCTCGAAACCTTCTTTATCTGAAGGTGCTGCTCCTTAACTCCCGAAACAACGACCTCGTCACCCTCTCTTGCACCGATAAGCGCAAGACCGACGGGGGAGCTGTCGGAAATCTTTCCGTTCTTGGGGTCGGTTTCGTAGGAGCCTACGATATGGTAGGTGAAATCCTTCGCTCTTTCAACGTTGTAGAGCACAACAATAGAGCCGACGCTTATAACGCTCTCGTCAATCTGTGACTCGTCTATAACCTTTGCGTTCGCAATCATCTCGCGAAGCTCGTCGATTCTTGCGTGAATCTTACCCTGCTCCTGCTTTGCCTCATCGTACTCACTGTTCTCAGAGAGGTCACCGAAGGCACGCGCGGTGGAAATCTCCTTCTTGTTCTCCTCGACTCTTACGTTAACGAGGTAGTCAAGCTCGTCCTGCAGCGCCTTGAAGCCTGCTTGGGTATAGGTTTTAATTTCCGGCATTTCTCTATTTCTCCTATAAAATGTTAATTATTATTTGCATTTATGAGCTTATTCAGCTCTATTATAGCCTGATTGTATTGAAGGTCCTCGGTTTGAGTGTTCTCAACCTCGACGTCGGGAGATACTCCCGTACCGTGGTAATTAACCCCCGAGGGTGGGTTGTAGTAGGCGGTTGTCAGGGTTACTGACGAGCCGTCACCGTAGTTGTATGTGGACTGCATAATACCCTTTTTGTAGGTAACTGTGCCGACGATTGTTGCCGATAGCAGTCCTGAATTTCTGTAATCCCTCACCGCCGCTGTAAAGATTTCGCCTGCCGAGGCAGTATACTCGTTACATATTACGACAATGGGCAGCCCGAGCACCTCGTCCTTTGTGAGCTTGGTTGCGGGATTGTAGTCGTCCATGGATTTGTCCTCGCGGTACATTCCGTTTGCATACTCGTAGCTGACAATCACCTGTCCTGTCGGAATAAGGTAGGACAGCATCTCGCATACGGTATCAAGGTAACCGCCGGGATTGTTTCGCATATCAAAAACAACTCCCTTGACGCCAGCCGCCTTGACTGCATCAACACACCTGACGAATTGCTCGTAGGTATTTTTCTTGAATGAGGAAACGCGGATATAACCTATGTTATTCTCCAGAATTTCGTATGATGCGGAAATATCGTCAACAATTGCTCGCGTAGCAGTCAGCGTGACCTCTTTTCCGCCTCGCAGTACTGTGACGGAAACTGCGGTTCCAATCTCTCCTCGAATGTAGTAGACGGCGTTTCTGTAGCCTATTTCGCTGATTTTGACACCGTCAACGGCATAAAGCACGTCGCCCACGGCAAAGCCTGCCGCCTCGGCTGGAGAGCCTATATTAATAGACTCGACTGTAACGGTTTCATTTTCGTCGTCATAGACAATCGTAACTCCGATTCCCCCGAACTTACCGCTCATATTGAGGGTGTAGTCGTCGTTTTCAACCGGTACGCGGTAGACGGCATAGGGGTCATCGAGTACGTCAACGTAGGAGCTGATAAGCGCGTGAGTTACCGCCGTCGTATCCTCTAGGTCGGTTGTGTCATAGTAATTATCAAGGAAGTGACGCGCAGAGGCAGCCGCGTGGTCGAGTGTTTCGGGCATTCCGTCCTCGTAGTTGTAATTGAACTTGAATATGCTCTCGGTATCGGTCATCTTCTCTGCGTCAAAATCGGGAAGTCCCCAATAGACGTAGTATTTCGATACTATGTCAAAATTCTTTTTATCCTCTCGGAGGCTTGCTGAAATACTCTCGGCAATTTCTTCCTTGCTTTTTGATGCACTGAAGTCAAGACAAGATGATAACGACGAAGCGACTGCAATAACCGTGACGATGAGCAGAACTAGCCTGAGTGTTATTTTTTTCATCTTAAAATCCTTGCCGCAAAGAATGCGGTATATCTATTTTATGTGAGTATTTACTCTATTATCACAATATGACAGGAATAATACCGCGAAGGTCGTGCGGCTATTATTCCTGTCTAAATATTTATCAGAACTTGGTGGGCTTGTTGGAAAGATACTTCTTAACCATGAGAGCAACCTTGAAGGTTACAGCGTGGTCGAACTCGCGAAGGTCAAGTCCTGTGAGCTTTCTGATTTTCTCGAGTCTGTAAACGAGAGTGTTTCTGTGAACGAAGAGCTTTCTTGAGGTTTCGGAAACGTTGAGGTTGTTCTCAAAGAAGCTCTGAACGGTCATAAGAGTCTCGCGGTCAAGCGACTCGAGCGAGCCCTTCTTGAATACCTCTTGAAGGAATATCTCGCAAAGAGTTGTGGGAAGCTGGTAGATAAGTCTGCCAATGCCGAGGTTCTCGTAGGACATAACAGGCTTTTCGATATCGAACACCTTTCCAACCTCGAGAGCTATTCTCGCTTCCTTGTATGCGCGGGCGAGGTCCTTAAGGTTGTCCACTGTAGAGGAGATACCTACGAGAGCACGCTCACCGTGAGAGGTCTGTACCTTCTCGAGAAGCTCTCTTGCGTAGCTCTCGATTTTCTGAAGGTCGGTGTCCTTCTCAAGCTCTCTGACGATTACAACGTCCTGCTCGCTGATATTGATTATGTAATCTGTATCGGTGGGAGTAAGCACGCTTCCGAGCATTTCGTAGGGAGGAAGCTCGGTGCCCTGGCGGAACTTGATAACGAGAACTACTCTTCTGTCGTCGTTGTTGAAGTGAAGCTCGTTTGACTTGATGTAGATATCGCTGGGGAGAATGTTATCAAGAATTATGCTCTTGATGAATGATGCCTTATCGTACTTCTCGTCATAAAGGCTCTTCATATTGCCGAGAAAGATAGAAACAAGCTCAGCCATTCTCGACGCGTGGCTGTCGTCGCCCTCAACGAAGGCGATGGAATCACTTTTACCCGAAGCGTTAATGAAACGGTAGGTGTAGCCCTCGTAAACTACGGAGTCGGAGGAATAGGAAAGCTCCTCGCGGATTCTTTGCTTGGACTCACCTATTTTTGTAAGCTCGCTGCAGGCGATAATGATACCGTTTTCATCAATTACACCGAGCGTTCTGCCGACGGCATCTCTCATCTGATGAATTGCGGTCTGGAATAAGCGACTGGACATAAAGGATAAACCCCTCTTTCTGACTTATCGGTCTGCTGACCTAGTCCCAATAAAATAAAACACGCCGTGCGAAGGCGCAAAAAAAGCACCTCGCAAGGTCGATTTGTTTATACTGTACTATATTCTAACTCATTTTTGGACATTTTTCAATAGTTTTTTGAAAAAAATCAAAAATTTTCACAAAAAACACAAAAAATCTTTGTTAAATGTGTGAAAAACTACTCCCAGCCTTGGAAAAAACTCCCGGGAAGCCCCGGCTTCCCGTATGGAATAATCGTATTGAAATTATAAAATTTCGCTATAGCTCGGCAAAGCCCCTCGATATAAGCACAGATTTCTAATTTAAGAGCTCTAGCTGATATCCTATCGCGGAGAGTACGAAGAGCGGAGCCGTTTCGCAGCGCAGAATTCTTCTGCCGAGGGTGACCGAAAGGCAGCCTGCCTCGGTAGCGCGCGCCGCCTCCTCGGGAGAGAAGCCCCCCTCCGAGCCGACGATGACCGAAACCGCCTCACCCTCACAAAGCGAGGATATAATTTTACCAAGTCTATGCTCGGTTTCGTTTTCATAGCAGAAAATCGCCTTCTTTAAGGCGGTTGCGTCCTTTAGCATCTCCTCAAAGCTCATAGGAGCAGAAATTTCGGGAATGAGCGCTCTGCCGGACTGCTTTGCCGCTTCCTCGGCAATCCTTCTGTATCTTTGGAGCTGCTTGTCTATTTTGTCCTCCTTCGGGCGCTTTATACAGCGTGAGGATTCGAAGGGAACTATTCTTCCCACACCGAGCTCGGTTGCCTTCTGAATAACGGTTTCGAGCTTGTCGCCCTTGGGAAACGCCATGTAGAGCGTGACGCAGACGGGCAGCTCGGAGGTTGCCCTGAAGCTATCGAGTATTTCGGCGGTGCATTCCTCGTCGCGTATTTTCGTAAGCCTTGCGCGATACTCGTTTGCCTCTTTGTCACAGACGATAATTTCGTCGCCGACCGCCATACGCAGCGAACGAGCGATGTGTCTTGCATCGTCGCCCTTTATTACAATTTCGGGCCACGCAATATTTTCACTTGCGATGTCAATAAAAAATCTGGGCATAAAAACCTCGGAAATAAAAAGTAAATTAAGTAGGATAAATAAATTACCCTATAATATATCCTTAAGAAAAGGAATGACAAAATTAAATATTACAGATAGAAAATTTACGGTGCCTGAAAAGCTAAATTCTGACGAGCATACCGACCCAGTCGTTCTCGTAAATCTCTCTCTCGACCTTAAAGCCGTTAGCCCGCACAGCCTCACGAACCTCCTCGGCGCGTTCTGCTATGATACCTGAGAGAATGAGCGGCGAGCCGGAAACAAGGTATTTTCCTATGTCGGGTAACATTCTGATAATTATATCGGCTACGATGTTGGCAACGCAGAAGTTGTATTTTCCGTGTGAAAGGTCAACATTGCGAAGAAGGTCGGATACATCAACGGTGATATTCTTACAGCCGTCGCTTGCAACGTTATCTCTGGCAACCTTGACTGCGACAGGGTCGATATCATAAGCCGCGCAACTGCCTGCGCCGAGCTTTGAGGCGCAAATTGAAAGAATTCCCGAGCCGGTACCCACGTCAAGTACTCGCTCACCGCCTATAAGCTCGTCCTGCATGAGCCTGATAACGAGCCTCGTTGTTTCGTGCGTTCCCGTACCAAAAGCCATACCCGGGTCCATTTTTACAACAATCTCGCCGTCCTTCGGGGTGTATTTTTCCCAGGCGGGTACAACCGTGATTTTACCGAGAGGGACGGGCTTGTAGTACTGCTTCCAGCTCTCTGCCCAATCGTCCTCGTTCAGACCGTCGGTTGAGATTTTTCCGTCAATACCGAGGGCTGAAAGCCTTGTTTCGATAAACTCGAGGTACATAGCAACGCTTCTTTCCTCGGGAACGAAGAGCGATACCTTGACGGTATCCTTATCCGCGTTTAATATCTCCTCGTCAACCAGCTCTCCGTACATTCCGTTGAGCGAAAAATCGCTGTAGTCCTCAATCATAAGCCCATTGTCGAGCATACTCATTACCGCTGTGATTTTATCGAGGTCGGGAGTCCTTCCCGTAACTGTAACCTTTGTCCAAGTGCCTGACATATTAATCTCCGTTCTGCCGCAAAACGGCTTGAAATGTAAAGTTTAAATAGCAAATACGGTGTATTGTCCGCGTTTTATAGCTCTCTTGCTCTTTGTATATCGGAAAGTATTTGTGAGATAAGCTCGTCCTTCGTTCGGAACTCGCGCTCGTCGCGAAGGAATTCGAGAAGCTCCACCGAAACCTCTCTGCCGTAAAGGTCACCCTTAAAATCAAATATATAGCACTCAAGATGCACCCCTCTTGACTCGAAGGTCGGACAGATGCCAACGTTTGCAATGCTCTTAAAGCTTTCTTGCCCGATAACTACTCTCGAGGCATAAACTCCAAGTCTTGGCAGGGTACATTCGGGTGGAATCGGAAGATTTACGGTAGGGAAGCCCATACCTCTTCCGCGCCTGTCACCCTCTTCAACTCTGCCGCTGATTTTATATGGAGCGCCGAGCATTCGCTCGGCTTTCTTAATGTCGCCTGAGGAAATTGACTTTCTTATTTCTGTAGAGGACACGGTAATGCCGTCGAGGGTGACCTCCTCTACCGTTATTGCTTCGCCGCCATGATTTCGCATTAGCTCACAGAGCATCGCGGCATCTCCCGAAGCGCCTCTTCCAAATCGGAAGTTGAAGCCCGATACAGTAACCGAAGCTCCTATAGCCTCGAGTATCACCGACTCGACGAAGGTTTTTGGTGACTGGTGCTTCAGCGCCTCAAAATTGGCTATAACTGTGAAATCAGCGCCGAGCTCCTTAAATATACGGAGCTTTTCGGAGTCGGGATAAATCTGACGGATACCGTCCTTCACTCCGCTGCCTGTGTCAAACGTGAATATACCGAACGGGACACCGCGCAGAATAGATTCCTTGCGTGCTCTTTCAAGCAAGGCTCTGTGACCTATGTGAACTCCGTCAAAAACTCCGAGCGCAATAACACTGTCAGGAAAGAGTCGGGTAGGTAACAGACAACAGGGAATTATGCCGTCGAACTGCTCAAGGTCAATCTGCACGTCGAAATTCTCCGGGTATTTGAGTATTGTCATACCGACTCCTTTCTGTAAAGTATTGTTTACTGAATTTGAATTTACAAGAATGCGATGCTTAAGAAAATGCTATACGGGTGTGATTTTTGAAATTGTTTATTGCATAACTATCTCGTAAAGCCCGAGCAGCTCCTCTTCTATTTCCGACTTTCTTGTGTCAATTTCGGCAGCTCTTACGTAATTTGTTGCCGCCTCGCCGAAGAGCTCCTCGTCAAGCCTTTCAAGCTCTCCTTCAAGCTCGGCAATCTTCTTTTCTGCTCTCTCTCGCTTTCGCTCCTCGCCGCGTCGCTTGGCGTTTTCGCGCTTCGCCTGCTCGTAGGATAGCTTTGCCTCGGTAGGCTCCTCGGCGGCTTGCGAGGGTGCCTCCGACAACCTGCGAAGCTCTCGCAACTTCATATATTCGGTGTAGGCATCGTCGTAGCTTTCGAGCGAGTAGTCTATCATTCCGCCCTCGCGCCTCGGGGCAAGCTCGATTATCCTTGTGGCGAGTCGGTTTATAAAGTATCTGTCGTGCGATACCGCGATTATCGTTCCGTCAAAAGCAAGGAGCGCGTTCTCAAGCGCCTCGCAGGAGCCGATATCAAGGTGGTTTGTCGGCTCGTCCATTATCAGAAGGTTAACCTTCTTTAGTATGAGCTTTGCAAGCGTGAGTCTTGCGCGCTCGCCGCCCGAAAGCGTTGAAACCTGGCGCGCGATATCGTCGGCATCAAATAGAAACAGCGCAAGTACTCCGCGAAGCTCGACGTCGGGCTTGTCGGGGTACTCCTCGCGAAGCTCCCCAAAGACGGTATTCGTTGCCGTGAGTCCGCGGTTTTCCTGGTCGTAATATCCGATTTTTATATTATATCCGAGCGTCAGCTTTCCTGCCGTCGGTCTTATCATTGAGTTGATAAGCTTCATAAGAGTTGACTTGCCCGAGCCGTTTTGCCCGAGGAATAATACGCGCTCATATCTTCTTATAATGAAGGAAACCCCGTTTATCAACGGCTCGCTGCCGTACGAGAAGGACAAATCCTTGGCAATAAGCACGTCGCCCGCGCTCTCTTCCTCTACCGCAAAGCTCATTCGGATATTTTTCTCTGCCTTCGGCGCAAGCTCGATTTTTTCCATTCTCGCAAGCTGCTTTTCCTTTGAGCGTATCGTCACGAAATTGTGCTCGCGGTTGCAGCGGCGCTGGAATTCTATGTTCGCCTTAATTTTGGCTATTTCCTTCTGTTGCTCCTTGTATCGGTGCTCAAGAGAAGCTGCCTCGGCATCGGCATCCTCCTTGCAACGCGAATAGCTTCCGTTATAAAGCTTTCCTCTGCCGTATCTTAACCATAGTGTCTTATTGGTTGTTCTGTCGAGGAAATATCTGTCGTGCGAAATAATCAGCACCGTCTTTTTGTAGCCCGCAATGTAGGACTCAAGCCAAGCGAGAGCGTCAATATCAAGGTGGTTTGTCGGCTCGTCAAGCATAAGAATATCCGGCTCTGTTGCGAGCAGCCTTGCAAGAGCGAGTCTTGTATACTGACCTCCCGAAAGAGTTTCTATTCTTCTCTCAATGAGCTCCTCGGAGAAGCCCAGACGAAGAAGCATTCCGCGACATCTCGAACGGAATTCAAGTCCGCCATCGCGCGCGAATCTGGCATTTTGCTCGTTGAGCCGTGAGGTAAGCGCAATAGCCTCGTCATCAGAGCGCTCCGCAGAGTGCAGAAGCTCCTCCTCGGTTCGCTTTATCTCCTCCTCGAGAGAAAGCAGAGCGGGGAAGGCGGTGTACATATACTCAAGGCAAGAGGTGTCCTTGGGGAGCGAGGTCAGGTCGGGATTTTGCTCAAGAACTCCCACGGAGTGACCCTTTTGAATATATACCGCACCGGAGTCGGGAGTGTATTCGCCTGTAAGCACGCGAAAAAGGGAGGTCTTACCTGCGCCGTTCACGCCGATAACGCCCACCCTGTCTCCGTCGTTTACGGAAAAGGATATGTCCTTCAGTATTTCGTCTGTGCCGAAGGATAGATTGATGCTTTCTGCCGATATGCTTACCAAGCTCTTTGTCCTCGTTTGAAGCTGATTGATTACCCGTCCGGTGGTTAAACCAAAACAAGCTATTATATATTCTATCACAAATAATACAAAAAATCAAGAAGAAAAGAGCCGTGACGGATTTATTGCAAAGGACTTGGTTTGCCGAGGGAATTGTATGAATAAATATGCATAATATTCGTATGCATAAACAATGCATAAAATGAATAATGTTAAAAGAGGCTGAAAAGCCGCAAAAAAGCAGCCAATATATAAATAATGTAGGGATTACTGCGCGGGGAATGTTTTTTTATACGTTTTATTGATGTATAACTGTTATCTAGCATACCCGCGAAAAGGACGAAATAAAGCTTCAAAAGAAAAGGTTTGCATAAAAAAACGGCAATTATGAATTTATTTTCAAAAAAGGCTTGACATTTAAGAAAATAGGGTGTATAATAAACGCACCGAAATAAAAAATGCGGGCATAGCCCGAAGAAAGAGGAAGAAAATGAAGAAAATTGTTTCGCTTATTCTCGCGCTCACAATGCTTTGCGGCGCGGCATTTGCACTTGCCTCCTGCGGCGACGGCGGCGAAAGCGAGCCTGTTGTTAAGGTGGTTGACATTGCGCTTACCGAGGAGCAGTATGCTTTCGCAGTACCTAAGGGCAACAGCACCCTTCTTGCTGAGGTAAACGAGCTTCTTACCGAAATTAAAGCTAACGGCAAGTTTGATGAAATACTTGATAAGTATTTCGGCGACGGCACACCCACTCCTGTTGTATCTGCAACAGAGCGTAAGACTGACGGTTCGCAGCTTATCGTAGCGACCAACGCAGCTTTTGCACCCTTTGAATATATGGAGGGTAGCAATTACTACGGAGTAGACCTTGAAATTATGGCTCTTCTTGCAGAAAAGCTTGATAAGGAGCTCTACATTTACAACATGGAGTTCGACGCAGTATGTCTTGCAGTATCCTCTCAGGGCGGTAGCTACGAGGGCGAAAACGGAGACGTTACCGTACAGGGCGGCATTGCTGATATTGCGGCAGCGGGACTTACAATTAATGACACCCGTAAGCAGATACTTGATTTCTCCAATTCGTACTATAACGCATCTCAGATGCTTATTTGTGCAGCGGACGATACTACCTTTGATGAGTGCACTACTGCAGAGCAGGTTATCGCAAAGCTCAACACCTTTGGCTCTGACATAAAGGTTGGAGTACAGAGCGGAACTACCGGTCAGTTCTTCTGCGAGGGTGATGAAGATTGGGGCTTCGACGGATTTGCATTTGATACCGTACCTTATCAGAACGGTGCTCTTGCAACCCAGAACGTTATTAACGGAAATATCAAGTACGTTATCATTGACGAGGGACCTGCAAAGGCGATTGTAGAGAATTTCAACGAGGCAAACTAATTCAGAACAGGCTTAACGGCTTTTATGCCGTTAAGCCTATTCATGCAAAACGGGGAGAGTGCTTCTCCCTCGTTTTTTGCGTTTGCGGCATTCAGAAATAATCAGTCTTAAGGATGTATTATGAAAGAGAAAAACAGCTTTCTTAAAAAGCACTGGGTAGATATAATTGCAATCGTGGCCGTTGTTGCGCTCTTTGCCTGGATTTGCACGAGCATTTATATAAACTTCAGATTTGCAAAGAAAATAAATATTTTCTATAATTACTTTATTGTTAACAGAGGGTACGAGCGCCTTCTGCTCGGCATGAAGAATACTGCGATTATCGCTGTTTCGGGATTGCTTATAGGTATAGTTATAGGTACTCTGATAGCAGTAATCAAGGTTGTTCGTCCGTCTAACCGCCCGATAAGATATGCGCAGAAGGTTGTAACGGTTTACGTTGCCTTCTTCCGCGGAACACCGATGGTCGTTCAGCTTCTCGTAGGATATTTCATTCTGTTTCCCTTGATGAAGCTAACCGTTACACCTGTTGCGGCGTGTGTATGGATTTTTGGCTTGAATAGCGGAGCATACATTTCCGAGATAATGAGAGGCGGAATAAATTCAGTTGATTCCGGACAGCTCGAGGCTGCAAGAGCTGTGGGCATGCCGTTCTCGTTTTCAATGCTGAAGGTTGTTGTGCCCCAGGCTATAAAGAATATACTGCCAACGCTTGGAAACGAGTTTATTGCTCTTGTTAAGGAGACGGCAGTTGTCGGCTACGTTGGTGCGATAGACATAACCAACGCATTCCAGTATCAGGGCTCGAACTCTTACGAGTATATGATTCCGTATCTTGTTATGGCACTGCTCTATATCGTTATAGTTGCGGCGATTGCCGGACTTGTAAAACTTATGGAAAGGAAGCTTGCGAAGAATGAACGACATTAATAACAAGGGGAAGCTTCTCATAGAAACCCGTAAGCTTACAAAACGTTTCGGCTCTCTGCTTGTGTTGAACGAAATTGATGAGAAATTCTATGAGGGAGAGCAGGTTGCAATAATCGGACCGTCGGGAAGCGGTAAATCAACGTTTCTTCGCTGTCTGAACTGTATGGAGGACCCGACGTCGGGCGCGATAGTATTTGACGGTGTTGACATTGCCGACCTTAAGGTTGATATCAACGTACAGCGCCAGAAGATAGGAATGGTATTCCAACAGTTTAATTTGTTTGCTAACTTGAACGTACTTGATAACATCACGCTCGCTCCCAGATACGTAGCAAAGAAGGAGCGCAGAGCTAAGGTAAGAAAAAACATTCTGATTAGAATCGGTAATCTCTTCAGAAAGAATAAAAAGCCTCTTCTTGAACTTGGCGACAGCGAAAAAGAAATTAATCGCAAGACCGAGGAGCGTGCTTATGAGCTTCTTCGCAGAATCGGTCTTGAGGACAAAGCCAAGGTTTACCCCTCGACGCTCTCGGGTGGACAGAAGCAGAGAATTGCGATTATAAGAGCTCTGGCGATGAACCCCAAGGTTATACTGTTTGACGAGCCTACCTCGGCGCTTGACCCCGAGATGGTAGGAGAGGTTCTTGACCTTATGAAGTCTCTCGGTAAAGAGGGAATGACTATGATAATAGTAACTCACGAGATGGGCTTTGCACGCGAGGCGGCAGACAGAATACTCTTTATTGACGAAGGCGTCATTAAGGAGCAGGGAACCCCCGAGGAGGTCTTTGACCATCCGAAGAACCCAAGACTTAAGGAATTCCTCTCAAAGGTTCTTTGATGCCGACGGATTGTTTTCCGGATTGCGAAAGTTTTTTCAACTGACAATAATTTAAAAACAAAAGCTTACCCGATGCAAGACTGCAAAAGGTAAGCTTTTGTTTACTTTTTATGCTTGTTTTGATACTGCCACTTTTATCATTGAATTGATTTTTTCACGCACTGCAAGCATTTCCTCGGAGCGAAGCGCACACCTGTCAAAGGTCAGCTCCTCGCCGAGAACCTCCTCGATAGCCGCGACGACCTCTTCGTGCGAGTAGAACTCCTCGCACCTCTGCATAGCGCGCATATCCGCCAGAGCATCAGCAAAGACGAGTAGCCTTATACTCTCGTAAGCCGTGCCGTCAGGCGCAGGATAAACCGAGTGAGCATCTCCTGCCGAAACCCACTTTTCGCCGCTCGCCTCCATATAGGGGTTAACAAGGTCAACCGACGAGCAGTTATAGTAGAAGTTGTAGCCCCAGTGAAGGAAGCCGACGATGTTGTACTTATACATCTGCATACCTATCGAGCGATTTCGCGCCGAGGGCATGGAGTGGAAGCGATTGGAAACCTTGTCGTACTGACCGCAGCAGTAATAGGTCCAGAGGTTCTCTACCTTTGCCTCGATAAACGGCTTTATATGGTCGGTTGAGGGAATGGGAGTTTTAACAAGACCCCTTCGATAGAACTCGTAGTCTGAAAGTGCGTCCATTATTACGTAATCGGAGAGAAGCCTCGAAACAGTGCTTTTTGCCTTCTTGTAGGAGTCAAGGTGCCTCTCTGATGGCTCGTCGGAAATATGGAAGAAGCATCGCCTGTCAATTCCGAGCGCCTTTGCGTGACGGATAAACGCCTTGATGAAGGAACGAAGGAACGCGGTATATTCCTCACCGTGCGCGTCGGTTTCCCAGCCGAAGATTTTCCTGTCTTCTCCGTCAACCTCGGCAACAATCTTAGGCGCGTGCTCTGCCCCCCACTGCGTAAAGAGGTGCGAAATCTCAAAATATTCTATACCGACTCTGTCGCACATTTCAACCCATCTGTCAAAAAGTCTCCAATTGAAGCGGTAGCCCTTGTCGGTTTTCTTTACTCCAGCGAGCTGGGTTGTTGGGCGCTCACCGCCGACCGCTGTATCAAGCGGCGGGGTAAATACGGGAGTTAGCAGCATATTGATGCCGTTCTTTACAGCGGTACGTGCAAAGCTCTCTATAATCTCCCAGTGCCTCTCCGACCAAATCGGTACACGGTAATAATCGGCAAGGCAGTCACAGTGAAACCACTGCGTAAATTTGAGCGTCTGCTTTGGCAGAACGGCATTGATTACATCGATAGTAATTTTGTCAACACCGATTACCTTTGTATCAACAATCACGCGGCCGTACTTGTCGGGGACGTCGATTGTAGAGGTCAGGGTCAATACCTGCTCGCCGACGAGCTCGGGCTTGTTTTCTGGAATTTCAATATCAATCCAAAGCGCACAAAGTGCGCCCCTCATTATTCTGAACTTGCCTCGGTAGGATAGCGGCTCGAGAAGGTCGGGATAAAGTCCCGGCGTCGTTCTTAAATATCCACCGTCGCAGCCCTCGTCGAAATATCCCCACGGCACAGGCTTCGTCACAGGAACCTCTCGAACGAGCCTAACCGTCGCGTATTCCGAAAGCGCTCCCTCGAGCTTAAGAGCGCAAAGCCTTTGGAAAATCTCCTCTCCGTCAAGCTCGTACGTATACAGAAGCTGGAACGAAACCCTCTCTCCGCGAAGCGCCGATATGCGCTCGAGTCTTTCGTGCTTGTCTATCGACTCCTCGAGAAACGCCTTTTCAAGTGATGATACAATTTTTGTTCTGAACATAGAAATAACCCTTTCATAGCTAATACGGATACTAAATAATATCCCGTAGAGCCTACCGTCTTTTGCTACTATAATTTTAAATCATACTCGCAATAACTTCAATGGAGAAATCGCCAGAATTTGTGTGCTTTTCGCCGATTCTAATTTGTTGCTCGGGTTGATGGAAGCAATCCAAGTCCTTCGTAGTAAAACGGAGATGCCGTGAAAGGAATCTCCGTTTTTTTGGTATTGCGACTTGTTATAGAGCACTCTCCGAGCGCAGAATGCGCAGTGCTTCCTCAAATTTTTTGGGCAACGGACATTCAAAGGTCATACGCTCGCCGGTTTTTGGGTGAGTAAGTGTAAGTCTTCGAGCGTGAAGCGCCTGACCGTCGAACAGTGAGGGGTGCTTTATCTCGAATTGAGTTTTTGCCTTTTTGTAAACCTCGTCACCGAGCAGCGGGTGACCTGTGTAGGACATGTGAACTCTTATCTGATGCGTTCTGCCGGTTTCAAGCTTCAAGGCAAGGTAGGAAATACTGCCGAAGCGCTCAAGCACCTCGTAGTGGGTTACAGCCTCGCGCGAGGAGCCCGTGCCGTCACGGATTACAGCCATTTTCTTTCGGTCAACCTGGTGCCTGCCTATCGGGTAATTGACAGTTCCCGAGTCGGTGGAAAAGCCGCCAACCACAAGAGCCCTGTATTCGCGCTCAATTCCGTGGTATTTCAGCTCCTCGGAGAGGGCGTTGTGCGCCTCATCACACTTCGCAACCACAAGCAGACCCGAGGTGTCCTTGTCAATGCGGTGCACGATACCGGGACGCATAACACCGCCAACTCCCGATAGGGAGTCCTTGCAGTGATAGAGCAGAGCATTTACCAGCGTTCCGGAATAATTGCCCGGTGCAGGGTGTACTACCATTCCTGACGGCTTGTTGATAACAATTATGTATTCGTCCTCGTATATGACGTCGAGAGGAATGTTCTCGGGGAGCGCCTCGCACTCCTTGATTTCCGGGGTCGAAATTTCGACCTCGTCGCCAAGCTTTACAGCGTATTTTTTGCTCACGGGTGCGGAATTTACAAGGATAAGTCCATCTTCAATAAGCCTTGCAGCCTGCGAGCGCGACCTTTCCGACACAGATGAAACGAAGGCGTCAAGCCGCATACCGACAAAGCCTGCATCTACCGTTACGGTCATTTGTCCGCACCTCTGGATTTTGCTATTTCCTTTTTCATATCGAGGATAAGAGCAAGAATAAGAATTCCAGCGCCGACGGTTACAAAGGAATCTGCACCGTTGAACACCGCGAAGTTAATAAGTCTGAAGTCTATAAAATCTACGACGTAGCCGAGAGCCAAGCGGTCAATCATATTACCTATTCCGCCCGAGCAAATCATGGAAAGCGATATTCCGTAGAGCATGGACTCCGCATGGCCGAGATAGAGGTACAAAAGTATAGCAACAATTGTGACCGTCGAGGTGACTATGAAAATCCATCTGTGGTCCTTTAGCATACCGAATGCCGCACCTGTGTTTTCGACGTAAGTGAGGTGAAGAACGTCCTTGATTATCGGAACGGTATGAAGCGGCATGAGGAACTTTACCGATAAAAGCTTCGTCAGCTGGTCGAGTAGCACTCCAACGACTATTATTGAAGTGTATATAACGTATTCAAGCGGCGTGCGCTTCTTAAATATCTCTATATTCATAGAAAAACTCCTTTAGATAACCGGAAGGAAGGACTCAAGCAGCCAGAGAAGAAGATAGGTCACGAAGAACGACCAGTCGATAGGCGAGCCCTGCCCGATATTCAGTTTTACCATAACGAATCTCACAGGAGCAACAAACGGCTCGGAGATTAAGCAGCACAGAGCAAAAACGCGGCTTTCTTCAACGTTTAAAAAGAAGGGAAGAATTGCGCGCAGAAGCATTGCAAAGGATACAACACTAATAATAACCTGCACTGTTTTTGCGAAAATGTAAAGTATACTTAACACATTTTTATCCTTTTGTCGGTTGTTTGGGCTTTGTGTGATGGCGATGCTATGTGAGAAGATACCCACAGCATTCCTTGGATTAGCCGAAAAATCAGTGGGGAACTCGGCTTATCAGTCGGTCCCCCACGAAATCCTTTGGCTTATTTATCGTCTGATACGTCAACGTTGTGAGGCGTGATTATGTAGGTGCACCTTGCAACGTTTTTGATGTCTCCGTCGGTTGAGTAGGTTACTCCGTTAAGGAAGTCGAGCATGCGAAGGGTTGATGCCGCGTCGAGAAGCTCGAGGTTAAGCACTACCGTGCAGCCCTCAAGAAGATAATCAGCGACGTCGCTTACCTCCTCGAACGAGGCGGGCTTAACTACCTTTAATTCAATATTTCCGTCGGCATCACCCGCGCCTGTAATAACAGGGGTGGGCTTTCTCTGTGGCTCCTCTGCCTTTTCGGGAGCCGCGGGAGCAGAAACCTCCTCGTAGGGCTTGAAGGTTACCTCCTCCTCAAGGGGCTTGGTTTCTCTCATTTTCTTAAGCTTTTCTGCAAGTGATTCAAACATTTTTCTATCCTTTCGGTGCGCGGATTGCCGCGCTTTTTTTACTCTTTTGAGAATAGTCGCCTGCCGACTCTGACGAGCGTCGAGCCTTCTTCAATCGCTACTCTGTAGCTGTCGCTCATACCCATTGAAAGTATGCCGTCGCCCTCGAAATAGCCCTTTGCCTTGAGGTTGTCAAATATTTCTTTGGTGAGTCTGAAATACGGGCGAAGCTCCTCTTCCTTGTCAAGAGCCGGTCCCATGGTCATAACCCCCGAGAGCGAAAGATTTTCGTATTTCCTCACCGCCTCGGCGAACTTCTCGGCGCATTCGGGCATAATACCGCCCTTTGCCTCCTCGCGCCCCGAGTTTATCTCGATTAGCACCGGAACTCTCCTGCCTACGCGCTTTGCCTGTCTGTCAATCTCGGCAGCGAGCGGCTCCGAGTCAAGCGAGTGTATAAGCGCAACCCTGTCGATGATATATTTTACCTTGTTTCTCTGAAGATTTCCTATCTCGTGAAGCCTCGGCGAAAGACCTTGCTCCGAAAGCAACGCACCGCGGCGCACAAGCTCCTGAGGACGGTTCTCGCCAACGTCGCTTGCTCCCGCACGGCAAAGCGCGATAAGCTCCTCGTCGGTACCGCTCTTCGTTACCGAAACGAGAGTAACACTTCGTCCTTCCTTTTCTGCGAGCGAGCTGATTTCCTCGGTGAGGGATTTAAGATTGTTTTCTATATAGACATAATTTTCCATAATACACTTTCCTATTCTCATTCATTTTATCATAAAGTGCCGCAAATTGCAAGTCCTTTATCAAAAAATCTTTGAAATATTGTTCATCTATACTATTGATTTTATATAACATTTATGATAAAATATAATGTAATGAAAAAATGGGGGTAACGCTTATGCATGAGATGAGGCTTGGCTGCGAGCTGCCCGGGGTAATGGCTCTTGCCTATCTCGGTGACGCGCGGCACTCGCTGTACGTGAGGCGAAAGCTCGTTTCGCGGGGAATATATAAGTCCGGCGACCTTAACGCCGCATCGCTTTCATACGTTACGGCAGAGGCACAGGCGAAAATGATGAGGAAAATTGAGCCCGAGCTTCTCGAGGACGAGCGCGAGGTTTACCGCCGCGCCGCGAATTCCACCCACTTGAATAAGCCGAAGCACAGGAGCGTTGCCGACTACAGAGCCGCCACGGGCTTTGAGGCTGTTATCGGAATGCTTGAATGGATAGGCGATAACGAGAGGCTTGAGCATCTGCTCTCGATTGCCTCTGCCGAGATAGATAAAGAACAGGAGAACGAAAATGATACAGAAAATTAAAGGAACTATGGACATACTCCCGAGCGAAACTCCGCTTTGGAGATATATTGAGGGAGTTATGCGCGAGGAAGCCGAGAAGTTCGGCTACGGCGAGATAAGAACTCCCACCTTCGAGAACACCGAGCTCTTCGTCAGAGGTGTCGGTGATACCACCGACGTCGTGCAGAAGGAGATGTATACCTTTGCCGACAGGGACGAGGGCAGAAGCATATCCCTTCGCCCCGAGGGAACTGCGTCGGTTGTAAGAGCTATAATCGAGAACGGCAAGTGCTCCGACCCTATGCCGCTTAAGTATTACTATATCATTTCCTGCTTCCGTCACGAGAAGCCCCAGGCGGGAAGAAGCCGCGAGTTCTTCCAGTTCGGCACAGAGATGTTCGGCTCGCATAGCCCTGCGGCAGATGCTACCGCGATTTCGCTTGCCAATTCCGTGCTCCTTCGCCTCGGACTTGATAACGTAAAGCTTCATATCAACTCTATCGGCTGCAAGGAGTGCCGCCCGAAGTACAGAGAGGCGCTCGTCAATTACTTCGGCGAGAGAAGTGCCTGCCTTTGCGATACCTGCAAGACAAGGCTTGATAAGAATCCGCTTCGCCTTCTCGACTGTAAGAACCCCGAGTGTGCCGAGATTGCCAAGGGCGCACCGAAAACCGTCGACCACCTTTGTGAGACCTGCAAGAAGAGCTTTGAGCTTCTTCGTTCCTCGCTTGACGCAATGAAAATAGACTACGTCGTGGACTCCTCGATAGTAAGAGGCCTTGATTACTACACGGGTACCGTGTTCGAGTTTATCGCTGAGGGAATCGGAGCGCAGTCTACCGTCTGCGGCGGCGGAAGATACGACGGACTCGTATCCTCGCTTGGAGGCCCCGAGCTTCCGGGAATTGGCTTCGGTATGGGTATTACGAGAATTATTCTCGCTATGACAGAGAGAGGACTCGATAAGGTTGCGGTAAGGACACCCTCGGTTTACGTTGCATCTCTCGGCGAGAGGGCAATGGTCAAGGGACTTGAGATTGTCGAGCGACTTCGCCGCGCAGGCAGATATGCCGAGTGCGACGTTGTCGGAAGAAGCCTTAAGGCGCAAATGAAGTACGCCAACAAGATTGGCGCGGAATATACCTTGATTATCGGCGATTCCGAGATAGATGCAGGAGTGGCACAGCTCCGCAACATGCAGACAGGCGAGCAGAGCGAGGTTTCGCTCGACTCCTTCGTGATATAAAATGCAGGAGAGCCTTGAAAGACTTAAATTCCTGCCTGTAAGCCCTGAGGACGTTCGGGCGAGGAATTGGTCGGAGATTGATTTCGTATACGTGACGGGTGACGCTTACGTCGACCACCCGTCCTTTGGTGTTTCTATTATCAGCCGCGTTCTCGAGTCGGAGGGATTTCGTGTGGCTATTCTTTCGCAGCCGGATTTCAGAAGCACGAAGGACTTTTGCCGCTTTGGCAGACCAAGACTTGGATTTTTGGTATCGGGCGGTAATATTGACAGTATGGTTGCCCATTACACGGTATCAAAGAAGAAGCGCAGCTACGATTACTATACCGCAGGCGGTGAGGCAGGAAAGCGTCCCGACCGCGCGGTTATCGTTTACTGTAACAGAATCCGCGAAGTCTACGGTGACGTGCCTATCGTTATTGGGGGACTTGAAGCGTCGCTTCGCCGTTTCTCCCACTACGATTATTGGGACGACAGGGTCAGAAGGAGTATTCTCGTTGACTCGCGCGCAGACATTCTTGCCTACGGAATGGGCGAGAAGATACTGACACGTATAGCAAAGCTTCTTGATAAAGGCGTTCCGATAAAGAAAATACGCGACGTCAGAGGCACGGTCTATCTTGCAAAGCGCGGTGACGAGGTGCACTTTGAGTCGGTCGAGGTTGGCGATTACGATACGCTGAAAACCGATAAGACTGCGTACGCCCGAGCCTTTGCAACGCAGTACAGAAATACCGATTCGGTAAGAGGAAAGGCGATTATAGAATATTACGGCGACAAAATGCTTGTGCAGAATCCGCCGATGCCGCCTCTTGAGCGAGAGGAGCTTGACGCGGTCTATGCGCTCCCCTATGCAAGAAACTATCACCCCGATTACGAGCCGCTTGGCGGAGTTCCCGCAATAAGTGAGGTCAAGTTCTCGATTACGCATAACCGCGGCTGCTTCGGCGCCTGCAACTTCTGCGCCATAGCCTTCCATCAGGGGCGCGAAGTGCGCTCAAGAAGCGAGGAAAGCGTTCTTGCCGAGGCAAAGCTCATAACCGAGCTTCCCGACTTCAAGGGATATATCAACGACGTCGGCGGTCCGACGGCTAATTTCAGATATCCGTCCTGCGAAAAGCAGAAGCGCGACGGCGTCTGCCCGACGAGAAAATGCTTATCTCCGACCCCCTGCAAGAACCTCGTTGTGGACCACACCGAGTATATGGAAATTCTCCGTAAAATCGAGTCGCTCGATAAGGTTAAGCGTGTGTTCGTGCGCTCGGGAATAAGATTTGACTACCTTCTTTACGATAAAGACGATTCCTTCTTCAGAAGGCTTGTCACTCATCACGTTTCAGGACAGCTTAAGGTCGCCCCCGAGCATTGCTCGAACAACGCTCTTTCGATGATGGGAAAGCCGCCCGTTGAGGTGTTTGAGAGCTTCAAGAAAAAATATTTTGCGCTCTGCCGCGAGGCAGGGCTTGAGCAGTACATAGTTCCGTATCTTATGTCAAGCCATCCGGGCTCAACAATGAATGATGCCGTCGAGATGGCACTCTGGCTTAAGAAATGGGGGTATCAGCCCGAGCAGGTGCAGGACTTCTATCCTACCCCGGGTACTATTTCAACTGTAATGTACTATACGGGTATTCACCCTATGACGGGCAAGCCCGTCAAGGTTACGACCGACTATCACGAAAAGCAGCTGCAAAGAGCGCTGCTTCAGTACGCGCGCCCCGAGAACAGAAACCTTGTAAGAGAGGCGCTTAGGATAGCGGGCAGAGAGGACCTTATCGGTAATTCCGAGGGCTGTCTTGTGAGAGCTGCATTCGGTGAGGGCGGAAGATACACGCCCGAGAGGGAACGTCGCGGTGGTAAGGCACAGTCGCACAGAACGGCGGCGCAGAGAGCTCGCGGCGTCGGAATGGGTAAAAACAAGACGGCACGCACCGATAAGGGGGCTTCGGCGACCTATAAGCCGATAAGAAGCAAAAAGCTCGACAGACTCTTCGGCGAGGATGCCGCAAAAATTAAAAGAGAGGTTGAACGCCTCAGTTCCGCGGGAAGCGGCAGAAAAAAGCCGAAAGACAAGACCAAGAGGTAAACAACACTTTACACTTAATCCGAAATGACAAGGCTTGTTTGCCCTCTGCGTTAATAAGCCTTGTCAAAATACACAGGCGGCAGAAAACACACAGCAGAGCTTCTTCTTTTCGCTGCACTGCTAAGTCAAGAGAATGTTTTCGCCTAAATTGCGAACTTGTCCACCCCGAAAAACAGCGGCAGAAAGAAATGCCGTAAAAAAATGCAGGACTCGGAAAAACGAAGCCTTTTTGCTCAAATAACGGAAAAGGAGAGTTTTGTTGAAAACTCGTCTTCGGATGTTAAAAATGCCACTGAAATGTGGAAAACTTTGGTTGAGTCCGACTTTTATCGACGAGAAAACGGGGTTTTTGGCAATTTTTCGACAAAAAGTTTTCCACATTTTCAACATTTCGAATTGTGGAAAACCCAAAATGAAGCGATAAAAACGCATGCCGTAAGGTCGGGAATTTGTAGTGGATTTGTATATCGCAGAAGAGCGACGTAAGACGTCGGCTGCAAAATTCGATATAAGGCACTTCGAAAAACGGAGTAACTTTTACGAACCTCTTTGCGGCTTAGCGAAATATAACGAAAGTAAGGCTAAAAAATGCAGGATTATACTGAAAAATACCTAAAGGCGAAGCGCGCGCTCTTTGACAAGGTCTACGGAGCCTCGCTCAATCCCGAGCAGTGCCGCGCGGTTTTCACCGCGAAGGGGCCGCTTCTGGTTCTTGCGGGTGCGGGAAGCGGGAAAACCACTGTTCTCGTAAACAGAATTGCATATCTTATAAAATACGGCAACGCCTATTTTGACGAGAGCTGCCCCGACTATATCGGCGAGGGCGAGATATCCGCTCTTGAGTCTGCCGCCTCACTCACACTCGATGAAATCGAGGCTATCCTTCCCGAATTCATTTCGGAGCCCACACCGCCTTGGCAGGTGCTTGCAATAACCTTCACAAATAAGGCGGCAAGAGAAATCAAGGACAGGCTTCTCCGTTCATTCGAGGACGAGAGCATTGCAGACTCCATCTGGTCAGGCACGTTTCACTCGGTGTGCGTAAGAATTCTTCGGAAATTCGGTGAGCGACTCGGATACCGCGAGGGCTTCTCAATTTATGATACCGACGATAAGAAGCGCCTGATTTCGATATGTATGAAGGAGCTTGAAATCGACGAAAAGCGCCTTTCGGTCAAGACTGTGGGAAATGCTATCAGTATGGCAAAGGACGAGCTTGTCGGAGTGGCTGACTATGACGCAACCCGCGACGTGCGCGGCAAGGATATTCTGAGAATCTACGAGCTGTATCAGAAGAAGCTGGCGGATTACAATGCCGTAGATTTTGACGATATTATTATGAAGACCGTAGAGCTTTTGCAGACTGACAGAGAGGTTTTGGAATACTATCAGAACAAATTCCGTTACGTTCTTGTTGACGAGTATCAGGACACAAACTACGCGCAGTTCGTTCTCACAAAGCTCCTCTCTGACAAGTACAGAAATATAATGGTAGTCGGCGACGACGACCAGAGTATATACCGCTTCCGCGGAGCGACTATAGAGAATATTCTTAATTTTGATAAGACCTATCCCGACGCAACCGTCGTGAAGCTCGAGCAGAACTACCGCTCCACGGGCAACATTCTCGATGCGGCAAATGCCGTTATTAAAAATAACGAGAGCCGTCACGAAAAGAGGCTGTGGTGCGATAAGGGCGAAGGCTCGAAGATTTTCTGCCGTGAGGCGGAGGACGGCGGCGACGAGGGCAGATATATACTGGATAAAATTGCCTCGGGAATTCGCACCGAGGGCAGAAAATACTCCGATTACGCGGTTCTTTACAGAATTAACGCGCTTGGAAGAACGCTTCAGACGAGCTTTGCAAAGAGCGGAATTCCGTTCAGGGTAGTCGGCGATATGGGATTCTATGACCGCAAAGAGGTCAAGGATATGATAGCATATCTTTCCGTGCTGGCATCTCCCGAGGATAACCTTCGACTGAAGCGAATAATCAACGAGCCGAAGCGAAAAATCGGTGCGGCAACCGTTGATGCAATTGAGCAGATAGGAAACGCGCTTTCTCTCTCAATGTATGCGGTTATGCGCCGCGCCTCGGAGTTTACGGCACTTGCAAAGAGCGCCGATAAGCTCTACGCTTTTACCGAGATGATGGAGAGAATAAAGAGCGAAAAAACGCTTCCCTCGGAAATAATCACCGCACTGTTTGCCGATTCGGGCTATGAGGCAATGCTGAAGGCGGAGGGCTTCGAGGGCGAGGGCAAGATTGAAAACGTCAAGGAGCTTATCGGAGCTGCGATAGAATACGAGGTAAGATGCTCCGAGAGCGAAACCGAGCCGACGCTCGCAGGGCTTCTTGAGGAGATAGCGCTCATATCCGACGTCGATAAATACGACGAGTCGGCAGATGCTGTAACGCTTATGACTGTTCACTCGGCAAAGGGACTTGAATTTCCCGTGGTATTTATCGCAGGAATGGAGGAGGGAATATTCCCATCTCAGCAGAGCATAGGTGAAAGTGAGGAAATGAGCGAGGAGCGCAGACTCGCCTACGTTGCAATAACCCGCGCAAAGGAAAGGCTCTACCTCACCTCGGCAAGAAACCGCCTTCTTTACGGAAGAAGCTCCTACGGCGCACCCTCAAGGTTTCTTAAGGAAATACCCGCGCGCCTTATCGAGCATGATGCTCCGAGGAAGGCACCGCCGCGAGCATACACCGCTCCGACAAGACCGAGGGGCGAGCAGCTCTTCGAGCTGTCGCGGGAGCTTCGCCGTACCCCCGATACAATGACGGAGAAGCGCCACGCCTCTCCCGACGATTTTGGGGTTATGAGGTTTGCTCCGGGAGCGAGGGTAACCCACTCGATATTCGGTGCGGGTACTATCGTGTCAGCACGCGATATGGGCGGTGATATTCTCTACGAGGTATGCTTTGACAACGGTCAGACGAAGAAGCTTATGGCAACCTTCGCCAAGCTTAAAAAACTATGAATAGCACGAAAATGTAAACAAAAATTAGCAGAGAAGCGATTCTCTGCTAATTTTTTGCCATAACGCAAGAATTGCTTGCCGCGACACGAGAACTATTGGTCCGTGCTTTCGCAGCAGAAATCAGAGCCTCTTGCATTGCAGCCAAGCTCTCTTTCAATTTTTAAAAGTCGGTTATACTTTGCCACTCTCTCACTGCGGCAGGGCGCGCCTGCCTTTATAAAGGGTGCATTCGTTGCAACCGAAAGGTCGGAGATAAAGCTGTCCTCGGTTTCACCCGAGCGGTGTGAAATTATGAATTTGTATCCGTTCTCTCTTGCAAGTGAAATTACGTCAAGCGTTTCTGTGAGCGTGCCTATCTGATTTGGCTTAATCAGTATCGCGTTGCCGAGCGAATGTCTGATGCCGTATTCAAGCCTTTCGGGATTTGTTACGAACAGGTCGTCGCCAACAAGCATAATTTTCTTGCCAAGCCTCTCTGTAAGAGCCTGCCAGCCCTCGAAATCGTCCTCGGCAAGCCCGTCCTCGATTGAGATAATAGGGTAGCTTCCGACGAGACTTTCGTAGTAGCAGATAAGCTCCGCGGCACTCGTTCTGCGTCCCGACTTCGGGAGCTTATATCCACCGTCGGTGTACCACTCGCTTGATGCCGCGTCAAGTGCGATTTTCACCTTCTCGGTGCCGTACCCGCTCGCCTCTATAGCCTCGACTATAAGCTCGAGCGCTTCCTCATCAGACGAAAGCGACGGTGCGAATCCACCCTCGTCGCCGACCGTGGTCGAAAGTCCTCGCTTCTTTAAGATTTTGCCGAGTATAGCATAAATTTCCGCGCCGCACCGAAGCCTTTCGGTGAATGATTCAACCCCCACGGGCATTATCATAAACTCCTGTATTTCAAGATTGTTATCGGCGTGCAAGCCGCCGTTCAGAATATTGAACATCGGCACCGGCGTTCTCCTCGCGCCTACACCTCCGAGAGAGCGGTACAGCTCCTCTCCGTCTGCAATAGCTACGGCTCTCGCATTAGCGAGAGAAACGGCGAGGGTTGCATTCGCGCCAAGCCGCGATTTGTTCTCGGTTCCGTCGAGGGCGATAAGCCTTCCGTCGACCGAGGACTGTGAATATGCCGAGTGCCCTGAAAGCGCCTCGCATATTTCGCCCCTCACAGTATGAGTAACCTCGAGCACGCCTCTGCCGCCGAAGCGTTCGGGATTGCCGTCGCGCCTCTCGTGCGCTTCGTGAATACCCGTGGAAGCACCCGAGGGAACCGACGCGACTCCAACAGCTCCGCACTCAAGGAACACACTTGCCTCAAGAGTCGGATTGCCTCGCGAGTCGAGTATCTCTCGCGCACTCACACATTCGATTTTGTATTTGCATTTTTCCATAAAAATACCCCCGTTTTTTTCTTTATTATCGACACGTGGGAAGAAATTATTCGGTTTTTCGTTATTTGCGGGAAAATTAAATTACTTTGTTTCGTTCAGCTCCTCGAGCGAGGAAATAACCTCGCCGTAGGTGTAGAGCGAGCCAAGACAGCAGAGGGCTGTCCGATGCTCCTCTGCGTATTTCATACCGAGCCTGAGCGCGTCGCGCGTGCCGCAGGTTGCAGTAGCCTCGACTCCCTCTGTACGAAGCACCTCGGCATATTCCTCGGCAGTAAGTGCCCTCGGATTGTCGGGAGTTACAGTAAAGGCTCGCTCGGCAACCTTTGAGATATCTTTGGCTATTGTCACGTAGTCCTTGTCGCGAAGCACACCCGAAAGAACACAGATTTTTCTGTCAAAATACCGAGAGATGCTCTCAACCGCCGCGGCAATTCCCTCGGGGTTGTGCGCTCCGTCGAAAATGACGGTCGGCTCTTTGGAAATCACCTCAAATCTTGCAGGCCACCTTGCCGATAAGAGTCCCTCGTAGAGAGCGTCCTCGGGAATTTTCAGCCCTCTCTCTCGGAGAATATCCACCGCCTCGCATACGAGGGAAGCGTTTGTCGGCTGATACAGTCCGAGAAGCTTGATTTTAAGCCCACATCTATCCTTGTATGAAAATTCGGTGCCTGATAGGTCTGTGTGCTCTACCGAAATTCTGCCGTGCTCAAGCCTTGATATACTTGAGCCGCGCTCCTCGGCGACCTCTTTTATAACGCAGTATGCCGCCTCGTCCCTTCCGCCGTATAGAACGGGAGATGTGTCCTTGATTATTCCTGCCTTCTCCCCCGCAATCTTTTCTACCGTGTCGCCAAGGAACGCAGTGTGGTCAAGCGCTATTCCGGTGATAATAGAAAGAAGCGGGTTGCGTATAATGTTCGTCGAATCGAGCCTTCCGCCCATACCTGCCTCCAGCACCACCACCTCGCACCTCTCGCGCTTGAAGAACTCAAAGGCGATAGCCGTTATAAGCTCAAACTCGGTAGGCTTGTCGGTCATAGAATCGGCAATAGGCCTTACGTATTCGGTTATCTCTGCAAGCGCCCCGTCTGAAATATCCTCGCCGTTAACCCTCATTCTCTCGTTGAAGCGGCGAATATAAGGCGAGGTGTACAGTCCCGTGCGATAGCCCGCCTTGCATAGCACCTCGGAGAGCATTGACGAGGTCGAGCCCTTGCCGTTGGTGCCTGCGACGTGTATGAACTTCAATTCCTTTTCGGGGTTTCCGAGCCTGTCGCAAAGCTCCCTTATTCTCTCAAGTCCGGGCTTGCAGAAGGTCCAGCTTATTCCGTGAATATATTCGAGTGCTTCGGTGTATGTCATCATTATTTTTGCTCTTCCTTCCTTTCGCGATGCCTTGGCATGATTCTTGCAATCTCCCTTTTTACTCCGCGGCTTCTCATAAGCGGTATCAGTAAAAGGCACTCAAGACCGCCAACTATCGCATAGTTAAGAAGCCGCCAAAGCAAAAGAATATGGAACGGCATTGCGTAATATGCCGCAAGTCCTACGGTCTTTATCAACACCGAGCCGATAATATGAGCTGCCATGACTGAAATAATTACAGTCAAAGCCTCATGGCGAGGCAGAAATTTCTTTAATACCGTAGCCGAATGACCGCTGATAAGTCCAACCGCCACAGCTCCGAGCGTTACAAGCCAGTTAATCTCGTAGCCTACAAGCAGGCACCCGATAAGGTCGGCAACCGCACCGACAAGAGCACCTGCAATCGGACCGAAGGCAATTCCCGCAAAGGCGATAGGCAGGTTTTCAAAGCTGAACCTGAGTACGTTACCAATGCCAAAGGCAAGATACTTGCCTAGTATGATGCTTATTGCCGCGAGCATAGAGAGCGCGACGGCAAGCTGCAGGGGAAGCTGCGCTTTTTTCATAAAAAAATACCTCCATTTTACAGATTTTCTCACTCTGTACCGTGGGGGTATAGTCTAATGCCTCGGCATTACTCCTATGGTAACAGTGGGATGCGGAAAACACACCGCAGGGCAAAGCCCATTCGTCCGTATGACAACTCCCCGTCCACACGGCACTAAACGCGTATCTTCCTACTCTGTTAATTATAAATTTTCGGCGTAATATCGCCACAACTAAAAGTATATCACAAACGAGCCTGAAATTCAAGTAGCACAGAAGAAAAATACAAAAAAAGCGAAAATAAACAAAACAGCAGGGAAAAAGAGAAGAAATTTTAAAATATATTACGAAATTGATAAAAATTTAGCAAACCTCTTGTAAAGAGATGCTAAATGTGATATAATCTAGAATGGTGTGAAAGAGATTTTCACACGAAAGATTTGTTTTTTATTAAATTTTTATATTTTGGAGGACACTCAAAATGGCAAATGTTAAGGTTGCTATCAACGGCTTCGGCCGTATCGGTCGTCTCGCATTCAGACAGATGTTCGGTGCTGAGGGCTATGAAATCGTAGCTATCAACGACCTCACCAGCGCAAAGATGCTCGCACATCTTCTTAAGTACGACACCGCACAGGGTAAGTACGAGTTTGCTGACACCGTTTCGGCTAACGAGGAGGAGAACAGCATCACCGTTTGCGGCAAGACCATTAAGATCTATGCAGAGAAGGACGCAGCTAACTGCCCTTGGGGCGAGCTTGGCGTTGACGTTGTTCTCGAGTGCACCGGCTTCTACTGCTCTAAGGACAAGTCCATGGCTCACATCAACGCAGGCGCAAAGAAGGTAGTTATCTCTGCTCCCGCAGGCAAGGACCTCAAGACTATCGTTTACTCTGTTAACGAGAAGACTCTCACCGCTGATGACAAGATCATCTCCGCTGCTTCTTGTACTACAAACTGCCTTGCTCCTATGGCAAAGGCTCTTAACGACTACGCTCCTATCCAGAGCGGTATCATGACCACCGTTCACGCATACACCGGTGACCAGATGATTCT